>NZ_JARKII010000015.1:0-98352 GCF_029309855.1 Chelatococcus sp. XZ-Ab1 | reverse complement strand
AGAACAGGCGGCGGTAACACGCCCGGTAACACTTCTGAATGATTGCTTGAAGAAATTGCCGCCAACCCATTGAAAGGCGGTGGTACAGCTGCCCCGGCTTGAACGGGGGACCTCCTGATCCACAATCAGGCGCTCTAACCAACTGAGCTACAGCTGCACAGCCCGGGGAGCCGAGGGCTCCGCAGTCAGGCGGAAACTAGGCGCATCGCTTTGCGATTTCAAGTCCCTTCGCCGCGTCGCGAAGGGGCTGTTGACAGCGCCCCGCGCAGGGGCCGCAAGGCGTTCCGTCGCCCGGGATTGGGGGCTTTCAGCCGCCCCGCTTCAGCCGGGTTTCCTTGCTCCAGGTATCGACGATGCGGCGTACGGGGCTGATCGAGGTCTCGGCGATGCGCCCCGTCGTCTCGGCGATGTCCTTGAGACGCGACGACGTCATCTCATAGCCCTGCCGCCAGCCCTTGGTCTGCAGTTGCACGGCTTCAGAGAACGAGCCCGCACCGAGCATTTGCCGCCACAGTCCGAAGGCGGCATCCGCCTGAGCCCGCATGAGATCGAGCACCTTGCCGTTGATCTCCACCGCGCCCTTGGACGCAATGCCGGCACTCTCGGCGAGCCCACCCTGCAGCTGTTCGAGCGACTGCCGGACCACTGCATAGCCGTCACGCACTTGCGTGAGGCCGACCCGGGTCAGCGCCTCGACACCCGACGCAGCCTGCCGCTCGCCGACGGCGGCCTCAACCCGTCGGGCCGCCTCTGCGCCGCGATCCAGTGCTTCGGCCACCGTGTGGGCCACCGCCCGCGCGGTCCGCACCACCGACGACGAAGCCACCGGAGCCGCCTTCGCGGCCGGCCGAGACGTGGCGGATGGTGTCTTGCCGACGGGTTTCACCGGCACGGCGGCGACCTTTCCGGCGCCAGAGGCCGTCTTGGCCGGCGTCGTCCGGGCTGCCGAGACTGCCGGCTTGGAAACGCTTGCAGGCTTGGAAACGCTTGCAGGCTTGGCGGGCTTCGTCACCTTAGCGGATGTAGCGGCCTTGGCCCGTTCGGACGCAGGAGCGGATTTCGGTGCCGGTGCATCCCCGGCCGACGCCGACTTCGGTAGCGGCGCCCCGGCTGCGGACGCCCGGGCTGTGGCCTCCGCGGCCGATTCCTTTGCCGCTGCCTCCCCGGCGGGACTTGCGGAAGGCTCCGGTCGCTTCGGGGCAGGCGCGGACGAGGCCTGCCCAGTCGGCGTGGCGGATATAGCGGACTTGGCCGACGGTGCCGCCGGTACCGACGAGGCAGGCATCGCAGCAGACGTACCGGCAGGCGCCCCGGCAATTGCGGGCTTCGCCGCCGGAGCGTCCTCGACCTGCGGACCCTGACCTTGCGGCTGCGACGCCCCGTTCGACTTCGCGTTGGCCATGGTCGATCTCCTTCATATGTTACGGAACGCCAAGCCTCAGGCCTTGCGCTTGGTGGCTTCGCCCACGGCCTTCTCGGCAGCGAAGCCGAATTCCTTCATCTGCGCCTGCAGGGAGGCGAGTTGCTTCTGCAGATAGTCGGCCTGCAACTGCATGGCCTCCTGCATGTCCTTGGCGCGCACAAGTTTCTGCGCCAAGTCGAAGGCAGCGGCGATGTTCTGCTCCGCGAACGACAAGGTGCGGTGCGTCAGGTCCTGCGTGCTGGACTGAACCGTCGTGGCCGAGCCCTCGAAGGCAGTGACCGCCCTCTGCGCGGCAGCGATGAAGCCATCGAATGCCTTGCGCGCCTGCTCGACGCTACGCTCGGCGAAATCGCGCATCTCGGCGGGAATCTCGTAGTTGGGCATATCCTTGGCGTCCATGGAAACCTCCTCGGGTTATGCCGGCCTCGGGCCGCGGCAGGATTGTTGCGTTGCAATATATCATTGTGCGGCGCAAACTCAACCCGTGGCACCGCCGCCCCGTGCCGTTAACGCTAGCGCGAGGTCGCAGGGAAAGACGGCAAGGCCTTTCGTGACCTCGGGCATCGATGCCTATATTAAGTCTTCATTAGGCATTGGCCATATCAACCTGATGACGCGAGCAGGAGCGAACCGACAGGCATGACGCGGACCGCACCGGAAGCTGGAGCGACGCTGGATGCGCTGCGGCAGGACGCGATCTTCGGACCGCTCGTTGCCGGCAACGGCGCGGTCGCGCTCGTCGACGGCCAGGGCGACATTCTCGCGGCTTCTCCCGCCGGCGGGCGTCTCGTCGCGGCGTTGCTCGCTGCCGGCGGCGGTGGCCAGATCGGCCGGCTTGCCGGCGGACTCGCGCCGTGCGAGGGCATGCGTCTCGAGCGGGTGCGGCTCTCCTGGGGCGCACGCATTCTTGCCACGACGATCGCCTGCCGTCGCATCGGCGACACCGGGACGCTCGTCATCGCCGCAACCCAACCGCTGCCGGCCTCCCTCGCCGGCAGCGCCGCGGTCGCCGCGCCCGTGCAGCCAACGCCTGAGCCCACCCCCTGCGCCGCGGACGAAGCCGATGCCGCGACGCGCCTGCGCGCCCTCGCCGGACGCCGTGCGACCGTCCGCTTCCTCTTCGAGACCGATGCCGAGGGGCGTTTCATCAAGCTCTCGAAGGAACTGGCCGAGGTGGTTGGCGCCGGGAGCGCCAACATCGTCGGGCGCAGTTGGGCGGACATCGCCTCCGAGATCGTCAGCGATCGCGCCGGCCGTGTCGCTGACGCTCTCAGGCGACGAGAGACCTGGAGTGGCGTGACCGTGCTATGGCGCGTCGCCGGCAGTCCGCTGCGTGTCGAGGTGGAACTCGCCGGCCTGCCCGTGCAGGGACCGGACAAGGATTTCGCCGGTTTCCGCGGCTTCGGCCTGTGTCGCCTCAACGAGATCCACGAGGACGTGGCCATCGCGCCGCCCATCGGCGCCGGGACGCCCGACACGGCGGCGGCCGAGCCGGCGCCGCCGATCGCCGAATCCAGGGCAGCGCCCGAGGATGAAGCGCCGCCGGCCACTGCTGTCCCCTCGCCTTCGCAACCCACGGCATCCGAAAGCGGGGCCGTCGTTCCTTTCCCCGCCGTGCGCACCAGTGTCGGCGCGACGCTCGGCACGCCGAAAGTCGTGCCGCTGAGGATTGCCGAGACCCCGCCCGACAAGAGCGCGCAAGAACCTCTGGAGCAGCGGGCGCCCGATGCTCCGCGCCCCGGCCTGTCGCCGAGCGAGCGCAATGCGCTGCGCGAGATCGCGCGCGCCCTGGGCGCACGGTTCGAGGGCTGGGGCGACACGCCTGCTGCACCGGTGCAAAGCCCCGAAACGCCCAGCCTCCCCCCGTTGGCAGAGGCGACCTCCGCACCCGGGGCACCGGCGGCCGACGCGCCGCTACCTGCGTCCATCCCTGCGGAGCAGGTTCCTGCGACGCCTCCTGCCACGGAAGCGGTGGCGGAGCCGTCGCAGAACCCGCAGACGATCGAGGAGCGGGCACACCAGGAACCAGCCGGCGAAGAGGCAGCGGCCGCGCACCCCCGGGACGTGGCCACTCCAGCCCCCTCGCCCTTCGCCCAGCTCGTCGACAAGCTGCCGGTCGGCGTGCTGGTGAGCCGGGGCGAGGAGCCGCTCTACGCCAACCGCACGCTGCTCGATCTCCTCGACTATCCGGATGTGGACGCCCTCGCTGCAGCCGGCATGTCGAAGGTCTTCGCGCGCCAGCCGGACCGGCCGGGCGAGGAGGAGCGCATCGCCCTGCGCAGCATCACCGGCGAGGCCATCCCGGTCGATGCACGCCTTGCGACGATCGACTGGCAGGGCGCCGCCGCCTCGCTCATGACCTTCCGCCGCGCCATGGAGCCGGAGCTGCAGCGCCACCTCGACGGGCTCGAGGAGGACCTGCGCAACTACGAGGAGCGGACGAACGAGCTCACCTCGATCCTCGACACGGCGACGGACGGCGTCATCGTGCTCGACGGGCACGGGCGCATCCTGTCCGTCAACCGGTCGGCCGAAGCGCTCTTCGGCTATGACCAGAACGAGATCGCGGGCGAGCCCTTCACCATCCTCCTCGCCCCCGAGAGCCATGCGGTCGCGCTCGACTATATCGAGGGCCTGAAGGCCGGCGGCGTCGCGAGCATCCTCAACGACGGGCGCGAGGTGACGGGGCGTGTGCGCCAGGGCGGCAAGTGCCCGCTGACCATGACCATCGGCCGCGTCAGCGAGCGCCCGCACCGCAAGTTCTGCGTCGTCCTGCGCGACATGACGGCCTCGAAGAAGGCGGAGGCGGAGCTGATGGCGGCCAAGCGCGCCGCCGAGGAGGCCAATGCCCAGAAGTCCGACTTCCTCGCCAAGATCAGCCACGAGATCCGAACGCCGCTCAACGCCATCATCGGTTTCGCCGAGGTGATGCTGGAAGAGCGTTTCGGACCCGTCGGCAACGAACGCTACAAGGAATACCTGAAGGACATCCACGTCTCCGGCGGGCATGTCATCAGCCTCGTCAACGACCTGCTCGATCTCGCCAAGATCGAGGCCGGGCGGCTCGACCTCTCCTTCACCAGCGTCAAGCTCAACGATGTCGTGGCGAGCTGCGTCGCGCTGATGCAGCCGCAGGCGAACCGCGAGCGCATCGTGCTGCGCACGAGCCTCGCCCCGCACCTTCCCGCGGTCGTCGCCGACGAGCGCTCCATGCGCCAGATCATCCTCAACGTGCTGTCGAATGCCGTGAAGTTCACCGATGCGGGCGGTCAGGTCATCGTCTCGACGGCGCTGACCGATCGCGGCGAGGTCGTCGTGCGTGTGCGGGACACCGGCATCGGCATGAACGACAAGGAAATCGCGGCCGCACTCGAGCCTTTCCGCCAGCTCGCCACCGCCCGCCGTGCCGGCGGCACCGGGCTCGGCCTGCCGCTGACCAAGGCCCTCATCGAAGCCAACCGCGGCTCGCTCGCCATCAAGAGCGCCAAGAACGAGGGTACCCTCGTCGAAATCACCCTGCCGCGCACGCGCGTGCTGGCGGAATAGGACCCGCATTCCCGCACAGCCGCCTGCCCGGCGCCGCGCGTTGCCCCTGCGGCGAGGGCGCCGTACCCTTCCGCTCAAGACGAACGGGGAGGTGCGCCATGCTTTTCGCCCTGAGCGACGAAGAGGAGATGATCCGCGAGACGGCGCGGCGCCTCGCGGCGGACCGGCTGGCCCCGCTCGCGGAAGCCCTCGATCGGGGCGAGGGCCGCGAAGGGCTTCTCGCGAACCTCCGACTGCTCGCCGAGAACGGCTTCATGGCCCTCAACGTGAAGAGCGCCTACGGCGGCACGGAGGCTGGCTCGGTCGCCTTCGCCCTCGCCGTCGAGGAGCTGGGCTACGCCTGTGCCGCGACGGCGGTCACCGTCTCCGTGACCAACATGGTCGGCGAGGTCATCCAGGCCGTCGGGAGCGAGGAGCAGAAGAGAGCCTATCTGCCGCGCCTCGCCGACGGCACCTCTCCGGCCGGGGCCTTCTGCCTCACGGAGGCGGAGGCGGGCTCCGACCCCTCCGCCATGCGCACGCGGGCGCGGCGCGACGGCGACGGCTATGTCATCGACGGCGCCAAGATCTACATCACCTCGGCCGAATATGCCGGGCTCTTCGTCGTCTGGGCGGTGACGGACCCTGACGCGCCGAAGGGGCGTGGCATTTCCCTTTTCCTCGTCGAGGCGGGCACGCCCGGGCTCGTGATCGGCAAGGCGGAGAAGAAGATGGGGCAGACCGGCTCGGCAACGAACATCGTCACCTTCGACAATTGCCGCGTGCCGGCATCGGCTCTCATGGGGCGAGAGAACGACGGCTTCCGTGTTGCGGTGGGTGAACTCGCCGGCGGGCGCATCGGCGTCGCGGCCCTGTCGCTCGGCATCGCCCGCGCGGCCATGGACGCAGCCAAGGCCTATGCGCGCGAGCGGCGCCAGTTCGGCACGCGCATCTGCGACTTCCAGGGCATCCAGTGGATGCTGGCCGACCGGGAGGTGGACCTCGAGGCCGCCCGCCTGCTCATCCTTAACGCTGCCGCTGCCAAGGACGCCGGCCGCCCCTTCGCCAAGGAAGCCTCCATGGCCAAGCTCTTCGCCTCCGAAGCGGCGCACCGCGCCACGGACACGGCTATCCAGATCCACGGCGGGGCGGGATATGTGAAGGACTATCCGGTCGAGCGCTATGCGCGCGATGCGCGCATCACGCGCATCTACGAGGGTACCTCCGAAATCCAGCGCCTCGTCATCGCGCGGGAGATCCTGCGCC
The DNA here is from genome assembly GCF_029309855.1 of Chelatococcus sp. XZ-Ab1. NCBI lineage: Bacteria > Pseudomonadati > Pseudomonadota > Alphaproteobacteria > Hyphomicrobiales > Chelatococcaceae > Chelatococcus > Chelatococcus sp. XZ-Ab1. The sequence continues at coordinate 92,138 of NZ_JARKII010000015.1, read as the reverse complement.
AGAACGGGTGAAGGAGCGGTCGGCCGTCGGTTACTCGCACCCCGCCGGATCCAGGGGCAATCTCGTTTCACGGGCGCGTGCGGCGAAGCGGACTGCGACCCGGGAACCAGCGCAAGGGCTCGCCGAAGGCACCGTGTGAAGGAACCCCGGCCCGGCACCGCGTCATTTCATGCGGCGGCATCGGGGGTACGAGCGCGTGTTTGCAATTGCCGACCGTCGGCAACCAATGGCCTGCGAGGAACGATGGCCCCTTTACCGCGCATGGCCGGGCCGTGTTTGATGGGCGTCAATGTCGGTTCACCCCTCGTCCACCAAGGCTAGGCCCCATGTCGACCTATCGCCTCGACCGGCTGTTTTCGCCCCGCTCCATCGCTCTTATCGGCGCAAGCCCGCGCGAGGGTTCACTCGGCCGCAAGGTGCTGGCCAATCTCAAGGCCGGCGGCTTTGCCGGCCCGCTCGCGGTGATCAATCCAAAATATCCGATCATTGAGGGCATCGCTACGCTTGCATCCATTGAGGCCGTCCCGGAAACGCCCGACCTTGTCGTGCTGACCACCCCGCCCGAGACGATTCCCGGCCTCGTCGATGCCGCAGGTGCAAGAGGCGTCGCCGCGGCCGTCATCGTCACCGCCGGCCTCGGCCATGGGCCCGGATCCCTGGCGGAGAAGGCCGAGCAGACGGCGCGGCGGCACGGCATCCGCCTCGTCGGGCCGAACTGCCTCGGCGTCATGGCGCCTGCGGCGAAGCTCAATGCCAGCTTCGCGGCACGCATGCCGCTCGGGGGCGATCTCGCGCTCCTTTCCCAGTCCGGCGCCATCGCCGCGGGCCTCGTCGAATGGGCGGCGGAGCGGGCCGTGGGCTTCTCGGCCGTCGTCTCGCTCGGCGACAAGGTGGATGTCGATTTCGGCGACCTGCTCGACTATTTCGCCCTCGACCGCGGCACGCGCGCCATCCTGCTCTATGTCGAATCCATCAACGACGCCCGCAAGTTCATGTCGGCGGCGCGCGCCGCTGCGCGCGCCAAGCCGGTCGTCGTCATCAAGTCGGGACGGCACGCGCAGGCGGCGAAGGCGGCGGCCACGCACACGGGGGCCCTCGCCGGCTCCGACGCGGTCTATGACGCCGCCTTCCGCCGGGCCGGCCTGCTGCGCGTCTTCGACCTCGACGAGCTCTTCTCGGCGGCCGAGACGCTCGGGCGGCTGAAGCCGTTCTCGGGACGGCGCCTCGGCATCCTCACCAACGGCGGCGGTATCGGCGTCCTTGCCGTCGACCGGCTCGCCGACCTCGGCGGGGCGCTTGCCGAGCTCTCGCCGGAAACGCTGGCGGCGCTCGATGCCGCGCTGCCGTCGACCTGGTCGCGGGCCAATCCGGTCGACATCGTCGGCGATGCCGATGCCGAGCGCTACGGCGCCGCGCTTGAGGTACTGCTGGCCGACCGTGACAGCGATGCCGTCCTTGTCATGAACGTACCGACGGCGCTCGCCTCGCCTCAGGAGGCGGCACGGCGCGTGGTGGACACCGTCGAGCGCCATCGCCGGCGAGCGATGCGGCCCAAGCCCGTCTTCGCCGTCTGGCTCGGCTCCTCCGGCACGACCGACGACCTGTTCGAAGAGGCCGCCATCCCTCATTTCGCGACGGAAGCGGATGCGGTGCAGGGCTTCATGCATATCGTGCGCTACCGCGAGGCGCAGGCCCTGCTCATGGAGACACCGCCGAGCCTGCCGGAGGATTTCGCGCCCGAGACGGGCAAGGCACGGGACGTCGTTGCCAGGGCGCTCGCCGCGGGGCGCAGCTGGCTCGACCCGCTGGAGGTCATGGCCCTGTTCGAGGCCTATGGCCTGCCCATCACGCCGGCCGTCCTGGCGGTTAGCGCGGACGAGGCCGGCGAGGCGGCGCGGCCGTTCCTCGAAGCGGGCGATCCCGTCGCCGTCAAGATCCTGTCGCCGGACATCATCCACAAGTCCGACGTCGGCGGCGTCCGGCTCAACCTCACCAACGAAGCTGCAGTGCGCGAGGCGGCGCGGGACATCCTCGAGCGGGCCCGAGCGCTCCGGCCGGAGGCGCGCATCACCGGCCTCACGATCCACCCCATGATCCTGAGACCCAAGGCGCGCGAACTCATCGCCGGCCTCGCCGACGACGAGACCTTCGGGCCGGTGGTCGTCTTCGGCCGCGGCGGCACTGCCGTCGAGGTCATCAACGACAAGGCGCTGGCGCTGCCGCCGCTCGACCTCACGCTCGCCCATACGCTCATCGGCCGCACGCGCGTCTCGCGGCGGCTCAAGGCCTATCGCGACGTGCCGGCGGCGGATGAGGGCGCGATCGCACTCGTGCTCGTGAAGCTCGCGCAGCTCGCTGCCGACCTGCCGGAGGTACGCGAGCTCGACATCAATCCGCTGCTTGCCGATCAGAACGGCGTCATCGCCGTCGATGCGCGGGTCGCCGTCGCGCCGAGCATCCAGCCGGTCCGCGGGCCTGCCGGCCATCCGCGCTTCGCCATCCGGCCTTATCCGAAGGAATGGGAGCGGCGGACCGCCCTGCCGGACGGCACCGGCGTCTTCATCCGGCCCGTGCGGCCGGAGGACGAGGAGCTGTTCCGCAGCTTCTTCGAGAAGGTGACGCCGGAGGACCTGCGCCTGCGCTTCTTCGCGCCCATCCGCGATTTCAGCCACACCTTCATCGCCCGGCTGACGCAGCTCGACTATGCGCGTGCCATGGCGCTCGTCGCCATTGAGGAGGAGACCGGCGCCATGCTCGGCGCCGTGCGTCTGCACGCTGACGCCAATTACGACAAGGGCGAATATGGCATCCTGGTGCGCTCGGACCTCAAGGGCCGCGGACTGGGTTGGCTGCTGATGGAGATGATCATCGCCTATGCCCGCGCCGAGGGCCTCAACGCCATCGAGGGCCAGGTGCTGCGCGAGAACACGATGATGCTCGCCATGTGCGAGAAGCTGGGCTTCGCCATCGGACCCGACCCGCACGATCCCGACATCCGGCTCGTACGGCTCGCGGTCTCCGCAGGGCCGGCCATGGCCATGCGGCCAGCTTTCTGAACGGCAAGGCCGCCGGCGAGAACCGGCGGCCTGCAGGATTTCACCGGAGATCGAAGGTCAGTCGTCCAGCTTGCCGATGTGATGCTGACTGTAGAGCTGCTCTCCGAGCTTGCCGATAAGCTCGAGCTGAGTCTCGAGGAAGTCGATGTGGCCCTCCTCATCCGCCATCAGTTCCTCGAACAGGTCCTTCGAAGGATAGTCCTTGACCGAATGACAATAGGTGGCGGCCTCCTGATAGAGGGCGCGCGCCTCGACCTCGGCTGCGAGATCGCATTCGATCACCTCCTTCACCGACTGGCCGATACGCAGCGGATCGAGGACCTGGAGATTCGGATGGCCTTCAAGGAACAGGATGCGGTCGATGAACTTGTCTGCGTGGTGCATTTCCTCGATCGATTCCTCCCGCCACTTCTTGGCGAGATCCTTCAATCCCCAGTTATCCAGCATGCGGTAATGGAGCCAGTACTGGCTCACCGCCGTCAGCTCGCTGCGCAGACCGCGGTTGAGATATTCGATGACCTTGGCGTCACCCTTCATCGCTCCACTCCACGTCCTTGGGAAATCCTATTTAGAATCATTATAAACTAATGCCCGACCACATCAAGGGTCCGGCTTGTCTCCAACGACATACACCATTGCGAAAGAAGCCGCTATTCGGCGGCGATGAGCGGGACAGCGGGCGCCTCGGCGGGTTCCTCATCGCCCGGGGCCACACGCGGACGGCCGTCGAACGGCAGCACGTTGGCGGCGGCAGGCGCGTGCGCCGCGTGCTCGACGGCGCCGGGACAGCCGGGGCAGCCGATATCGCAGGCGTCCAAGCGCGCAGCTTGCAGGAGGCGCCGCACGGTGACGAGGCAGCGCCCGCACTCGGGGCTGCAGCCGAGGCAGCGGTAGGCCTGCGCAGGCGAACGCGGAGCCCCCGGGGCCTCGCTCTGCAGCGTTTCGAGGATCTGCTTGTCAGTGAGGACGTTACAGGAGCAGACGATCATTGAGGCAGTTTGGAACGATTCAAAATTACATTGTCTTTCAATAACTTAATGCTCATCCACGCCCTTCGCAACGACAGAAATGCCGCAGGGCTCGCCCGTTGCCCGGGCGCGACGAACCATTGCACCGGAACCACGGCATCCCCATTTCGTTGACATGATCAGGCCGCTTCTGCGGAGATACGGCTGGTTGACCTTTTTGACTGAAATGCAGGAGCAACCCTCAACCGACAGGAGGACAGCGATGCAAGCGAACATGCAGGACACGGCGCGTCTTCACTACCGCTCGAGCCCGCATCTGACGGATCCCGATCACGTCATCGACTTTCCCTCGCTGGAGGATGCGGTTGCCTTCGCCATGACGCAGAACCCGGGCAATCGCGAACTCGCCTGGGCTGACACGGCGAGCGGCCGCAAGCTGCGGCCGAGCGAGATCGCAGCCCTGTGGGAACTGCGGCGCGAGTGACGCACCTATCCTGCCTCGCCCGGACTGTATGCGGCGTTGAAAAACCCGGGTTCCTCGAATGCCGGGTTTCGTGCGTCTTAGCCATCCGTGCAAAAAACAACGCCCGGCCAGGAGCCGGGCGCTGCAGGTCCGTTCGACGGTCCGTTCGGGGAAAACCTCAGAACGTGTCGAACTTGTAGTTGAGACCGACACGCACGATGCTGCCGCGATTCTTGGCCTTGAGCACGGCGACATCCGTCGGAACGGCGAAACTCGGCGCAATCGCCGTCGTGTCACCGAGGTCATAATAGAGGTACTCGGCCTTGGCCGTCAGGTTGTTGGTGAAGGCATATTCGAGACCGCCGCCGACGGTCCAGCCTGCCTGCGTGTCGGACTTGCTGCCGACGGCGAGCAGGGCGCCCGTGTTATCGAAGATGCTGTGCGTCAGCTTGGTATCGCCGTAGATCAGACCGCCCGTGGCGAAGATGAGCAGACGATCCATCGCGGCGAAGCCGAGCCGGGCACGCAACGTCCCGAACCACTCCAGCTCCTTCTTACCCTCGGCAAAGCCCGCCGCGGCGAAGGAGGTGCCCGTATCGCTCAGATCGGCATACTGTATATCGGCCTCAAGACCGACGACCACCGACCCGAATTGATAATTGTAGCCAACCTGGGCACCGCCGAGGAAACCTTCAGACTTCAGGGACAGGCTGCCCGGAAGATCGCCGGCGGCGACATCACTGAGATAAAGAGCGTCGCCCACATAGCGGGCATTACCGGAATCGGAGAAGCCGTAGCCGGCATTCACACCGACATAGAAACCCGTCCAGGTGAAAACCGGCGGCAGCGGCTCGGCCGGCGGCGTATAGGTACGGGACGGAAGATCGGCCGCAAAGGCCACAGCGCCGGAAAGCGCCAGGGCCGTCGCCGCCGCCGATAGTCGCAGGATATTCTTCATCTGAGGCACCTCTTTGAACGAAACCTGTTCCTGTCGCGCAGGCCCGAGCGGACCATCATCTCACGCCGCAGCTAGACTCGTGAAGCTTCCAAAAAGAGTCAAGCATGACATGAACGTAGCATCACACGCGCAATTTCATGCGACATTGATGCAACACAAAGAATGGATACCTATCGCGTCTATTGCTCGCCATAAGAACAACCAGGGGACCACTCACAACTGCCGACACAACCGTTATGAAGGCATGCGAAACCCGCCCCAAAAGGAAAAACGGTCGGAGATCCCATCAGGTTCCATGGCGCATCATCTTTTTCCGAAGGAAAAGGCGCCGCCGCGGCTCAATCCCCCTGCGAGTCAGGTTTTTTTGACTGGCGTCTGATCCGCGGCAAGCGACGGAATGGCACCACCTTATCGTCGCTCGTCAGGCTGACGCGCTCGCGCAAGAGGTCGAGGAAGGCATCCCGTGCCGCGAGCCGCTGATGCGGCCGCCAGGCCACGCCGACGAGAGCCCCGTCCGGCGGCGGATCGAGCAGCAGTCCCTTGAGGCGGCGCGTCGTCACACCCGGCCAATTCATCGCCGCCGTCCAATCCGGGGCAAGCGCAAGGCCGATGCCGGCGGCCACCGCCGCGAACATCGCCGGCTTCTCGGTCACCTCCTGCACGACGTTGGGCACCGTGCCGACGCTGTCGAAATAGCTCATGACGAGATCGTAGGCGTAGGGACGCATGCGGCGCGAGGGCACGATGAAAGGCTCGCCGACGAGATCGCCCATCATGACGGCGTCACTGTCCGCGAGCGGGTGCGCTGCCGGCATGACGACGAGCGGCATCTCGACGCGCAGGATCTCGAAGGCACAGTCCACCTGGCGCCGGGGCGGACGCACGAGACAAAGGTCGAGCTTGCCGGCGTCGAGCATCTGCAGCTGGGGCGCCGTCATCGCCTCGGTGAACTGGATGTGGGCGCGGGGATGGCGCTGGCGGAACTCCGTCATGATGCGCGGCAGGAAGCTCGCCGACGCGCCATCTATGGCGCCGATGCGCAGGACTTTGCTGGTCGAGCTCGCTGCTTCGCGCACATGGCGGGCCGCATGCTCGGCCCGGGCGAGGAGTGCTTTGGCCTCGTCGAGCAGCAGCAGCCCGGCCCGCGTCAGGTTGACGCTTCGCGTCGTGCGCGTGAGAAGGTCCGCGCCAAGCTCCTCCTCCAGCGCCCGCACCTGGCGCGACAGGGCCGGCGGCGCCAGCCCCATGCGCTCTGCCGCCTTGCCGAAATGCAGCTCCTCCGCGACAGCGACGAAGCATTTGAGCTGGCGCAGATCCATCGGTTCCTACCGCCCCTCCGCGCGCCACGAGCGGCGCGACCGCACCCAGCGATGCTTGTCCGCTGTCGAATCGCCGCCTGCAGCACCGTCGGCACCGGACAGCACCGCATTATAGGATTATGTCGCCGGATTATGAAATAAGTTGACGACGATCACGCACGACACGCGCGCTAAGAGAGGCCCGACAGTGTGCCGGCGCAGTTGCGCGGTGGCTGTGCCCTCCTCCGGAGCGCCCGGTGCTCGTCCCGACCCAAGAGCTGTGAGCGTTATGGCCCTAGATGCACAGACATTGATCGCGATCGTCCAGATCATCTGGATCGATATTCTCCTGTCCGGCGACAATGCGGTGGTGATCGCGCTCGCCTGCCGCTCGCTGCCCGACAACCAGCGACGTCTCGGCGTCGTCCTCGGCGCCGGCACGGCGATCGCGCTGCGCATTCTCTTCGCCCTCATCATTTCCCAGTTGCTCGCGCTGCCCTTCCTCAAGATCGTCGGCGGCGCGCTGCTGTTCTGGATCGCGGTCAAGCTCATCCAGGGCGACGACGACAATCACGAAGTGAAAGAGAGCGGCAGCCTGTGGGAGGCCGTGCGCACGATCGCCATCGCCGATGCGGTGATGAGCCTCGACAACGTGCTCGCCATCTCGGCCGCCTCGCACGGCAACGTCTGGCTCTTCACCTTTGGCCTGCTGTTCTCCATCCCGCTCATCGTCATCGGCTCTACACTGATCATGGCGCTGATCGAGCGTTTCCCGATCTTCGTGTGGGCGGGTGCGGCGCTGCTGGGCTGGATCGCGGGCGAGATGCTTGTCGCCGACCCTTGGGTGATCGAGCAGATCGGCGGCGTCACAAGGACCCTGCATTACCTGGCGGCCGTCGTCGGCGCGGCCGTCGTCGTGGCCATCGGTCTCGTGGTGACGCGCTTCAACCGCAGCCCGGCGACGCACTGACCCCGAACGGTACGTGCCCCGGCAAAGGCCGGCGACGGCGCCGGCCTTTGCCGCCGGCGCGTTCAACGGCGCGCGAAACGCTGCCTGATGCGCTCGACGAGACCGTCGCGAACGCTGCGGTAGGCCTCGAGACGCTGCTCACGAGCGCCGTGCACGACAGTCGCGTCGAGCGTCGGCCAGTATTCCACATCGACAGCGAGGGTCCGCGTCAGTTCCAGGGCGCGATGGTGCGCCTCCGGCGACAGGGTGACGATGAGGTCGAAGCCGGCATCCTCGAGATCTTCCAGGGTCTGTGGCCGGTGGCGCGCGACGTCGATGCCGATCTCCTCCATCACCGCCACGGCGAAGGGGTCGAGTTCGTCGGGGCGTACACCGGCCGAGGCGACATAGATCGAGGCGCCGAAATAATGCCGTGCGATACCCTCCGCCATCGGCGAGCGCACCGCATTATGGGCGCACATGAAGAGGACGGATTGCACGCTGCGTCCGCCAGCGGCCCCGGGCGCCATGCGCCTAACCCTTCCAGTGCAGCGCGAAGATGAGGGTGAAGAGCCGGCGAGCGGTGTCGAAGTCCACCTCGATCTTGCCCGCGAGGCGCTCGCGCAGGAGTTCCGCAGCCTCGTCGTGCAGGCCGCGGCGACCCATGTCGATGGCCTCGATCTGTGCCGGCGAAGCGGTGCGGATGGCAGCGTAATAGCTCTCGCAGACGAGTTCGTAGTCCTTGATGACGCGGCGGAACGGTGTCAGCGAGAGGAAATGGGTCACGACCGGCTCGGCGCCGCTGTTGCGGACGTCGAGTGTCAGCTTCTTCTCGACCAGCGCCACATGCAGCGCATAAGGCCCGCCGTCATGCCCCGGCACCGCGAAATAATTGCGCTCCAGGATGTCCCAGATGGCGATGGCACGTTCGTGCTCCTGATCCGGATTGCCGCGGCCGAGCGAGCCCTCGTCGAGCGTGACGGCAGTCAGCGTGCAACGCTTCGTCGGCTCGGCTGCCTTCAAGGGCTCCTCCACTCCTTACCGGTTGAGCCTGACCGCGACCGAGCGGGCATGCGCGTCGAGCCCCTCGGCCTCGCCGAGCACGATCGCCGCCGGCGCGAGCGCCCTGAGGCCCTCCGGGCCGCAGCGCAGGATCGAGGTGCGCTTCATGAAGTCGAGCACGCCGAGTCCGGACGAGAAGCGGGCCGAGCGAGCCGTGGGCAGGACGTGGTTGGAGCCGCCGACATAATCGCCGATGGCCTCCGGCGTGTGGCCGCCGAGAAAGATGGCGCCGGCATTGCGCACCCCGGCCGCCAGGTGATCGGCATCCTCGGCCATGATCTCGAGATGCTCCGGGGCGAAGCGGTCGACGATGGGGAGCGCCTCGGCGAGGCGCTCGACGACGATCACGGCGCCGAAGTCGCGCCAGCTCGCCCCGGCGATATCGGCCCGCGGCAAGGTCTTTAGCTGATCTTCCACCGCCCGCTCGACCGCATCGGCGAGGGCGGCATCGTCGGTGATCAGCACCGACTGGGCGGCGGTGTCGTGCTCCGCCTGCGCGAGCAGATCGGCCGCGATCCAGGCCGGATTGGCGGAACCGTCTGCCAGCACCAGCACCTCGGAGGGCCCCGCGATCATGTCGATGCCGACCGTGCCGAAGACGCGGCGCTTGGCGGCCGCCACATAGGCATTGCCCGGCCCGACGATCTTGGCGACGGGCGCGATGGTCGCCGTGCCGAGGGCGAGCGCCGCCACGGCCTGCGCGCCGCCAATGCGGTAGACCTCGTCGACGCCGGCAAGATGCGCGGCCGCGAGCACGAGCGGATTGAGCTCGCCGCGCGGTGCCGGCACCGCCATGACGATGCGCGGCACACCGGCGACCTTGGCCGGCACCGCGTTCATCAACACGGAGGAGGGATAGCTCGCCGTGCCGCCGGGCACGTAGAGCCCGACCGCCTCGACGGCCGTCCAGCGCCAGCCGAGGGTGACGCCGAGATCATCCGTGAAGGTGAGGTCCTCCGGGCGCTGGCGCCGATGGAATGCCTCGATGCGGGTCTTGGCCGTCTCGAGCGCCGCGAGGGTCCTGGCATCGCACCGGGCAAGCGCCTCCTCGATCTGCGACGACGCGACGCGCAACATCCCGGGCGTCAGCGCAAGCCCGTCGAAGCGGCGCGTATAGTCGATGACAGCGGCATCGCCCCGGGCGGCCACATCGGCGATGATGGCGCGCACGGCCTCGTCGACATCCTGCGACACCTCCCGCTTCATCGCGAGCAGGCGCGCAAGGGCCTCCTCGAAATCGGGCGCGCGACTGTCGATCCTCAACGCCATCGTCAGGCCTGCCTTTCATCGTTCTCGTCAAGGGGATGGTGGGGGCGGCCGATCGCCTCCCAGGCCGGACCGAGGTCCATCAGTTGCGCCTCGATGCACTCGACATCAAGCGCGATGGCCCCACCCCCGGAGAAATGCAGCGTCACGGTGCCGCCCGGTGCGTCACGCTCATCGAAGGTGACGGCCAGAAGGCTGAGCACGGCATCCGAGTCCCGCGGCGCGACGGCCCGGGTGCGGGCGGCCATCACCCGCTCGAAATGCAATGCCGACAGGCGCCGACGCGGAGGCTCACCCGGCATCGTCTGCCAGTCGTAGCGCCGCAACTCCAGGGCAAAGCGCCGCTCGCGCGGCAGATAGACGAGATCGCGTGCGCGCACGACAGCATCCTGCACATGGGCTGAGAGGACCGCGAGGTCCTGCCCATCGAGCGCAACGAGCTTCAACGGCTCCATCTCCAACGGCTCCACGACCCACCGCTTGCCTCGGCTGCATCCGGTCCCCTGTTGTTATCGGTGCCGCATGCCGCTGACAACCGATCTGCCGGCGAAGCCCGAAAGACAGGCAACCGGGGAAACCATTCGCCTTCATGAAGCGTTCAGCTTCCATCGTGCTATCTGATGATCACGCGCCGAGGCACAGGCGGCCGAAGGCCGCGGGCGGCGCCTGGATGAGACGATGATGACGAGGATCGTTCTGATTGCACTCGCTGCCGTCGCAGCGCTGATGCTGATCACCCCTCCGCCGGCCTCGGCCCAGCCCTATGGCTGGGGCCCGCCGCGCTACGAGGATGACTATGACGACTGGCGCCCGCGCCGCCCGCCGCCGCGCCGCTGGCGCGACGACGACGACTGGGACCGAGGCGGCTGGGGGCGCCCCCGCCCGCGCGGCGAGCGCTACGGCAGCGTTTGCGTCACATCGCGCGGAAACTGCAACGCCGGCTTCCGCGCGCCGCGCAATACGCCCTGCCGCTGCTTCATCCCCGGTTTCGGCGAAAAGCGTGGCGCCATCGGCTATTGAGGGCGCCATGCCTGACGGTACCCGAGGAGACCCGGCCCCGTGCCGGGTCTTCGCCTTTCAACCCGAGAGGCGCTCGATCTCAGCCCCGCACCGGCCGAGCTTTTTCTCCAGCGCCTCGAAGCCGCGATCCAGGTGATAGACGCGGTTCACCATCGTCTCGCCTTCCGCAGCAAGCGCCGCGATGACGAGCGAAACCGAGGCGCGCAGGTCCGTCGCCATCACAGGGGCACCCTTCAGCCGCGCGACGCCGTCAACATAAGCCGTGTCGCCGTCGAGGCGAATTCGGGCGCCGAGGCGGGCCAGTTCCTGCACGTGCATGAAGCGATTCTCGAAGATCGTCTCGCGGATGCGGCTCGTGCCCTTGCCGCGCGTCATCAGCGCCATGAGCTGGGCCTGCAGGTCCGTCGGAAAGCCAGGGAACGGCTCCGTCGTGACATTCACCGCCTCGATGCCGACCCCGTTGCGACGCACGCGCACACCCGCGTTGGTGGACGAGATGTCGATCCCAGCGCCTGACAGCACGTCGAGGGCCGCCTGCAGCAGCTCCGGCCGCGCACCCTCAAGCAGCACGTCGCCACCCGTTATGGCGACGGCCATGGCATAGGTGCCGGTCTCGATTCGGTCCGGCAGGACGTTGTGCTCGGCGCCGCCGAGGCGCGCCACCCCCTCGACGATGATGCGCGAGGTGCCGGCGCCGCTGATACGCGCGCCCATCTTGACGAGGCAATCGGCAAGGTCGACCACCTCCGGCTCGCGCGCGGCATTGTCGATGACGCTGGTGCCGCGGGCGAGGCTGGCGGCCATGAGGGCGACATGGGTGCCGCCGACCGTCACCTTCGGAAAGGCGAACTCGGCCCCCCGGAGTCCCTTCGGCGCCCGCGTGACCGCATAGCCGCCGTCGATCTCGACCTCGGCGCCCAGCTTCTCCAGCGCCATGAGCAGGAGATCGACCGGCCTGGTGCCGATGGCGCAGCCGCCGGGCAGGGACACGCGGGCCTCGCCCATGCGGGCCAGAAGCGGCGCGATGACCCAGAAGCTCGCTCTCATCTTCGAGACGAGTTCGTAGGGTGCGCAGGTGTCGATGATATCGCGGGCACGCAAGCGTATGGACTGGCCGGTCTCGCTCGTCTGGCCCGGGCGCTTGCCGGCAATGCCGTGATCAACGCCATGGTTGGACAGGATGCGCAACAGCAGCGACACGTCCGCAAGGCGCGGCACGTTGTGCAGCTCGAGCGTCTCGTCGGTCAGGAGACTTGCGATCATCAGCGGCAGGGCCGCGTTCTTGGCGCCGGAAATGGGAATGACGCCATCGAGCTTGTGGCCGCCAACGATGCGAATGCGATCCATGTGTCGTTCCTTGATTGACCGGAGCCAGTAGCGGAGACGCCGGCGATCAGTCCTTCGGGTCGGGGCCGGCGCCCGGCGCGGCTTCCCTGGTGCCGTGCGCCGCCTCGCCGCGCGGTTCCGCCGCGCGCTCGCGCATCTGCCGCTTGCGCCGCTTCAGATTCTCCCGCAGCGCTGCGGCCAGGCGCTCCTTCCTGTCGGGAGGCGGTGCGTGCGACATGTTCGTCGAAGACCCGGGTTCCTCGAAGCTGATCGATAGCGGGCATCGGCCTCGAGGACAAGCGCCGGCTTCCCCTCCTGCCTGCAGGCGACGTTGCAGGGACCGTCCCAAACCTGCGGTGCGCCGCCGCACTGCGGCGATGCGGCCCATTGTGCAGCCGGACGCACTATGGAACGAGAGCAATATAAACGAACATGCGACGAGAACCGCTTGCCCCGGCGCGGTTCCGGTTGTTCACTGGACCAGTTCCAAACTTGGTCTGCCGCCACGGCGGCAGACGGATGCGATCATGGATTACGACAGCTATTTCGACGAAGCGCTCGGCCTTCTGCACAAGGAGCGCCGCTATCGCGTCTTCATCACCATCGAGCGCGACGCGGAGCGGTTTCCGCGGGCCGTCTGGCACAGCGACGAGGGGCCGCGGGACGTCGTGGTGTGGTGCACCAACGACTATCTCGGCATGGGTCGCCATCCGCAGGTGATCGACGCCATGGTCACGACGGCGCAGCGCATGGGCGCCGGCGCCGGCGGCACGCGCAACATCGCCGGCAACAGCGCCCCGATCGTCGGCCTCGAGCGCGCCCTCGCCGAACTGCACCGCAAGGATGCGGCGCTCGTCTTCACCTCGGGCTATGTCTCCAACGAGACCGGCATCGCCACCATCGCCAAGCTGCTGCCGGACTGTCTCATCCTCTCGGATGCGCAGAACCACAATTCCATGATCGAGGGCGTGCGTCGCTCCGGCGCCGAGAAGGTCATCTTCCGCCACAACGACCTCGAGCATCTCGAGGACCTGCTGCGCCAGGCGGGCAAGACCCGGCCCAAGCTCATCGTCTTCGAGAGCGTCTATTCGATGGACGGGGACGTCTCCCCGATCCACGCCATCTGCGATCTCGCCGAGCGCTACGGCGCCATGACCTATATCGACGAGGTACATGCGGCAGGCCTCTACGGCGCGCGCGGCGCGGGCTATGCCGAGGAGGTGGACGCCCTCCACCGCCTCGACGTGATCGAGGCCACGCTCGCCAAGGGCTTCGGCTGCGTCGGCGGCTATATCGCGGCGCGGCGCAACATCATCGACGCGGTGCGCTCGCACGCCCACGGCTTCATCTTCACGACGGCCCTGCCGCCGGCCGTGGCCGCGGCAGCGACCGCCTCGGTGCGGCACCTGATGGAGAGCGGCGAGGAGCGCCAGCGCCACCGCCGGCAGGTCGCCCTGACCAAGGGCGCGCTCGTGGCTGCCGGCCTCCCGGTCAAGCCCGGCCCGACGCATATCGTGCCGGTGATGGTTGGCGACCCTGAGCGCGCCAAGCAGGCGAGCGACATGCTGCTCGCCGAGCACAGCATCTATGTGCAGCCCATCAACTATCCGACCGTGGCCCGCGGCACCGAGCGCCTGCGCATCACGCCCACGCCCTTCCACGACGCGGCCATGATCGAGCATCTCACCGATTCGCTCGTCGCCGTGTGGAAGGCGCTGAAGCTGCCCTTCGTCGACCGCGCAGCGGCCGCCTGAGACCGGCCGCGAGCGACCATCCACAGGCTGTCGGCCCGGACGAAAATGCCGCGCCGACGGCGCTTGCGCCGACGCCCCCCTTGTGGCAGTGTCCGCGCGCTTTGGCCCCCTCGGGGCCCTGCTGCCGTAGCTCAGTGGTAGAGCACTCCCTTGGTAAGGGAGAGGTCGCGAGTTCAATCCTCGCCGGCAGCACCAGCTAGCATGATGCCGCCCCTTCGCTTCGGAAACGTCCTTCGGGCCAGACTTCAGGCGTTGCCGATCAGGACGCCAGCGGCGAAGACGAGGCTGCCGCCGAGCACGACCTGGAAGGCCGCGCGCAGGAACGGGGTCTCCATGTAGCGGTTCTGAATGAAGGCGATGGCCCACAGCTCGACGAAGACCACGGCCACGGCGATCATCGTCGCCGTCCAGAACGATGGAATGAGATAGGGCAAGGCATGGCCGAGCCCGCCGATGGCGGTCATGATGCCTGACGCGAGCCCGCGCTTGACGGGTGAGCCGCGACCCGAGAGCTTGCCGTCGTCGTGAGCCGCCTCGGTGAAGCCCATGGAGATGCCGGCGCCGACAGAGGCCGACAGGCCGACGAGGAAGGTCTGCCAGGTGTCCTGAGTGGCGAAGGCGGCGGCGAAGATCGGCGCCAGCGTCGAGACGGAGCCATCCATCAGCCCGGCAAGGCCCGGCTGGACAAAGGTCAGGATGAACTGGCGGCGCTCGCTCTGCCGCTCCTCCTCCTGCACGCTTTCGGGCGCGTGGGTGAGGCCGAGCCGCCTGGCGAGGCTTTCGTGAACCTGCTCCGCCGCCGCCAGATCACCCAGCAGCTTGCGGGTCGAGGCGTCTCCGGCGCGCTTGGCCGCCTCCACATAGAAGCGATGGGCCTGCGCCTCCATCTCCTCCGCCTGCTGGCGCACCTTGTCGATGCCGAGGGGGCGCACCAGCCAGTCCGGCTTGCGCTCGTAATAGCCCCTCACATGCTCGCGGCGCAGCAGCGGGATGTGATCGCCGAACCGGGCCCGGTAGAGATCGATGAGCGCCTGCCGGTGCCGGTCCTCTTCCCGCGCCATCTCCTCGAAAACCCTGGCCGACTGGGGAAAGGCCTCACGCAGACCGTCCGCATAGGCAAGATAGATGCGCCCGTCGTCCTCCTCCGAGGAGATGGCGAGCGCCAGGATTTCCTGTTCGGAAAGCGAATCGAAGGAGCGGCGCCCGAAGCCGAAAACCCTGGAAAGCATCGATGACCGGCCCTAAGATTGGAATATTTCCAATCTATGGCCGGCTGCGACGCAAGGCAACGGACCAAGTCATGTCGGCAGGGCAACGGACGTCGCGAGAGGGTCGCTGTCACGGGCGCTGGACATGGAAAGGCTGCAGGCGTGGACGTTGGCTTGCGTCATTTCCAGCCCTCGCCCCCGGACGCCTCGGCGGGGGCGGCCCCTCGCGATCTCCCTATTGGCCATGGCCAGTTCGAAGGCTCATCGTATTCGATCTATATTTTCTGATTCAATCCCCACTACGTACTCGCAACGGATAATGATAATATTAATATAATTTAACAAATATAAGAAATTGGCACGATATGCATGCAAGACGCGCGCGCGTCCGATTCCCTTGTCAATCCCCGCCGCATAAATTCAGAACCAGCGATCCGGGCTACCACGACAACCGACAGCCCGCAGCCATCGCAGGCTAACGGGGCCGATCATCAAGCAATCCTATTCGTCTTACGGTCGATCTATTTCAAACTTTACGGGAGAACTGACATGGCCATGGATGGGGATGATTTCCTCGAGGGCGCCGTAGAACAGGCTGAACAAGAGCACGATCCAGGAGGTGGCGGTGTTCCAGCGGGGTCAGGCAACGCAGATGCCGTCTCGCAGCCCGACGATCTCTTCCTTTTGCAGGCCTCGGTCCCCGGTATCGAACTCGACGGTGACGAGGATGGCAATCTCCTCGTCGGCACCGGAGGCGACGACACTCTGCGCGGCCACGGCGGCAACGACGCGCTCAATGGTGGAGACGGCAATGATCTGCTGCTCGGCGGAGAGGGTGACGACACGCTCGATGGCGGCAGCGGCGACGATACGCTCGACGGCGGCGAAGGATTCAACCAGCTGACCGGCGGCGCCGGGAACGATACCTTTGTCTTCAATCCGCTCGCCGGGTCGATGGATATCCGGGATATTTCCTATGAAGAAGGGAATTATGACCGGGTTGATATTCATGCCCCCGTTCTGAGCTATAATCATCTCAAGGCGCTTTCCGTTAACTATTGGGACCCAACAGGATGGACATCGACCAGCGTATATATCGGCGGCGGATTTAGCTTCTATCATAAATACTTCGAACATATTGCTCCCGAAGTTTTCGGGTTCTCATCGGAAGGGCGCCCCGACGCAACTTTCCTGCAAGGCACGGCTGGCGACGAGACACTGAACGGCGGCAGCGGCGATGACGTGCTCGTAGGCCATCACGGCACCGACACGCTCGTGGGGGGCGCTGGGCGGGATGTGTTCCTCAACCGCGGCGGCCACGTCGTCGTCGAGGATTTCACGGCCGAGGATTATCTCGACCTGCGTTACTGGGGATACTCCACCTTCGATGCGTTGATGGCGATCGCCACCGAGCAGAACGGCGACGTACTCTTCACCATCAATGCGAATACGTCGGTGCTCGTGAAGAACTTCACGAAAGCCCAGTTCACGCCAGAGATGCTGCTCGTCAATGTCGCCGGCCCGGGTACGGGAAGCGCCGGAGACGACTCCATGACCGGCGGCACTGGCGATGACACCATCGACGGCGGCGACGGCAATGACAGCATCGACGGTGGCGGTGGTCACGATACGCTCTGGGGCGGGGCCGGCAACGACACGCTCAACGGCGGCGACTTCAACGACAGCCTCGACGGCGGCGATGGCGACGACAGCCTTTCCGGCGACCAGGGCAACGACACGCTCTCCGGAGGCCAGGGCAACGACACCCTCACCGGCGGGACGGGCAACGACCGTTTCGTCTATCTCGACGGCGCCGACACCATCACCGATTTCTCGCGCGTGGCCGGCAACCGCGACGTCATCGATCTCTCGGCAACCGGCCTCACCACCTTCGCCGACATCATGGCCACGGCCCAGCAGGTGGGCAACGACGTCGTCTTCACCTTCGGCGCGGGGCAGAGCCTGACAGTCAGGAACACCACCCTCGACGCCTTCGGATCGGGGGACTTCGGCCTTGCCAATCCCGTCATCGGCACCCCCGACGACGACATCCTCGTCGGCACGCCCGATGAGGACTACATGAGCGGTGGGGCCGGCAACGACACCATCCTCGGCCACGACAGCAACGACACCATCTTCGGCAGCATCGGTAATGAGATCATCTATGGCGGCGGGGGCAACGACGTCATCTCCTCCGAGGAGGACGACGATGCGGTCTACGGCGAAGCCGGCAACGACACCATCCATGGCGGCGCCGGCAACGACACGCTCGACGGCGGCATCGGCGACGACTGGCTCGACGGCGGAGATGGCGACGACAGCCTCATCGGCGGAGCCGGCAGGGATTCCCTCCTCGGCGGCGACGGCAACGACTACATCGCAGCCGGCGATGGCGATGACCTTGTCTTCGGCCAGGCGGGCAACGACACCCTGCTGGGCGAGGCCGGCAACGACGTGATGGACGGCCATGAAGGCGATGACGTCCTCGCCGGCGGGGGCGGCAACGACGAGCTCTACGGAGGTGCTGGCAACGACACGCTCGAGGGCGGCGAAGGCGATGACACACTGATCGGTGGCACGGGAGACGACATGCTCGCCGGCGGAGCGGGCGACGATTGGCTGTTCGGCCAAGCCGGGCACGATACCTTCGTCTTTCGGCCGGACGAGGGTCTCAGCCGGATCATGGACTTCAACGTGGGCGGCGAGATCGACTATGTGAGCCTGCAAGGATTCGGCTTCACGAGTGTGGCCGAAGCTGCCTCCTTCTTCGCCGACACGGACGGCGGGGTCTATTTCGATCACAACGGCACGCAGATCGCCATCTTCGGCATCGATAAGGCAACGCTCGAGAGCAGCCTCCTCGTCGCCTGATCTGCGAGACAGGACGACAGCGATGCGGCCGGCGGCAATGCCGCCGGCCGCATCGCGCCGTCTGCAGCATCGGCTTCGCGCTTCGTGCCCGACGAAGCAGGCGGACGGCCGACGCCTTCAGGCAAGGTTCACCTGCTAGGCGTGATGATCAACCGCCACTTCCCAAGCGGAATGCTGGGGCGGTGAGACGACCGCGATCAGGGGGGATCGCACCATGAGACGAGAAGCGCACATCGATCAATCACCTCCTGTCGCCAGACGGCGACGAGGGACACGTGCCGGCGCGCGCGGACAAGAGCGACCGCTCAAGGCCCGGGCAAGCGCCTGCCGGTCATGAACAGGACGGAATGGTCGGCACGGCCCGGCCTGACGCTCGACCGTCGGCCCCTAGGATTTTCGGCGGTCACACCACCTTTCGTACGGCTCGCCTCCGCGCAGCGGCAAACGGGCGCCGGAATCCTCCAGTCGCGACGGATGACCACGGCTCCGGGCGAACAGCGCCGGCGTTCGACGTAGGAAGGAGTGCAGCTCTTGCGCGAACCACCCATCCCGCCAGCCGTCATGGCCGAGGGCTTCGTCACCGCAGCCCTGCTGGAGACGGTCGAGGCCCTCGCCCATGCCCTGAGAGCCCAGGGCGGCGACCCTTCGCGGCTGCTCGACCTGATCGAGGCGCGCTTCGACGAGGCCCATTACCGGGCCGGGCAGCAGGCCCGCAGCTACCAACTTGACCGGGCAGCGGAAGCCTCGACCATCACCCGGCGGCGCATCCGCGAGATCTTCAGCGATCTGCGCGAGAAGCTGGGCGCCCTGCCCGTCAACTGAGCAGCCGCAGCGGCATATGGTGCCATGGCGGCGATTGGCCCAGAGTGTCGCGAGCGAAGACGGCCGGAGCGCCCGCAATGCCTTTCACCGACGTGATCTATCGGTTCTCCAACAACATCCTCGTCGTTATTTTCGTCAGCGCGGCCGTCACCGCATCGGTTCTGCTGCCGCTGATCGGCACGCGCCTCCTGAGGCAGGAGCAAGCGACGGCCAGGGCGGGTTTCGCGCTCGACGCCTTCAAGCTCATCGGGCCGGTCATCGCCATCTTCACAGCCTTCACGCTGCTGCAAGCGATCAACCGCTACCGCGAGGCCGAGACACTCGTATTGCGGGAAGCCACCGAGATCACGCAACTCGACCGTGCGCTGCGCCGGCTCGGCCCGGACGCGGCGCCGCTTCGCGATGCGCTTGCTGCCTATGGCCAGTCCGTCGTCGCGCAGGAATGGCCGGCGCTCAAGAAAGGACAGGAAAGCGCGGCGACGCAGACACTCTTCAACACTCTCATCGAGAGCATTCATGCCGTGCACCAGCGGATGGACATCGAGGCCACCACACGCGAGGCGGTCGATGACGCGGCGGACGAACTCGTGGACATCCGGGCCCTGCGCCTCAATGCCGCCACGACAGGGTTGCCGGCCATCTTCTGGCATGTCCTCGGCAGCCTCATCGTGCTGCTGGCCGCCGAAGCGCTCCTTTTCCGCTTCGACTGGAACCTCGTGGTGCCCAAGGCCGGCTATGCGGCGGCGATCGCCCTGCTCATCGCCCTACTCGTCATACTCGACTACCCCTTCCGGGGCGAGCAAAGTGTGGGGGCCGAGCCAATCACGCGGGCCCTGACGCATATCGCGCGGTACTGACGCCTTCAGGCCGCGCGGGGCAAGCCGGCGATCCGGCTGAGATCGGCGACGGCACCGGGCGCGGCCGCCATCACGGGCGCACCGCGCGTCAGCCCCTCGCCGACCGCCGGGAACGGCAGCAGCGCCCCGCCCGCCTCGGCGACGAGGCAATAGCCGGCAAGGCAATCCCAGGCGTGCATGTAGGGCTCGTAATAGCCGACGAGACGTCCCGCCGCGACATAAGCCAGCATGAGCGCGCCCGAGCCGTTGCGGATGAAGTTGCCGCCCATGCCGAGCAGGCGCTCCACGATGCCGGCGAATTCGGCCGGCGCGACGTGGTGGTTGGCGCCGAGGCCCACGACGCCATCACGCAGGGAACGCCCGGACGACACGTGCATGGGCGCCTCGTTGAGCGTCGCGCCCTGCCCCTTGCCGGCCGCGTAAAGCTCGTCCACGCAGGGTGCGTAGATGACGCCGACCACCGGTTCTTCGCCGGCGAGCACGGCGATCGACACGCACCAGCTGGGCATGCCGTTGACGAAGGGGCTGGTGCCGTCGATGGGGTCGAGCACCCAGGTGAAGCCGGACGTGCCCTCGGTGAGGCCGTATTCCTCCCCGAGCACGCCGTCACCGGGATGAGCCTCGGCGATGCGAGCGCGCAGCATCTCCTCGACCCGCCGGTCAGCGATGGAAACGACATCCTGCGGGTTGGCCTTGGCCTCGACGACCAGGGTCTCGCGCGCATTGAAATAGGCTAGTGCCACGGCCCCCGCATCGCGGGCGAGCGTGCGGGCGAGCGCCAGGCGCGCCTCGACGTCTGCGGCATCGACTGTCATGCATGTCCTCGTTGTCTCGTGAAGGGCGCGTAGCACCTTCACGCGGTGATGATGGCGACCCCACGGTTGTGAAGCCCGATCGCGACCGGCGTCGTCGCGGCAAGGCTCCGCTCCACGTCAGGATCGACGACATAGAGCGTTCCGACTTCCGTCTCCACCTCATATTCGACGTGGTCGCCGAGATAGGCCGCATGGCGCACGAGGCCCTTGAGCCCGCCGTCATCTGCCGGGGCGAGGCGGATGGCATTGGGCCGGATGGCGAGCTTGGCCGGTCCCGGCTGGGCCGCGCGGCCTGGCACGCGATGCTCGAGGGAGCCGAGCCGCACCACCGCCTCGGCTCCCTGAACGCCGACGACCTCGCAAGGCACGACGTTCGCCTCGCCCATGAAGTCGGCGATGAAGGAGGAGGCGGGCGATTCGTAGAGCGCCCGCGGCGGCCCCTCCTGCGCGATGCGGCCCTCGACCATGACGACGATGCGGTCGGAGACGGCGAGCGCCTCCTCCTGGTCGTGCGTCACATAGACTGCCGTGAAGCCGAGGCGCTGCTGCAACTCGCGGATCTCGGTGCGCACGCGCCGGCGCAGGCGCGCATCGAGGTTCGACAAGGGCTCGTCGAGCAGCAGCACCTGCGGCTCCAGCACGAGAGCGCGTGCCACCGCGACGCGCTGCTGCTGCCCGCCGGAGAGCTCGGCCGGCAGACGAGCACCGAAGCCGGCGAGGCCGACGAGGGCGAGCCCTGCCTCGGCCTTTTCGCGCGCCTCCGCCTTCCGAAGACCCGAGGATTCGAGTCCGTAGGCGACGTTCTCGAGGACCGTCATATGCGGGAAGAGCGCATAGGACTGGAAGACCATGGACACGTCGCGTTCATTCGCCGGCAGCATGGTCACGTCCTTGCCGCCGATAAGGATGCGTCCGTCGGTCGGGTGCTCGAGCCCGGCGAGCATGCGCAATGTCGTCGTCTTGCCGCAGCCCGAGGGGCCGAGCAGCGTGACGAGCGTACCCGGCTCGATCGTCAGCGACAGGTCGTGGATCGCGGTGAAGGAGCCGAAGGTCTTGCGAACGTGCTCGAAGACGACCGAGCCGGTCTTCAACCCGTTCATGCGATTTTCTCCTTGATTGTCTCGGCGGACATCGGCCGGGCCACAGCCGGGGCGGCGATGCGCGTCTCGCGTCGCAGGCGCCGCTCGCCGACGGCGAGCTGGAAGCCGGCGATGACGACGAGCATGACCACGATCAGCATGGAGGAATAGGCGATGGCGACGCCGTATTCCCCATTCTCGACGAGGCCTACGATATAGGCGGTGGCCATATTGTATTTGGCGCTGACGAGGAAGACGACGGCGCTGATGGAGGTGATCGCCCGTACGAAGGAATAGACGAGCGCCGCGACGATCGCCGGCCGCAACAGCGGCAACACCACGTGGCGGATGGTGCGCCAGCTCGAGGCGCGCAGCGTGAGCGAGGCCTCGTCGAGGCTTGCGTCGATCTGCGTCATGGCCGCGACGCCGCCGCGCACGCCCACCGGCATGTTACGGAAGACGAAGCAGGCGATGAGGATGAGCGCCGTGCCCGTCATCTCCAGCGGCGGCAGGTTGAAGGCCATGATGTAGCTGATGCCGATGACCGTGCCGGGGATGGCGAAGCTCATCATGAGCGCGAATTCGAAGACGTTGCGGCCGACGAAGCGCTGGCGGACGATGAGATAGGCCGTCATGA
This sequence comes from Chelatococcus sp. XZ-Ab1, assembly GCF_029309855.1. Lineage (NCBI taxonomy): Bacteria > Pseudomonadati > Pseudomonadota > Alphaproteobacteria > Hyphomicrobiales > Chelatococcaceae > Chelatococcus > Chelatococcus sp. XZ-Ab1. Next base: position 69,729 of record NZ_JARKII010000015.1, on the reverse strand, counting down.
GGCCGACCGCGGCCGTCAGGGGCGCCGCAACGAGCGCGATCATCATCGTCGTCCAGAACGAATCCCAGGCGACGCCCGTCCATGCGATGGAGCCGTCGCGGAAGGCGAAGGAGAAGGCGCGCTCGAAATGGGCGAAGGTCAGCGAATTGTCGAGGCCCCAGGTGTTCACGAAGCCGCCGACGAGAATCATGCCGTAGACGACGAGGGTGAATGCCGTCCAGGGAATGACGAGCGCGTTGACGCCGATGGCGAGCGGCCGCGGCAGCGCCGGATGCACGCCGCCGTCGCCCTTGCCCGTGACGGTCGCGAAGTTCCTGCCCGTGAGCCACAGCCGCTGTGCGAGAAAGGCCGACAGCGTGAAGCAGAGCAGGATGATGGCGAGCACGGCCGCCCGGGATGGATCGGTCTGCGCGCCGACGACAGCGAAGAAGATCTCGGTGGACAGCACGCCGTGGCTGCCGCCGAGCACCAGCGGATTGCCGAAATCGGCCATGCTCTCGATGAAGCCGATGAGGAAGGCATTGGCGAGGCCCGGCTTCATGAGCGGCAGCGAAACGCGCCAGAAGGTGCGCCAGCGGTCGGCGCGCAGGGTCTGCGACGCCTCCTCCATGGAGGGGCTGACGCCTTCGACGACGCCGATGAGAACAAGGAACGAGATCGGCGTGAAGGAGAGCATCTGGGCGATCCAGATGCCGGTGAGCCCGTAGAGCCAGCGCCCCGGCTCGACGCCGAAAAGGTCGGAGAGGAAGGTCGTCACCACGCCGGCGCGGCCGAAGAGCAGGATGAGCGCGAGGCCGATGACGAAGGGCGGCGTGATGATCGGCAACACCGTCAGCAGTCGCAGGCCCTTCTTGAAGGGAAAGCGCGTGCGTGTGGCGACGAGTGCGAAGGCGAGGCCGAGAACGGTCGAGCCGGTGGCCGTCATCAGCGCCAGCCACAGCGTGCGCCAGGCGACACCGCAACGCCCTCCCCCAATGACACAATCGAGACTCCAGATCGCCGGGTCCTGCATGTTGCGCACGAAGCCCGAGGGCTCGAAGGAACCGTCGAAGTCCTGCACCGAGCCGACGAACATGCTCAGCACCGGATAGAATACGAAAACGGCGACAAGGGCGACGAGAAGAGCGATCGCAGCGATGACGAAGAAATCGCCCTTCATCACACCCTGCTCGGCGAGCCCCGCCGAGAACAGGAACAGGAAGGCGAGCCCCGCGAGGACCGCACCGGCGCCCATGGCCGGTTGGCCGATGGCGAGCGGCCCGAACAGCGCCTCGCCGATGTTCCAGCTCCAGCCGCCGAAGGTGATTGCGAAGCCCTGCAGGACGAGGAAGCCCATGCCGGCCGCGCCGAGAGCGACGAGCAGGCGTCCGCGCGACACGGCCGGAGCGGCGAAGCGGACCGCGGCCGCGGCAAGGAGCAGCGCGGCGACGACGGCGAGCCACCAGCGGCCCTGCGCCGCCATCTGCACCAGGGCCGGCGCCTCCTCAGCGCCGAAGGGGAACTGCGCCGGCCAGCGAAAGGCGTAGAACCCCTCGTCGATCCTGTACCAGGGCAAGAGCACGAACCCGGCAAGGCCGAGGCCGAGCGCCATGTCCAGTCTGCGGTTGCGATGCTCCATGAGAGGTTCCGTACTGGAGAGGTTCCGTCGGGGCATGCACCGGCCATCGCAGGCAGGAGCAAGGCCTCCCCTCTCCCCGCCTGCGGGGAAAGGGTGAGGGTAAGGGGAACTGTTTCCGCAGATACGAGGGTTCAGGCTTGGGTCAACCCCGGCCCCTCATCCCCGGCCCTCTCCCCGTCAACGGGGAGAGGGAGTCTTCCCTTTCCTCCGCAACTGGCACGGCAGGCGTGCCTCGCCTTCAGTTGGCCAGCGTGCCAATCTCGCGGTCCCAGCGCTGCAGCAGGGCCTTGCGCTTCTCCGGATCGCCGTAGGTCTTGAAGTCGTAGTCGATCAGCCGGACATCCTCGAACTTCGGCGCTTCGGGCGGCACCTCGGCCTTCTTGTTGGACGGCAGTTGGAAGGACTTGGCCTCCTTCATCTGCGACTGCACCTCCGGCGACAGCACCCAGTCGTACCACTTCTTGGCATTGTCGAGGTTGCGCGCGCCCTTGACGATCGACATGGAGCCGATCTCGTAACCCGTGCCCTCGCAGGGGGCGACCACCTTCACGGGGAAGCCCTCGACCGCCTGCGCCACGGCATCATGCATGAAGACGATGCCGACCGTCGTCTCGCCGCGCGCCGCGGCCTTCACCGGCGCCGAGCCGGACTTGGTGTATTGCGAGACGTTGGCGTTGAGCTTCTTGAGGTAATCGAAGGCCTTGTCCTCGCCCATGATCTGCACGAGCGTGGCGAGCGCCGTGTAGGCCGTGCCGGAGGAGTTGGGATTGGCCACCTGGATCTCGCCCTTGAAGCCGGGATCGAGGAGGTCGGCCCAGCACTGGGGCTCCTTCAGGCCCTTCTTCGCCAGAATGTCGGCGTTGTAGCCCCAGCCCAGCGCACCGGCATAGACGCCGACAGTACGGTAGTCGGCGCTCTCGGCCTGCCTGACGGCCCAGGTCTGCAGTTCGGCAAGGCGCGGCGACTTGTATTCGAGCGTCAACCCCTCGGACGCGGCCTGAAGGTGCGGGTCGCCCGTACCGGCCCACCAGACGTCCGTCTTCGGGTTGCGTGCCTCGGCGCGGACCTTGGCATAGGCCTCGCCGGAGGACATGCGCACCATGTTGACGTCGATGCCCGTCTCCTTCTCGAAGCGGTTCTCGAGCAGCTCGCAGATGACGACGTCGGCCGAGCAGATGAGATTGAGCGAGCCTTGGGCGAGCGCCGCTGCAGGCGTGAACTGGACGGCAGCGGCCACAGCCGCGACGGCGACGAAACCGGAACGCATGTCTTCCTCCCCCTTGCGCGCCGCTGTTATCGCGGCATCTCTATTTGCAACCGTGTGCAAGGGTTCCATGCAGCCATGCCCGCTGTCAAGAAACAAGGCTGCAAACCCGCCGACAAATTTCCCTGCGACATGGTTGCACGCTGTTGCACGGCGGTGCATACGAAAGGCGTTCCCTGACGACGGCCGCAGGACTGCCATGCCATCGCCCCGAAAGTTCGTCAGTGCCCGTGAGGTGGCCGAACGTGCCGGCGTGTCGCGCTCCGCCGTGTCGCGCGCTTTCACACCCGGGGCGAGCGTCTCCGAGGATACGCGCCGCCGCGTCCTGGACGCGGCCAATGAGCTCGGTTACCACGTCAACCATCTCGCCCGAGGGCTATCGCTCAAGGAGAGCGGCATCGTCTGCCTTGTCGGCTCGGAACTGGGCACGCCCTACCGGGCAAGCCTTGTGAAGGCCATGACCCAGGCGGCGCAGGATGCCGGCAAGGTGGCCATGGTCATCAACACCGACCGCTCGGATGCGAGCGTCGGCGCCGCCCTGAGGCAGGCCCTGCACTATCGCGCCGATGCCTCGATCATCTTGTCGGGCCTGCCCGACAAGTCGATCACGCGCCTGTGCCTCGAGAACGGCCAGCGCATCGTGCTGATCAACCGCGATGACGATCAGGAAGGGCCACTGCGCATCAACCTCCAGGATGACGAGGCGGCGCGGCGCGCGCTCATCGCCTTCCTGCGCGCCGGCTGCCGGCGCCTCGCCTTCGCCAATTCCGAGGCGGGCACCCCGAGCCTGATGGCGCGCGAGCGCGGCTTCCTCGCGGCGGCCGGCACCATCGGCCTGACGGTCACCGTGGAGCGTTTCGGCCCGAGCATCTACGATAGCGGACGCGAACTGGCGCGACGCCTCCTCACTGCTCCTGAAAGGCCCGACGCCGTTTTCTGCGCGACAGACCTCATCGCCTGCGGTTTCCTCGACACGGCGCGGCACGAATTCGGACTCGCCGTGCCGGAGGACCTGTGCGTCACCGGCTTCGACGACATCGAGCAGGCGGGCTGGTCCTCCTACAGCCTGACGACCTTCGCCCAGCCGGTGTCCGACATCGCTCGCGAAGCCTTCGCATGGCTAAGGCTGACGCCGGAGGAGGCAACACGGCGACCCGCAGCCGTGGCGCTCGAGGCCCGCATGGTCTGGCGCCGGACAGTACGGGGCAGTGCACCGGCGCCGTCACCTGCTGCGCGCTCCGCTGCGGAAAGCTGAAGGCGCTTTGAGCGCCCGGCCAGCGGATCCGTCCGCGCCGCAGCTGCATGAATGGCTCAATGCGCCTTCCCAGCGGCGGATGGAAGCCTCTCCCAGCGGCCGGAGCGCTGGTGCGGCTGCCAGGACGAAACCCGCCCCGGCGATGACCAGCGAGCGCGCTCGGGGCCAGGCGCGTGCGGACTCTCCCGGCGATCCGGCATCAGCTGCGGCGCCACCCCTTCGTCAGCATCCACCGCGGCTGCCCGATTGTAGGCATGGCCGAAGAGCTGGACAGGCATCAGGTTCCCATTGCCGTCGCGGGATAGGGGCGGGCTGGAGGGACGATCGTTCAGATAACGCACGAGATGCTCGACCCGGTCTGCATAATTCGCCGCCCGCGTTGCCTGCAGTTCGGCGGGCCCGTTCAAATAGGCCTTCAGATCCTGCGAGCGATTGTAGCCGAACTGTGCAATGCGCCCGAAACCCGTGCCGCCGCTGCGGTAGGCGACATCCTGGGCGGACATCGGCGCAATCACGTCTGCGACGAGAGGCGGCAGATGCTCCTTCGCCCCTCTTGCAAGGGTGCGCGCCACATCGTCCAGCTTCCAGCCACGCTTCAGGAGGGAGGCGAGTTGCCGCCCTCCGGGCGTCGCCATCATGGCGAGGTCGATGCCCAGCTCGGTGGCGAAGCCCTTGAGGTCGCCCTCCGTGAGCGCTTCCACCGCGCCGATGAAGGGAGCGAGATTGTTGACCATACCGCCGAGAACGCCAACGATGATCTCCGCCGGACTCGCCTCGCGAAGCGGCTCGCGGAACGTCTCCACATAAGCATTCAGAATATTCGCCAGCGCCGAATCGATGTCTTTCAGTTCGAAGACCTTTTCCGGGATCTTCCCGGGCTGGGCAAGGTCACCGCTGATCGACAGGAATTTCAGGCTTTCCCGAGCCGGATGGCCGACCATGATGCTGTCCGCGGCATCCGGGCCGTTCATGCCGTCCCGGCTCAACCGGCGCAGCGCCCCGGTCGAGAAGCTGAACGTATATCGCTTGTAGGCATGCTGTCGCTCCGCCTCTTCGATCGCATCGATCTCGCCGCCGACCTTCAGCCCGGGGGCCGGATTGTGTCTGGGCTTTACATAGAACTCGAGCCCCGAAACCTGCCCGTCCCAGGGCCCGCCAACCACCTTGCGGTAGGTGGCCGCGAGTTGAAGACGCCTCTCTCCGATATCCGCCTTTCCGGCGAAGGCGTTCTTGACGGGATCGCCATCCGGCAGCTGCTGCAGCGAATCCCGGTACAGCGTCATCACGGCCTCGACCGTCCGACGCTTCACATCATCGAAATCCCTGTCGAAAAGCTGGTTCACCTTCCCGATCTTGCTGCGAGGATCAAGCAGCCCCTTGCCCTCGAGAATATTCAGGAACATCATGACGGGACTGTATTTCCACACCTTGGCGAAGTAATCCTCGATAAGCTCACCAGCCCCCCAGGTTTTCGGATGTTCGTAGCCGTTCTCCACCGAGACCTGCGATCTCGGCTTGAGCCTTGCATCGGAACTGCCAAGGGTGCGCGCAGCATCCCGCGCGGCGGAAGCCGAAGGCGGCGCATTGCGATCGAACAGAATACTCGCCGGATTCTTCGGAAGCGGCTGAACGTATCTCTCTAGATGCCCATTCCGATAACTGACCGGGAGCGACATATCCCACCTCTTACTGCAATAAATATAGAAACAATCGACTTTTCAAAAGAAACCGCCATTATACATTGCCGCAAAACCAAATCCAAATATATTACAAGAATTACTGCAATATACTGGCGCCCGCGTGGATCGCGAGCGGGCGCCCCGTTTTCGCGTTTCCAAACACAAGCGCCCGGCGTGGATGGGGAACTGATGGCGCCGTCGTTTCCTAACGCCTCTCCCGCAGCGGCATCGCGGCGACGAGCCGGCCGGCGAGCTCGCCGTCGATGATGAGGCGGTTGACGACGCCCGTCTTCAGCACGGCCTGCAACGCATCGGCCTTGGAGCGTCCAGCCGCGAGCATCACGACCTCGGTACGCCGCAGATCCTCCAGCGCGATGCCGATGGTGCGGGCGTTCACGCCGCACTCCACCAGCCGGCCCTCGCGGTCGAAGAACTTGCCGGCGAGCTCGCAGACGGCCCCGGCGGCGCGCAGTTCGGCGAGGTCGCCCGGCGAGAGCAGCCCGTGGCGGAAAAGGAAGGCCTCGGGCGAGCAGTCGCCGAAGCTCATCAGGTGAAAATCGGCCTCGCGTGCCAAAGCGAGCGACGCCTGCACCGGGCGCTGGCGCAGCACGGCATCAACATCGCCCGCCTCGTCGACGACGAGGGGTGCGGGCAGGAAAAAGCCCTCGCCGCTGCAGGCCTCGGCGAGGCGCACGACCTCGAAATTGTTGAGCGACACGTCGCGTGTCAGCGAGCCGATGACGGAGACGAAGCGCACGTTCTGCTTGGGGAAGGCGGTGAACGCATCGACCACGGCCGTCATGGTACGGCCGCAGCCGACGCCGATGGTGAGCCGCGGCGTGCCGAGGAGCCGCCGCGTCAGGTAGTTGGCGCCGGCCAGGCCGACGCCGCGCCGCGCCAGCCGGTCCGCCGTCTCGTCGTCGAGGCTTCCCGTCTGCTCGTCGAAGGGCGGCGTCAGGATGCATTCGGCAAGGCCGTAGCGGGCGGCGAGCCAGTCGGCCAGGGCGAGCGTCTCGCTCGTCTCGTGCTGGATCGAGATCTTGACGATGCCGGCCTCGCGCGCCTGGGCGAGCATGCGCGTGACCTTGAAGCGCGAGATCTTGAGGTCGCGCGCCACCTCCTCCTGGCCCTTGCCGTGGACGTAGTAAAGCCACGCCGCACGCACCATGAGGTCCTGATCGCCCCGCCCCGCCTCGCTCATCGCTCCTCCCTTTTCTGCACGATCGTGCACAGATCGCACGAATTGACGATAGGCAAAAAGACTGACATCATGAACTTGTGTGCATTCTGCGCACGATTGTTCAGCTCTTCGCCGACAGCTCAATATCACCGGAGGCCGCCGAAGCGCTGCAGGGAAGCCGGCTCCGGATACACGAGAGGGGCTGCCGAGGCCTCCGCCCGCTGCCGGATGGGACCAAGGACGCGGGCCGCCCCAGGCGCCCGCGCGAGGACAACGCCATAACAACGGCGCCCGCCGCGACGGCGGAACGACGGCGCCGCCGGAGGAAAGGTCATGGATGGGCTGCTGAGCGGTCTCAAGACCGTCGTCGATTCCCTGGGAGCGACCGTTCTGCTCCCCATCGTCATCTTCATCATCGCCGTCGTGCTGGGCGCGAAGCCCGGCCGCGCCTTCCGCGCGGGCGTGACCATCGGCGTCGCCTTCATCGGCATCAACCTCGTCATCGGCCTGATGTTCACGAGCCTCAGCGACGTGGCGCAGGCGATCGTGAAGAACACCGGGATCACGCGCGACGTGGTGGACGTCGGCTGGCCGTCCGCGGCGGCGATTGCCTTCGGCTCCTCGGTCGGGCTGTGGGTGATCCCCATCGGCATCGCCGTCAACGTGCTGCTGCTGATGACGCGGATGACGCGCACGCTCAATGTTGACGTGTGGAACTTCTGGCACTTCGCCTTCATCGGCTCGCTCGTCGTCGCGGCCACCGGCAGCCTCTTCTACGGCCTCGTCGCGGCGGCGCTGATGGCGGCGCTTGCCCTCCTCTTCGCCGACTGGACGGCCAAGGCCGTGCAGCGCTTCTACGGCATCCCCGGCGTATCGGTGCCGCATCTCGCCTCGGCGCAGATCCTGCCCATCGCCATCGCCGTCAACTGGGTGATCGACCGCATCCCCGGCCTCAACGCGATCAACCTCGACACCGACGTCATCCAGAAGAAGCTCGGCGTCTTCGGCGAGCCCGTCATCCTCGGCCTCGCCATCGGCCTCGTGCTCGGCGCCATCGGCTATTACGACGCCGGCGACGCCTCGACGGTGGTCAGCAAGGTGCTCCAGACCGGCATGAACCTCGCCGCGGTCATGTTCCTGCTGCCGCGCATGGTGAAGATCCTGATGGAGGGGCTCATCCCCGTCTCCGAGGCGGCGCGGACTTTCGTCCAGAAGCGCGCCGGCGACCGGGAGATCCTCGTCGGGCTCGATTCGGCCATCCTCATCGGCCACCCGGCAGCCATCTCGAGCGCTCTCATCCTGGTGCCGATCGCCATCGTCCTGTCGATCATCCTGCCCGGCAACCGCGTCATCCTCTTCGCCGATCTCGCGGTCATTCCCTTCCTCGTCGCCATGGCCGCGCCGGTCGTCGGCGGCAACGTGCTGCGCATGGTGATCATCGGCACCATCACGCTCGCGGTCGGCTTCTACGTGGCGACGGGGCTCGCGCCGCTCTTCACCAGTGCCGCGGTCGCCGCCGGTTTCGCGCTGCCGGAGGGCACGACGCAGATCACCAGCATCGTCGACGGCTTCCTGTGGGTGTCCTATGTGGTGGTCGAAGCAGTGGCGGGGCTGGGCATCGTCGGCCTCCTCGCCCTCCTTGCGGTGATCGCCCTTTGCTTCATCGCCTTCCACCGCCGGCCGGCCGCCTGGGAGCGGCTCGCTGGCAGCGACGACCCCGCGCCGGCACCAGCGAAAGCCCCCGCCGCCACGCCCGCGGAGTGACGAGGCCCCATGCACGACAGCATTTCCCGGTATCTCGACCCCGAGGCAATCTGCCTCGGGGTCGAGGCTACATCGAACCGTGACGTCATCGACCTGCTCGCCGGGCGCCTTGCCGCCCTCGGCCGCGTGCGGCCGAGCTTCGTCGGCGCCGTCCTCGCACGCGAGGCAAGCATGCCGACCGGCCTGCCGCTCGGCGGCGCCCTCAACGTCGCCGTGCCACATACGGACCCGGAGCACGTGGTGAAGCCGTCGCTTGCGCTTGCAACCCTCGCGCGGCCCGTTGGCTTCGGCAGCATGGACGATCCGGACGAGGAGATCCCCGTCGGCGTCGTGATGATGCTGGCGCTCGACAACAAGGACGCGCAGATCGACATGCTGCGCGAGGTCGCGGAGCTCATCCAGCGGCCAGGAGCGCTCGCGGCGCTCGCCGCCGCGACGTCGCCGGACGAAATCTATGCAGTGCTGGGAGCCTGACGCGGGGGCGCGGAAAGGTCCGCCTTGCCTTTGCCGCCCCCGGCGACGAGCATCGCCTTACAGGAACGGGAGGAAGAAGAATGCCAAGGACCAAAGTCGTCCTCGTCGCCTGCGGCACGGCCGTCGCGACGTCGACCGTCGTTGCCAATGCCATCGAGGAGGAGATGCGCGAGCGCGGCATCGCGGTCGACATCCGCCAGTGCAAGGCAACCGAGGTGCCGGGCCTGATCGACGACGTCGATCTCGTCGTCTCGACGACACCGGTGCCGCCAGACCTCGACAAGCCGGTCATCACCACGCTCGCCTTCCTCACCGGCATCGGCAAGGCCGAGGTGCTCGACAAGATCGAGGCGGCGCTGCGGGGGTGAAGGGAAAGGGGTCGCGATCAAAGCATGATGGCTTTGAGCTGGTGTGCGCGTTGATCCTCCCCCGCGGGGGAGGTGGCGCCACGCAGTGGCGACGGAGGGGGCCACGCGGCGAACATGACCAGCGCCGTTCCTGGCCTTGACCCCGCCCGTCTCGCGCCTTCTGCGCGATCCACCCTCCCCTCAAGGGGAAGGATCAAGCCGAGCCAACTGCACCGGCTCGAATACACACTGCTCGAACGCGCACGACCTGTTCCCCCCGCCCCTCCCGGCAAGGGGGAGGGGGAACGACAAAAAAGAACCCGCCGGAAGCTTTCCGGCGGGCATTCCAGTCAGGGGAAGAGCCCTTTGAAGCCGGGCGCCTCAGCGCCCGATCCGATCACGTTTCGCTGACGATCTTCTTGGCGCGCGGGATGAGCGAGGGGCTCATGGAGAGCTCGCTCACGCCCCAGCCGAGGAGCCGCGGGATCATGTCCGGCTCGCCGGCGGCCTCGCCGCAGACGCCGACCTTGATGCCGGCCTCGCGCGCGGCCCGACAGGTCATCTCGATCATGGCGAGCACGGCGGGATGGTCGGCCCGGTTGAGATGGGCAAGGCGGGCGTTGGTGCGGTCCGCCGCCATCGTATATTGCGTCAGGTCGTTGGTGCCGATCGAGAAGAAGTCGACCTCGCGGGCGAGCGTCGCGGCGCAAAGGGCGGCGGCCGGCGTCTCGACCATGATGCCGACCTCGAGCGGGCCGGCCTCGCGGCCTTCGTCCATGAGCTCCTGCCGGCAGGCATCGATGAGCGCCCGCGCCGCCGTCACCTCGGCGATATCCGTCACCATCGGGAACATCACGCGCGCCGTCCCCACGGCCGCGGCGCGCAGGATGGCACGCAGCTGCGGCTTCAACAGATGCGGCCGGTCGAGGCACATGCGGATGCCGCGCCAGCCGAGGAAGGGGTTTTCCTCCCGCTCGGGCGCGATGCCGGGCAGAGCCTTGTCGCCGCCGATGTCAAGCGTGCGGAAGATGACCGCATGCGGGTGGAAGGCCTTCACGACGCGCGCATAGATGCGGAACTGCTCGTCCTCGCTCGGCAGGGTCTTGCCGTGCATGAACAGGAACTCGGTGCGGAAGAGGCCGACGCCCATGGCGCCGAAGCCGAGGGCGCCGTCGATCTCCGCCTCCGAGCCGAGATTGGCCGCCACCTCGATGGCGCGGCCATCGCGCGTCTTCGGCGCGACATGGGTGAAGGCGGCGAGCGCGCGCCGCTCGGCTTCCGCCTTTTCGAGCCGCGCAGCATAGGCTGCGGCGACGGCCGTATCGGGATTGACGACGGCAACGCCTCGGCCGCCGTCTATGGCAACCGTCTTCGCCGAGCGCAGCGCCGCCTCCTCGGCCTTGACGCCGACCACGGCAGGAAAGCCGAAGGAGCGGGCGAGAATGGCGATATGCGAAGTCGGCCCACCCTCCGTCGTGACCAGCCCCCGGAGGAGACGCAGCGGCAGGCGCGCGAGATCGAGCGCGCTCAGGTGCCCCGCGACGAGGATCGCCGGCTCGGCGAGCGCCGCAAGGTCGATCTCGTCGCGGCCGAGCAGCACGTTCGCGACCTGGCGGGCGACGCCGCGAACGTCCTCGGCGCGGGCGCGGAAATAGGCGTCGTCGATGTGGGTGAAGCGCTCGGCAAGGTCCGCGCCGACGGCGAGCACCGCCGCGACCGGATCCTCCTGCGCGCCGATGCGCACCTCGACGGCCGTGAGGAACTCGGGATCCTGCGCGACGTCCTTGAGCGCCGCCATGATGTCGGCAGCGGTCGCGGCGGCAGCATCGCCGTTGTCGGCCTTGCGCTCGAGCATGGCGCAGACGGTCTCCACCGCGCGGCGGAAGCGCAGCGTCTCGGCCTCCACCTCCTGCGCCGCGATGCGGCCGCGCTCCGGCTGCGGCTCGCGCGGCAGATAGACGAAGGCCCGGCCGATGGCCACGCCCTCGCTCGCGGCGACACCAACGAGTTCTCCCGGCGCCGCAGCTTCACGGGGCGCGGCAGGCACCTGTTCTTGTGGGGTCGCCTGCGCGGCCGCTCGTGTCAGCGCGTCCGCCTCGCCGGCGACGATGGCGGCGAGGCCTTCGACGGCGGCCTCGGCATCGTCGCCGCGGGCGCGAATGACGATCTCGTCGCCCTCCTTGACGGCGAGCAGCATGAGCTTGACCGTGCTCTTGGCATTGGCCGAGCGCTCCCCCTTGACGATCTCGATGTCGGACGAGAAGCCCTTGGCGAACTGCACCACGCGCGCGGCGGGCCGCGCGTGCAGTCCTTCCTCCAGCCGCACGACCGCCGTCCGTTCGACGTCCATCACCTGCTCCACGGTTGCCTGCCCCGCCATCGTTCACGTCCTCGCCAGGATTTCGATGGCAGCCCCGGGAACGAGCAGCGGCAGCACGGCCGCCCCTTCCGTCTCCTCGAGACAGATCTCGCCCGGACGGTCGGGGCTCGCGACGCCCGAAAAGTTGAAGACGACATGGCCCATGTCGGCCACCTTCCTCCACGCCGTCTCGCCGATGGCGGTGATGGCAAAGTCCCGCCCGCCGATGCGCAGCACGTCGCCCGGAGCGGGGGCGGCGCCGGCCTCCCCCTCCGCCCGGTGCAGCACGGCGACTTCCGCGAGCTCCGGCGGCGCCCCCTCGGCGAAGAGGATGACGACGCCCCCTTCGGCGAGATCCGCCACATCGGGCCCGATCGTCGTGATCACCGTGCGATAGAGCTGCATCATGGCGGATCTCCTTTTTCTTCAGAGCGCGAAGCTGGCGAGCCAGGCAATGACCACGGAAACGGGCCCCATGATCTGGCGGCTCAGGAGAACCGCCGGCACGCCGATCTTGATGGTTTCGGGTTTTGCCTCGCCGAGCGCGAGGCCCACGGGCACGAAGTCGCAGCCGACCTGGGTGTTGTAGGCAAACAGCGCCGGCAGGGCCATGGCGGGCGGAATGGTGCCGTTGCCGATGGCCGGGCCGATGATGGCCGCGCCGATGACCTGGGCGATGACCGCGCCCGGCCCGAGCACCGGCGACAGGAACGGCAGACCGCAGATGGCCGAGAGCACCAGGAGGCCGAAGATGTTGCCCGCCAGCGGCTCGAGCAGGTGCGCCAGCCAGTTGCCGATGCCCGTGGCGTTGATGACGCCGATGAGCATCGTCACGAAGGCCATGAACGGCAGGACGTTGCGGATGACCTGGTCGATCGAGCGCCGGCCGCTGTTGAACAGGACGCCGACGACATGGCCCATGGAGCGGCCGATGCCGGTGATGAAGCCGACGAGGCCGCCCGATTCCGCCGCCGGCATGGCCGCCCCGGCCGGCGCGGCGAAGGGGTTGGCGCCCGCCGGCGGCGCCCCTGCGACGGCCGGCGCGGCCGCCTCGCTGCCGTCGGCGAGGCGGATCGAATCCACCGTCACGCCGGAGACATAGATGTCCTCGGTGATGAACTGGGCGAGCGGCCCCGACTGGCCGACGGGCGTGAGGTTCACCGTCGGGATGCGCTTGCGCGGGTAGACGCCGCATCGGGCTGTGCCGCCGCAATCGACGACGACGACGGCGATCTCGCTTTCGAGCGGCGGCGCGGTGAAACCGTCGACCGCCGTCGCGCCGGTCAATTCGGCGATGCGCCGGGCGACCTCCGGGATGCCGCCGCCGGTGACGGCGACGACCTTGTCACGCTCGGTGGTGGGCTGGATGACCAGGGGCCCGCCCCAGCCGCGCGCGCCGCGCTCGATCCTGACGGCCTTGAACTGCCTGTCCGACATGTCCGTGCTCCTTCTTTCGCGTCACGAGCACGGCGGCTCAGAGCGTCACGCCTTCGCGGCGCGCGATGATCTTCGTGATCCACTCGGTGACAATGCCCTTGAGCAGGATCACCACGAGGCCGACGACGAAGTAGAAGAGCGCGAGCTTGGCGAGCGAGAAGGGCGCGGTGCCGTTCTCCACGAGCTTGGTGATACCGGCCGCAACCCCGAGCCAGACGAAGAGCTCGCCCGGATTGGCATGGGGGAAGAGGCCGGTGATCGGGTGCACGAAGGACACGGCCGAATCGTAGAAGGCCGGCTTGTGCTTCTCCTCCAGGAAAACGCCGAAGGTGTAGGCCATCGGGTTGGTGAGGAAGAAGACCGCCAGCAGCGGCAGGATGGTGTATCGCGTGAAGACATTGCCCGCCGCATAGCGCGCCACCTTGTGCACGCGCTGCTCGCCGACGAGCTCGATGATGGCGTAGACCGCCGTCAGGAGCACGATCAGCGTCGGCAGGATACCCGTGACGAAGGCGATGAAGACCTTTCCGCCCTCGTTGAACACGCCGATGAAGGCCTCGGCGCCTCCGGCCAGCCATTCCAACATGGTTCACCCTCCCCAGACATTTTGCCTTGCTTGATCGATCCCTCGCGGCGACCGCCGCCGAGGGCTTCCCGGCGCCCCGCGTCAGGCGATGACGGGCGTCGGCACGGCCACGCAGCCCGGTTCAGGCGCCTCGGCGCGTCCCGTGCGCAGGCGATCGACCTGCTCCAGTGCCTGACGGAAGGCGGCGGCGCGGTTGGCGGCCCCGGCAAAGGGCGTGCCCACACGCAGCTCGGCGGCCGGCATGCCGGTCAGATCCGGCAGGGGCGCGAATTTGGCGAAGACGCTGCGCCCTTCCATGACGAGGGCCTCGCGCACCAGATCGTCTGCCCCGACGACCAGCATGGCGATGACGCCGCGGCCGAAGCTCGCCTTGGCGACGCCGACGCCGACATAGCCGTCGGCCCAGCGCGTGGTGATGTCGCCGAGCATGCGGCGGTAGTGGCGCATCTGCAGGTAGGTGCCGAGGCTCTGCAGCGCCCACAGGACGCCGAGAACGAGAAGCGCGCTTTGCCAGAAATTCATGCGTTCCTCCCCTATGCCGCACGTTTGTTCGTGTCTTGCACAAATGAGTGTACATTTGTTTATACGGTCGTCAATGTGTTTGATGTGGCAGTCGGCAGTCGGGCGGACCTCACGCCGCGGCAACCGAAAGCAACCGCGTTTCCCGGGCGCATGCCACGAAGCGGAATGCGACCCGGAAACCAGCACATGAATGTGCCGAAGGCCCGCATGAATAGGCCCCGGCTCTGCGCCGCATCATTTCATGCTGCGGCGCGTCCGGGGCACGAGGGTGCGCCAGGTGTGAAGGGCGGACTGACGTGTCGCGACTGTCCGGAATAAGGAGGCCCGGAATTGATGGCGTTATCCGCCTTCAGCCCTCGAGCAGCCCCAGCGCTGCCGGCTCGTCGGTGACGAGGACGCTCGCCGAGGTCGCCTTCAGCGCGGCGCGGATGGCGCGCACCTTGCTGTAGCCGCCGGCGGCGACGACGACCTTGGGGATGCGGCGGATGTCGTCGAGGTCGATCGCCATGATGCGGCGGTTGAAGGGATGGTCGACCACATTGCCCTCGGCATCGAGGAAATGGCACAGCACGTCGCCGACGGCGCCGGCCTTGCGCAGGCTCTCGAGCTGCGAACGCGGCAGCAGGCCCTGGCGGAAGAGCGTCGCCTCCTCGCTGACGTTGCCGACGCTGACGAGCGCGATGTCGACGCGGCGCGCCCTGTCGAGCAGCTCCTTCAGGCCCGGCTCCTCCCAGAGGAGCGCCCGCACCGCCTCATTGGCGACGAAGATCGGCGCCGTCAGCTGGTAGCATTCGGCGCCGAAGGCATCGGCCACGCGCCGGGCCACCGCGGACGGGTTGATGGTGCGCGAATGGGTGAGCCCGCCCATGAGCGAGATGACGGAGAGATTGTCGTAGCGGCCGTTGCCGAGGGCCTTGAGGCTCATGTGCAGGGTGGCGCCCCAGCCGATGCCGATGGACATGCCGTCGCGCACCTGGTCGTTGAGATAGCTGCCGGCCGCGTGGCCGACGAGTGTCGCGGTGTCGGCCTCGTCGGCGGCCGCCGGCACCACGATCGCTTCCCCGAGGCCGAGCTCACGTACGAGGCGGCGCTCCAGCGCTATCTGCTCGGCGCCCTTGGCCTCGATGCGGATGCGAACCAGCCCCTCCTCGCGCGCCGCTGCCAGCAGGCGCACGACCTTGATGCGGCCGATGTTCATAGTCTGCGCGATCTGTTCCTGCGTGAGGCCCTCGACATAATAGAGCCAAGCCGCCCGCACCTTCATGTCGGACGAAGGCTGAACCTCCTGGCGGGCAAGCTTCTCGGCACGCATCGGCAACAATTTTCCCATTCATCCAATCGGTCGCGACAGTGACTGCAAGTGCGGCGGGAGGCAAGCGCGCGGCGTACATTGCATCCCGCTTGACGCGCAATCGTTCATGAATTTATGTTCGTTGCAATGTACAAATGTGCCGGTCGCGGCACGTCACGGAAGCGCCGTTGAGAGGGGAACAGCTCATGGACACCAGAACGCCTGCGGGGCGTGCCAGCGACGATTCCCTCGTCGATGCCCTCCTGCGCCGCGAGCGCGAGGGACGGCCGGTCCGTGTGGGCCTCATCGGTGTCGGCCAGATGGGCACCGACATCGTGGTGCAGACGACGCAGATGCCCGGCATCGAGATCGTCGCTGCGGCCGATGCCATCGCCGAGCGGGTCAGCGAGGCCTGCGCCATCGCCGGCGGCAGCGCCCGGCAGCCGACGACCGCGGCGAACCCGGCCGAGGTGGCGACAGCGATCCGCGAAGGCCACCTCGCCGTCGCCCCGTCCTATGAAGCGGTGTGCGCCGCCGAGGGCGTCGACGTCGTCATCGACGCGACGGGCAATCCCAATGTCGGGGCCATGGTCGCGCTCGCCACCATCGCCGCCGGCAAGCACATCGTGATGATGAACGTCGAGGCGGACATTACCGTCGGCAGCTATCTGGCGGCCAAGGCCGACGAGAAGGGCGTCGTCTACACGCTCGCCGCCGGCGACGAACCCTGCTGCACGATGGAGCTGATCAATTTCGTGCGCAGCCTCGGCTATCCCGTCGTCGCCGCCGGCAAGGGCAAGAACAACCCGCTGAAGTTCGACGCCACGCCCGACGCCTACGAGGAGGAGGCGCACCGGCGCAATATGAACCCGCGCATGCTGGTGGAGTTCGTCGATGGCTCGAAGACCATGGTCGAGATGGTCGCCGTCGCCAATGCCGCTGGCCTGGTACCGGACCTGCCGGGCATGCACGGCCCCGCCGCGCCGCGCGAGGAGCTTCACAAGGTGCTGTGCCCGCGGGAGGACGGGGGCCTCCTGTCGCGCCGCGGCGTCGTCGATTTCTCCGTGGCGCGCGGCGTCGCGCCGGGGGTCTTCGTCATCGCCGAGATGCGCCATCCGCGCATCCGCGAGCGGATGGAGGACCTGCACCTCGGCGAAGGGCCCTACTACACCTTCTACCGGCCCTATCATCTCACCAGCATCGAGGTGCCGCTGTCGGCGGCGAACGCGGTCATCTACGGCCGCAGCCTCATGCGGCCGCTGCCGGTGCCAAGCGCGGAAGTCGGCGCCGTCGCCAAGCGCGACCTCGCCGCGGGTGAGACGCTCGATGCCATCGGCGAGTATTGCTACCGCGGCATCGCTCTCTCCCGAGCGGATGCGCTCTCGCTGAAGGCGCTCCCCATCGGCCTCGCGCAAGGGGCGAAGGTCACCCGGCCGGTGCGCAGGGGCGAGTATCTCACCTACGAGAACTGCGCTCCCGACGAGAGCCTTATGATCGCAAAGGTGCGCAAGGAGCAGGACGCCTTCGTCGCCGGGCTCGAGGGGCGGTGAGACTGACGACGCCGACGGATAGCACCTCTCCCGGCAGGCGGGGAGAGGGAGCATCGGCGCATAGGGGCCGAAACGAGCTGCGAGTTGGAAACGCGATGAAAGCAGACACCGACACCTCCGCCAGGCGGCCCAACCAGCGGCCGGAGCTGGCGGCCATCGACGACGAGACGATGCGGGGCGTGCTGCGCAAGATGCACCTCATCCGCAAGTTTGAGGAGGCGGCCGAGGCAAGCTACATGCGCGGCCTCATCCACGGCACCATGCACCTGTCGATCGGTCAGGAGGCGAGCGCTGTCGGGGCGACGCTGGCGCTGATGGACGAGGACTATATCCTCTCCACCCACCGCGGCCATGGCCATTGCATCGCCAAGGGGGCGGAACCGGCGCGCATGTTCGCCGAGTTCTTCGGCAAGGAGAACGGCTATTGCCGCGGGCGCGGCGGCTCCATGCACATTGCGGATGTCGACGGCGGCAATCTCGGCGCCAACGGCATCGTCGGCGGCGGCCTGCCCATCGCTGTCGGCGTCGGCATGAGCATCAAGGCGCAGAAGCTCGACCGGGTCGCGGTCGTCTTCTTCGGAGACGGTGCCTCCAACGAGGGCGCCTTCCACGAAGCGCTCAACATGGCCTCGATCTGGAAGCTGCCGATCCTCTTCGTCTGCGAGAACAACAAGTACGGCATGTCGATGGACATCGGCCGCGCCATGGCGGTGCCCAACGTCGCCGACCGCGCCGTGGCCTATGCCATGCCGGGCGTCGTCGTCGACGGCAACGACCTGCCCGCCGTCGCGGCGGTGGCGCGCGAGGCGGCCGAGCGGGCGCGGGCCGGCGGCGGGCCGACGCTCATCGAATGCAAGACCTATCGCCTGCGCGGCCATTCCAAGAGCGACCGCAATCTCTACCGCACCAAGGAAGAGATCGAGGAATGGCGCAGCCGCTGCCCCATCCGCCGCCTCGAAGCCGAGCTTACGGCGCACGAGCGCTTCACGCCCGAGGCGCTGATGACCATCGAGGAGGCGGCGCAGGCGGAGATCGACGCTGCGCTCGACTTTGCCAAGGCGAGCCCCGACCCGGATCCGAAGGACCTGACCCGCGATGTCTACGCTGACTGAGGCCGCCGTGGAGAGCGCGGTGCGCGAACTCACCTATGCCGAAGCCATTCGCGAGGCGCTGGCCATCGCCATGGAGGCGGACGAGCGCGTCTTCCTCTTCGGCGAGGATGTCGGCGTCTACGGCGGCGCCTTCGGCGTCTCGGGCGATCTCGTGCATCGTTTCGGCACCGAGCGGGTCATCGACACGCCGATCAGCGAGCTCGGCATCGCGGGGGCGGCGGTCGGCGCGGCGATCACCGGCATGAAGCCGGTGCTCGAGATCCAGTTCTCGGATTTCGTGACGCTCGCCATGGAGCAGATCGTCAACCAGGCGGCCAAGATCCGCTTCATGTTCGGCGGCAAGGCCAAGGTGCCGATGGTGGTGCGCCTGCCTGGCGGCTCGGGCACCGGCGCGGCGGCGCAGCACAGCCAGAGCCTCGAGGCGTGGTTCGCCCACGTGCCGGGCCTCAAGGTCATCCAACCGTCGAGCCCACACGACGCCAAGGGCATGCTGCTGTCCGCCATCGACGATCCCAATCCCGTCCTCATCTTCGAGCACAAGCTGCTCTACAAGACGAAGGGCCATGTGCCGGAGGGCGACTATCGCGTGCCGATCGGCAAGGCGGCGGTCCGGCGCGAGGGCCGCGACCTCACCATCGTCGGCTCGTCGATCATGGCCGTGCGCACCGCGGCTGCCGCGCAGAAGCTGGCGGAGGAAGGCATCGACGCCGAGGTCATCGACCTGCGCAGCCTGCGCCCCATCGATTTCGACACCATCGCCGCGAGCGTGCGCAAGACGCACCGGCTGATGGTGGTCTACGAGGGCGTTAAGACCATGGGCATCGGCGCCGAAATATCGGCCATGATCGCCGAGAGCGACGCCTTCGACTTCCTCGACGCGCCGATCGTCCGCCTCGGCGGGGCGGAGGTGCCCCTGCCCTACAACCCGGTGCTGGAGAAGGCAGCCGTGCCGCAGGAAGAGGATATCCTCGCCGCCGCGCGTCGCCTTGCCAGGGGAGATGCCTGATGCCCGTCGAGGTCATCCTCCCCAAGGTCGACATGGACATGGAGACCGGCTCCATCGAGGCCTGGAAGGTCGCCGAGGGTGATGCCGTCAAGCAGGGCGACATCCTCTTCGAGATCGGCACCAACAAGGCCGTGATGGAGGTGGAGGCCCCGGCGAGCGGCATCATCCGCAACCTCGTGCCCGCGTCCGGCGAGCCGATCGCAGTGGGCACGCCCGTGGCGTGGATCTTTCAGGAGGGTGAGGAGGCGGGCGCAGCTGCCGCGCCGTCGGCGCGAGCACCGAGCAGGTCCCTCACCCCGGGCGAAGTGGCGCAGCCCGGCGGGCCGCCATCATCGTCCGTCACGCCCCCCGCCCCCACCCCCTCTCCACAAGGGGGAGGGGAGACCGTTGCGCGGACGGCGAACGGCCAGCCTGCGTCCGCCAAGAGCGACGGCATCCGCGCGACGCCGCTCGCCCGCCGGACGGCGCGCCTCAACGGCATCGCCATCGACGAGGTGTCGGGCTCGGGACCGCGCGGGCGCATCACGGAGAAGGACGTCCTCGCCCATCTCGCGAAGGCGCACCCCCCCGCGCCTGCGCCGGTCGCGGCACGGGCGCCGGCCGAAGCGCCGACGGAAGGCGAACTCGTCCCCTTCGGCCCGGTGCGCCGCATTATCGCGAGCCGCCTTTCCGAGAGCATGCGGGTCGCGCCGCATTTCTACATGACGGCGCAGATGGACATGAGCGCCCTGCAGGCTTTGCTGAAACGCGTCGGCCCGCGCATCGAGAAGATGACAGGCGTCAAGCCGAGCCTCACGGTGCTCCTCGCGCGCGTCGTCGCCGGCATCCTGCCGCGCCACCCCATGCTCAACGCGAGCGTCGAGGGCGATGCGGCCCGCCTTCACGCCGCCGTCAACATCGGTATCGCCATGGAGCGCGACGGCGATCTCGTGGTGCCGGTGCTGCGCGGCGCGGAAGGCAAGACCCTTGCGGAGCTGACGCGCGACTTCCGACGCCTGCGCGAGGCGGTGGTGAGCCGCAGCATCCAGCCGGCGGACATGCGCGGCGGCACCTTTACCCTCTCGAATCTCGGCATGTTCGGCGTGGACAGCTTCACGGCCATCATCAACCAGCCCGAGAGCGCGATCCTCGCCGTCGGCCGCACGGTGGACACGCCGGTTGGCCGCCACGGCGAGATCGTGCTTCGACCGATGGCGACCTTCTCGCTGTCGTCGGACCATCGAATCGTCGACGGTGTCACGGCCGCACGCTTCATGGCGGACCTTCGCGAGGCCATCGAATACCCGGAGGTGCTTCTGTGAGATAACCGTCAGAAATATAAGAGAATCCATCGTCACAAAAACAATATGCCGGGACGATAGGAATGCCGGCTTCGCGCATCCTGCGCAGCCCGGCCCACAATGGGAGGAGAATTCATGAACACGCTGACCCGCCACACCCTCGCAGTCGCCGGTGTGCTCGCCGCCGCCCTCGCCCCCGCCCTCGCGCAGGCGCCGTCCGGCAAGCTCGTCCTCTACACTTCGCAGCCCGAGAAGGATGCGAGCCTGACGACCGAGGCCTTCAAGAAGGCCTATCCTGGCGTCGAGGTCGAGATCTTCCGGTCGGGCACCACCGAAGTGATGGGCAAGCTCGCGGCCGAGTTCACCGCTGGCGACCCGCGCCCCGACGTCCTGCTCATCGCCGATGCCGCCAGCATGCAGACGCTGAAGAAGGACGGCCGTCTTCTGCCTTACGCCGAGGCGAAGGTCGAAGGCTTCGACAAGGAGACCTACGACGCCGACAAGACCTACTTCGGCTCCAAGCTCATCACCACTGGCATCGCCTACAATACGGGCGCGGCCGAGAAGCCCACGTCGTGGAAGGACCTGACCAAGGCCTCCTACAAGGGCCAGATCTCCATGCCGAGCCCGCTCTATTCGGGCGCGGCCGCCATCATGCTCGGCACGATCGTGGACAATCCCGATCTCGGCTGGTCGTTCTACGAGGGGCTGAAGGCCAATGACGCAGTGGCCGTGCGCGGCAACGGCGCGGTGTTGAAGTCGGTCGCGAGCGGCGAGAAGGCCTATGGCGTTCTCGTCGACTTCATGGCGCTTAATGCCAAGGCCAAGGGCTCGCCGGTCGATTTCGTCTTCCCGGCCGAGGGCGTGCCGGCGGTGACCGAGCCGGTCGCCATCCTCAAGACCACGAAGAACGAGGCCGCCGCCAAGGCCTTCGTCGACTTCATCCTCTCCGACGAGGGCCAGAAGCTCGCCGCTTCCATGGGCTACGTGCCCGCCAAGGCCGGCATCGCCAATCCCGAATGGCTGCCGGAAGGCACGAAGATCCAGCTGATGGCGACGAATATCGCCAAGGTCGTCGAGACGACCGAGGCGGACAAGAAGCGCTTCGCCGACATGTTCGGCAACTGAGCCGGATGGGTCGCGGACACCATGAGCGGCAGTGCTGCCAAGGCCATGCGCGGCGGGGATCTCACACTCCTGTGGGGGCTCGTCGTCCTCGTCGCCATCCTCTCCATCCTGCCGCTCGCACGCCTCGTCATCGAGGGTATCGCGCCGGGCGGCGCCCTCTCGTCGGGCGTCGTCGGCTCGGTCCTCTCCGATCCGACCACCTGGGCGGCTGTTCGCAACAGTCTGGTGACGACGCTCGGCGGCACCTTGCTCGCCGTCGTCATCGGAAGCATCGTCGCCTGTTTCGTCGCCCTCACGGACATGCGGGCGCGCAATGCGTTCGTCTTCTGCTTCGTGCTGCCGCTGATGATCGCACCGCAGGTCACGGCGCTCGCCTGGCTACAGGTGACGGGGCCGTCGAGCGCCCTCCTCAACATGCTGGGGCTTGCCCCGCCGCTCGGCACGCGCAACCCGCTCTATTCGGCCGAGGGCATCATCCTGCTGCTCGGCATCCAGTATGCCCCCCTCGTCTTCCTGACGCTGCGCGCAGGCCTGCGTGCCCTGCCGAAGGAACTGATCGAGGCGGGCCTTGCCGCCGGGGCCGGCAAGCTGACGGTGCTGCGCACCATCATCCTGCCCTTGATGACGCCGCCGCTCGTCGCGGGCATCGCGCTATGCTTCGTCTCGAGCCTCGGCAATTTCGGCATTCCGGCCTTTCTCGGCATTCCCGCCAACTACCTCGTGCTGCCGACGCTGATCTACCAGCGCCTCGCCGGGCTCGGCCCGGGCATCCTCTCCGAAGTGGCCGTCCTTTCAACCCTCATCGGCGCCATCGCCATGGCCGGCATCATCCTGCAGGACGTGATGTTGCGCCGGCGCGACTTCCGCATCACCACGACCTCGACGGCGGCGCGCCCCTTCGAGCTGCGAGGCTGGCGGCTGCCGAGCGAGATCCTGCTATGGGGGCTCGTCCTGCTCATCCTCGTGGTGCCACTCGCCGGGCTTCTCGCCACCTCCCTCGTGCCGGGCTACGGCGTGCCGCTCAATGCCGCGACGGCGACGTTCGAGAACTACGAATACGTGATGTTCGACCATGCCGGCTCTAAGCGCGCCTTCGCCAACAGCTTCGGGCTGTCGGCTGCCGCCGCGCTCGTCATCGTCGTCGTCTCGGTGCCGCTCGCCTATTTCCTCGTCTGGCGGCGCTCGCGCATGCTGCGCCTGCTGAACCTCGCGGCGGAGCTGCCCTATGCCCTGCCGGGCGTGGTGCTCGCCATTGCGGCCATCCTCATCTTCCTGAAGCCGCTGCCGGTTTTCGGCATCTCGCTCTACAATACCATCTGGATCATCTTCTTCTGCTATGTGGCGCGCTTCCTCGTGCTCGGGCTTCGCCCGGTCGCCAGCGGCTATCACCAGCTTGACCGCACGTTGGAAGAGGCGGCGCAGGTCGCGGGCGCCGGGCTCATCCGTCGGCTCGTCACCATCATCCTGCCGCTCGTCGCCCCGGCAGCAACGGCAGGTGCCCTCCTCGTCTTTCTCACCGCCTTCAACGAGCTCACGGTCTCGGCCCTCCTGTGGTCGTCCGGCAACGAGACGCTTGGTGTCGTCGTCTTCTCCTTCGAGCAGGGCGGGGATTCGACCTATGCGGCCGCCCTCGCGGTACTGACGGTCATCGTCACGCTGGCGCTGATGCTCTCCACCCTTCTCTTCGCTCGCAAGCTGCCCCAGGGAGTACTGCCGTGGCGCGACTGACCATCGACCGGGTCTCCAAGAACTTCGGCAACTACCGCGCCCTCGACGCCGTCTCGCTGGAAGTCCGTGACGGGGAATTCCTCGCCGTGCTCGGCCCCTCCGGCTGCGGCAAGACCACGCTGCTCAGGCAGGTCGCCGGCTTCGACCAGATCGACGACGGCGAGATTCGCATCGGCGACACGGTCGTGTCCGGCACCCGCCAGCATGTGCCGCCGGAGCATCGGCGCGTTGGCATCGTCTTCCAGTCCTACGCCTTGTGGCCGCACATGAGCGTGTTCGACAATGTCGCCTACGGCCTCAAGGTGGCGGGGGTGAAGGACCCCGAGCGCACGCGCCGCGTCAGGGAGGCACTCGCGCTCGTCGGGCTCGAGACCTTCGCCGAGCGCCGCCCGGGCCTCCTCTCCGGAGGGCAGCGCCAGCGCGTCGCGCTCGCGCGCTGCCTCGTTACCGAACCCTCACTCGTGCTGCTCGATGAGCCGCTCGCCAATCTCGACGTGCATCTGCGCGCAGCGATGGAGGACGAGTTCGCCCGCTTCCACGAGCGCACGGCGACAACAATGATCTACATCACCCACGATCAGGCCGAAGCGATGGCGCTCGCCGACCGCATCGCGGTGATGGACCGGGGCCGGCTGCTGCAGCTCGCGACGCCGTCCGACCTGTTCCGCCAGCCGGCCAACGAGACTGTCGCCCGCTTCATTGGCGAGGGCATGGTGCTGCCCGCCGAGGTCGCTGCCGCCGACAGCGAAGGCCGCTGCCGGGGCCGCATCCACGGCCTGGAGCTCTCGCTGCGCGCTTCGCCCCTGCAGAAGGCTGGCCATGCGAAGGTATGCCTCAGGGCGCGCGATCTCGCGATCGCCGGGCCGGGTGAACCCGGCCTTGCGGCGCATATCGTGCGGACCGTCTACCAGGGCGGCTTCTTCCGGCTCGAGGCAAGCCTCGTGCGGGCGCCCGACATCACCGTGCATCTCGAGGTACCGGAGCCCTTCCACCACGGCCCGGGCGACGTCGTCGACATCGCCGTGCACGACGGCTGGGTGCTGCCGGCGGAGACCGAAAGCTCAAGCCAATGAGGATCCACCTTCTCGGCGGCTTCGGGGAAAAAGGCCGCACGAGCCTCGCCATCGAGAGCAAGGGCTATCGCCTGATGCTCGACGCGGGCATCAACACGAGCGTGCGTATGGACGACGCGGACTATTACCCGCGCGTCTCCCCCGCCGCTCTTGCGGCCACCGATGCGCTCATCATCACCCATGCCCATGAAGATCATGTGACGGCGCTCGGCTGGGCCATCGCGCAGGGCTTTGCCGGCCGGATCCTGATGGGCGCCGAGACAGTGCGCGACGCGGACCTGGCATGGGCTGGCTATGCGGCGCCGGCGGACCGCGAGCGGGCGCGCGCGGCCGCGGTCGAGACCCTGCCGGCGCGCGGCACCGTCGCGCTCGGCCCCTTCACCGTGACCACCGGCCGCTCGGGCCACATCGTCGGCGGATCCTGGTGCGTCATCGACGACGGCGCGCGGCGCTTCGCCTATTGCGGCGATGTGGTGCCCGAAAGCCCCGTCTTCATGATGGATCCGCTGCCGCCCTGCGACGCCATCGCCATCGACGCCTCCTATGGCGACGACGACGTGCCGGCGCGCGAGCGGGCGCGGCAGGTCGCCGCCTTCGTGGCGCGGCATCCGCAGGGCTGCGTGCTGCCGACGCCGCTGGCCGGCCGCTCGCTGGAGCTGCTCGCCATCCTGCCCGAACCGATCGCGCTCGCCCCCGACATGCGCGAATCCCTTGCCGCACAGCTTGCCGCGCAGGAATGGCTGCACCCCGGCATCCGGGACCGCCTCGCCGAACGCCTCGCGGCTGCCGCCGACTGGCGGGAGGGCGAGCCGCTGCCGAAGGCCGCCCTCCTCTGCCATGACGGCATGGGCATGTCCGGCCCCTCCGCCACGATCCTGCCCCTCGCCGAACGGCAGGACCATCCTGTGCTGTTCACCGGCCACCTGCCGAAGGGTAGCCCCGGCGACAGGATGGTGCAGGCCGGGCGCGCCGCCTGGAACCGCCTGCCGACCCACCCGACGCTCGGGGAGAACCGCGCCATCGTCGCCACCAGCGGCGCGCGCATCGTCCTTGGCCATTCCTGCGACCCGGCGATGCTCCGCGCCCTGGCCGCGCACATTCCCCTCCTCCGTGCCGATCTTGCGACCGGCGCGAGCCTCGACATCTGAAGGTCTCCATGCGTGTGCTCATCGCCAACGACGACGGCATCGCCTCTCCCGGCCTCGCGCTTCTCGCCGAGGCCACACGGGCGCGCGGCGACGAGGTGTGGATCGTCGCGCCGGAGCGGAAATGGACGGCGGCGAGCCACCAGCTCTCCTTTGACACAGACGTCGTGCTGACGCGCCGGGAGATCCGTACCTATGCCTGCTCGGGCGCGCCGGCGGACTGCGTCGTCGCCGCCCTGTCGGTGCTGATGGCGGAGACACCGCCTGATCTCGTCCTCTCCGGCATCAATGACGGGCGCAACGTGGGGGAGGACATGGCCTATTCCGGCACCATGGCCATCGCCCGCGAAGCGGCCATGTGGGGCCTGCCCGCCCTTGCCTTCTCGCGCACGAAGGGCGGCGAAATGGGCCTGCGCGAGCAGGACGCGGTGCGGGCGCTCATCGACCTCCTGTGGGCGGCGCGCGACGACTGGCACCACGAGGGCACCTGGCTCTCGGTCAACCTGCCGAAGGACCTGCCGGCCCCGCTCGCCGGCGCGTGCATCGGCCGCGACAAGATCGCCGCGGCCATGGACGTGACCGCACAGGACGGCGAGCGAATCACCTGCCGCATCCGCCGCGGACGGCCGCACACGTTGTCGCCCGGCGACGAGAACACCGCCATCGACAGCGGCCACGTCACCATCGTCCGGCATTGCTGGTTCGCGCACGCGCCGCTCGAGGATGCAACCGTGGCGCGCTGGCAAAGCATGGTCAAATAGCCGGCTTACAGTAAGATGCCGGCACCGGCAGAAGGAACGGACACCGGTCGAAGCAACTGGACAGGGCCGGCTTGGCGACAAGGGAGCGTTGAATGTCGGCAAATCTGGTGCTGATCGACCTTCTCGGCGCGGGGGCTTTGCTGCTCTGGGGCCTGCGCATGGTCAAGACCGGCGTCACCCGCGCCTTCGGCTCGAGCCTCCGGCACTGGATCGCGCTCGGCACCACCAATCGTTTCAAGGCCTTCTTCGCCGGCCTCGCCGCAACCATCGCCGTGCAGAGCAGCACGGCCACCGCCCTCATCACCGCCTCCTTCGCCAGCCGGGAGCTGATGACAACGGCGATGGCGCAGGCGATCATGCTCGGCGCCAATGTCGGCACGGCGCTGGTGACGCGGCTTCTCGCGCTCGATCTGCACTGGCTCTCGCCAGTGCTGATCCTGTGCGGCGTCGCCACCTTCATGGCGAGCGACAGTTCGCGCCCCAAGGCCATCGGCCGCGCCATCATAGGCCTCGGGCTCATGCTCCTGTCGCTGCAGCTCATCGGCGCGGCGACGGAGCCGATGCGCGCCTCGTCCGCACTGCAGAGCCTGCTCGCCGCTCTTGGCGCCGCGCCCGTCATCGGCCTTCTCGTGGCGGCGGTGCTCGCCTTCGTCGCCTCGTCGAGCCTCGCCATCGTGCTGCTCGTCGCCTCGCTGGCCGCCTCGAGCAACATGGATGCGGGGCTCGTCGTCGCGCTCGTCCTCGGCGCCAATCTCGGCGGGGCGGTGCCGCCGGCGCTGGCCACGGCGGGCTATGGCCCGCTCGCGCGGCGCGTCACCCTCGGCAATCTCGCGGTGCGCGGCGCCGGCTGCCTGCTCGCCCTGCCGCTCATCGGCCCCATCGACGGCTATCTCGCCCGGGCCGCGGCGCTGACCGGCAATTTCTCCGTCGACGTGCATCTTGCCTTCAACATTCTGCTCGCTCTCCTCTTCCTGCCGCTCGTCGGTCTCATCGCGCGCCTCGCAGAGCGGCTGATGCCACCCCAGCCGATCGACCGGCTGGGGCCGCGCTATCTCGACGATTCCTCCCTCGATACGCCGGTCGTGGCGCTGAGCTGCGCTGCCCGCGAGACGCTGCGCATCGGCGACGTGGTGGAGGTGATGCTGGTCAAGAGTCTTGAGGCGCTGCGCAACAACGATGCCAAGCTCAAGAACGAAATCGCCAAGATGGACGACGAGGTCGATGCGCTGCAGCAGGCCGTCAAGCTCTATCTCTCGCGCCTCGGGCACGAGGGCCTCGACGACGAGGATGCACGCAAGGCGACCGAGATCATCTCCTACGCCATCAACCTCGAGCACATCGGCGACATCATCGACAAGAGCCTGCTCGACATGATCGCCAAGAAGATCAAGTACGGCCTGCGCTTCTCGCGCGAGGGCATGGGAGAGATCGAGGAACTGCACGCGCGCACGCTGGAGAACCTGCGCATCGCGCAGAGCATCTTCATCAGCCGCGACATCGACCTCGCCCGCAAGCTGGTGGAGGTGAAGGTGGACGTGCGCCACATGGAACGCCTGTCGGCCGAGCGGCACCTGGAGCGCCTGCGCGAAGGACGCATCGAGAGCATCCAGTCGAGCACCCTGCACCTCGACGTCCTGCGCGACCTCAAGCAGATCAACGCCCATATCACGTCGGTCGCCTACCCCATCCTCGACGAGGCCGGTGCGCTGCGTGAAAGCCGCCTGCGCGGCGACGGCAAGGCGGTTGTCGCGTGAGCTTTTGAGCGACCGTCCCCTGCCCGAAGAAAAGCGGCCCGATCCTGCAGGATCGGACCGCTTCGTGGCTACCTTATGCTCGCCGGGAAAGCCTGCCCTGTTCCCCTGGCACATCAGGGCATCAGCTGGCCGCCGTTGACCTCGATGACCTGGCCGGTGATGTAGCCGCTCATGGCGGGCGAGGCGAGGAAGACATAGGCGCCGACGCAGTCCTGCGGCTCGCCGATACGCCCCATGACGATGGTCTTGCGCATGGCCTCAAGCATCTCGGCCGTCGAGAAGCGCTGGTGGAACGGGGTCATGATGACGCCTGGGGCGACCGCGTTCACGCGGATGTTGTCGCTGGCATATTCCTTGGCCATGTTGCGCGTCAGGTTCGACACGAAGGCCTTGGAACTTGCGTAGAGTGCCGCGCCCGGCCCGCCGCCGTTGCGCGCGGCGATGGAGCTGGTGTTGATGACGGTGCCGCCACCCGCCTTCTTGAGGTGCGGCACGGCCGCCTTCGAGGCCATCACCACCGAGCGCACGTTGAGGTCGAGCACCCGGTCGTAGAAATCGTCCGTGATCTCGGTCAGGGACATGCGCTGCACGAGGGCCCCGGCATTGTTGATGAGCACGTCGAGCCCGCCGAGGACACCGGCCGCCTCGTCGACGACGCGGATCGCCTCAGCCGAGGTGCTCACGTCGCCCTTGAGCATATCGGCCTTGCCGCCCGCCTTGCGGATGGCCTCGACGACGGCCTTGGCGTCGTCCTCGCTCGAATTGTAGTGAACGACGACATGGCTGCCGAGCCGGCCGAACGCCACGGCCGTCGCCGCGCCGATGCCGGTGCTCGCGCCCGTGATGAGGACGCGCTTGCCCTTGAGATCATTCAACATATCGGTCTCATCTCCCTAGCCTGGACCGCCGGCGCGGCTCACCCACAGCTCTCCGGCGATCGTTTTCCATCGGTTCGGCGCGAACCGCCACGCAGGCGGCGCGCCTCCGGCCCCGCACCTCAGGCAGCCTGCGAACCGAAGCCCGCGTAGCGCCCGGGGAAATCATGTCCCGCGTCGGCCAGCCCCGGCGCGCCTCCAAACGCAGCGGCCGTTTGCCACGGCCGGGCGGAATCGTCTGTTAATCGATTTATATCCTTCATATAGCCGATGCCGTCCGACGCCAACTCTCGTTCCATTGCCTGAAGGTCGGGGTAATGGCGGAAGGCCGGCCACCAGATAGCGCGGCCGGCAAGATAGCCATTGGCGCCGGCCCGGTAGGCATAGCTGAGGACGCGGCGAAACTCCTCCATCCCGGCGCCGGCGCTCAGCATCACCCACGGCTTGTCGATGAGCCCGGCCATGCGCGCAAAGAGCTGCTCCGTCTCAGCCACCGCGGCATCGCTGCCTGCGGGATCCGGCAGAGCGCCGGCCGGCACCGGGCTTTCGAGCTTGTAGATGTCGACGCCATAGGCCGGGTCCGCAAAGTCCGTGAGGCTCTGCAGCACGAGATCGGGGCGCTTCTCACGATCCTCGATGTAATCCGTCGTGTGATTGCTGGCGCCCTTAAAGGGATAGACGAGGAGTTCCAGCAGGAAGGCGATGTCGTAGCGCGCGCAGGCCTCGCCCACCTGCCGCACCAGCGCCTGCTGGTGGGCGACGACCTCGCGCGCCGCGTCGGGGCGATACCAGAGCAGCAGCTTGACGCCGTCTGCACCCATGCGCTTGATCTTGCCGACGTCCCAGCCGGGATAGAGCCGCGTTCGGCGGCCGCGCTCGTCTTCCTCGAAGCGGAAATCCTCGAGCGTGATCAGCAGGCCGCGCCGGGCAGGGATGTGGTCGACGGCGCGGCTGTAGCCGTAGTCGGGATCGATCAGCACGGCCGAGCCCAGCGGCGTCAGCACGCGGGCGAGCAGCGCCTTGACGGCGCTGACCTCGTCGTAGCCCGGCTGGCGCGGCGCCAGCTTCTCACCGAGCACCTTCAGGATGGGCGGGCGCTGGTCGACGGCGACCATCTTGAAGCGCCCGCTGTCGTCGGCGAGCCTCTTCAACCCGCGCAACTTGCCTGCGGAAACAGTCATCATACCTCCTCGGACAAAGACATGAGGGCCTCAACTTCGGCCCGATCCGGAATGCCGGCACGGCCACCACGCCGGGTGCATTTGAGAGCGGAGGCGGCATTGGCGAAGCGCGCCGCGGCGCGCATGTCGCGCCCCTCCGCGATGGCGAGGGCGAAGGCGCCGTGGAAGACGTCGCCCGCGCCGAGGGTGTCGACCGTCTCGACGGTGAAGCCCGGCTCGCGGGCCAGGCTCTCCCCCTCCAGCCAGGCGAAGCCCTCGCCGCCAAGAGTGACGCCGACACGGCCGGGGCAGACCTGCGCCGCCGCCCGGAGCCCCTCGGCGACATCGTCCGTCCCGGCGAAGCGTGTGAGCGCCGGGCGGGAGAAGACGGCATAGTCCGAGCGCGCGACGAGCCGGTGGGCGACGTCGTCGGACGCCAAGTCCGCATCGAGCACGGCCGGCACGCCGGCCGCCCGAGCAGCATCAAGCACGACCTCGCTCGCGCGCGGCCAGCGCATGTCGGCGAGGACGGCATCCGCCGCCGCGACCTCCGCAAGAGGTAGCCATGCAGGATCGGCATCGAGCCCGGGGTCGGCGAAGGCGATGATCAGGCGCTCGCCCTCTTTGTCGACGAGCACGCCCGAGACGCCGGAGCGGGCGCCGGGGAGGAGGCGGATTGCGGGCCTGACGCCCCATTCGCCCAGTTCCTCGATGATGCGCCGGCCCACGGGATCATCGCCGACGCGCGCCCACAGCACGGCCTCGCCGCCGAGGCGCGCCACCGTCACCGCGCCGGTGGCGGCCGGTCCGCCGCCGATCTCGCTGTAGCCGGTGGCGAAGACCTTGATGGGCTCGTCCGGAATGGCGGACACGGAGAAGATCTTGTCCATCACCGCGATGCCCACCGCGATCACGCGTTTCGTCATGAGTTGTTCTCCGCGGGCTTTGCGGCGCGCGTGCCGCCGCGCAGGAGGCGCAGGCCGGTGAGGCCGAGCGGCACCGCCCAGATGAGGATGGCGGCCACGCCGAGCGCGGCGGCGACCGGGCGCTCGAAGAAGCCGGTGATGTCGCCGCCCGCAATCACCATCGAGGTCAGGAAGTTCTGCTCGAGCAGCGGCCCGAGCACGATGCCGAGGATGATGGGCGCCACGGGGAAGCCGGCGAGGTTGAGCAGGAAGGCGAGGATGCCGAAGCCGAGCATCAGGCCGATGTCGAAGACGGTGTTGTTGATGGCGAAGGAGCCGACGACGCAGAAGAGCAGGATGATCGCCATCAGCTGCGGGCGCGGCACGGTCAGGATGCGGCTCGCGAGCCGGATCGCCGCCCAGCCAAAGGGCAGGAGCAGCAGGTTGGCGATGAGGAAGATGATGAAGACGGCATAGAGCATCTCCGCCTGGGCCTCGAACAGCCGCGGGCCGGGGTTGAGCCCCTTCATGAAGAGGACGCCGAGGGCGATCGCCGTCACCGCATCGCCCGGGATGCCGAAGACGAGCGCCGGCACCCACGCGCCTGAGAGACCGCCGTTGTTGGCCGCACCTGCCTCGATGACGCCTTCGGGATGGCCGGTGCCGAACTTCTCGGGCGTCTTCGAAAAGCGCTTGGCGGTGGCGTAGGAGATCCAGGCGGCGATGTCGCCGCCGGCGCCCGGCAGGACCCCGATCAGCGTGCCCGTGACCGAGCCGCGCGCCACGTTGCGCCAGTAGTGACGGATGAGGCCGAGGATGCCGCGGAAGATGCCGGTAACCTTCTGCGTCGCGGCAAAGCGCTCACGCGCCGTGCCGCGGACGAGGCTGTTCAGGATCTCGGAGACGGCGAACATGCCGATCATGGCTGGAATGAAGCTGATGCCGCCCAGAAGCTCCGTGACGCCGAGCGTGAAGCGCGGCGTGCCACTGACGCCGTCCATGCCGACGCTGGCGATGAAGAGGCCGATGAGCAGGGAGACGAAGCCGCGCAAGGCGTCGTCCGAGCTCACGAAGGCGGCGCAGGACAGGCCGATGAGCGCGAGCCAGAAATATTCGAAGCTCGAGAACTGCAGGGCGATGCGCGCCAGCGCCGGCGCGGCGAGGATGAGGACGACGGTGCCGACGATGCCACCGATGACCGAGGAAACGAGGCTCGCGCCGAGCGCCTGCGCGCCGAGGCCGCGTTTCGTCATGGCGAAAGTCTCGTCCGTGTAGGCGGCCGAGGCTGGCGTGCCGGGAATGCGCAGCAGACAGCCCGGAATGTCACCGGCGGTGATAGCCATCGCCGTGCAGGCCACAATGGCGGCAACGGCCGATAGGGGATCCATGAAGAACGTGATCGGCACGAGCAGCGCCGTCGCCATGGTCGCCGTCAGGCCGGGGACGGCGCCGACGAACAGGCCGAACAGCGAGGCGAGCACCACCGTGAGAAGCACCTGCGGATCGAGCACCAGCCCAAGCGCCTGAATGACCGAATGCATGAGCGCTTACCCGAGAAGGGGTTGCAGCAGCCCGGCCGGCAGCGGCACCAGCAGCAGGCGGACGAACAGGAAATAGACGCCGAGGGTCAGGAGAAACCCGAGAACGACCGCCTGCACTGGCCGCACACCGAGCAGCAGCATGAAGCCGGCGAGATAGATGCCAAGGAGCGGCACGAAGCCGATGGCTTCGAAAGCCCGGATGATGACGACAAGCCCAGCGACCAGCCAGGCGAGCGCTCCCCAGTAGGGCCGCGTCGCAGTCGGTGCGGGCCGCCCCGCCCCCTCCGCCACCGCTTCCGGCGCGGTGAAGAGGCCGCGCAGGGCGATGATGAGCCCGGCGACGACGAGCCCGCCGCCGACGAGCGAGGGGAAGAAGCCAGGCCCGTAGGCCTGCCCGATCATCGGAGGAATGGACGCCGCCTCAACGACGACGCCCGCTCCGAAGGCCGCGAAGAGCAAGCCCGCGGCGACATCCACCTTGCGCATGGAAGGAGTCCCGGCCCTATTGCCTGGCGAGGCCGGCGGCCTTCATGGCCTCGCCGAAGCGTTCATCCATCCGCTTGAGGTAATTCGCGAAATCCGGTCCGCCAGCATATTCGATGCCGAACTTGCGGGCATCCATGAACTTAACGAACTCTGGGTCCTTCACGACCTTGGCCATGGCCTTCGAGAGCGTCTCGACGACCTCCTCCGGCATGCCCTTGGGGCCGGCGACGCCGCGCCAGGCGCCGAGGCTCCAGTCGACGCCGAGCGTTTCCTTGACGGTCGGCACGTCGGGGAAGGCGGGATCGCGCTCGGGACGCATCAGGGCGAGCGTCTTCACCTCGCCGGCATCGACCATGGTCTGCGCCTCGGGCATCGTCGTCGTGACGATATCGATGGCTTTCGAGGTGAGGAGTTGCAGCGAGGGCGCCGAGCCGTCCGTCGGCACCCACGGCGCGTCCTGGGCCTTGAGACCGATGGCGTTGAGCAGGCCGACGAAGGACAGATGCGCCGCCCCGCCCTGGTTGGCGCCCGACGCCTTGTGCTTGCCTGGGGCCGCCTTGATCGCCCCGACAAGGTCCTTGATCGTAGCCGGCCCGTCCTTGCGCACGTGCACGCCCTGCGGATCGGTATTGTAAAGGGCGATGAGGCTGTAGCTGTCGTAGCTCAGCGCCGAGGTGCCGAGCCAATGATACATCGACAACTCGGTCGTCACGACGCCGATGGTGTAGCCGTCCGCCTTGGCATTGGCGATCTCGGTGTGGCCGACGATGCCGCCGCCGCCGGTGCGGTTGACGACCGACACGGGCTTGCCGAGTTCCTTCTCGAGCAGGCTCGCGACGATGCGCGCCGTCGCGTCGGTGCCGCCGCCGGCGCTCCACGGCACGATCATGGTGACGGGCCGCTCCGGCCAGGCGGCGAGCGCCGGCCCGGCGACGGCGAGCGAGACCGCCGCGGCCATGGCGACCCGGCGCGTCAGGGATATGCGCGAGAACGATTTGCGCGAGAACATGGACGTTTCCTCCAACCCGATATGCTTTTGCTTTTTTGAACAGGAGGCGGCCTTCAGGCCGCCTTTGCCTTGACGGCAACGCCGAGGCCCGCCAGCGCCGCGCGGATCGCCTCGCGCTGGGCGGGCGAGGCCGGCGGCATCGGCGCGCGCGGTTCCATCGCGTTCACGCCCTGCAGGCTCTGGGCATATTTCGTGCAGGCCGGCAGGTTGTCCGAGACCATGGCGTTCCACAGCGCCAGCAGCTTGACGTGGAGATCGAGCGCGCGCGGGTGATCGCCGGCCTTCACCGCGTCCCACAGATCGACCGACGCCTTGGGCGCCGCGGCGAGGATCGCGGCGATCGAGCCGTGGGCGCCGAGCGTGTAGGAGGGATACATCAGCGCATCGACGGCGCTGAAGATCAGCTTGTCGGCAAGGTTCTCGGCCATCAGGTCGGCGAAGAGCTTGAGATCGCCGGCGCTCTGCTTGACGCCGACCACCATCGGCACCTCGCGCATGATGCGGGCGAGCAGCTTCGGCGACAGATAGGTCCAGGGCACCACGTTGTAGATGATGATCGGCAGGCCGGTCTCGTCGGCGAGCGCCCGGAAGTGGCGCACCATCGCCTCGTCGTCCGGCTTGAAGAGATAGTGCACCGGCGTGACCTGCAGGGCGGCGACGCCCATGTCGCGCACCAGCTTGCCGCGGCGGATCGCGTCGCGCGTGCTGTCGACGATGATGCCGGCGATCACCGGCACCCGCCCGGCGGTGGCGGCGACCGCCGCGCTGATGAGATCGCGGAACTCCTCCGGGTCGAGCGTATGGCCCTCGCCGGTCGAGCCGCCGGCTGCCAGGCCGTGCGCTCCGGCCGCGACAAGAAAGTCCACCTGCCCGGCAACGGCCTCCAGCGCCATCGTCCCATCGGTCCGAAACGGCGTCGTCATTGGCGGAATGACACCTGCGAGTTTCCTGTGCATTTCAGCTCCCTGGTCCGAATATCGGATTTTTATTCCGTATATCAGACTTTATCGAGCCTCCAAGTCGATCGTCAACACGGAATCGGACTCCGCGCTCGCCCATCTGGACGCACGGCTCAAAAGCGCTTGACGCTCGAAGAACTTCCTCGATATGTTCCGCATGACGGAATGAACGAGGCAAAGCGTGACGCGGACCCAGCGCAAGGATCTGGTCAACTCGCTTGGCAAGATGGCGAGCATCCTGCAGTGCTTCACCAAGCACGACCGGACATTGACGCTCGGCATGATCCAGGCGCGGACGGGCTATCCCAAGGCCACCGCCCACCGGCTGCTCGCGACGATGAAGGAGATCGGCTTCATCGAGCAGGACCGAGACCGGGAGCGCTACCGCCTCGGGCTCAAGCTGTTCGAACTCGGCAGCCTCTATCTCGCCAACCTCGACCTGCACCGCGAGGCGCAGCCGCATGTCGACCGCCTCGCCAAGCTGAGCGGCGAGGTGGTCCACCTCTGCATCTTCGACGGCCTGCACGCCGTCTTCGTCGACCGCAAGGAGATGGACAGCGGCCCAAGCTCGCTCGTCATGACCATTGAGGGCGCACCGGTCTATTGTACGGGTGTCGGCAAGGCCATCCTCGCCTTCCAGGACGAGGCGACGCTGGAGCGCGTCATCGCCGCCGGGCTCAAGGCCTTTACGGAAAACACCATCGTCGACCCGCAGCGGCTGCGCGAGGAGATGGCGGCGACGCGCAAGCGCGGCCACTCCATCGACTGGTCCGAGCACCAGCGCAACCTCAACTGCGTCGCCGCCCCGATCCGTAACGCCTCGGGCAGCGTCTTCGCATCGATCAGCGTCTCCGGCCCGGCCGAGCGCATCTCGCCGGCGCGTATCCCCGTGCTCGGCGAACTCGTCATCGAGACGGCCGACACGATCTCGCGGGCACTCGGCTGGACAGCGCCCGCGAAGCAGGCGGAAAGCCGGTCCCCCCCACGCGCCGCCGCGTCCTGAGGCCATCGTCACCTCGATCATTGCGGCCGCCCTGGCGGGCGCCGTCTTGTCAGGTTAAGCCGTTTGAATTATCAATATCAATATCGATAATAAGAAAGCAGGGAGGATTAGGACTTGCGCCCGCGCGAGGCAGCCTATTCGGCGGTCAAACGCCGCATCATCCTCAACGACCTGCAGCCTGGCATCGCCCTGACGGAACTCGGCCTCGCGCGCGAGCTTGGCTGCAGCCAGGGCACGGTGCGGGAGGCGCTGCTACGCCTGCAGGAGGACGGGCTCGTCATCCGCAGCGGCCATCGCGGCACCACCGTCACGCCTCTCGACCCGGAAGAGGCCGACGAGATCATCGCGCTCCGGCGCCGCATCGAGATGCGTGGAGCCGTGCGGGCTGCGGCGGCGGTAACGGATGGCGCGCTGCATGATTTGCAGGCCCTCCAGGACGAGATGGAGCGAGTGGCGAGCGCGGGCAACCAGTACCGGCTCATCGAGCTCGACACCGATTTCCACCTCGCCATCTTCCGCCTCGCGGGCCTGCAGGCGCTGGAGCAGATCCTCGTGCGCTGCATCCTGCATTCGCACCGGCAGAAGTTGTGGGAGCCGCGCCATCGCCGGCCGCTGCTCGAGACGGCGCGCCGGCACCAACCCATCTACGAGCGCCTCGCCGCGCGCGACGGCGCCGGCCTTGCCGAGGCGCTCGGCCACCACATCGACACCATCGTCGACGTTTCCTCGGAGCGTCAGTCAGCATGACCCTGCCCCTCGATCCAGATTTCCGGCCCATCTACGAGCGCATGCGCGCTGCGCCCGCCGTCGACTACCGCACCATGGCGATGGGTGAGGCCCGACAGACCTTCGAAGAGCTGGCGAAGCCCTGGAACGCCGGCGCGCCGGAGCTGGCGGCGGTGCGTGAGCTCACCGTCCCCACGGCTGCCGGCGGCATGCGGGCCCGTCTCTACGAACCGCAGGCGGACGCGCTGACGAACGGCCTCGTCGTCTTCGTGCACGGCGGAGGCTGGACCTTCGGCTCCATCGACACGCACGACGGCACCGTGCGCAACCTGGCCAAGGCCTCGGGCTGCGCCGTCCTCAGCATGGATTATCGCCTCGCTCCGGAACATCCCTTCCCGGCACCGCTCAACGATGTCCTCGCCACCCTCGCCTTCGCGGCCGATGGCGGCCTCGGCCAGCCCGTCGACATGGCGCGCATCGCGCTCGCCGGCGATTCGGCCGGGGCGAACCTCGCGCTCGCCGCGCTTCTCGCCCGGCGCGACAAGGGACAGGCGCTGCCCGCAACGGCCGCCCTGTTCTACGGCTGCTACGCGCCGATCTTCGACACGGCAAGCCACGAGCGCCTTGGCGACGGCAGCCTCTTTCTCGGAACCGCGATCATGCAGTGGTACTGGGGCAACTTCCTCGGCACCCTGCCGGCGGACACCACCGAGCTCGCCGTCCCGCTGCGCGCCGAACTCGACGGCCTGCCGCCGCTCTATCTCAATGCCGCGGGGCTCGATCCGTTGCTCGACGACACGCTGCTGCTGGCCGACAAACTCGCCCACACCGGCATTGCCTTCCGCCTCGACGTGACGCCCGGCGTCGTCCACGGCTTTCTGCGCATGACGCGCGAGCTGCCGGCGGCAAGGGCGGCCATCGCGGCCGGCGCGGCGCATATCAGGGAGGTTCTCGGCCGATAGGAGACGGCAATTTCCCCCTTGCAGCGAAAGGTGACCAGGGCGGTACCCCAGAAACAACACGCAAAGAACCGGAGGAGAGGACATGACCAAGGACAACATGACCCGCAAAAAGGGCATCGGGAGGCGCAGATTCCTGCAACTCGCCGGCGCGGGCGCGCTTGCCGCGCCCTTCGCGGGCAGCTTTCCCGCCCCGGCCGTCGCGCAGGGCGTGACGGTGCGCTGGTGGTACCATTTCGACAATCCGCAGCACTCGCCAGCCGAGCTCGTCGCGAAGTTCGAGAAGGAAAATCCCGGCATCAAGGTCGTCGCCGAAAGCATTCCGTGGGGCGGCGGCAACGACTACTACACGCGCCTTTTCGCCGCGCTCGTCGCGGGCAATGCGCCCGACTGCGCCATGGTGAAGCTCAACAACCAGGCCCGCCTCGTGGAGATGGGAGCGCTCGAGCCGCTCGACGACATGCTCAAGGGCTGGAACGCGCGTACCGACATCACCGAGGACATCTGGCAGCTCAACAGGGCCAGCGATGGCAAGCAATATTACCTGCCGCTACAATACGTAGTGCTCTATCTCTACTACCGACCGGATCTGTTCGAAAAGGCCGGCGTCGCTGCCCCGCACACCTTCGACGACTTCCTCAAGGCGGCGAAGGCACTGACCAGGGATGGCGTCTTCGGGTTCGGCATGCGCGGCGGAGCGGGTGGCCACGACCATTGGGGGCCATTCGTCCTCGGCGGCGGCGCCAATTTCCGCAAGGGCGGCATGGTCAGCGACAAGGCGCTCGCCGCCAACCGCTGGTTCGTCGATCTCGGTACCAAGGAGAAGGTCTTCCCGCCGTCAGCACCGACCGACGGCTTCCGCCAGATCATCGACGGCTTCAAGGCGGGCCGCACGGCCATGACCATCCACCACGTCGGCTCGTCCAACGAGATGGTTGAGGCGCTCGGCGACAAGGTCTCCGCTGTGCCGGTGCCGCGCGCGCCCGACGGCAACGGCTGGACCTCCTTTGGCGACGAATCGAACGCGGTCTTCGCGGCAAGCGCCAACAAGGAGGCCGCCTTCAAGTGGATCACCTTCCTGTCCACCGCCGAGAACAACGT
The DNA here is from genome assembly GCF_029309855.1 of Chelatococcus sp. XZ-Ab1. Classification (NCBI taxonomy): domain Bacteria; kingdom Pseudomonadati; phylum Pseudomonadota; class Alphaproteobacteria; order Hyphomicrobiales; family Chelatococcaceae; genus Chelatococcus; species Chelatococcus sp. XZ-Ab1. The sequence continues at coordinate 30,692 of NZ_JARKII010000015.1, read as the reverse complement.
CACCTTCAACGGCTTCACCGGCCAGCTCACCGTGACCACCTCGGGCATGGCGAACTGGAAGCTGCATCCCAAGCGCTTCGTCGAGGCCAGCGAGCAGTCGCTCGCCATGGCCGGTGTGCTGCCAGATAGCCCCAAGACAGCGGATTTCGTGCGCACCGTTTGGCCGACCAACATGCAGCGCGCGCTGCTCGGACAGATCAGCCCCGACGACATGATGCAGGCCATCGAGAAGCACTTCCACGGTTGATGGGTGGCGGGGGTCCCCCCTGGCCCCTGCCGACCCGGGTGGAGCGCGGCGCAATACCGCCTCCACCCACCTTTTCCGGAGTTTCGGCCCGTGACGAGCCTCGTGACGGCGGGAGCGCGCTCGCGCGCGCTTATGACGCCTTATGCCTTTCTGCTGCCCGCCCTCGTGGTCACGGCGGCGGTCATCCTCGTTCCCGTCCTGCAGACGGCGTGGATGAGCCTGCACGATTTCGTGCTCTTCCGCCCCAAGGACGTGCCCTTCATCGGCTTCGGCAATTTCCAACGCATGTGGAACGACGAGGTCTTCTGGATCTCGCTCGGCCACTCCTTCCTATGGATCGCGCTCGTCGTCGGCTTCCAGTTCCTGCTGGGGCTCGGCGCCGCGCTCCTCCTCAACGAGAGCTTCTGGTGGCGGGGCATCGCCCGCTCGCTGATCATCGTGCCCTGGGCCCTGCCGAGCGTCATCATCGGCCTGATGTGGACCTGGATGTACGACTTCAATGTCGGCGTCATCAACGACGGGCTCCTGCGGCTCGGCCTCATCTCCGAACCGGTCGCCTGGCTCGCCCATCCCGATACGGCCTTCTACGCCGTCATCCTCGCCCTCATCTGGCAGGGATTTCCCTTCTTCGCGGTCGTCGTGCTCGCCGGCCTGCAGACGATCCCCGCCGAGCTCTACGAGGCGGCCGAGATCGACGGGGCGAGCCGCTTCCAGAAGCTCGTCTACGTCACGCTGCCGTCGATCTCCGAGGTGATCGCGACCGCGCTGCTGCTGCGCACCATCTGGGTGGCGAACTCGCTCGACGTGATCCTCGTCATGACCGGCGGCGGGCCGGGCTACGCCACCCACACCTTGCCGCTCTACGCCTTCCTCAAAGCCTACAGCGGCATGGAATTCGGCTATGGCGCGGCGCTCGCGCTGGTGCTCACAGCGCTTCTGCTCGTCGTCGTCTTCATCTATGTGCGCCGCGTGGCGCGGGAGCTCAGCCGATGATCGAACGCCGCTCCCGTCTCGCCCGCGTCGTCCAGGTGGAGATCCCGGTCCTCGCCATCGTGCTCTTCGCGCTCGCGCCCTATGCCTGGATGGTGATCACCTCCTTCAAGCCCAACGAGGAGATCGCCCAATGGCCGGTTGCGTACTGGCCGAGCGAGGGCACGCTGCAGCATTATCGGGACCTCCTCGCCCGCACGACCTTCGCCGGCAACCTCCTCAACAGCTTCATCGTCGCCGTCGGCGCGGTCACGGTCGGGCTCCTCGTCAGCGTGCCGGCGGCCTATGCCTTCTCGCGCTTCCGCTTCCGCGGGCGGCGCTTCCTGATGGTGCAGTTCCTCGTCGTGAACATGTTCCCGATCGTGCTCATCATCATCCCGCTCTTCGTGCTGATGCGCGCCCTCGGGCTGCTCGACACCTTCCTCGGCGTCATCGCCGGGCATTCCACCTTCGCGATCCCATTCTCGATCTGGATGATGACGAGCTACATGAATGCGATCCCGCCCGAACTCGACGAGGCAGCGATCATGGACGGGGCCAGCCGTCTGCAAACCATCCGCCTCGTCATCCTGCCGATCGTCATGCCCGGCATCGTGACGACGGGCATCTACATCTTCGTCACTTCCTGGAACGAATACCTCTTCGCCATGATGCTGTCGGGCCAGAACGTGCGCACCGTCACGGTTGCCCTGCAGCTCTTCATCGGCGAGTTCACGGTGCAATGGGGCCTGCTCACGGCGGGCGGAACGCTCGTCGCCATCCCCGTCACCATCCTCTTCCTCCTCGTGCAACGGCGGCTCGTGGGCGGTCTCACGGCCGGTGCGGTGAAGTCATGACCAAGCAAATGAACCCGATCGGCGTCATCTCGATGTTCTATGCCCGGCCGTTCGGCCGCGAACATTTCGCAACCTTCACCCGAGCGAAGAAGGCCGGCTGCGACTTCGTCGAACTGCTGGTGCCCGAGCCCGGCGAGCTCAATCTCGCCGAGACCAGGACCGCGCTCGCCGACAGCGGCCTCGGCGTGGTGCTGGCCGCCCGCGTCAGCCTTGCCCGCGACATTTCGAGTGCTGACGAGGGCGCCCGACAGGCGGGCATCCGTTATCTCGGCACCTGCGTCGAGACCGCGACGGCGCTCGGCGCAACCATCGTCGGCGGGCCGCTTTACGGGGCGCCGATGGTCTTCGCCGGGCGCCCGCCGGCACCGGTCGCTGAGGAGGAGCGCAAGCGGCGCATCGATCGCGTCGTCAGCGGCCTGAGGGAGGCGAGCCTGCGCGCCGAGAATGCCGGCGTGACCTTCGGGCTCGAGCCGCTCAACCGCTTCGAGACCGACATCGCCAACACCACGCGCCACGGCCTCGCCATCGCGGAGGCGGTCTCCTCGCCGGCGCTCGGCGTGATGCTCGACACCTTCCACATGAACATGGAGGATCCCTCCATCCCCGACGCCATCCGACTGGCGGGCAAGCGGCTCGTACATTTCCAGGCCAACGAGAACAACCGCGGCTTCGTCGGTTCCGGCCATATCGACTGGCCGGCGGTGGCGCGTGCCCTCGTCGACGTCGGCTACGCTGGGCCGATCACCCTCGAGCCCTTCCGCCGCGACGACGAGCGGCCGGGGGTGCCGCTCGCCCAATGGCGTGCACCGCAGCGCAACGAAGACGGAGAACTCGCCCACAGTGTGGCCTATCTCAAGGCCGCGCTCGCCTTCGCCGGGAGGGCATGAGCCATGACCATTCGCATCGGCTGGATCGGCTGCGGCACGCATGCCAACGAGATGCTGCTGCCGCAGCTCATCCGCCACGATGTCACCATCGCCGCGCTCTGCGACACCGACGAAGCGCGGCTCGCCCAGACCGCGAGACGCTACGGCATCCCGGTGCAGAACACGATGCGCGATTGGCAGGCGCTGCTGGCGCGCCAGGACATCGATGCCATCGGCATTGCTGCAGGCCCTGCCGTACATTTCGCTGTCGGCATGGCGGCGATGGCACGCAAGCTGCCCGTCTTCGTCGAGAAGCCGCCGGCAGCGACGGCGCGCGAGGCCGAGGAACTTGCCAAGGCTTCGCAGGCCGCGGGCGTACCCGTCGTGCTCGGCTTCATGAAACGCTATTCAACGGCAAACCGGATCGCCGCCAATGTCGTCGCCAAGCCGGAATTCGGCACGCCGGCAAGTTTCCTCGGCGAGTACATGACGGCGCCGACATACTTTGAAAAGGACCCGGACTACACCGGCTTCTACCTGCATCATTGCGTGCACTATCTCGACCTCGTTCCGTGGCTGATGGGCGAGGTCGCCCAAGTCGGCGCGCGCCGGCACGAACTCGCCCCCGGAAAGCTGCTGCTGCACGTCGATTTCCGCTTCGCGAGCGGCGGCCTCGGCACGCTCGTCATGGGCACGCACCAGTCGCGCGGCACGCCGATGGAATGGTGGCAGGTGATGGCCGACCACCAGCGCGTGGAGGTGCGCAACGTGCACGAGGTCCGCTACTACCGCGCCCCGCCCTTCAAGGTGAGCCGCACGGACGCGAGCCTCATCGACGGCGAGGATACGCTCGTCTGGGAGCCGAACCTGACGGTCGCCGCCAACGAGGACCACAAGGGCTACTACGCCCTGATCGGTGACTTCCTCGCGGTGGTACGAGGTGAGCAGCGCGACGTGCCCGACGCCGCCGCCGGGGCGCGGGCGATGCGGCTTCTGGAGGCCATCGTCACGCAGGCGTAGCGACGCAACGGCCCGAGCGCCCGGCGCTGGCGATGCCATGGCGGGCGGCGTCTTGGCGCCCCCTCCCTCATGTAATGGGGAGGGGGCAGCGGCGCTCCAGCCCTGCGACCCGCCGAAACGTTTTCAGCGCTTGAGGCCGCTCACGTCGCGCACGGCGCCGCGGGCGGCGCTGGTCGTCAGGGCCGCGTAGGCCTTCAGGGCGGCCGAGACGGCGCGCTTGCGCGGGGCGGCCGGCTGCCAAGCGGCGTCGCCCTTCGCCTCCATGGCGGCGCGGCGGCGGGCGATCTCCTCCTCCCCCACGGCGAGATGGATGCGCCGGTTCGGGATGTCGATCTCGATGATGTCCCCCTCCTCGACGAGGCCGATGGTGCCGCCCTCGGCCGCTTCCGGCGAGACGTGGCCGATGGACAGGCCCGAGGAGCCGCCGGAGAAGCGCCCGTCGGTGACGAGAGCGCAGAGCTTGCCGAGCCCTTTCGACTTCAGGTAGCTCGTCGGATAGAGCATTTCCTGCATACCCGGGCCGCCGCGCGGCCCCTCGTAACGGATGAGGACGATCTCGCCGGCCTTGACCTTGTTGCCGAGGATGCCCTCGACCGCCGCATCCTGGCTCTCGAAGATGCGGGCGGGGCCGGAGAATTTCAGGATCGATTCATCGACGCCGGCCGTCTTCACGATGCAGCCGTCCTCGGCGAGGTTGCCGTAGAGCACGGCGAGGCCGCCGTCCTTCGAATAGGCATGCTCCGCGGCGCGGATGACACCCTTTTCACGGTCGAGGTCGAGGTCGTCCCAGCGCCGGTCCTGGCTGAAAGCGACCTGCGTCGGCACGCCGCCGGGCGCGGCCCTGTAGAACGTGCGCACGCTCTCGCTGTCGGTGCGTGCGATGTCCCAGCGCTCCAGCGCCACAGCCATCGTCGTGCTGTGCACGGTCGGCAAGCTGGTATCGATGAGGCCGACGCGATCGAGCTCGCCCAGGATCGCCATGATGCCACCGGCGCGGTGCACATCCTCCATGTGCACGTGGCCGACCGCCGGCGCCACCTTGCACAGGACGGGCACGCGGCGCGACAGGCGGTCGATGTCGCTCATCGTGAACGGCACCTCGCCCTCATTCGCCGCGGCGAGGAGATGGAGAACCGTGTTTGTTGAGCCGCCCATGGCGATGTCGAGCGTCATCGCATTCTCGAAGGCCTTGAAGCTCGCGATGGCACGCGGCAGCACCGAGGCGTCGTCCTGCTCGTAATAACGGCGGGCGAGATCGACGATGAGGTGGCCGGCCTCGACGAAGAGGCGCTTGCGGTCGGCGTGGGTGGCGAGAGTGGAGCCATTGCCGGGCAAAGCGAGGCCCAACGCTTCGGTGAGGCAGTTCATCGAATTGGCCGTGAACATGCCCGAGCACGAGCCGCAGGTCGGGCAGGCGGAACGCTCGATGACCTTCACATCTTCGTCCGAGACGGTGTCGTCGGCGGCCGCGACCATGGCGTCGACGAGATCGAGCGCCTTTTCCTTGCCGTTCAGGACGACCTTGCCAGCCTCCATCGGTCCGCCGGAGACAAAGACGGCCGGGATGTTGAGGCGCATGGCCGCCATCAGCATACCGGGCGTGATCTTGTCGCAGTTGGAGATGCAGACCATGGCGTCGGCGCAATGCGCATTGACCATGTATTCGACGCTGTCGGCGATGATCTCGCGCGAGGGCAGGCTGTAGAGCATGCCGTCGTGGCCCATGGCGATGCCGTCGTCGACCGCGATGGTGTTGAATTCCTTGGCGACGCCGCCCGCCGCCTCGATCTCGCGCGCCACGAGCTGGCCGAGGTCCTTCAGGTGCACATGGCCAGGCACGAACTGGGTGAAGGAATTGACGACGGCGATGATCGGCTTGCCGAAGTCGCCATCCTTCATGCCGGTGGCGCGCCAGAGGCCGCGGGCACCGGCCATGTTGCGGCCGTGGGTGGAGGTTCGCGAGCGATAGCTGGGCATAGGGTCTTCCATATCCTGGCGCCCTGCGGCGCCGTCCTTGAGCGTGAGCGAGCTTTTTCTTATGGCTGTTCCAATGAGGCAAGGGACAATGCCAGCGAACGGCAGGAAAAGCCATGCGTGCGAGCGCATGGCTGGCGACTGCGGCGCACAAGGCCGTGCGGGAGCCGCCCTTGGCTGAAATCATCGACATCGATGATCCGGGTGACGCCCGCATCGCCGCCTATCGCGACGTGCGCGAGCGCGATCTCGTCGGCCGGCAGGGCCACTTCGTCGCCGAGGGCGAGGTGGTGCTGCGCGTGCTCTTGACGCGCGCCGTCCACCGGACGTGCTCGTTGCTGGTGACAGCCAAGCGCTTCGACAATCTCGGCCACCTGTTGGCGCTGGTGCCGGCGGCGGTGCCCGTCTACCGCGCCTCATCGGCGGTGATGGATGCCATCGTCGGCTTCCATATTCATCGCGGCATCCTGGCGCTCGGCGAGCGGGCGCCGATGCCGGGAGCGGCCGAGCTCCTCGACCAACTGCCTGAGGAGGCGCTCGTCGTCGTCGGGCTTGGCATCGCCAACCATGACAATGTCGGCGGCATCTTCCGCAATGCAGCCGCCTTCGGCGCTGCGGGCGTGCTGCTCGACGGGGCGAGCTGCGATCCGCTCTACCGCAAGGCGATCCGCGTCTCCGTCGGCGCGAGCCTTATCGTGCCCTCGGCTCGCATCGGCGCGAGCGAGGACGTCGTGGCCCTCTTGGAGCGGCACGGCTTCGTTCCCTTCGCGCTGAGCCCGTCGGGCGCAACGCCACTTGCGCAGCTCGCGCGTCCGGCCCGGGCCGCCATCCTGCTCGGCACGGAAGGTCCGGGCCTGCCGGCCGGCGTCATGGCGCGCGCCCGCACGGTGACCATCCCCATGGCACAGGGCTTCGATTCCCTCAACGTGGCGACGACGAGCGGAATCGCGCTTTACCATCTCTCACAGGCGGCAACACGCATTCGCCGCGCGGGCGATTGACCCCCTGCCCTCGGCAGTGCCGTAAAATCGATCGGGAGCGGGCTCGTTCAGCTTGCCCCTTCGAGAGCGCAGATCGTCACGAAGACGATCATGGAACCGAGCACACCAAGAAGCTGGATCGTCAACTCCATGTTCTCTCTCCCTGTGACCCTGAATGTCACGCCGCCGCCGGCGCGGAGAACGTGCGCCGGCGGCCGACCCGAAAACGCCTGATCCTGTCGGGCGCTACAAGCGCCCCATCAGTGCGAGAATGAGGATGACGATGAGGATGAGGCCCAGGAGGCCGCTCGGGTAATAGCCCCAGCCTGCACTGTAGGGCCAGCTCGGCAGAGCGCCGATGAGCAACAATATCAGTATGACGATGAGTATCGTGGACATGGCGTTCCACCCCTTGACTTAAGCGAGTGCCATGGAAACGCGCGAAGGGGCCATTCTGTTTCAGGCGAGCTATAATTTGTTGTTCGTCCTGCGCCCGGCGCCCATGTGGAGGCGAGACGATGAAAGCCAGCACCCTCACCCTTGCCCTGTTGATGGCCGCGTCCGTCGCTGCTCCGGCCACCCAGGCCTTCGCACAGTCGCGCCCCTATGCGCCCGCGCTCACGTGCCGCGCCCTTGCCGGCATCGTCGCCTCGCGCGGCGCCGTCGTCGTCTCGACCAGCCGGACGACCTACGACCGCTATGTCGCCAACGGCAGCTTCTGCTTCCCGACACAGGTCACCCGCCCCGCCTGGGTGCGCGCCGCGGACACGCCAAGCTGCTTCATTGGCTATACCTGCAAGGAATTCGAGATCGACGACTGGTGGTGAGATGCCCGCCCTGGGGGCGGTCGCCGCCGACGGGCGGCCGTGCGCGTGCCGAAGCGCCGCGGCCCGGCCAGGCAGGCGAGCGCGAGGATCAGCCCTGCGACAGTCGCGATCATCCCTGCGGCACTGACACTGTAGGCGGCACCCAGCCAGAGCGGGCCGTAGCCGGCCAGAACATAGCCGGCGATGGCCGAGACCACGGCGAATACGACGCTCCAGGCCAGCTGCGGCACGAGCCGGTCGGTCATTAGCCGCGCGCTGGCCGGCGGGCAGATGAACATGGCGATGACGATGATCGAGCCTACGGCATCGAAGGCCGCCACCGCCGCCACAGCCACCATGACGATGAGGGCGAAGCTCACGGGCCCGGGCCGTGCGCCGACGCTTTCCGCGAATGTCGCATCGAAGGTGCCGACGACGAGTTCTTTCCAGAAAACGAGCAGGAACAAGACGACGGCGAACGTGACGAGTGCCAGGCGCGGCAGTTGCGGCGGCAGGGCCGCGAGCGCGGCAGGATCGAGGAGCGCCGCCCAGCCTGCGCTGCCCGCGAGCCAGATGAGGCTCTCGAGATTACCGTAGAGCGCGTGCTCCACGTCGAGATGCACGGAGCTCGTGTCCGATTGCTCGAGCAGCAGCACGCCCGCCGCGAAGAACGTGGTGAAGACGACGCCCATGGCCGCGCCGGGCTCGACACGACCGACCCGGCACACGATCTCGATGAGGAGGACCGCGAGGACGGCGGCGATGCCGGCGCCCAGCAGCATGGCGCCGGCCGCGACGGTGCCGGTGACGATGAAGGCGCCGACGATCCCCGGCAGCACTACGTGGCTCACCGCATCGCCGATGAGGCTCTGGCGACGCAACACGAGGAAATTGCCGAGCAGCGCACAGGAAACGCAGACGAGGATGCCGATTGCGAGCGGCACCAGGCTGAGGACAACGAAATCGGTACCCATCAGCGTACTCCGGTATCGGCCGGCTCGAGGCGCGCGGCAAGATCGGCCACAACGTCCGGCGGCAAGGCCGTCGCGATGGGCGCAAGCCCCTGGTGATCAAGGGCCCCCGCCTCATCGGGATGAAGCCGGCGGTAGAGACCCCACAAGGCCTCCTCGCGCACGGCGGCCGCAGCGGCGGCGCGGCCTTCGAGCGTCGCGACGCCATCGGCGCGGATATGTCCGGCCCGGCGCAGAACCTTGATGGTCAGGGGATCGTAGATGGCCTCGCCACGGGCGAGCGCGAGCAGGCCCTGACGCTCGTGCACGCGCCGCTGGAAACGCAGGCGCGTGGCAAGGCCGGACATCAGCCCGCGGACGGGCGACAGGACGAGCGAGACGGCGAAGAAAGCGGCGGCGGTGAGCACGATGACCGCCCCGGTCGGCAGGCCCCGGTCCGAGGCGGAGATGGCGGCGCCGACATAGCCTGCGGCGGCGCCGAAGGCGGCGGCGATGAGCACCATGCGTTCCGGCCGGTCGGTCCAGAACCGCGCCGTCACCGGCGGGATGATGGTGAGCGCGACGATGAGCACGAGGCCGGCCACCTTGAGGCCGATGACCGTGACGGCGAGCAGCACGCCCATCATGGCAAGGTCGGTGAGGCGCACGTCGATGCCGCGCGTCGCGGCATAGCCCTCGTCGAAGCACACCAGCGTGAAGGGCCGACGCAGGACGAAGATGGCAGCCCCCGTGGCAAGCGCGGCGACGGCGATGGTCTCCGCCTCCGAGCGCAGCATGCCGGCGGTCGAACCCAAGAGATAGCCGGCGATGCCGGCCTGCCCGCCGGTCTGCAGCGACTGGATGACGGTGAGCAGCACGATGCCGAAGCCGAAGAAGACGGACAGGACCGCACCGATGGCCGCATCCTCGGTGAGACGCGTGCGGCGGGTGATCCACTCGACGCAGAAGAGGCCGAGGGCGGCGCTGAACGCTGCGCCCACCATGAGCGCGACGATGTTGCGTCCGTCGCCGGTCAGGAGCGCCATCAGGATGAAGGCGAGCGCGAGGCCCGGCAGCGTGCCGTGGCTGACGGCATCGCTGACGAGCGAGCGCTTGCGCAGGAGCACGAAGGTGCCGATGGCCCCGGCGCTGCCGCCGAGGATGGCAGCACCGATGGTGACGAGGGCGGTGTTGTAGCCCGCGCCGAGGGCGAGCGCCGTGAGGAAGGCCATCATCGCCCCTCCCCCGCCGCTTCCCGCCCGACCGCGACCTCCTCCACATGGGCGGCCGCGAGACGACCGCCGTAGGTCGCCTGCAGGTTGTGCGAGGTGAAGGTGGTGGCGACCGGCCCATCAGCAATCTTACGCACATTGACGAGCAGGACATGGTCGAAATAGTCGGGCACGGTAGCGAGGTCGTGGTGCACACAGACGATGGTCTTGCCGGCGCCGTTGAGCTCCTTGAGCACGGCGATGATGGCGCGCTCGGTGGCCGCATCGACGCCGGCAAAGGGCTCGTCCATCACATAGAGGTCCGCCTCCTGGGCGAGCGCGCGGGCGAGGAAGACGCGCTGCTGCTGGCCGCCGGAGAGCTGTCCGATCTGCCGGTCGGCGAAGGCCGCCATGCCGACGCGCTCGAGGCAGGCGAGGGCCCTTTCGCGATGGCGGCGGCCGGCGAAGCGCAGGAAACCGATCTCGCGGTAGAGCCCCATCAGCACGACGTCGCGCACGGTCGCCGGGAAGTCCCAGTCGACGCTGGCACGCTGCGGCACGTAGGCGATGCGGTGGCGCGCCTTTTCATAAGGAGCGCCGAAAACCGTGACCTCGCCGGCGATGCGCGGCACGATGCCGAGCGCCGCCTTGATGAGCGTCGACTTGCCGGCGCCGTTGGGGCCGACGATGGCAACCATCGCCCCCTTCGGTACGACGAAGTCAATCGAGAACAGCACGGGCTTCTCGCCGTAGCTGACCGTCAGCCCGTTGATGGCGAGCGGACTGTCGGGATGGCTCTCGCCGAGCGTGCGGCCGTTGTCGGCGATCAGGGTCGGGGTACTCATGGCGTCATGCCTCTTCAATCGACCGGGTCGAGCTTGCCCTGAAAGCCCCTGGCCGGCGCGTCGCCGCCGAGCGCCCGGGCGATCGTCGTGAGATTGTGGTCGATCATACCGACGTAGGTGCCTTCGTAGGTGCCCGGCCGACCCATGGCATCGGAATAGAGCTCGCCGCCGATGACCACCTTGTGGCCGCGCGCCGCCGCCCCTTCGATGAGGGCCCTGACGTTGCGGTCCGGCACCGAGGTCTCGACGAAGATGGCGCCGATCCTGCGCTCGACCAACGTGCCGACAAGATCCTCGATGTGCTTGAGCCCCGCCTCGCTCTCGGTCGAGATGCCCTGGATGCCGAGCACCTCAAAGCCATAGGCGCGGCCGAAGTAGCGGAAGGCATCGTGCGCGGTCACGAGGACGCGAGCCTCCGCCGGTACGCTGGCCATGGCCTTCTCGCCATAGGCGGCGAGCGCATCGATCTCGCCTAGATGTACATCGGCATTGCGGCGAAAGGTCGCCTCGCCGGCCGGGTCGAGCGCAATCAGCGCATCGCGCGCGGCAAGAACGACCCCCTTCCAGATGCGCGGCGCCATCCAGACGTGCGGATCGTAGCGGCCCTCGTAGTCCTCGTGCGCCAGCAATTCAGCCTTCGGCAGAGTTTCGCCAAGAGCGAAAACCCTTTTGTGCTTCGCAAGGTCGACGAAAAAGGCCTCGAGCTGGGCCTCGAGGTAGAGCCCGTGCCACATCACGGCGTCAGCCTGCGTCATGGCGACAATATCGGAACGGGTCTGGCGATAGGTGTGCGGATCGACACCCGGACCCATCAGGGCCTTTATCTCGGCCCGGTCCCCTGCCACCTGGCGCACGGCGTCGGCGATCATGCCGGTCGTGGCAACGATGACGAGCTTGCGAGCCGGCGGCGTTTGCGCCGCGGCCGGGCCGGCTGCGACCATGAAACCAAGCAGGGCAGCAGCCACCATAGCCATGAGGCCGCGTCGCGTCGCATCGGGCATGAAACGCCTCTCCTTATTGCGAATGAATTGCAATTGCAGATATAGGCGACGCGCAGCCGCGGCGCAAGTGCAAACGAGTTGCATTACGAATCGGTGCCCCGCCCCGCGACCATGTATCTAGCGGCGTTGCGGGCCGGGCCTCTGGCCGCGTGGGGGAACCGGGCCAAGACAGGCGCCCGGCACAGCCGAATCCGGCGTTCTTTGATCCGCATCAAACAATCGGCCGCCGGCTCGTCCTATGGCCTGTGAGACGGGCGGATTTCCGCACCCGTCGCAGGGACCAGGAGCGGAGCGGGAGCAACGCCACCATGATATCGGAACTGACGAGGGGCGAGAGGCGGCTGGCTCTTGCCGTGCTGACGGCCGTGGCGACATTCGGCCTTGCCCTGGCCATCGCCGGCCGGGGGGACATTCTTGCCGTGCACGGCGGGCTCATCATGGCCTCGGCCGTCATCCTGATGTTCTTCGTCATCGCCGGCTTCTATGCGCCAGAGCCGGGCGAGGAGCGCCTCGCCCAGTATTACGACACGCCGACGAAGGCCGGCGTCGTGCTCGCCATGATCTGGGGCGTCATCGGCATGGGCGTGGGCGACTGGGTCGCCTGGCTGCTCGTCTATCCAGACATGACCTTCGACGCCGCCTGGGCGAGCTTCGGCCGCCTCAGGCCGGTGCACACCTCCGGCGTCATCTTCGGCTTCGGCGGCAACGCGCTCATCGCCACCTCCTTCCACGTCCTGCAGCGCACGTCCCGCGCCCGCCTGCCCGACCAGTTCAGCCCGTGGTTCGTGCTCGTCGGCTACAACCTCTTCTGCCTCATCGCGGCGAGCGGCTATCTCCTCGGCATCACCCAGTCGAAGGAATATGCCGAGCCCGAGTGGTACGCCGACCTGTGGCTCGTCGTCGTGTGGGTCGTCTATTTCTCGATCTACCTGCGCACGCTGATGCGCCGGCAGGAACCGCATATCTACGTGGCCAACTGGTACTACATGGCCTTCATCCTGGTCGTGGCCATCCTGCACATCGTCAACAACCTCGCCGTGCCGATCTCCTTCGGCAGCGCCAAGAGCTACTCGGCCTTCTCGGGCGTGCAGGATGCGATGACGCAGTGGTGGTACGGCCACAACGCGGTCGCCTTCTTCCTCACCGCCGGCTTCCTCGGGATGATGTACTACTACCTGCCCAAGCGCGCGGGCCGGCCGGTGTTCTCCTACCGCATGTCGATCCTCGGCTTTTGGGGCATCACCTTCATGTACATGTGGGCGGGCTCGCACCACCTGCACTACACGGCCCTGCCGCAATGGGTGCAGACGCTCGGCATGACCTTCTCGATCATGCTGATCGTGCCCTCGTGGATGGCGGCGGCGAACGCTCTGCTCACCCTCAACGGCGCCTGGCACAAGGTGCGTGATGACGCCACGCTGCGCTTCATGATGCTGGCGGCAGTGTTCTACGGCCTCTCGACCTTCGAGGGCTCGTTCATGTCGATCCGCGCCGTCAACTCGCTCTCGCACTACACGGACTGGACGGTCGGCCACGTGCATGCCGGCGCGCTCGGCTGGGTAGCGCTCATCACCTTCGGCTCGATCTATGCCGTCGTGCCGTGGGTCTGGAAGCGGCCGGCCATGTATTCCAACAAGCTCGTCGAGGTGCACTTCTGGCTCTCGCTGGCCGGCACGCTCGTCTACGTCTTCGCAATGTGGAACTCGGGCATCATCCAGGGCCTGATGTGGCGTACCTACAACGAAGGCGGCACGCTCGCCTATTCCTTCATCGACTCGCTCGTGGCGATGCGGCCCTACTACATCGCCCGTGCCATCGGCGGCCTCCTCTTCGTCATCGGCGCAGTCGTCGGCCTCTACAACGTGTGGATGACCATCCGCGAGGCGTCGGCCGAACGGGCCGACGCGCCCGACGCGCCCGTCGTTCCCGCCCTCGCCCGGTCGCTCCAAGCGGGAGAATGATTGAGATGTTCGGCATCCATCAAAAGCTCGAACGCAACGCCATCGGCTTCGTCGTCGCCATCATCGTGGTGTCGAGCATCGGCGGCTTCATGGAGATCGCCCCGCTCTTCACCATCGACGAGACGGTCGAGGAGGCGCCCGATATGCGCGTCTACACGCCGCTCGAACTCGCGGGGCGCAACATCTACATCCGTGAGGGCTGCTATGCCTGCCACTCGCAGATGATCCGCACCCTGCGCGACGAGGTGGAGCGCTACGGACCCTATTCGCTGGCGGTCGAGTCGAAATACGACCACCCGATGCTCTGGGGCTCCAAGCGCACGGGGCCGGACCTCGCCCGCATCGGCGGCAAGTATTCCGATGCCTGGCACGTTGCGCATCTCATCAACCCGCGCGACGTGGTGCCGGAATCGATCATGCCGGCCTACCGCTGGCTCGCCGAGACGCCGCTCAAGGTGAACGACCTCTCCGACCATCTCGCCGCCCAGCGCGTGGTCGGCGTGCCCTATACGGACGAGATGATCGCCAACGCCACCGCCGACGCCTATGGCCAGGCGATGCCGGACGGCCCCTTCGCGGCCGGCGTCACCGCCCGCTACGGCGAGGCTACCAACGTGCGCGCCTTCGATGGCAAGCCCGAGCGGGTGAGCGAGATGGATGCGCTCGTCGCCTACCTGCAGGTGCTCGGCCGCCTCACGGACGCCGCCCACCAGCAGACCGCATCGACCGAAGGGGCGAAGCCATGATCGACCACGACACGCTCGTCGCGTTCTCCAAATCCTACGGCCTCTTCTACCTCATGGCGATGGCCATCACCGTCGTCGCCTACACCTTCTGGCCCTCCAACAAGGAGCGGTTCGAGGAAGCTGCCAAGAGCATCATCGACGACGAGGACACGCCATGTCGGTAGGCGAGCACGATCCCTACACCGGTCAGCGAATGACCGGGCACGAGTGGAACGGCATCAAGGAACTGAACACCCCAGTGCCGAAGGCGGTGTGGTTCTTCCTCTCCGTCACAGCCCTCTTCGCCTTCGTTTACTGGGTGCTGATGCCGGCCTGGCCGCTCGGCGTGACCTATACGAAGGGCCTGCTCGGTATCGACCAGCGCGAGATCGTGCGCGAGAGCGTCGCCGAGGCCGCGCGCCAGCGCAGCTGGGCGCAGCGCATCGCGCAGGACGATTATGCCACCATCCAGGCGGATGCAGGCCTGATGCAGAAGGTGCGCGAGAGCGGCCGCGCCCTCTTCGGCGACAATTGCGCGGTCTGCCACGGCACCGCCGGCAAGGGCGGGCCCGGCTATCCTAACCTCACGGCCGGTGCATGGCTGTGGGGCGGCACGCCCGAGGCGATCGCCGAGACGATCCGTGTCGGCATCAACAGCGGCCATCCCGAGGGCCGCATCGCACAGATGCTCGCCTTCGGCCGCGACCAGATGCTCGACAGAGCGGCCGTACTCAACGTCGTCACCTATGTGCAGTCGCTGAGCGATCCGACCCTCGCGAGCGGGCCGGAAAAAGAAGCGATTGTCGCGGGCAAGGAGGTCTATGACGCCAACTGCGCCTCGTGCCACGGGCCAGAGGGCAAGGGCAGCACCGACGTGGGGGCTCCTGACCTGACGGACGGCTTCTGGATCTACGGCGGGGACCGCCAGTCGATCTTCAATACCGTCTACGGTGGTCGCCAGGGCCACATGCCGGCGTGGGAGACGCGGCTCTCGGAGCTCGACCGCAAGATCCTCACGCTCTACGTGCTCGACCTCGGCGGAGGCAAGTGACCCATGACGGCGAGGACACGACATCGGGATCCGGCCCGCAAGCCTTTGTCGCGGGGGCGCCTCACGGCCTTCCTCATCGTCGCGGTGGCGGCCGCGGTGATCATCGGAGCGAACGCGCATCTCGTCGCGGTGGCGCTGTCCTCGCAGCCGGACTGCGTCGCCCATCTGAAGGCGCCGGGCGGGGGCGAAGGCGCCTTCCGCGCGGCCAAGTCATCGTGCTGAGCGGACGGAGCGAGGAAAAAGGACATGAGCACAGTCGCGCACGAAGCGCCGGTCAAGCCCGCCCGCGTCGATCTCGATCGCGGACTGCCTGCGTCGGAGGCCCTCACTTGGCTCCGGAAGGGCTGGCGGGACTTCACGGTGCAGCCAGGGGCGAGCCTCGCCTACGGCGTTCTCGTCTTCGCCGTCTCAGTCATCACGATCTGGGGGTTGTTCGCCTTCGGATTCGACTACATCCTCTTCCCTGCCTTGGCTGGGTTCATGGTGGTCGGACCGGTGCTCGCCATCGGCCTCTACGAAAAGAGCCGGCGCCTTGCCGAGGGGCGAAGGGCGAGCCTTGCCGGCATGATCTTCGTGAAGGCGGCCTCGACGGGGCAGATCCTCTTCACCGGCGCGCTCCTGATGATGCTGATGCTGGTATGGATGCGTGCAGCCGTCATCATCTACGCGCTGTTTTTCGGCTGGCAGCCCTTCGTACCCGGCCTCGGGCCGATCACGGCGATGCTGTTCGGCACACCACTCGGCCTTGCCATGCTCGTCGTCGGCAGCCTCGTCGGGGCACTGTTCGCTGCCTTCTCCTTTGCCATCAGCGCCTTCTCAATCCCGATGCTGCTCGACCGGCGCGTGGATGCCTTCACGGCCATGGGCAAGAGCATGGCGCTGGTGTGGAACAATCTGCCCGTGATGCTCGCCTGGGGCGCCATCGTGCTCGCGCTCTTCCTAGCGAGCCTCGTCACGGGCCTCCTCGGGCTCATCATCACCTTCCCGGTGCTCGGCCACGGCACCTGGCACGCCTACAAGGCCATCGCGCAGGAGGAATGACCCCATGAGCTGCTGCGGGCCGGCCACGCTCGCCCTCGCCGCCGCGCCCGCGGCCGCTGAAGGAGGGCCCTCGCGGGAGGAGATCGTCCTCGCCAGCCATCGCATCGGCGAGGGCCTGTGGCAGACGGACCTGTCCGTTCCGGCCGTGCATTGCGGTGCCTGCATGCGCACGGTCGAGAACGCGCTCGGGCGCATCGACGGCGTCGAGGGCGCGCGCGTCAACCTCTCCACGCGCCGCGTCTCGGTGCGCTGGCGCGAGGCGGCGGACCCGAGCGCCTTCGTCCCGACGCTTGCGGCCATCGGCTATCCCGCCCATCTCGACGACCCGGCAGCCGACGAGCGCGACGAGACGCTCTCCAGCCTCGTGCGTGCGCTCGCGGTGGCGGGCTTCGGCGCGATGAACATCATGCTGATGTCAGTAGCGGTGTGGTCCGGCGCCGAGGCCGGCGCACGCGACCTCTTCCACCTCATCTCCGCCGCCATCGCCCTGCCGACCATCGCCTATTCCGGCCGCGTCTTCTTCAGCTCCGCCTGGAACGCACTCAGCCACGGGCGCACCAACATGGACGTGCCGATTTCCATCGGCATCCTCATCGCCTTCGGCATGAGCCTTTACGACACGGTGAACAGCGGTGCTCATGCCTATTTCGACGCAGCCGTATCGCTCATCTTCTTCCTGCTCATCGGCCGCACGCTCGATCATGTCATGCGCGAGCGGGCACGCACCGCCGTCAAGGGCCTCGCGCGTTTCGCCGCGCGCGGCGCCCATGTGGTCCGTGGCGACGGACGGCAGGAATACCTGCCGCTCTCCGAAATCGCTCCCGGCATGACGCTGATGGTGGCCGCGGGCGAACGCATCCCGGTTGACGGCGAGATCATCGCCGGGCAATCGGACATCGACTGCTCGCTCGTCAACGGCGAGAGCCTGCCGCGCGAGGCCGGCCCCGGCACCGCCGTGGAGGCCGGCACGCTCAACCTCACCGGGCCGGTGACGATGCGGGCACGGGCGGCGGCAAAGGATTCCTTCCTCGCCGAGATGTTGCGCCTCATGGAGGCGGCGGAAGGTGGACGCTCGCGCTACCGGCGGCTCGCCGACCGCGCGGCCTCTCTCTATGCGCCTTTCGTCCATGCGGCTGCGCTCGTCACCTTCATCGGCTGGATGCTTGTCGGCGGCGGCTGGCACCAGTCGCTCACCGTCGCTGTCGCCGTGCTCATTATCACCTGCCCCTGCGCGCTGGCGCTCGCCGTGCCGATGGTGCAGGTGGTCGCCGCCCGCCGCCTTTTCGAGGCCGGCATCATGGTCAAGGACGGAGGCGCGCTGGAGCGCATCACCGAGATCGACACCGTCGTCTTCGACAAGACGGGGACGCTGACGCAGGGCATCCTCGCGCTTACGAATGCCGGCGACATTGCACCGGCCGAACTTGCGGTCGCCGCGGCCATCGCCGCCCATTCGCGCCACCCCCATGCGCGCGCCATCGCCGCCGCCGCGCAGCACCGGGTGCGGCTGGCGCCCGTCTTCGACAGCGTCGGCGAACATCCCGGCCTCGGGCTCGAGGCGACCGCGGGCGGCCATGTCTACCGCCTCGGCCGCGCGGCCTGGGCGCTCCGCGACGCCAGCGGCATCACCGGCACCGTCCTCTCGCGTAACGGCCGCCTCGTCGCCGGCTTTTCATTCGCCGACCGACTGCGGCCGGGCGCGCAGCAGGCGGTGCGGGCGCTCAAGGCCGAGGGGCTCAGGATCGTCCTCCTCTCCGGCGACCGCAGCGATGAGGTCCTGCGCCTTGCCGCCGAGCTCGGCATTACCGAATGCGCCGGTGACCTCGTGCCGGGCGACAAGGTGGCGATCCTCGCCGCGCTCGCCGCCGACGGCCGCAAGGTGCTGATGGTCGGCGACGGGCTCAACGACGCGCCGGCGCTCGCCGCCGCGCATGCGTCGATGGCACCGGCCACGGCCGCCGACATCGGCCGCAACGCAGCCGACTTCGTCTTCCTGCGCGACGGGCTCGAGGCCGTGCCGGCGGCCCTCGGCCTCTCCCGCGCGGCGCAAGCGCTGACCCGCCAGAACTTGGCCCTCGCGCTGATCTACAACGCCATCGCCCTGCCCTTCGCGGTGTTCGGCTTCGTGACACCGCTCTTCGCCGCCGTGGCCATGTCATCCTCTTCGGTGATCGTGGTTGCGAATGCGCTGCGCCTCGGCCGTGCCGACGGCGGCGCCCGAGAGGCGGGCCGGCGCGTCGGCCGGATGTCGGAGGCACGTGCATGAGCGACTTTTTCTACCTCATCCCGCTGTCGCTGGGCCTCGGTTTCGTCGGGCTCGCCGTCTTCCTCTGGTCGCTGCGCGGCGGCCAGTACGAGGATCTCGACGGCGCGGCCGAACGTGTACTCGATGACGAGGACGCGCCCATCCTGCCGCACGGAAAGTCCGCCTCCAGCCAATGCTGAACCATGCCATCGCGGGGACGCCGAGCCAGTGGAGGCATGCTCCAACCGCTTCAATAGCGCTGTTTGCAGATCGTTTTCGCCCTATCTGCGAATGCTCGGCGGCTATTCGGCTGCGACCGTAGGGCTCCTGATGGCGCCGCGCGGGATCGACACCATGATCGCCATGCTCATCGCCGGCCGGCTGTCTTCGCCCCGACCCGCGTCTCATTGATGCTCACGGGTATCATGATGCTCGCCTATTCGCTCTGGAACGAGAGCTACTGGACACAGGAGCCTCGGTCGCGACGCTGACCATGACGACCGTGCTGCTCCTGTCCGTGCTACGGCTCCTGATGATGCGCCGGCCGGACCTGCCGACCGCAAGGGCGAACCGGGCCATGCCGTGATGGACTGATCCCCATAACCCTTGAAAAGTAAGGCTTTCCCGGCTAAATGAAGAGCAAGCGGTCACCGTGACACGGGCCGCAGCCGGACCGGGGTCCGGAGATGTCGCCCATGCACGGTCCTCCACCGGAGGATGTGGCCATGAGGACGACGCAGTACGTGTCCCTCTCCTTCACCTTGCATGTTCGCTGGCCGCGCCGGCGGCGCGGCTTTGCGGCCCTGCCACGGCGAAGGCCGGCTGCGCGCGTCACGGGCGACCGGTGTGTCAAGGAAGGAGCAGTGTCATGCCAGCGAGAATGATGAGGAAGACGGAGCATACGGCGCTCGACGTCGGCAATGCCCTCGTCGGCGTCTGCCTCGCACTCAGCCCTTGGGTGCTGGGCTTCACCATGGAGGCAGCGGCCTCCTGGAACGCTTGGCTCGTTGGGGCGGCGATCGCGCTCATCGCCATCGGCGCGCTCGTCTCCTTCGCGGAATGGGAGGAATGGGCGAACCTGGCGCTCGGCATCTGGGCGCTGATCTCGCCGTGGGTGCTCGGCTTCACCGGGATCGCTGCGGCGTTCTATCCGCACGTGATCGCGGGCGTGATCGTCGCCGTCCTCGCCGCGATCGAGCTGTGGTTCATCCACCGTCAGCCGGTAGGCGCCGCCTGACGGCAAGCTCATCCGGGCGGGCCCAGCCGTCCGTGGCAGGGCTCGCCCCTCATCATTGTCCCATGCTCCGGTCGCCGCGCCGGCCGCTGCCGCGTCAGCCCCTGTCCGGCAAACCAACGTGCAGCTTTTCGCGCAACGCCGCCAGCGCTCGACGACTCTCAGCGACTTCGCCCGGCGACATGCCGGTCATCTCCAAGATCCTCGCCGGCACGCAGGCCGCCTCGTGGGCGAGGTTGCAGCCCGCCAACGTCAGGCTGACTTCCGCGATGCGTATCCTTGTTTGCGGCCATGCAAGGCGCCCCCAGTCCTCCCGCTCGATATAATCGCGCGATTTGATCGCAATGCCCGCTTACCCCTGCCTGCCATTCGGGATGCCCCCGATACGGGTGCCTGAAACCCAATCGCTTGCAATCGGCCAGAGGCGCACCCCGTTCGGTCGCTCAATCGCCCGGGCGGCCGACATGCCTCAGCGCCACGGCGGCAAGCACCGCGAGAATGGCGACTGATACGGCGCTGACGACAGCAGCAGCGGTGAAGCCCGCCATGAAGGCGGCCCGCGCCTGGTCGATCAGCCCCGCCGGCAGCCTGCCGGCGATGGCGGAGGCCGCCCAGAGGCTGTCCGCAACCGCTTCGCGCGCATCGCCGGCGAGCGTCTCCATCCCCCGCCCCGCCATTGCGCCGCGATAGACAGCGGTGGCGAGGCTGCCGAGCGCGGCGACGCCGAGGGAGGCGCCGAGGTCCTGCACTGTCTCCGACAATGCAGACGCCGACCCCGCCTTCTCGGGGGGCGCCGAACCGACGACGAGATCCGTACCGAGCGCCGCGATCGCCCCGAGCCCGAGATAGGCCAACGAGAAGCCGGCGCCCAGCAGCCCCAGGTCCGAACCGCCGCCGTCGAGCTGCGTCAGCATGAGATAGCCGGCAACAGACAGGGCAAGCGCGCCGGAGACCACATATCCCGGCCTGACGCGCCGCGCGACAAGCGGCGCGCCGATGCCGGCAACGACCATGGCCACGGCCGGCGGTCCCATCCAGAGACCGGCGACGAGCGGCGAAAGGCCGGCCACCAGCTGCAGGTACTGCGTGACGAGCAGCATGGTGCCCCCGACGGCGACGAGGCCGAAGAGCAGCACCACCAGCGCAATGCCGAACGCCTTTTCGGCGAACAGGCTCATGTCGACGAGCGGGTCCGCGAGACGCCGCTGCCGCCGCACGAAGATGAGCGCGACGAGTACCCCGAGCCCCATGGCGACGGCTGCCTCGGGCGTGGGCCCGTCCTTCGCGAACCGCTTGACGCCGTAAATGACCGGCAGCATGGCGGCGAGTGACAGGACGACGCTCGGAAGGTCGAGGCGGCCAGCGCGCGGGGCGCGGTATTCCGGCAACAGGACCGGGGCGAGGACGAGCAGCAGCGCAACGACGGGGACGGCCAAGAGAAATGCGGCGCCCCACCAGAAATGCGCCAACAGGGCGCCGCCCACGATCGGTCCCAGAGCCATGCCGGCCGCGAACATGGTGGCCCAGACACCGATCGCCAACGCCCGCTCGCGGGGGGCGACGAACATGTTGCTGATGAGCGCCAGGGTGGACGGCATCAGCGTCGCGCCGGCGATCCCGAGCGCCGCACGCGCCGCGATCAGCATCGGTGCGGAGGGCGAGAAGGCCGCGGCGATCGAGGCGGCGGCGAAGGCGGCAGCGCCGATCATCAGGAGTCGGCGACGCCCAATGCGGTCACCCAGGGTGCCCATGGTGACGAGAAAGCCCGCGATCAGGAAACCGTAGGCATCCATGACCCAGAGCGCCTGCGTGCTCGTTGCCTGCAGGTCGGCGGCGAGCGCTGGCAGCGCCAGATGCAGCAGCGTCAGATCAAGCCCGAGTAAGATCGTCGGCAGGGAAAGAAGGGCAAGGCCCAGCCATTCCCGCAGCCGCGCCGAGGACGGGACCGTCGCGGCGTCGCCCAGGACCGCGTCTGGAAGAGAAATGTCGATGTCGCAGCGAGATGTCATGTTGCCTCCTTGTCGGAGGACTGTCGGCACGACATCATCCTGTTACAATATTGGAAGTTATCCTGTTACTTGGAGCAATCCCCTGACGAACCGAACCCTCGCCCGCACACGAAGCGACCTGTCGGACTTCCTGATACGCCACCGCCGCAGGCTGACGCCTGCCGACGTCGGCCTCGCCTCGACGGGTCGGCGCCGCACGCCGGGTCTCCGGCGCGAGGAGGTTGCTGCCCTCGCTGGCGTCGGACTGACCTGGTACACGTGGTTCGAGCAGGGGCGCGACATTCAGGTCTCCGAGGATTTCCTTCTCAACGTGTCGAAGGCCCTTAGGCTGGACGACGCGGAATGCTGCCACCTCTTTCTGCTGGCGCATCGGCGCCCACCGCCGCTCGAAGACTATCAGTGGCTCTCGGTCAGCCCGCTCATCCAGCAGATGCTGGACGATCTCGCCGCGCGGCCGGCCTGTGTCGTCAACCTGCGCTGGGACGTGATCGCCTGGAATGCGGCCATCGACCGGCTGCTCGGCCTCTCCGGCCGCGAGCAGGCGGACCGCAACATCATGCGCATGCTCTTCGCCGACCCCGACCTGCGCCGGCGGCTGCCGGCATGGCATCGGGATGCGCCAAGGTTGCTCGCCCAGTTCCGTTACGATGTCGCCGCCGCGCCGGAGAGCCCGGTGCTCGCATCGCTGATCGGCGAGCTCAAGAGCCTGTCGGCGGATTTCCGGCGCTGGTTCGAGCAGCCGACCATGGACAGCTACAGCCGCGGCATCAGCGCCGTCATCGATCCGCACGGCAGGCATCGCACCTTTCGTCACGAGGTGCTGACGGTCGATGAACATCGCCATCTCAGGATGGTAGTCTATTTCGAGGATCCGTCGCCGGCTGAAAAACGGGACCCGTAGCTCCTGCCCACGCCGAGGGCGCAGGTCCCGATTGTCTTCATGGCCCTTGCCAGCGCCACATTGCCCTTCGAGGATGCTGGAAGCGCGCTGCCCTCACGTCCGCCCGCCAGTGCCGTCGAGATGCGCGCGCCGGCAAGCGAGCGCAGTTGGAGAGAACAACCATGCAGACAGAGCCCCGATTGAAGCGCCCCGAGCTTTTCCGCTCCACCAATCTCATCGGCGGCGAATGGGTCAAGGACAGCTCGGCCGGCGAGCCCATCGCAGTCACCGATCCGGCGACCGGCCGGCTCCTCGGCACAGTGCCCAACGCCGGAGCGGCCGAAACCACCCGAGCCATCGCGGCCGCCGATGCCGCCTTTCCGTCCTGGCGGGCAAAGACCGCGGCCGAGCGGGCCGATCACCTGCGCCGCCTCGCCCAACTCGTCGCCGACAACAAGGAGGATCTCGCCCGCATCCTCACAGCCGAGCAGGGCAAGCCGCTCGCTGAGGCGCGCGGCGAGGTCGGCATGTCGGCTGCGTATGTGCTGTGGTTCGCCGAGGAGGGCCGGCGCATCTACGGCGACGTCATCCCCTCGCCGTGGCAGAACCGGCGCATCCTCGTCACGAAGGACCCGGTGGGCGTCGTCGGCGCCATCACGCCGTGGAATTTCCCCTCCTCCATGATCGCGCGCAAGCTCGGCGCCGCGCTCGCCGCCGGCTGCACCATCGTGGTCAAGCCAGCCTCGCAGACGCCCTATTCGGCGCTCGCCTGGGGCGTGCTCAGCGAGGAGGCCGGCATTCCCGCCGGCGTCGTCAACATTCTCACCGGGGCGGCGCGGCAGATCGGCGGAGAGCTGACGTCGAACCCCCTCGTTAAGAAGATCACCTTCACCGGCTCGACGGAGGTCGGCAAGCAGCTCGCCGAACAGGCGGCGCGCACCATGAAGAAGGTGTCGATGGAGCTCGGCGGCAACGCGCCCTTCATCGTCTTCGACGACGCCGACCTCGACCGCGCCGTCGAGGGCGCCATGATTGCCAAGTACCGCAACGCCGGCCAGACCTGCGTCTGTACCAATCGTTTCCTCGTCCAGGAGGGCATCTACGAAGCCTTCGCCGAACGCCTCGCCAAGGCCTCGGCCGGCATGAAGATCGGCAACGGCTTCGAGGACGGCGTCGTGCAGGGCCCGCTCATCGACGAGAAGGCGGTCGCCAAGGTGGAGGAGCATATCGCCGACGCCCTCGCCAAGGGCGGGCGCATGCTCACGGGCGGCCGGCGCCACCAGAGCCTCGGCGGCAATTTCTTTGAGCCGACGGTGATCGCGGACGCAACGCCGGCCATGGCCGTCGCCCGCGAGGAGACATTCGGACCGCTGGCCCCTCTCTTCCGCTTCAAGGATGAGGCACAGGCCGTGCAGCTTGCCAACGACACGCAATACGGCCTCGCCTGCTACTTTTACACGCGCGACCTCGGCCGTGCCTTCCGCGTTTCGGAAGCGCTCGAATACGGCCTCGTCGGCATCAACGAGGGGCTGATCACCACCGAGGTCGCGCCTTTCGGCGGGGTCAAGGAATCCGGCGTCGGGCGCGAGGGCTCCAAATATGGGATCGACGATTACCTGAACATCAAATACGTCTGCGTCGGCGGCCTGTGAGGCAAGCGCAGCCCTCCCCAGCGGGTTTCCGCAACACCCCCGCGCCGGCTCCGGCGACCGGCTCGGGCATCGAGCAGCGGCTCCGTTCCCAACCTTGTCATCGCATGGACGATAGGGGGCTCGGCCTCGCCACCTTTTTCCTATCGCCGGCGCCGCTGGCGCCTCCCTCGCGGCGATCAGCCGTTCGGCGGCGCGTTTCCCGTTTCCGGATCATAGCCCAATGCCCTCGATAGCGGGCCAACCATGTCAGCCTTGTTCTGATTGGTATAGTTCGTGTTCTGATGCTTCCGGACGAAGGGATACATGACCCCATCGTCATCGTCGTGCATCAGTTCATACTTATGGCCGAACTCATGCTTGAGGACACCATCATCGAGATGATTGAAGGCGATCATCATGTACGCCCTGCCAGGAGCGGCCTGACCGATGACGCCATGAGGGACATCAGAAACAAGTATGTACGTCGTTGCGGAGTCGATAACCATGGGGCGATTGTGGGGATTACGATTGTTCTCATAGATGTAGAGAGCCAGGTCATCCCGGAAGCGGCGCCCATCCCGGCGCGCCAGATCCTGCGCACCCGTCGGCGCGTGGCCGTTGAAGTCGAACCTGAAATCCCAACTCAGCGGAACGTTGGGCGCAAAGGTCTCAAAGTCGGTGGCAACCGGCTCGATCCCCTTCTTCTGAATGGCATCTATGATTCTGCTCTGGATCGAGGGATCGCCGATCTCGCCGCCGAGGGCTTTGGCAACATTCGGGTGGACGAGGAAGATGCTATCCTTTGAACCGACGGACTGCCTTGGCGGCGGATGGTCCGGTTCCCACTTGATCGTCTCGTAGAGCCTCCCGCCGCCCCGGCGAGGCTGACCGATCTGGTTGCCGGCACCTTTCGGCTCGCCCGTCTCGAGACCCAGCTTCTTCAAAGTGCCGTCGGCGGTGCGCCAGCCGACCTGACGTGGTTGTCCATCCGCACCGATGCGAAAGACGGGATCGCCGTGCGTCGTGTCCCACGACGGCAGCTTGTCGGGAGTGTCGTCATTCTTGCGCGACACCTGATAGATCTTGCGATGGCGCGGGCGATGCTTGCGCGCCCCATCCACGGCCCTCTCCCGGCGCAGCTCCGCATCGCCAGCGACATCCGAACAGGCGCGGGTCTCAGGAAACATCTGATTGATGAAGGTTGCGGCCTCTCGAATTTGTTCCTCGAGCCTGGCCCCCACCTCCGGAGCCGGAGGATGGAAGGCCGGCGAACCTACGTTGCCCGGCCCCACACCCGGCCTCTGCGGCAAGAACGGCGCCCGATGATCGGCTGTCATGGAAATACCGAGGGACAGGTTGTTGAAAACGGATGCTGGAATCATTCTTTCACTCGCAATTCGACATGCCGCTACAGACCAGGCGACAAACAGCGATGGGGGATGTTGCGTCCCATCCGGAACGCCGCTCCCGGACCGACCCGCCCGGACGTTCACAACCAAACGCAGAGAACTCAAGTTCGAAATATATAAAACTGTCGTGTCATCTCACGCGTGAAGAATAATGTATTCATGGCGCCCGTCAGCATATCAGAACCCCGAACGACTTTTATGACAAGTGATATACGTTCGAAAGACAACGCGGCACAACAACACAACTTACAGGCAGCCGCCATGCTTGCTGCTGCCGCCGGCCTTCGTGTCGACCCAAGTCGGAGCGCGATCGTCGTCAGGCGGTAAGCCGCAGGATCGGCCCGCGGCATCAATGCCGATCGCCGGGCATGGGTGTGGGCGTCGTGAAGGGAAACCTTGAAACGTTCATCTGCAGCCGTGTCGGGAAGCCTGCGCCTGGCAATCCGCCGCTCCGGCGCAGCCACCGGGACTGGTCTGCCCTGGTCTTGCTGCCGACCGCCCGATCAACGGGCTTGCAATGACACGCCGCCCTGTCTATGCACGCACCATCGATGCTGCGCTGCAGCAGCCTTTGTTCCCAGAGACGAACGAGCCGATGTAAGCTACGCGCTCTCCTGCCTGTATCTGCGTTCCCCGCTCGGCCGCGCCGTGTCGGCGATCGCGTGCTCTCAGGCGGCCGCTGCGACATCCCGTTCTCTCCTGTTCCTTCACGACAAACTGACCTCTCTTGCCGCGCCGGACCAACGGCGCGCCTGCACGGAGCCCTGTTTCTATGTCCTCCTCCCTTTCGCGGCTCAGAACCGAATGGTTCGGCAACATCCGCGCCGACATTCTCGCCGGCCTCGTGGTCGCCCTGGCTCTCATCCCGGAGGCCATCGCCTTCTCCATCATCGCCGGCGTCGACCCCAAGGTCGGGCTCTATGCCTCCTTCTCGATTGCCGTCATCATCGCCTTCACGGGCGGGCGCCCCGGCATGATCTCGGCGGCAACGGCGGCAACGGCCGTACTGATGATCACGCTCGTCAAGGAACACGGGCTGCAATACCTGCTCGCCGCGACGGTGCTCGCCGGCGTCTTGCAGGTCGGCGCTGGCCTGTTGCGGCTCGGTTACGTCATGCGCTTCGTCTCGAAATCGGTCATGACCGGCTTCGTCAACGCCCTCGCGATTCTCATCTTCATGGCGCAGCTGCCGGAGCTCACCAATGTGCCGTGGCTCACCTATGTGATGGTGGCGGCGGGGCTCGCCATCATCTACCTACTGCCCCTCATCACGAAGACGATCCCCTCGCCGCTCGTCTGCATCGTCGTGCTCACCGCCGTCTCGATCGGCCTCGGACTCGATCTGAGAACCGTCGGCGACATGGGCGAACTGCCGTCCACGCTGCCCGTCTTCCTCCTGCCGGACGTGCCGCTGAATCTCGACACGCTTCTTGTCATCCTGCCCTATTCGGCAGCGGTGGCCGCCGTCGGCCTGCTCGAATCCCTGATGACGGCCACCATCGTCGACGAACTGACCGACACGAGGAGCGACAAGAACCGCGAGTGCATCGGCCAGGGCATCGCCAATTTCGCCACCGGATTCATCGGCGGCATGGCGGGCTGTGCCATGATCGGCCAGTCCGTCATCAACGTGAAGTCGGGCGGCCGCGGGCGGCTGTCCACCTTCTGTGCCGGCGTCTTCCTGCTCGTCCTGTGCGTGGGCCTCGGCGACTGGGTGAAGCAGATTCCCATGGCCGCCCTCGTCGCCGTGATGATCATGGTCTCGATCGGCACTTTCAGTTGGGTGTCGCTGAAGAACCTCGCCACCCATCCGCGCTCGTCCTCCATCGTCATGGTGGCGACCGTCCTCGGCGTCATCGCCACGCACAACCTCGCCATCGGCGTTCTCATCGGCGTGCTGCTGTCCGGCATCTTCTTCGCCTGGAAGATCGCCCAGATCTTCCGCGTCACATCATATCTGTCGCCCGACGGAACCCACCGTACCTATGTCGTCGAGGGCCAGGTCTTCTTCGCCTCTGCGGATGCCTTCACCGATGCCTTCGATTTCAAGGAGGCGCTGGAGAAGGTCACAATCGATGTCTCGCGCGCCCACATCTGGGACATTTCCAGCGTTGCAGCGCTCGACATGGTAGTGCTCAAATTCCGGCGGGAGGGTGCCGAGGTCGAGATCCTCGGGCTCAACGAAGCGAGCGAGACCATCGTCGACCGGCTCGCCATCCATGACAAGCCCGGCGCCCTTGAGCGCCTGATGGGCCATTGAGGGGAAACGCCATGACGAAGCTTCTCGCCCTGATCGATGCCTCCGTCTATGCGCAAAGCGTCTGCGACCATGCCGCTTGGGCGGCCGCCCGCCTGGACGCCTCGGTCGAGGTGCTGCATGTCCTGGGCCGACGCGACACCTCCAGCATTCCCGCGGACTATACCGGCAGCCTCTCGGCGGATGCCCGCGACACCCTGCTCGCCGAACTCGCCGCGCTGGACGAGGAGAAGGCACGCCTTGCCCAGAAGCGCGGTCGTCTCGTCCTCGACGAAGCGAAGGCGCGCCTTGCCGCTGCCGGCATCGATGCCGTGACCAGCCTGCGCCTTGGCGATCTCACTGAAACGGTCGCCGAGCGCGAGATGGACGCCGAACTCGTGGTCATCGGCAAGCGCGGCGAGGCAGCGGATTTCGCCAAGCTGCACCTCGGCTCCAACCTGGAACGTGTGGTGCGCGCCAGCCGCCGCCCGGTACTTGTCGCGGCGCGCGCCTTCAGGCCAATCGAACGCGTCCTCGTCGCCTTCGACGGCGGCGCCAGTGCTCTGAAGGCGGTGGACCACATTGCGCGCAGCCCGATGTTCGCCGGGCTTTCCTGCCGGCTGCTCATGGTGGGCGCTGAGACGTCCGACGCGCGGAAGAAGCTCGACGGCGCCGTGGCCCAGCTCGCCGCCGCGGGCTACGTGCCGAAAGCCGACCTCGTGCCCGGCCAGCCGGAACAGGTGATTGCCCAGAGCGTCGAACGCGAGGGCATCGACCTCCTTGTCATGGGCGCCTACGGCCACTCCCGCATCCGCAACCTCATTGTCGGTTCGACCACCGTCGAGATGGTCCGTTCCTGCAAGATCCCGATCATGATGTTCCGGTAGGGCATCAGGGAAGCGGAGGATGCGCTCCGGGTTGCAAGGGAGGCAGGGCAGACGTGCCTTGCCCGTACTGTCCTACCGGCGCGCCCCTGTCTAGGCTCACGGCCATGCCACCATTCGACAACGGCTGCCCAACTTGCAGCGTGCGCGCGGCACCGCTTCCTGTCCGGTGCGCTCCTGCGGGAGCCGGCGCCGGTCGTCATTGCGTCCCTTCCGGCACCGTGGCCCGTCAGGCGGTGGGCCTCGACCATGGCTGATGTACCAGGCATCGCCGGGCCGCAGACGGGCGCGGCCCGTCCCGCACCGGGTCTTCGGTCGGCTGGTCTTCAGCGCGCTCCGGCGCCGACCGAATTCGTCGTCGCCGCCATCGTGATGACCATGTCATCCGCCTTCGGGCAGACCTATTTCATCGCGGTCTTCGCGCCGTGGCTGAAAGCCGACCTCGCTCTCTCCGACGGCGGCTTCGGCACCCTGTACAGCCTGGGCACGATCGCCAGCGCCTGCGTTCTGATGTGGGGCGGGAAGATCGCCGACCGCTTCAGGATCCGCGGACTGGCGGTGCTCGCGCTTCTTGCCCTGGCCGCGATGTGCATGGGAATGTCACAAGTCCGTTCGCCATGGCTGCTGCTTCCGATCCTGTTCGGGCTGCGCCTGTTCGGCCAGGGCGCAATGGGACATCTGGCGCTCACCGGCGTCGGCCGGTGGTATATCAAGCGGCGCGGCCGCATGATGTCGCTCGCGGTGCTGGGATTTCCGGTGAGCGAAGCGTTCATGCCGGCGACCGCCGTCGCCCTCATGGCGGCGATAGGCTGGCGCCAGACGTGGCTCGTCGGCGCCTTCGTCCTCTGTGCCGTGTCCGTTCCGCTCACGCTCGCCCTGCTGCGTCGGGAGCCGCGGCACGATCACACCGAGACCGGCGGCGAGGCGGAAGGCACCGGCCAGAAACAGTGGACCCGCGGGGAGGTCCTGCGCCGTCCCGAATTCTTTGCCGCCCTGGTCGCGGTCGTGGCGCCCTCCTTCGTCATGACGGGGATATTCTTTCATCAGGCCTATCTCGTTGACGACAAGGGCTGGACGCTTTCCTGGTTCGCCGGCTGGTTCCCGGTCTATGCGAGCGTGAGCGTGGTCACGGCACTGTCCACCGGCTGGCTCATCGATCGTTTCGGCTCGATCCGGCTGTTGCCGTTCTTCCTTTTGCCGATGGCGGGCGCCGTCACCGTCCTCGCCCTGTCGGCTTCGCCATGGAGTGTGCCGGTCTTCATGGCCCTCGGTGCACTCACCAACGGGGGCGCCTCGACGCTGCTCGGCGCGCTATGGGCGGAGCTGTTCGGCACGCGCCATCTCGGCGCGATCCGATCCGTCGCCTTTGCGGCCCAGGTCATTGCCTCGGCACTCGCGCCGGGGCTCATGGGCGTTCTACTCGATCTGGGCGCGCCGCTTGCTCTGCAATATCTCGCCATGGTGGCCTATGCTCTTGCCGCCGCGGCATGCCTGGGAGTGCTCATGCCGCGACTGCGTCGGCTGGCGCGATTCTAGGCCGTAGACTCATAACCGCGTAGCCAGATGCGGATGGACGCGAGCTTCACGGCGGCGAGGAAGTTTTCCGCCGTCTTGTCGAAGCGGGTGGCGATACGGCGGAAGTGTTTGATCTTGTTGAAGA
>NZ_JARKII010000014.1:0-102090 GCF_029309855.1 Chelatococcus sp. XZ-Ab1 | reverse complement strand
TCTTCAACAAGATCAAACACTTCCGCCGTATCGCCACCCGCTTCGACAAGACGGCGGAAAACTTCCTCGCCGCCGTGAAGCTCGCGTCCATCCGCATCTGGCTACGCGGTTATGAGTCTACGGCCTAATAGACGACGATATCCCGTTCTAAATGATCTCTTTTACATGCGCGGCCGGTGGCTCACTTCAGCAGGGGCCGGTCCATGCTGTGCGGCCGCGGCTGGGCGCCGTTGCCGCCTTCGCGGGTGTAGACGTAGTAGAGCACCTGCGCGACGGCCTTGAAGAACTCGGGCGGGATCATGCGGTCGACTTCCGCGGCGTCGTAGAGGGCGCGGGCGAGCGGCTTGTCCTCGATGATGGGAATGTCATGCTGGGTCGCGATTTCGCGGATCCTGAGGGCGATGAGGTCCTGGCCCTTGGCGACGACAAGGGGGGCGCCGCCTTCCTCGCGCACGTAGCGCAGGGCGACGGCGAAATGGGTCGGATTGGTGATGACCACGGTCGCCATCGGCACCGAGGCCATCATGCGCTTGCGCGACTGGTCGAGCGCCATGGAGCGCATGCGCGACTTGATGAGCGGATCGCCCTCGGCCTGCTTGAACTCGTCCTTCACTTCCTGGCGCGTCATGCGCAATTCGCGGTGCCAGCGCAGGCGTGCCCACACGAGGTCAGCCGCAACGAGCAGGATGGTGGCGACACAGACGGCCGAGACGAGCCGCAGTGCGATCGTCAGCAGCGTTTCCGGCAGGAGGCTCGGATCGGTGAACATGGCATTTATCGCCCGTGATTGCTCCGAGCCCAGCAGGATGAGGCACGCCAGGCCGACGACTGTGAACTTGAACAGGGATTTGAAAAATTCAACAAATCCCTGCTTGCCGAAAATCCGTTTGAAGCCGGCTGTCGGCGATATGCGCTGCCACTTCGGGCGGATGCGCTCGCCCACCACGCGCGGAGCGTTCTGGAAGAGGGATGCACAGGTGCCCGCTATGGCAATGACGATGACGATGGGCAAGACGAATTGCCCCGCATCCCAGGCGACGGCCTGCATCAGCACGGATGCGTCATGGCCATTCGCCAGCGAGAATCCGCCGGGCGTGTCGATTAGGCGTGTCAGCCGCTCGCCGAGCTGCGCCCCGTTGTCCCGCGTCAGGAACGAAAAGGCGATGAGGATTGCGCCGAGCGAGGCGAAGATCGACGTCTCGCGCGAATAGGGCACATTGCCCTTGTCGAGCGCGTCGCGGACCTTCTTCTCGGTCGGCTCTTCGGTCTTGCTGTCCTGATCGGGCTGCTCGGCCATGGCGTGCGCCTGGCGGCACCCTCACTCGTCCCGCCGGCCGGAGCCGTCCGGCCGTGCTTCCTGTCCGCGGCGCCCGTGCGCTCGGCTCAGCGAATGAAGGCGTCGTCGTCTCCTTCGGGGTTGAGGTCGATCTCGCCGCGCCCGGCGAGCTCGAGCGCCAGGTCCGTGATGGTGCGCCGCGCCTCCAGAACGTCGCGCTGGGCCGCCGGCTCGCGGCCGTTGAGCTCGTGCTCGACCATGCGGCGCACACGGGAGGCGAGTGAGGACAGGATGATCTCGCGGAAGGACTGGTCCGTGCCCTTGAGGGCCAGCACGATCCTGTCGTTGGGGATCTGGTCGAACAGCAGCGTGCGCGCCGCCGGCGTGAGATTGACGATGTCGTCGAAGGTGAAGAGCAGCCCTTTGAGGATTTCCGCCGACTTCGGTCGGGTAGCGCTGAGCGAGTTGAGCACGTCCTCCATATGGTCGCGTTCCATCTTGTTGATGATATCGGCCATCTTGGCGTGCGTATCCGCGCCCGCATTGCGGGAGAAGTTCAGCATGAAGTCTTCGTGAATAGTGCGCTCGATGATGCGCATCGTTTCGTCGACGATGGGCTTGAAGGTCAGCATGCGACGCATGATGTCGTTGCGCATGTCTTGCGGCAGCTGGCCCATGGCCTTGGCCGCGCAGGCCGGCTTGACCTTGGAGAGGATGAGCGCGGCCGTCTGCGGATGCTCCTTGAGGAGATAGCTCGCGAGCACGTTCTCGGAAACATTGGAGATACGGTCCCAGATCGAGCGGTTGGAGTTGCCCATCAGGCCGGACATGATCTCGGCGATTTGCTCGGGCGGCAGCACGCCTTGCAGCAGCTTCTCCACTTCGCTCGCCGTGCCGAAGAGATTCTTGCCGGTGGCGAACTGGGCCGCGAACTCTTCGACCAGGGCTTCGATCTGCGGCGCGGGGATGGGGCCGAGTTCGGCCGCCGTGCGTGTGATCTCCTTGATCTCCTCGGACGTGAAGTGCGTGAGCAGCCGGCCCGCGGTCGGCTTCTCCATGGCAAGCAGCAGCGCAGCTACCTTCTCGATGCCGCGCGTCAGCGTCCCGCGCGGCACGATCGGTTGCGGCGCCTTCGAGGGGATTGCCGTCGCCGCCATCAGCTGCCGAGCTCGGATCCGGGCGGGCCGACGATCTCGGTCAGCGACACGCCGAAGCGAGAATTGTCGTCCTCGACCACGACCACTTCGCCGCGGGCGATGACGCGGCCGTTGACGACAACGTCGACGGGCTCGCCGACGCGGTGATCGAGCGGCACGATGGCGCCGCGCCCGAGCTTCATGAGGTTTGCGACCGGCATCGTCGCCGAGCCGAGGACCACCTGCATGACGACCGGGATGCGCAGGATCGTGTCGAGGTTGCGCGGGCTGCCGAGCGGCTCGTCCTTGCCCGTCGCCCTACGCGGCTCGGTGCCCTGGGCGAACAGGGCCTCGTCGTGGGAGGCGGGCTCGCCGAGCCCGTCAAAGTCGTCGTCCGACTTCTGGTTCATTCGATCACTTCCTCGTCTTGCGCCGGTGCAGGAGCGTCACGCCGTCGTGTCCTCGCCGACGAGCCGCAGGGTGGCGCGTCCGCCCCCGGCCGGATGTTGGGCGGCCTTCTCCAGATTCGCCAGCGTGTCGTGCGCGGCAGCGATGCCTGCGTCGAGGCTGGCGAGCGTCTTGCGGGCCTCGTCGATGCGCATGGCGAGCTCAAGGAGGGTCTTCTGGCCATCGGTGGTGAAGCTGCCCATGGAGTGGCCGGCCGCCTTCAGCGCGTCCGCCGTGGCGTCGAGGGTGCGCTTGTAGTCGTAGTGGTTGCGGTCGAAGTGGCGCAGCTTGAGATAGGTCGCCAGCACGCAGGCGCTCGTCAGGGCGAGGGCGGCGAGAAGGACGTAGTCAACGAGAGAGGACGTCATCGATAAACTCCTGCTCCTGATCGATGTAGTCCTCCACGCGCAGCATGTAGGACCCGTCGGATTGGCCGAGGCGGCACCAGAAGAGCGGCTGGTCGTTGCCTTCGAGCTTGACGCGGCTGCGCGGCGTTGCCTGCAATTCGATCACCTGCCCGATCTTTAGATCGGCGATGTCGCCGAGCGCCATTTCCCGCTCCTCGAGCACGGCTCGGAGCTTCACTTCGGTGCGGCTCACCTCGTTGCGGATCTGCTCCGTCCAGCGCGGGTCGCGCGTAGAATTGTCGCCGGAGAGCACGCGCGCCAGCGTCTGGCGCATCGGGTTCAGGGCCGACTGCGGGATGATGACGAACATCTCGCCGCCGCGATTAAGGGCCTGCAGCAGAAACTTGGAGACGACGGCGAGGTTGTTGCGCCGGCCGATCACCGCGAAGTCCATGCGCGTCTCGAGGCGCTCGAACTTGAAGCGCGCGTCCGACACCATCGAGAACGAAGCCTGCAGGGCCTTACCCACCTGCTCGAAGATGGCCATGGAGATGCGCATCTCGATATTGGTGAAGCCGCGCTCGTCGTCGACGGGCGGCTCGGTGCCGTCGGCGCCGAGCAGCACCTCGACCATGGTGAAGACGAAGTCGCGGTCGAAGCCGACGAGGATCTCGCTGTCCCATTCCGGCACGTTGAAGACGCCGGCGACCGCGTTGGCTTCGTAGATCTCGAGGATATCGCTGACGCGACCGCTCTCGATGGTCGAGAGCGAGAAATAGGACGGCGAGGCCGAGAGGTGGCGCAGGTTGTCAGCGCAATACGTGGCCATGCGATCGAAGATCACATGCAGCATCGGCAACCGGTCGAGCGACAGGCCGGCCGCGTCGAGAAGCCTGTCGCGAATGTCGTTGCTGACGGCCTGGCTCATGCTGTTGTCCATGGATCAGGCAGCCTCCGCTGCGGCCGCATCGTTGCGGCCGATGACGGTCTCGTTCTCCACCTCGTCGATGGTCGGCCGCTCGGGCGCAGAGATGGCCTTGCGGCCGTGCTCCAGGGCGATCTGCGGCAGGGCGCCGTTCATGTAGGCGAGCAGCGTCTGCTTGACGATGATGTAGATGCGGGCCTGCTTCTCGCGTGTCAGCTTGATCTTCTGTGCGAGCGGGGTGAGCACGGCATAGGATGTGAAGATGCCGATGAAGGTGCCGATGAGCGCCGCCCCGATGAGGCTGCCGAGGATGGCTGGTGACTGGTCGATGGCACCCATGGCTTTGACGATGCCGAGCACGGCCGCCACGATGCCGAGGGCGGGCAGGGCTTCCGACACCACGGTGAGCGAATTGTAGGGCTTGAGCTTGTGCCGGCGCATGGTGACGAGTTCCTCGTCCATCAGGGACTCGATCTCGTGCGGGCGGGCGTTGCCGATGATGAGCAGGCGCACGTAGTCGCAGACGAAGTTCGTCAGTTCCTGGTTCTTCAGCACGCGCGGAAAATTGTTGAAGATCGGCGAGTTGTGCGGATCGTCGATATGCGCCTCGACCTCGTTGCGGGCCTTGCTGCGCAGTTCGCGCAGCAGGTTGAAGAGGAGGCCCAGGATGGCGAGATAGTCGTCGCGCTTGGGCACGTCGCCGGCGATCGCTTCCTTGATCGCCTTGCCGGTGTCCTTCACGGTCGACATGGGATTGGCGATGATGAAGATGCCGAGGGCGATGCCGCCGATGATGACGAATTCGAACGGCTGCCAGATGACGGACACCTTGCCGCCGAGCGCCATGAACCCGCCGAGCATCGAGCCGATGGCGATGATCAGGCCGATGAAGAAACTCAAGTCCGATCTCCTCCGCTTGTCGGCGTGATGATTGCCAGTCCCTCCCGCTGGGCGGCGATGGCCGTTTCCTAGCCTGCGAGGCTTGCGCGGGGCTGAAAGCGGGTGGGGCGGCGCAAGGTCAGGCTCGGGCAAGCTAGAGGGTTCAACCTCCTCGCAGGAGGCTGCCGCAATGCTTTCGACCCTCGTCAGCTATCAGATGCTCACAAAGGACTTGGCGCGCTCGCTGGAGCGCACGGCGTCGGCGCCGCTCGTCTCGCGCGACAGCGAATATTATCTGGAGAACATCAAGAACGTGAAGTCGATCGACGACTTCCTGGGGGATCATCGCCTCTATTCGTTCGCCATGAAGGCTTTCGGCCTGGAAGACATGATCTATGCCAAGGCATACATGCGCAAGGTGCTGACGGAAGGTGTCGACGACAGCAAGAGCTTTGCCAACAGGCTCGCCGACAAGCGTTTCGCCGAATTTACCAAGACCTTCAACTTTGCACGCTACGGCGAGACGACGACAGTCTTCTCCTCGACCCGCGAGGGCACTGTCGAGCGCTATGTCCGCCAGCAGCTCGAGGAGGAGGCGGGGGCACAGAACGAGGGCGTGCGCCTTGCGCTCTACTTCGCGCGCAAGGCGCCGGAGCTGAAATCCGTCTACGGCATCCTGGCCGACAGGGCTTTGCTAGCAGTGGTCCAGACCGCGCTCGGCATCCCCCAAGAGGCGGCGTCGGCCGACATCGAGGTTCAGGCCAAGATGATCGAGGCCAAGATCAACTTCGAGGACTTCAAGGATCCCGAGAAGCTTGACAAATTCTTGCAGCGGTATGCGGCCGTCTACGACGCCGTCAACAGTCCGGTGACCGTTTCGGCGCCGGTGCTCACGCTGTTCGGTAACAGCGGGCAGACGGCGGGCATGGGCGTCGACCTTCTCATGAGCCTGCAGAAGATCAAGACGGGACTGTAACAATGCAAGCTGCGCTCTATGTCGGGCTTTCGGCGCAGGTCGCGCTGGAGCGTCGGCTCAATACCATCGCCCAGAACGTCGCCAACATGTCGACGGCGGGCTACCGTGCCGACGAGGTGAAGTTCGAGACCGTCCTGTCGCGCACGGCGCGGGACTCGGTCGCCTTTGCGACGAGCGGCGAGAACTTCATCTCGCGCCGCGCCGGCGGTATCACGAAGACTGACAATCCGCTCGACCTCGCCATTGACGGGGAGGCATGGTTCGCCATCACGACGCCGGTCGGCATCGTTCACAGCCGCGACGGCCGCCTGCAGATCGGCAACGACGGCCTGCTTCGGACCGTGACGGGCTATCCGGTCCTCGACGTCGCCGGAGCGCCGATCATGATCGACGCCGAAGCCGGTCCTCCGACCGTCGGCCGCGACGGCACGCTGAGCCAGAACGGCCAGCAGATCGGCGCCATCGGCCTCTTCACAATCGCGCCGGGGGCCGATCTCGAGCGCTTCGAGGCATCGGGCGTCATCGCGCGGACGGGTGTCGCACCTGTCCAGGATTTTGTCGCCAATGGCGTCGTGCAGGGCTATGTCGAGGAATCGAACGTCAATCCCATCATGGAGATGACGAAGCTCATCGCTGTCTCGCGCGCCTTCGACAACGCTTCGACAGCCGTGAACGATGGCGAATCCTCGCTGCGCGAGGCTATTCGCAGCCTCGGCCCGTCGAGCTGAGCCGCTTATGAACCCGCTCGAGCGGCTGGCCGCCGTCGTTTCGGCCGGTGCCCAGGAACTGCCGAGCGTGCGCGTCGGCGGTGTGGTGCGGGAGGTGACACCGACCTATTATCGTGTGGCTGGTCTCTCCCGTTTCCTCAAATTGGGCGATCGCGTCGCGCTGTGCGCCGGCGGGCGTGAGCACGCCGGCGAGGTCGTGCGCATCGACGACAGCGGTGCGACGGTCAAGCCTTTCGACGGCTATGTCGATATCGGCATCGGCGCGCGCGCCTATCGCCTCGGCACCATGGCCCTGCGCCCGCACGAGAGCTGGAAGGGACGCGTGATCAACGCCCTCGGCAAGGCGGTGGACGGGCTCGGGCCGCTGGGTGCCGGTGAGCGCGCCATGCCGGCCGACGCGCCGCCGCCCTCGGCCATGACCCGCGGGCGGGTGACGAAGCCGCTGCGCACGGGGGTGCGCGTCATTGATCTCTTCCTGCCCCTCTGCGAGGGTCAGCGCATCGGCATCTTCGCCGGTTCGGGTGTCGGCAAATCGACGCTCCTGTCCATGCTGGCCCGTGCCAGCGGCTTCGACACGGTGGTCGTCGCCCTTGTCGGCGAGCGCGGTCGCGAGGTGCGCGAGTTCCTGGAGGGGCCGCTCGCCGCGAGCCGCGACCGCGCCATCACCGTCGTCTCCACCGGCGACGAGAGCCCG
The DNA here is from genome assembly GCF_029309855.1 of Chelatococcus sp. XZ-Ab1. Lineage (NCBI taxonomy): Bacteria > Pseudomonadati > Pseudomonadota > Alphaproteobacteria > Hyphomicrobiales > Chelatococcaceae > Chelatococcus > Chelatococcus sp. XZ-Ab1. Next base: position 94,682 of record NZ_JARKII010000014.1, on the reverse strand, counting down.
ATGATGCGGCGCCTCGCGCCGCGCACGGCCCTCAGCATCGCCGAATATTTCCGGGACCGGGGCGAGTCCGTCCTGCTCATCGTCGATTCCGTCACGCGCTTCGCCCATGCGGCACGCGACGTTGCCCTTTCGGCCGGCGAGCCTGCCGTGGCGCGCGGCTATGCACCGAGCGTCTTCAGCGACCTGCCGAAGCTCCTGGAGCGGGCAGGACCGGGCGAAGAGGGCAGCGGTACCATCACGGGCGTCTTCTCCGTGCTCGTCGACGGCGACGACCACAATGACCCCGTCGCGGACAACATCCGCGGCACGCTCGACGGCCATATCGTGCTCGACCGGGCGATCGCCGATCAGGGCCGCTATCCGGCGGTCAACGTGCTCGCTTCCATCTCGCGCCTCGCCGACCAGATCTGGTCGGGCGACCAGAAGGAGCTGGCGCTGCGCCTCAAGGGCATGATCGCCCGCTTCGAGGACACCCGCGACCTGCGCCTGATGGGCGGTTACCAGACCGGCTCGGATGCGGCGCTCGACCAGGCGGTGACCCTGGTGCCGCGCATCTACGACGCCCTGCGGCAGGACCCCGGCATGCCGCCGAGCGTCGACGCATTCGGCGAGCTTGCGCAGGTTTTGCGCCAGTAGCGCCGGGCGGCTGCCGGCAAGCGGCAGCTTCACGCAAGCTTTTGCCCGTTTACTGGGGGCAACCACGGATAGCGAGGATAGGGTCCCATGAGCCTTTATGGTGTGCTGCGCACCGGCGTGTCCGGCATGAACGCCCAGTCGAACAAGCTTGGTACCGTTGCCGACAATATCGCCAACGCCAACACGGTCGGCTACAAGCGCGCCTCGGCGGAGTTCTCCTCGCTCGTGCTCTCCTCGGGCAAGGGCAGCTACAACTCGGGCAGCGTCGTCACCAACATCCGCTATTCCATCAGCCAACAGGGGCCGCTGGTCTTCACGACGTCCTCCGCCGACCTTGCGGTGCAGGGAAACGGCTTCTTCGTGGTGTCGGACGAAGGTGGCACACCCTATCTGACGCGTGCCGGCAGCTTCGTGCCCGACAGCGAGGGCAATCTCGTCAACACGGCCGGCTACTACCTGATGGGCTACCCGCTGACGAACGGCAACCCGAACGTCACGCTCAACAGCCTCGACGGTCTCGAGCGCGTCAACCTCGCCAACCTGGCGATGTCGGCGAACCCGACAACGCAGGGTTCGCTCGGCGGCAACCTGCCGATCGCCGCGGCAGCGGGGGACACGTTCCAGTCCTCGCTCATCGTCTATGACAACGTCGGCAACAAGGTGCAATTCAACGTCACTTTCGAGAAGACGACCAATTTCGACCCGCTCGCTCCCGCCAACCAGCAGTGGCAGGTCACCATCGACGGCGTCCAGCCTGCAGGCTGGACGGCCGGCCCGTTCACCCTCACGTTCGACACGTCCGGCCAGATCGTCGCCGGCGCCGCGCTAACGCCGATCAACATCCCCAACGGTCAGGCGATGACGCTCGACCTCTCGGGTATGCAGCAGCTCGCCTCCGACTATGCTCCGCTCGACCCGATCGTCAACGGCAATGCTCCGAGCCAGGTCGACAAGGTGGAGTTCGGCAAGGACGGCACGGTCTATGCCGTCTACGAGGACGGCACGCGCATCGCCACCTATCGCATCCCGCTCGCCAACGTACCGAGCCCCGACAAGCTCACACCGGAGGCCGGCAACGTCTATTCGGCCAGTATCGAGTCCGGAAATGTGCAGGTTGGCTTTCCTGGTCAGGCAGGGCTCGGCTCCATCCTTTCAGGCGCGCTCGAGCAGTCCAACGTCGACATGGGCGAGGAGTTGACGGCCATGATCGAGGCGCAGCGCAACTACACGGCCAATTCCAAGGTGTTCCAGACGGGTTCCGAGCTGCTTGACGTTCTCATGAACCTCAAGCGCTGACGGGACCCAGCCAGTCTTGCCGGAGCCCTCGTCATGAGCCTTTCCGTCGCCCTCAACACGGCCCGCTCGTCATTGCTGACGACCTCGACGCAGATCGCCGTGTCGGGAGCCAATACCAGCGGGGCGCTCGATCCGAGCTACTCGCGCAAGATCGCGATGTCCGTCACGGCCGGCGACGGCAGCGTGCGCATCGTCTCCATCGGCCGAGCGGCCGACACTTCGCTCTACTACCGCATGCTCGATGCCACGTCGCGCACGGCCGCGAGCCAGGCGCGGCTCGAGGGGCTCGATAAGCTGCATCAGACGGTGGGCGACACGGAAGATGCGCGCTCGCCGGCGGCGCGCCTCGGCAAGCTGCTCGACGCGCTCAACCAATATGCCAACGCGCCGCAGGACAAGGTGCTGGCTGGCCAGGTGCTGAGCCAGGCGAGTGCGCTCGTCACGACGCTCAACGAGGCCGCCAAGACCGTTACGACGACTCGCCAGGAGGCGGACGCCGAAATCGCCAAGTCGGTCACGCGCGTCAACGATCTGCTGGCGCAGTTCGAGGAGCTTAACCGCGCCGTCGTGAAAGGCACGGCGACGGGTGCCGACACAACTGACCTGCTCGACAAGCGCGATGCCGTCCTCGCCCAGATCTCGGAGGAGATCGGGGTTAACGTGGTCACCCGCGAGAACAACGACATGGTGCTCTATACGGACGGCGGCGTGACGCTGTTCGAGACGAGCGCCCGCAAGGTCGAGTTCACGCCGACGCTGGTCTATGGCGCGACGACTGTGGGCAACCAGGTCGTCATCGATGGCGTGCCCGTCACCGGCAACACCACGATGCCGCTACGCTCGGGCCGCATCGTCGGCCTGATGGAAGTGCGCGACGTGACGACGGTCGCCTACCAGAACCAGCTCGACGAGATTGCTCGCGCCGTCATCGAGATCTTCGACACCGGCACGGCAGCGGGCGGCCTCTTCACGCAGGTCGGCCTGCCCGCGGGCGGCGGACTGCGCCCGGGCCTTGCCGCCGACATTCGCATCAACGCGGCCTACGATCCCGACCAGGGCGGCTCGCTTGACGAATTGCGCGACGGCGACACCAACCCGACCGGCGATGCCAGCTATTCGGCCAGGCTTTTCGATCTTGTCGACCGGTTCAACGCGATCCGCGGTTTCGATCCTGCCGCGGGCATCCAGACAAGCGGCTCACTGGCCGATTTCTCAGCCTCCTCCGTCGGCTGGCTTGAGGCCCGGCGCTCGGGCGCAAAGACCGATGCCGCTTATCAGGAGACGGTGCTGGCCCGTGCCTCCGATGCACTGTCGACCGCAACCGGGGTCAATCTCGACGACGAACTCGCGCTGCAGCTCCAGCTCGAGCGCTCCTATTCGGCAGCCTCGCGCCTCATCGCGGTGATCGACGAGATGCTGCGCTCACTCCTCGAGGCGGTGAGGTAAGCGCCATGAAGACGACGTTCATCTCCACGTATTCGCTGCTCAACTCGCCGCGCTCTTCGCTGGTGCGCATGCAGGCGGATGCGGCGCGCTACAACCAGGAGATCGCCACTGGCCGGCATGCGGACGTAGGTCTCACGCTCGGCGGCCGGACGAGCCAGGCCGTGTCGCTGCGGGCCGAATACGACAACCTGACGGCGATGATCGACGCCAACAGCCGCACCAAGACACGGCTCGACGTTACGGTCGAGGCGCTCGGCAACATCCGCGAGATGGCGGACGAGTTCCAGGCCGAGCTCCTATCGGTGCCGCATGCGCAGCGCGGCAGCGAGGTGATCCGCAATGCGGCCCGCGACAAGCTTGCGGCGCTGATCGGGAGTCTGAATTCCGCCGTCGACGGCCAGTTTCTTTTCGGCGGCACCAACAGCGGTGTCACTCCGATCAACGACTATGCCGCGGGCTCCGCCAGCAAGGTCGCAGTCGATGCGGCTTTCTTCGCCGAATTCGGCTTCGCGCAGGATGACCCGGCTGTCGCCAACATCTCGGCGGCCGCCATGGCGACTTTCCTCGACAACGCCTTCTCCGATCGCTTCTTCGTCGATGCGAACTGGCAGGCGGACTGGTCCAACGCCGTCGACAGCGTCCAGCGCAGCCGTATCTCGCAAAGCGAGACGCTCACCTCCTCCGTGTCGGCCAACGAGGCGGCCTTGCGCCAGCTGGCCGCCGCCTACACGATGGTCTTCGATCTCGGCAGTGACAAGCTCAACACGGATGCGCTGCAGGTGGTGATCGACAAGGCAACGGAACTGATGGGCGGTGCCATCGCCCAGATCATCGACATCGAGGCGCAGATGGGCGTGGCCCAGAACCGGATCGAGACGGCCAATACCAACATGGAGGCGCAGAAAAAGATCCTCGCCACCCGTGTCGGGAAGCTGGAGGATGTCGATCCTGCCGAGGCGAAGGTGCGGCTCGACGCTCTCCTGACGCAGATCGAGATGTCCTATTCCCTGACGGTTCGCCTGCAGAGCCTCAGCCTGCTCAGATATCTGTAAACCTGCTAGTGAGGCGGACGGATGTATCGGCATTCCTATGCGGAAATCCTCGATGACGCGGCTTCGGAGGGGCGGGCGCGCGAGCGCATGGCCTTCGATCACGCCATCGGGCTCATGCAGGCGGCCGAGGCGAAAGGCGTCGATTCGCGCGAGGCCGTGGAGGCGATCTTCTTCCTCAACCGCTTGTGGAGCCTGCTGATCGAGGACCTGGCGAGCGACGAGAACGGCTTGCCTAAAGAACTGCGCGCGAGCCTCATCTCGATCGGCCTTTGGGTTTTGCGCGAAGCGCAGCGCCTCAGGCAGGAGACGGTCGGCAGCTTCGCCGCTCTCATCGAAGTCAACTCCGCCATTCGGAACGGTCTTGCATGAAGCGTTCGATGCAACTGTCGCTGCGCGCCGGCGAGCGCCTCTACATCAACGGCGCGGTGCTGCGGGTTGATCGCAAGGTTTCGATCGAGCTGCTCAACGACGCGACCTTCCTCATGGAAAACCATGTCCTGCAGATCGAGGACGCGACGACGCCGCTGAAGCGCCTCTACTTCGTCCTGCAGACGATGTTGATGGACCCGGCGACGGCGCAGGAGACGTTGAAGCTGTTCCGTCAGCTCTTCGATCTCGTTCCCTGCAGCTACAGTCAGACGCCCGAAGCCTCCTTCCTCGCGACGCTCGAGAAGGTGCGAAGCCTTGCCGAGGAGGGCCGGCCCTTCGAGGCCATGCGCGTCCTGCGCGGTCTCTATGCCGACGAACTGCCGCTTCTCGACGAGCACGAGCGGGAGGCCGAGGAGCCGCGCTTGCGCGAGCGGGCTGGCTAGGCCCTCGGCCAGATACCGGGAGAAAACCCATGACCGTATCCTCCGTATACAACGTGACGAACACGACGCAGACCAGTCAGTCGGCGGGTACGTCGAAGACGTCGGTAGACTACGACACCTTCCTGAAGCTCCTCGTCGCCCAGCTGAAGAACCAGGATCCGACGGAGCCGATGGATTCGACCCAGTACATGGCGCAGCTCGCCACCTTCTCGCAGGTGGAGCAGAGCGTGATGATGAACAAGAAGCTCGATTCCCTGCTCGTCGCCAGCTCCCTGCAGCAGATCGACGGGATCATCGGACGTACGCTGACGACGGCCGACGAGAGCATCTCCGGCAAGGTCAAGTCGGTCTGGATCTACGACGAGGGCGCCGTCGCGGAGCTCGAGGACGGCACGCGCGTTCTGCTGGGCCCTGGCGTCAATATCAGTTGAAGCCATGAACGAGGCTGATGCACTCGATATCGTCCAGGCGGCCATCTGGACGATCATCATCGGGGCGGGGCCGGCCGTCGCCGCGGCGATGCTGGTCGGCATCGGCATTGCGCTCCTGCAGGCACTCACACAGGTGCAGGAGATGACGCTGACCTTCATTCCGAAGATCCTCGCCATCTTCGTGGTCATTGCGCTCACCGGCTCGTTCACCGGGGCGCAGATCTTCGCCTTCACCGAACAGGTCTACGGCCGCATCACCACCGGCTTCTGAGGCGGCGGGCCGGCGCGGCGAACGAGGGAACAGGCGATGTCGGACGTGACGGTGGGGCAGGCGACGGCTGGCGGGCGCAGGGGGCTCGATGTCGGTTTCGCCATCGGCATCATCGCCATCCTCACCATTCTCTTCCTGCCGGTTCCCACGATCCTCATCGACATGGGCCTTGCCCTGTCGATCGCCTTTTCCGTGCTCATCCTCATGGTGGCCTTGTGGATCCACAAGCCGCTCGAATTCTCCGCCTTTCCACAGGTGCTGCTCATCGCCACGATGCTGCGCCTGGCGCTGTCCATCGCCACCACCCGCCTCATCCTTGCCCATGGCGACCAGGGCGTGACGGCTGCCGGCCACATCATCAATGGCTTCTCGCAGTTCGTGATGAGCGGCGACTTCGTCATCGGCATCGTCGTCTTCCTCATACTCATCACCGTCAATTTCCTCGTCATCACCAAGGGTGCGACGCGCATCGCGGAGGTGGGCGCCCGCTTCACCCTCGATGCCATCCCCGGCAAGCAGATGGCGATCGACGCCGACCTGTCGGCGGGCACCATCGACGAGAAGGAGGCGCAGCGCCGCCGGCGCGAGCTCGAGGAGGAGAGCGCCTTCTTCGGCTCCATGGACGGTGCCTCGAAGTTCGTGCGCGGCGAGGCGGTGGCCGGCCTGATCATCACCGCCGTCAACATCTTTGGCGGGATCATCATCGGCGTCACGCGGCACAACATGTCGCTGGCTCAGGCCGCCGACGTCTTCACCAAGCTCTCGGTCGGGGACGGCCTTGTCTCGCAGATTCCGGCCCTCATCGTCTCGCTGGCGGCCGGGCTCCTCGTCTCCAAGGGCGGCACGCGCGGCTCGGCAGAGCAGGCGGTGCTCGGCCAGCTCGGCACCTATCCCAAGGCGCTGTTCGTGGCAGCCGGCCTCATGTTCACGATGGCCCTCGTGCCGGGCCTGCCGTTCCTGCCGTTCGTCGCGCTCGGCGGCCTCATGGCCTTCGTGGGCTACGCCATCCCCCGCCGCATTGCCGAGCGGGAGGCCCAGGCCGCCGCCAAGGTGAAGGAGAAGGAGGAGCAGGCGAAGCGCGAAGCCCAGGATTCGGTCAAGGAATCGCTCAAGACGGCCGAGATCGAGCTGTGCCTCGGCAAGCAGCTGTCGATGAAGCTGCTCAACGCCCACGGCGAGCTTGCACACCGGGTCGGCAAGATGCGGCGCAAGTTCGCGCAGCAGTACGGCTTCGTCGTGCCCGACATCAAGTTGACCGACACGCTGTCGCTGCCCGGCAAGACCTATCAGGTCAAGATCCACGGCACGGTCGTCGCGACCCAGGAAATGCGCATCGGCGAGATGCTCGTCGTCACTGGCGACGGCCCGCAGCCGGACGTGCCGGGGGAAATGACGCGCGAGCCGGCCTTCGGCATCAAGGCCATGTGGGTGGCGGAGACCTATTCGAACGAAGTGCGCCGACAGGGCTTCACCACCGTCGACAATGTCTCGGTGCTCCTGACACACCTTAGCGAGATCATCCGCAACAACCTCTCGCAGCTCCTGTCCTATAAGGACATGCGCGGGCTGCTCGATCGCCTCGATCCGGAGTACAAGCGCCTGATCGACGATATCTGCCCGGCGCAGATTTCCTATTCCGGCCTGCAGGCGGTGCTGAAGCTGCTGCTGGCCGAAGGCGTCTCCATCCGCAACCTGCACCTCATCCTGGAGGCCGTCGCCGAGATCGTGCCGCATGCGCGCCGATCCGAGCAGGTGGCCGAGCACGTGCGCATGCGCATCGCGCCGCAGATCTGCGGTGATCTCGCGGAGAACGGCGTTCTCAGCGTGCTGCGCCTCGGCAACCGCTGGGACCTTGCCTTCCACCAGAGCCTGAAGCGCGACGCCCGCGGTGACGTCGTCGAGTTCGACATCGACCCGCGCCTCGTCGAGCAGTTCGGCAACGAGGCCTCGCAGGTCATCCGCCGGCACCTCAACGAGGGCGCCACCTTCGTCCTCGTCACGGCGCCCGATGCCCGGCCTTACGTGCGCATGATCGTCGAGCGGCTGTTCCCGACCCTGCCGGTGCTGTCGCACGTGGAAATCGCGCGGGGCATCGAGATCAAGTCGCTCGGAACGATCTCGTGAGCGCCCAGCTTTCGCAGTCGCTCCTCGCCGTTTTCCTGATCTTCTGCCGCATCGGCGGCTGCCTCATCGTCGCGCCCGGCTTTTCGAGCGCGCGCGTGCCGACGCGGGTGCGCCTGTTCATCGCGCTCACCGTCTCGCTCGCGCTGACGCCGCTGCTCATCGGGCCCGTCGGCGCGCGGGTGGGCGATGCGGCTCCGGCCGACATGCTGCGCCTGATCGCCACCGAAACCTTCACCGGCTTCGTCATCGGCTTCCTGGCGCGGCTGTTCTTCATGGCGCTCGAGACGCTGGCGGTCACCATCGCCATGGCCATCGGCATCGGTGGCATGCTCGGCACGCCGGTCGACGACGGCGAGGGCCTGCCCTCGCTTGCGACGCTGATCACCCTGACGGCGGTCGCGCTCGTCTTCTTCGCCGACCTGCACTGGGAGCTGCTGCGGGGGCTCGTCGCGTCCTACCAGCGGCTGCCGCCGGGAGAGACCTTCGGCTCGCGCCTGGCGCTGACCGAGGTCGTCGACAAGCTGACAGACGCCTTCCTCATCGCGCTGCGCATCAGCAGCCCCTTCATCATCTATTCCCTGGTCATCAACTTCGCCATCGGCGTCGCCAACAAGCTGACGCCGCAGCTGCCGATCTACTTCATCATGATGCCGCTGGTGATCGGCCTCGGCCTGCTGATCTTCTACCTCCTCTTCCGCGAATACATGACCCTCTTCATGCTCGGCTTCGCCGAGTGGCTCCGGAACGGATAGCCCATGGACGCCCGCCGCAGACTGGACAAGATGCGCCGCCTCATCGACGTGCAGGAGCGATTGTGCCGCATGGCCGAGGCGCGGCTGGTCGAGATCGAGCGCCGCCAGGCCGAGCTCGCCCGGTCGCAGTCCGACATCCTGGCGAGCCTCAACGAGGGCGAGCCGCTGCACGGCCTGTTCGTGGAAACGATGGCCCGTCATCTCCACCGGCTCGCGGGCCACGCCGGGGAGCTGGAGGCGGCGCGGCAGACGCAGGCGCAGCAGGTGCTGCAGGAGGCGATGAAGCTCAAGCGCGTTGAGCGGCACGCAGCCAAGGTGGCGCGCTCTTCCCGCGAGGAGGAGGACAAGCGCAGCCTCGCGGAGATCCTCGACGCCCTGCAGGCACGCGCGACGCAAGCCTGACATAAGCCAGCGCGGGCAAATTACCCCACGGCGACAGACTCTATCCGCTCTGCGCCGTGAAAAGGGTAAGCCATGGCCATTCAGCCGCCGTCGGATATCGTGCTCGAGGTGACGCGCGCCGTCGAGCCGTCACGCTATCAGGCCGCGCTCCAGCGCCTCAAGAGCATGCCGGCGAGCGCCGCCGGCGTCGATTTCGCCGATACCTTCGACGCCGTCCGCCCGCCGGTGCTTGGCTCGACGCACGACGTGGAAGGGGCACTCACGGCGATGCGCAGTCGCGCCGCCTCGGTGCGCAGGAGCGACGGCGACCCTTATCGGAAATTCGAGGCGTTCGTTCTCCAGAATTTCATCGAGGCCATGCTGCCGGAGAACGGCGAGGTCGTCTTCGGCACCGGGACGGCCGGCAAGATCTGGAAGTCGATGCTTGCGGAGAAGATGGGCGAGCAGGTGGCGGTATCGGGCGGCATCGGCATAGCCGACATGCTGCGTACGGCCACCGAGCGGTCGCAGCAGGCCAAGCAGCAGTTTGCACACAACGACGGAAAGGGTGTCTCCAGTCCCTTTCCAGCTGCCGGAAAAGGTGAGGAGAACAGAGCATGACGTTCGATGATGGCAAGGGGTCCGATGCCGGAAGCATGGTCGGCGACGTCGGCGAACGCCGCGGCGAGGCCGGTATCCTTCCGCCTGGCAGTCCGCGGATTTCCGCTACGGGCACGGCGCTGTTGCGGGCTATGGACCGGCTTGAGTTCGTCGTCGACGTCGAGACTCGCGCACTCGAGACGCACCACGATATCGACCTCGACGAGACCAACCGTCGCAAGAGCCAGATCCTGCTCGAACTGAGCCGACTCATGAAGGTGGTCGACCAGGAGCCGATGGAGCGGCAGGTCATCGACCGCATGAGCGGAGTGCGCCAGAAGCTCGCTCGCAACCACGCGGTGCTCGAGCTCAACCTGCGCGCCATGAACGAGGTCGCCGAGATCGTTGCCGCCTCGATCCGCGCCGAGGATTCCGACGGCACCTACAATCCGGCCGGCCACCTCAAGGGTTCCGCTCGATGATGCGTCTGCTGCTGACCGGGTTCTGGGTGGCCGCCATCGCCTTGATGTCCAGCTACGCCACCGCCTATTGGGTCGCGGGCGGCAACCCGCTCGGCGCGCAGCAGACCTATCTCGAGGGCCTCGAATACAAGAAACTGGCGCCGATGACAGTGCCCGTCATCCTCGATGGCGAACTCCAGGGCTACATCGTCACACAGCTCATATTCACGGCGGACGCGGGCACATTGCGCGAGATGTCCGTCCCGCCAGACCCCTTCCTGATCGACGAAGCCTTCCGCCGCATCTATGCGGAAGACCGCATCGATTTCCGGAATCTCTCGCGTCAGAACCTGGCCGAACTGCTGCAAGTGATCAAGGATCGGACCAACGAAAGGATCGGTAGTCCGATCGTTCGTGACCTTCTCATAGAAGAAATCAACTACATCAAGAAAGACGAAATGAGGTCCTAAAACGGGATTTCTCATCAGTGATGCAATGAGTACGTTCCTTCCGGCGGGAAAGCGGGGCATATGAAGATCTCCGGCAAGATATACGCAATTGTCGCAATCATGGGTGGCGTGACGATCATGGTCGCGGCGATGGCAGTCCATGCGCTCCGGCAATACGACGAGCAAAGCACCCTGCTCAACCAGACGGCGCAGCGCGCCTATTACGCCGAGCACCTGAACCGCCTCATCACGGCCGTCGTCATGGATTCGCGCGGCGTCTACATGTCGGAGACGAGCGATTCGGCGGTCCAGTTTGCCGAAGGCATCCGCAGACATCTCGAGGAGATGGACAAGACGCTGGCGAACTGGCGCCCGCTCGTTCCCCCGGACCGGCTCGGCAGTTTCGATGAGATGGCGGCGCGCGCCGCGGAGTTCCGCACGTTCCGCCTCGAGACGGCGCGGCTCGGTGTCGACGTCTCGCCGTCGGCGGCGAGCGAGCAGGGCAACAACGAGACAAACCGCCGCAATCGCAAGGAATTCCAGGCATTGCTCGACCAGCAGGTCGTTGCCATCCTCGGTCAGCTCGATCAGATCCGCGGCGGCATGCGCGACTTCCAGTCGCGCATGATGGGCCTCGTCATTGGCACCGCAGCGATCGGCCTCCTGCTCGGTGCGGGCCTCGCCGCCTGGCTCGGTACATTTCTCCTCAGCCGACCGCTGCGCCGGGTCACGGGCGCGCTGCAGCAGATGGCCGGTGGCGACTACGATGTCGCCATCGAGACGCGCCGTTCGCGCGACGAGGTGGGGGCGATCTGGAGTGCCACGGAACATTTCCGCGCGGCGCTTCTCGAGGGCGAGCGGCTGAAGGCCGAGCAGGCGGAGGCCGATGCGCGTGCTGAGGAGCGCAAGCGCGCGATGCTGAACGGTCTTGCTGATGCCTTCGAGGCGCAGGTCATGGGCGTCGTACGGTCGGTCTCGGCGGCGGCGGCTCAGCTCGAGCAGAATGCGGCGGCGATGAACGCTGCGGCCGAGGAGACGAACCACAAGTCGCTCGCGGTCTCCTCGGCGTCGGACCAGGCGACCAACAACGTGCACACGGTTGCTTCGGCCGCCGAGCAGCTCTCCGCATCCATTCGCGAGATCGGCCACCAGGTCACGAATGCCGCTGCCATCGCCAGCGAGGGTGCGCAGCAGGCGGGCTCGACCGTATCGGTGGTGCGCGGCCTCGACGATAGTGCCCAGCGCATCGGCGAGGTCATCCGCCTCATCAACGACGTCGCGGCGCAGACGAACCTCCTTGCGCTCAACGCCACCATTGAGGCGGCTCGCGCGGGGGAGGCGGGGCGGGGTTTCGCGGTCGTCGCCATGGAGGTGAAGAACCTCGCGGCCCAGACGGCCAAGGCGACCGAGGAGATCTCGGCCCAGATCGGCGCGGTCCAGGGCGCGACCGGCGACGTCGTGCGGGCCATCGAGGGCATCTCCGAGACGATCGCGCGCATCGACGAGATTTCGGCAACGATCGCGTCCTCCGTCGAGGAACAGGGCGCGGCGACGGGTGAGATTGCCCGCAACGTCCAGCAGGCGGCGCATGGCACGCAGGAGGTCTCGGCGCATATCTCGGGTGTGACGCGTGCTGCGGCCGACACCGGGCGTGTTTCGTCGGAGATTGTCAGTGCAGCAAGCGAACTGACGGATCAGGCGGGGCGGTTGCGCGAGGAAGTGGAACGCTTCATCGCACGGGTACGGGCGGCCTGATCGGTATGGGTTGAGAGGCCGGAGCGATCGGGGCTCCGGTCGGGACGGAATGGAAAGGAGCGGATGCGCGGGCCGACCATGGCCGGCATTGCTCCGGCGCCGGGGCGGGCGGGCCGCACGGCGGGCTTTGGGGAGTTGGGCGCATGGACGATCTGCTTCGGGAGTTTCTGACCGAGACGAACGAGAACATCGATGTCGTTGATGTCGAGCTCGTGAAGTTCGAGCGGGACCCCAACAACGCTCAGGTTCTCGACAACATCTTTCGCCTCGTCCATACCATCAAGGGGACGTGCGGCTTCCTTGGCCTGCCACGTCTCGGCGCGCTGGCCCATGCCGCGGAAACGCTCATGGGCAAGTTCCGCGAGGGCGCGCCGGTGACGACGGAAGCGGTCGGGCTCATCCTGCGCACCATCGACCGCGTGAAGGAGCTGCTCGTCGAGCTTGAAAACAACGTCGGTCAGGAGCCGGCCGGCACCGACGACGACCTCATCGCCCCGCTCGAGGCACTGGCCTTCGGGCCGCCGGCTCCGCCGGAGCCTGCGCCAGCTCCCCAGCGCAAGGTCTCCGTCGGCACGCTGAGCGACCAGGTGCTGGAGCGCGAGCTGCTGCCTGGAGAGGATACGCTCGACGAGATCGAGCGCGCCTTCCGCGAGGCGGAGGCTGAAGTGCCGCGGCCGAAGCCCATCACGAAGCCCGCAGCCCAGCCTGCCGCCAAGGCTCCGCCCGAGGCCGAGACGAAGGTCGAGGCGAAGCCCGCTCCCAAGGCCGAGGCCAAGGCGCCCGTCGCCGAGGGCGACGAGCAGGGCGGCTCCGGCAAGGGCTCGGTCTCCTCGCAGTCGCTGCGGGTCAATGTCGACACGCTCGAAAAGCTGATGACAATGGTCTCGGAGTTGGTGCTGACGCGCAACCAGCTCATGGAGATCGCCCGCCGCCAGGGCGACACCGAGTTCAAGGTGCCGCTGCAGCGCCTGTCCAACGTCACGGCCGAGCTGCAGGAAGGCGTCATGAAGACGCGCATGCAGCCCATCGGCAACGCCTGGCAGAAGCTGCCGCGCATCGTGCGCGACCTCGCCCAGGAACTCGGCAAGCAGATCGACCTCGAGATGGTCGGCGCCGAGACCGAGCTCGACCGGCAGATCCTCGACCTGATCAAGGATCCGCTGACGCACATGGTGCGCAATTCGGCGGACCACGGCCTCGAGACGTCGGAAGGCCGCCGCGCCGCCGGCAAGCCGGAGCGGGGCAAGATCCGCCTCTCCGCCTATCACGAGGGCGGACACATCATCATCGAGATCGCGGACGACGGGCGCGGGCTCGACGTGGCGCGCATCCGCGCCAAGGCGCTGGAGAACGGCCTCGCCACCGAGGCCGAGCTCGAGAAGATGAACGAGGCCCAGATCCACAAGTTCATCTTCCACGCCGGCTTCTCGACTGCCGCCAAGATCACGAGCGTGTCGGGCCGCGGCGTAGGCATGGACGTGGTGCGCAACAACATCGAGATCATCGGCGGCACCATCGACGTGCGCTCCGTGCTCGGCCGCGGCACCACCTTCGTGATCAAGATCCCGCTGACCCTCGCCATCGTCTCGGCGCTCATCGTCGAGGCCGCTGGGGACCGCTTCGCCATTCCGCAGTTGGCGGTGATGGAGCTGGTGCGGGTGCACCACAAGTCGGGCCACCGCATCGAGCGCATCAAGAACACACCGGTGCTCCGGCTGCGCAACAAGCTGCTGCCGGTCGTCCCGCTCGCCGAACTGCTCGGCACCGCCGAACCGGAGAGCGGTGCCCCCGGCGTGGAACAGGGCGAGCAGGGCTTCATTGTCGTCATGCAGGTCGGCAACCAGACCTTCGGCATCGTGGTGGACGCGGTCTTCCACACCGAGGAGATCGTGGTGAAGCCCATGTCGACGCTGCTCAGGCACCTGTCGATGTTCTCGGGCAACACGATCCTCGGTGACGGCAGCGTCATCATGATCATCGATCCGAACGGCATCGCGCAGGCGGTGGCGCATTCGGCGACGCTCGGCTCGGGCGAGGCGGCCGGCATCGACGCCGAGCGCGCCTCTGGCAAGGGCAATGCGGTGGCGCTGCTGCTCTTCCGTGCCGGTGGGGCCGAGCCGAAGGCGGTGCCGCTGTCGCTCGTGACGCGCCTCGAGGAGTTGCCGGTCGAGAAGATCGAGCGCGCGACGGGGCGGCAGGTCGTGCAGTACCGCGGCTCGCTCATGCCGCTCGTGCCCGTCAACGAGCGCATCGAGCAGCGCGAGGGCGGCACGCAACCGGTGCTCGTGTTCTCGGATTCCGGCCGCTCCGTTGGCCTCATGGTCGACGAGATCATCGATATCGTCGAAGAACAGTTCGAGGTCACGCTCGCCTCGGATGTGCCCGGCATCCTCGGCTCGGGCGTGGTGCGCGGCCAGACGACCGAGATCATCGACATCGCCCATTACCTGCCGATGGGGTTCAAGGACTGGTTCCATCGCCGCGGCGCGATGCAGGGCGCGCCGGAGCGGCGCAGCCTGCTGCTCGTCGACGACAGCGCCTTCTTCCGCAACATGCTCGGGCCGGCCCTCAAGGCCGCCGGCTATGACGTGACGCTGAGCGACTCGGCGATCGCCGCCCTGCAGCTCTTCGAGCGTGGCGCCATGTTCGACGTTGTCGTCACCGACATCGAGATGCCGCACATGGACGGCTTCGAGTTCGCGGGCCGTCTGCGCCGCGATCCGCGAATGGAGGGTCTGCCGATCATCGCGCTGTCCGGTCTGTGCACGCCGGAGGCAATCGAGCGCGGCCGCTCCGTGGGCTTCTCCGATTACATCGCCAAGTTCGACAAGCCTGGCCTCCTCGAGGCGCTCAAGGAGTTCGCCGGGATCCAGCAGGAGGTGGCCGCATGACCAAGCCGACCGAGGCGGCGGGCAAGCCCGCCGACACCATCCAGTATGTGACCGTGCGTATCGCCGGGCAGCTCTTCGGCCTGCCCATCCTGTCCGTGCACGACGTGTTCATGCCCGAGCGCACGACGCGCGTGCCGCGGGCGCCGCGGGCCGTGGAGGGTGTGCTGAACCTGCGCGGGCGCATCGTGACGACGATCAACATGCGCCGGCTGCTCGACTTTCCCGATGCGACCGACACCCTGCAGCCGATGGCCGTCGGTATCGACTACAAGGGCGAGTCCTACGGGCTCATCATCGACACGGTCGGCGAGGTGCTGGCGCTCGACAGCTCCACGCGCGAGCCCAACCCCATGAATCTCGATCCGCGCTGGGCGCAGGTGGCCGACGGCATCCACCGGCTGGAGAGCGAACTGATGGTCATTCTCGACGTCGAGCGCGTCCTGTCCCTGCGGCAGGGGGCGATGGCGGCCTGAGCCGCATTGGTCGAAGCCGATGAGTATAGAGGCGGCTGATGAAAACGTGTCTGGTGGTCGACGATTCCCCCTTCATCCGGAAGGTGGCGCGCAAGATCCTCGAGGAATTGTCCTTCGAGGTGAGCGAGGCGGGCAACGGGCAGGAGGCGCTCGACCATTGCGTCGTCACGATGCCGGACGCCATCCTGCTCGACTGGAACATGCCGGTGGTCGATGGGCCGCAGTTCCTGGAGGCGGTGCGCGCCCTTGAGGATGGTACCAGGCCCAAGATCGTGTTCTGCACGACGGAGAACCATCCTGGCCATATCGCGCGGGCGCTCATCGCTGGGGCGGACGAGTACATCATGAAGCCCTTCGACCGGGAGATCCTGGCTTACAAGTTCCAAGAGGTCGGGCTCATCGATGCCGATGCCCTCGCTGACGCCGGAAAGCCGCTCGCATGACCAATGTCACGGGAGTTGCCGCGGCGGGTGATCAGATCCGGGTCATGATCGTCGACGATTCGGCCATCGTGCGCGGGCTCGTATCGCGTTGGCTGGAGGAAGAGCCGGATTTTGCGGTCGTCGCAACGCACCGGCACGGGCGCCTCGCGGCGCAGGACATGACGCAGTCGCAACCCGATGTGGTCATCCTCGACATCGAGATGCCTGAGATGGACGGGCTCACGGCCCTGCCGCTCCTCCTCAGGGCCAAGCCTGACACCGTCGTGCTCGTCGCCTCCACATTGTCGCAGCGGGGCGCGGAGACGAGCCTCAGGGCGCTCGCGCTCGGGGCCGCCGACTACGTGCCGAAGCCTGATCCGACGGGGCGGCTTGCTACCTCAGCAGACTTCCGCCGCGAACTCGTGGAGAAGGTGCGCCATCTCGGACAGCGGGTGCGCTCCGGCTCGGCGGCTGGCCTGCGCCTGCCGCTCGGGCCACCCGTCGCCAAGCCGGCTGCCCCGGCGCCGGCTCCTGCGACGTCGGCCTTCCAGCCTCGTCCGCAGCCGCTGCGGGCGACAGAGAAGCTCAGGCCTTATACCGGCATCCCCGCACGCGTCCTGTGCGTCGGCAGTTCCACCGGCGGGCCGCAAGCGCTCATGCAGTTCCTGCAGGGGGCAGGGCAGGCACTCGCGCGGTTGCCCGTCCTCATCGTCCAGCACATGCCGCCGACGTTCACGACCATCCTCGCCCAGCATCTCGGCCGCACCGCCAACCGTGAGGCGGCGGAAGGAGTCGACGGCGAGCCGCTGGCGGCGGGGCGCATCTATGTGGCGCCCGGCGGCCGGCACATGCTGGTCGAGAAAGTGGGCGAGAGGCCCGTCATCCGCCTGTCGGACGCGCCGCCCGTGCATTTCTGCCGGCCGGCTGTCGACCCGATGTTCGAGTCCGTCGCGCGGGTTTTTGGCTCGGCAGCGCTCGGGGTCATCCTGACCGGCATGGGCAGCGACGGTGCCCGGGGCGCGCTTGCCATCGCGGATGCGGGCGGCAATGTCATCGCGCAGAACGAGGCGACAAGCGTCGTGTGGGGCATGCCGGGCGCGGCGATTGCCGCCGGGGCTTGCGCAGGCGTGTTGCCAATTGAGGACATCGGCCCCAGGGTCAGCCAGCTGATCGTCGGAGGTAGAGCATGATTGCGGCCGGCGATTACGAATTCCTGCAGCAATTCCTCAAGCAGCGCTCGGGGCTCAACCTGTCGCAGGAGAAGCAGTATCTCATCGAGAGCCGGCTGGCGCCCGTGGCGCGCAAGGTGGGGCTCGCCGGCGTCGAGCAACTCGTGGCGCGTCTGCGCACCGCCCCATCGGGCGCGGTCGCCGATGCCGTCGTCGAGGCAATGACGACGAACGAATCATCCTTCTTCCGCGACAAGACACCGTTTGAGACCTTCGTGTCCTTTGTGGTGCCGAGCCTCATCGACCGGCGCGGCTCGCGGCGCATCCGCGTCTGGTGCGCGGCAGCATCGACGGGGCAGGAGCCCTATTCCCTAGCGATGACGCTGAAGGAAAATGCGCACCTCCTGCCGGGGGTCACGGTGGAGATCCTGGCGACGGACCTGGCCGGCCACGTGCTGGAGCGAGCCCGGGCGGGGCTCTATTCGGCCTTCGAAGTGCAACGCGGGCTGCCCATCCAGTACCTGCTCAAGTATTTCGAGCAGAAGGGCGACCAGTGGCAGATCCGGCCGGAGATCCGGGCGATGGTGCAGTTCCGGCAGTTCAATCTGCTGCAGTCCTTTGCTGGGCTCGGCACGTTCGACATCATCTTCTGCCGCAACGTGCTCATCTACTTCGACATTCCGACGAAAGCGGACGTGCTTTCGCGCATGGCGAAGGTGCTCGCACCCGACGGTTACCTGGTCCTCGGCGCCGCCGAGACGGTAATGGGCATCTCCGATGCCTTCCGGTCCGCTTCGGGGCGGCCCGGGCTTTATGTGGCCAACCGGCTGGCGGAGGCCACGGCATGATGGGTGCCGTCCGGCCGTCCCTCTCCCTTTTCCCGTTCCCGCCCACCGCCGCGAGGGGCAGCGCTGCGCGGGATGAGTTCGCATGGTAGGAATAATGTCCGAAACGGTTCTTTCCCTGAACGAGCGCTTGGCCTTCTACAAGATCGACGCTGCGGCGCGTGGCGAGCTTGAGACCGCGTGGAGCCTCATCGCGCCCCACATGCCGCGCATCATCAGCGACTTCTACCGGCATCTCGCCAAATTCCCGATGACGGCGCGGCTCGTCGACAAGCGGCAGGACCGGCTCGCCAAGCTGCAAGCCGAGCACTGGCGCCGGCTCTTCACCTCGGGCTTCGATGAAAGCTATCTCACGAGCGTGCGGGCCGTGGCCGTGGCCCATGTGCGCGTCGGCGTCGAGCCCGACTGGTACATCGGCGGCTACAGCGTCATCCTCGCCGAGCTGACGACCGTACTTGCGCAGGAGACGCGGCTGCGTTCGGGCCGGCTGGCGCGGCTCGCTAGCGCCGTCGGCAGCGCGGTGATGTTCGACATGGGCATCGCGGTCTCCGTCTATCACGAGACCTTGCTGACGGCAGGCGAGGAGCGCCGCACGCGGCTGACCGGCGAGATCGACATCTTCGATCGGACCTTTTCGCACAGCCTGTCGGCGCTCAATCAGGCGGCGCACGTCATGCGTGGCGCATCCGAGCAGCTTGGCGAGGCGACCGGCCGTACGAGCGAGCAGGCCGACAACATGACGATGACCGCCGAGGAGATGGCTGAGCGGGCGGCCCGCAGCGCGGCTGCGGCGGGCACGATGGCGAAGTCCATCGAGGCTGTCGAAAGCTACGCGCAGCGGGCTTACGAGATTGCCGGCAAGGCCGCGGAGCAGGCCAAGGCGGCCGATGCCGGCGTGCGGGGCCTTGCCGAGGTCACAGAGCGCATCGGCTCCATCGTCGAGCTCATCGGCGGCATCGCGCGGCAGACGAACCTGCTCGCCCTCAACGCCACCATCGAGGCGGCGCGCGCGGGCGAGGCAGGGCTCGGCTTTGCCGTCGTGGCGCGCGAGGTCAAGACGCTGTCGACGCAGACGGCGAAGGCCACCCAGGAGATTTCCGACCAGATCGCGGCGATCCAGCAGGCCACAAGGGCGACGGTCGGCGACCTCGACGGCATCGGCGCCGTCATTCGCGAGGTCGTGCAGTCGGCCGAGGCGATCGCCGCCGCGGTCGAAAACCAGGCTGCGGCGACCCATTCGATCCTGACCGCAGTCGAGGAAATGTCGCAGGATGCACAAGGCGTGGCGAGCGCCGTGGCGACCGTGCGGGCCGCCGCGCAGGACATCGGCGGTATCGTCAACACCGTGCAGACGCTCGCGTCCTCGCTCGACGAGCAGGCAGCGAACATGAACGGCGACGTGCGCCAGTTCTTCGACCGTGTGGCGGCGGCGTGAGCGGCGAAGACGAACAATCGGGAAAGAAGAAGGGAACGCAGCGCGTGCGGCCCGGTCTCGAGGCCCTGTTGCAGCCCGGTCTGGCGAAGGCGCCGGACCGGGTAAAGCCGTTTCAGCCGCCGCGCTTACCCGGCCCCGTCAAGAAGCGGGCGCAGCCGCCGAAGGCCGCGCCCGTTCCGCCCTCCGCAAGCCCCGCCCGCGCCCCCGGGGCAGCGGAGGCCATGGGCGGGCGCGAACTGTTGCCGGCGGCGGTCCGATACGGCGCAGATTCGGTCGCCCGCGGCGACGGCCAAGGACATGTTGTGGAGGCGCGCAACCGCCGGGCGCGCGTGCAGTTCTCCTTCGGTGGGGTGCCGGCGGACCGGTGGTGCGAATTGTCTTTCGCGCTCACCTGGGCTGATAACGAGAAGACCGGCGGCATACCGGATGCCATCCGCCTTGGCTTCGACTTCCAGACGGGCGACGGCGTCAGCCTCGACCTGCCCGCCGTCGCCGGGTTGATGCGGGGGCGGATCGACCCCTTCTCGATCGACGTCGCCGGACCTGCCGCGCCTGGCGACAAGTTCGCGCAGGTGCGGGTGGCCTTCCGCCTGCCGGCCGATGCCGAGCGCGTGGAACTGACGGTGCGCAGCTGGCGCAACACGGCGCCGTTTGAAATCGCGACGCCCCGCCTGCGACCGCTGCCGCAGCCCCCCGCAGAGGCTGCGGTGCTGCCGGCAAGCCAGCTTCTCGACAGCGAGCCGCAATGGGAGACCTGGGGTGTCGTGCCGGGCGGCGGCCTCACGGTGCGCGGCCAGTTGTTCTGCGCGGCGCCAGCACCCGACATGGCCTTTGCGCGCATCGTCTATCGCGACGCACAGGGCCGGGCGTTGCCGCGTCCCTATGCGGGCACGCTCGAGGCGGAGGGCGTCGGCGCCTTCATCATGTTGCCGACAGACCGGCGCGTGCGCCGCTTCACACTGCGTCTCGATCCGCCCGCGGGAGCCAGCACGGTCGACATCGGCTTCCAGGCGCGGGGCCGCTCGGATATCCGCCGCATCCTGCCTTACGAAGTTTCGCTCGACGACGGGCTCCCGGCCGCAACCGAGGACGACGGGCTCGTGCTGCTCGGCCGGCTTGCCGAGCTGTCCGCGGCGTCCGCGAGCGACTCCCGCGGGCTTCTTGCGGCCTTTGTCGACGAAACGGCGCTGTCCGCGGCGCCGTTCGTCCAGACCGACCTCGCCGGTTGGCTCGCCGGCGGGCTGGGCACGGTCGCAGACGGGCGCCTTCGCCTGGCCGGGCATGAAGACTGGCCGCTGCCGGAGATGCTCGATTGGCAGGAGGATCCGTTCGGTTGCGGCCTGTGGCGCGCCCGCTATCACGCGCTCGGCTGGCTCCTCTCTCTGCCGGAGGATGGCGAGCGCAAGAGCCTTGCCCGGGCGGTTGCGCTCGCGCTGTCGTGGCAGGCGGCCACTCCACGGGCCGACGTCGACGACGAGGATCGCTACGGCGCGCGAACGACGGCCATCCGGCTCGAGGTGCTGCTGCAACTCCTCGCACGGGCGCTTAAGGCCGGTCTGCCGGCGGGCAAGAGCGCCGGGCTGCTTGCCGAAATCGTGCGGCACGCCCGGTTTGTCGCCGAGGCGCTCGGCGACAATCTCATCGGTGAGGCGCGAGAGCGGCTGCATGCGGCCGCCGCGCTCGCCGTCGTCGCCGCGGCGCTGCCGCGCCTGCCGCTCGCCGGACCGTGGCGCTGCATGGCGCTCAATCACATTGACTGGTCGATGATTCAGCTCTTCGCCGAGCCGGCGATGCCGAGCGAAGGCTCCTCGCACCTGCATTTCGAGGCGCTTGCGGTTGGCCTCGCGCTGCAGGGAGTGCTTGCTGCCCTGCCGGACACGGAGGGTTTGCGCCGGCGCATGGCCCTGCCGCTTGGTCGGGCTATCGCGACGGCCGTGGCGCTAACGGATCCTGACGGCTGCCTCGCGCCCTTCGGGGAAACTGCGGGCGGGGCGGAACATCTGCCTATCCTCAGGGACCTCATCGCCCGCTGCGGGCGGGACGTGATGGCCGAACCGGCGGTGGCAGAGATGCTGGCCGCCCGTGCCTCGGCGCCACGTGTGCTCGACCGGCAGGCGGGGCTCGTTACGGCGCGTCACAGGAACGGGCACGATTGGGCCTATTTCGCCGCCCGCTTCGGTGCGAGCGACGCCAAGGGTCACGAGGACTGCGGGTCCTTCGTTTATGCAGCCAAAGGCATCCGCTGGATCAGCGATCCGGGCGGCATTGACGTCAGGGGTGACGGCGCGCCGGGCAGCTACTTCCGCTCGGCGGCAGCCCACAACATCCTGCGGCCGCTCGGTGCGGCGGGCGTCTCCGGCTGTGGCTGGCTAGCGGCCGAGGTCGCCCTCGAGGGGGCGAGTGCCTTCCTCGTCGACAGCAACGTCCACGGGACGTTCCATTATCACCGGCGACTCTTCCTGCTGCTCGACGATCTGTCGGGAATTGCCGTGTTCGACCGACTGACGGGTATCGAGCCCGGGATCGATATCGCCGCCGAGGGCTTCCTCCATCTCGGGCCGGGTGTTGCCGGGGTGCTCGTGGCGGCCAATGTCGGCCTTGCCCTTGCCGGCAATAGCCGGCTGCAGATCGTTCTGCAGGCCCGTAAGGGCGCGCTGAACGGGGTGTCCTTCATCTGCGGACAGGAGGCCGGGCCGGGCGGCGAGCAGGGCTTCCTGTCGGGCGCCTGCGGAGAAAAAGAGCCGGCAAATGTTCTTCGCTATTCGGTGTCGGGGAAGAGTGAAGTCACCGCCGGCGTGCTGATCGCCACGGGCGATGCCGCCCGCCGCCGGCTTGCCGAATGCCTCGGCGACCCCCGCCTGACGATGCAACTCGAGATGCCTTTTGGGGCCATGGCATGAAAGTGACGCGCGAACTCACGTCCTCGATCGGGGAAGACGGCCGGGATCATGCCCGGCCGCTCTTGCAGCTGCTGTGCCGCAGGACGTGGCCGCTCCTCAGCCTCATCGTCCTTGCGGGATGCAATGCGGGCGACTTCAACAGCTGCGAGCGGTATTACACCAGTCCTTGGAACCCTCCGATGCGGTGCTATCGGCCCCTGCCGCCCTCGCTCGAGGTGGAAGCGGTCGTCGTGGCGCCTGCCGCCGCTGCGCGTCCGCGTGGCAGGATCGTGCGCGAGGAGCCGATGCCGTCCGTTCCGGTACAGCCCCCGCCGGCGAAGCCGACGGTGCCCCCTGCGCCGACGGGCCAGACGGCTGCCGGCCCGCTGCCGGCGCCGAAGGTGGTCAAGGGCTACACCCCACCACAGGCGAGCCATGCAAAGCCCGTACCGCAGCGGTCCCAGGTCTCTGGCCGATGGCGCATGACGGAGGCGGGCGGGAAGGCTTGTGAACTGGTGCTCACCAATGCAGGCCTTCTCGACCAGTACCGCGCCTCGACGAACGGCTGCGCAAGCGAGGCACTGCGCAGCATCAACGGCTGGGATCTGAAGGGGGGCGAGGTGGTGCTCTATGCGCGCGGCGCGATGATCGCCCGCCTTGCCGAGGATCACGGCGGTTATCGCGGCGTCGTGCTCAGCTCAGGGGCGGGCCTTGCACTGGCGCGCTGAGGTTGTCCTCCAGCTTCGCGCAAGGCTGGCAGCCTAAGCTGACCATGGTGTTGGTGGGAGAATTGCGTTCTTCGGTCCTGCGCGGGTCTCCGCGGCCGGTCTGACCGGAGAAGCGCCGGCGGCTCATTCGCTCAGCGAACACCGCCGAGTTGCGTCTATTCCGAAATGCGATCGAGAAGGCTCTCCGGCCGACGGAGTGCCCCATCGGCGAGGCAACGCCGGCCACCGGCAAGGGTGGGCGGCACCAAACGAAGGGCGACCGGCTGGCAAGAGCCGGTCTGCGAATGCGGGGTGGCTGGCATGGAAACTGCCAAGGTTCGAAACGGATTGGGTCGCTTTCTGGGAAAGATCGGCCTCAGGACGATCGGCGCGCGGCTGGCGGCGGTCGTCGCACTCTTTGCGGTGAGCACGGCTGCGATCGTGGCCATCCTTGCATCCATGCAGGCCACCTCGATCCGCGATGCCCGCGTGGACATGCTGCAGTCAGTGACGGGTGTCGTCATCAAAGCCATCGACCAGCAGTTCCAGGAAACGGCGAAGGGCCTCATCGGCGAGGGCTGGGCGCAGCAGCGCGCTCGCGCTGTGGTCCGTGCCATGCGCTACAACGGCGAAGAATATTTCTTCATCATCGACGACGAGGGCAATTCCATCGTCAACGGCGGCCAGCCAGCGATGGAGGGCAAGAATATCCTGGACGCAAAGGACGCCAACGGCGTGGCTTACGTCAAGGAAATGATTGCCATCAGCAAGGACAAGGGATCCGGCTACGTCGCCTACGACTATCCGCGGGCAGGTGGGGACATGTCGCAGGCAGTGCCCAAGCTCGCCTATGTCGAGCGCTTCGGTCCCTGGGGCTGGACCGTCGGCACCGGCGTCTATACCGACGACGTGACGGCGCGTATCCAGCACGCCGCGCTCGTGGCGGCTGCGGTCGGCTTCGCCTTCTTTCTCGTCATCGGCGGCTTCGCCTTCGTCTTCGCCCGTAACCTCACACGGCGCATGCGCAACCTGCGCGACGTTATGCTGCGCCTGGCCGATGGCGACAGCAACGTCGTGGTGCCACCGGTTGTCGGCCGCGACGAGATCGACGAGATGACGGGCGCGGTCGAGGTCTTCCGCGAGAATGCCATCGAGCGCGAGCGGCTCGCCGCCGAACAGGAGGCCGAACAACTCGCCAAGGAAGAGCGGGCGCGCAATATCGAGGCGCTGGTCAGCCAGTTCGAAGCCGAAGCGATGGGCGTTGCGCGCGCTGTCGCCGCCGCAGCTTCGCAACTGCAGCAGAATGCGGGCGCCATGAACTCCGCAGCCGAAGAGACCAGTCGCCAGTCGACGACGGTTGCCGCGGCCGCGGAACAGGCGACGAGCAATGTCAACACAGTCGCCTCGGCCGCCGAGCAGCTCACGGCCTCCATCCGCGAGATCGGCCAGCAGGTCACGACGGCCGCCCGTGTCGCAAGTGCCGCCAACGGCCAGACGAAGTCGGCAGCGGACGTGGTGCGCGGCCTCGCCTCCAGTGCCCAGCGCATCGGCGAGGTGGTGAGCCTGATCACCGATATCGCCTCGCAGACCAGCCTGCTCGCCCTCAACGCCACCATCGAGGCGGCGCGGGCGGGCGAAGCGGGCCGCGGCTTCGCCGTCGTTGCCACCGAGGTCAAGAATCTCGCCGAGCAGACGGCCAAGGCCACCGACGACATCTCGGCCCAGATCGCAGCGGTGCAGAACGCGACCAACGACGTGGTGGCGGCTATCGACAGCATTACCGAGACCATCCGTCAGATCGACGAGGTGTCGACGACGATCGCCTCGGCGGTGGACCAGCAGGGCGCGACGACCAACGAGATCGCCCGCAACGTCTCGCAGGCTGCCCAGGGGACGCAGGAAGTGTCGTCGAACATCACTGGCGTCAGCCGTGCGGCGGCCGAAACGGGTGTCGTCTCCAGTCAGATCGTCGAGGCGGCCAACGACCTCGTGCGTCAGTCCGACGCCCTGCGCCAGCAGGTCGACGGCTTCATCCGACAGGTGAAGGCAGCCTGACCAAGGCGACCTAAGCCATCCCTGCGAGGGTTCAACGAACATCCGCCGCGCGACGGGCGCGGCGGATTTTCTTGTTTGCAAGGGAGCGAGCGGGGCACGGAGCAGTGGCTGCCGGTCCAGCCTTAAGCCTCGCGCCGGAAGCCCTCGCTCGCCACCATCAGCTCGCGCGTATAGGGCGTCTCGATGCGCCGGGCGGCGAGGTCGGCGGAGGTCAGGAGCTCCACCGGCCTGCCGTGCTGCATCACCAGCAGGCGCTCGCACATGTGCGTGACGACGGCGAGGTCGTGGCTGACGAGGACATAGGTGAGCCCGCGCTCGCGGCGGATCTCCTCGAGGAGATTGAGCACCTCGGCCTGCACCGAGGCGTCGAGGGCCGAGGTCGGCTCGTCGAGCAGCAGGATCGTCGGCTCGAGGATGAGCGCGCGGGCGATGGCGACGCGCTGGCGCTGGCCGCCCGACAGCTGGTGCGGATAGCGGAAGCGGAAGCCCTTGCCGAGACCCACCTCGTCGAGCGCCTTCAGGATGCGCCGCTCGGAATCGCCGATGCCGTGCACGGCGAGCGGCTCGGCGAGCGCCCGGTCGATGGTGTGGCGCGGATGCAGCGAGCCGTAGGGGTCCTGGAAGACCATCTGCACCCGGCGGTAGAAGGCCTTGCTGCGCGCATGGCCGATCGTCTCGCCGCTGACGGAGATGGCGCCCTCGGTGACCGGTGCAAGGCCGGCGACGGCGCGGAGGACGGTGGATTTTCCCGAACCGGATTCCCCGACGAGGCCAAAGGATTCGCCCTCGGCGACCGAAAAGCCCACGCCGTCCACGGCGCGAAAATCGTCGAACTCGACCGCTAGGCCCTTGATCGCGAGCGCCTCCGTCATGCCGCCCACTCCGGCTTGCGGTCGAGCACCGGCAGGGGATGGCGGCTCTGCCCGAGCTTCGGCAGGCAGTTCAGCAGGCCCTGGGTATAGGGATGCTGCGACTGGTGCAGCCTGTCGGCGGCGATCTCCTCCACCACGCGGCCGGCATACATGACGAGCACACGGTCGCAGAAGGAGGAGACGAGCCTGAGGTCATGCGAGACGAAGATGAGGCCCATGCCGCGCTCGGCGACGAGCCTGTCGAGGATGGAGAGCACCTGGAGCTGCACGGTCACGTCGAGGGCCGAGGTCGGCTCGTCGGCGATGAGCATGTCCGGCTCGGCGACGAGCATCATGGCGATCATGGCGCGCTGGCCCATGCCGCCCGAGACCTCGTGCGGATAGAGGTTGAAGACGCGCTCGGGATCGCGGATCTGCACCGCCTCCAGCATGGCGAGCGTGCGCCGGCGCGCCTCGGCGCCCGAGCCGCGGCCGTGGGCGGCGAGGGTTTCCATGATCTGCTCGCCGATGCGCATCACCGGGTTGAGCGAGAACTTGGGATCCTGCAGCACCATGGCGATGCGCTTGCCACGCAGCGTCCGGCGCTCCTTCTCGCTCGCGGCGAGCAGGTCGGTGCCGTCGAAGACGAGGCGGCCGGCGGTGACGGTCGCATGCGGCGGGGTGAGGCCGAGGATGGCACGGCCGGTCTGCGACTTGCCCGAACCCGATTCGCCGACGATGCCGAGCCGCTCGCGCCCGAGGGTGAAGGAGACGCCGCGCACGGCCTCCACCACGCCCGAACGCGTGGGAAAGCTGACGCGCAGGTTTTCGACGTCGAGGAGCGCGCTCATTGGCCGGCCGCCTTCGGGTCGAGCGCGTCGCGCAGGCCGTCGCCCAGGAGGTTGAAGCCGAGGCTGACGATGAAGATGGCCAGGCCGGGCGCTGCGGCGACCCACCACTGGTCGAGCACGAAGCGCCGGCCCGAGGCGATCATGGCGCCCCATTCGGGCGAGGGCGGCTGGGCGCCGAGGCCGAGGAAACCGAGGCCGGCCGCCGTCAGGATGATGCCGGCCATGTCGAGCGTCACGCGCACAATCACGGACGATACGCACAGCGGCATAATGTGACGGGCAATGATGCGCGCGGGCGAGGCCCCCATCAGCCGCACCGCATTGATGTAGTCCGCATGGCGCAGCGTCAGCGTCTCGGCGCGGGCGATGCGGGCATAGGGCGGCCACGAGGTGATGGCGATGGCGATCACGGCATTGACGATTCCGGGCCCCAGCGCCGCGACGAAGGCGAGCGCCAGCACGAGGCGTGGGAAGGCGAGAAAGATGTCGGTGATGCGCATCAGCACGGCATCGACCCAGCCGCCCGCATAGCCCGCGATGGTGCCGATGAGGAGGCCGACCGGCGCGGCTATGACCGCAACCAGGATGACGACGAAGAGGGTGATGCGCGAGCCGTGCACCACGCGGGCGAAGATGTCGCGCCCCTGGTCGTCGGTGCCGAACCAGTGCATAGCGCTCGGCGGCAGCAGGCGGGCGGTGCGCAGGTCACCGTCGGTCACGGCCGAATAGGGCGCGATCATGTCGGCGAAGACGGCGACGAGGAGGAGGGCCAGGATGATGAAGAGGCCCGCCATGGCGAGCCGGTTGTCGGCAAAGCGAGACCAGGCGGCATAGGCACGGCCGAGGCGGGCCTGTCGGCGCGAGGCCGGTCGCTCGCTCGTCAGCCATGCGCGCCAGGTTTGAGCATCGTTGGTCATCTTGCGCGGGTCCGCTATCGGGCTCGGGTTCTGGGGTCGAGGACGCGGTAGAGCAGGTCGGACAACAGGTTGAGGCCGATGAAGACGGAGCCGACGACGATGGTGCCGCCGAGGACGGCGTTCATGTCCGCGTTCTGCAGCGAATCGGTGATGTAGAGGCCGAGGCCCGGCCAGGAGAACACCGTCTCCGTCAGCACCGAGCCTTCGAGCAGGTTGGCGTAGGACAAAGCGATGACCGTGACGAGCGGCACCAGCGCATTGCGCAGCGCGTGGCGCCAGATGACCGTTCGCTCCGACAGACCCTTCGCCCTTGCCGCCACGACATATTCCTGCCCGAGCTCCGTCAGCATGAAGGAGCGCGTCATGCGGCTGATATAGGCCATCGAGAAATAGCCGAGCAGCGACGCCGGCAGGATGAGATGGCCGAAGACGTTGCGGAATGCCTCCCACTCGCCCTGCATGGCCGTGTCGAGCAGCAAGATGCCGGTGACGGGCGTCACGGTGTATTCGTAGACCACGTCGATGCGGCCCGGCCCCTCCACCCAGCCGAGGCGGGCGTAGAAGACGAGCAGCGCCATCAGACCCAGCCAGAAGATCGGCACCGAATAGCCGACGAGACCGATGACGCGCACAATCTGGTCGAGGAAGCTGCCGCGCCGCACCGCCGCAAGGACGCCGAGCGGCACGCCGAGAAGGGCGCCGATGAGCGTGCCGAGCGTAGCGAGTTCCAGCGTCGCGGGGAAGACGCGGCGGATGTCGGTCATCACCGGGTTCGACGTCAGCACCGAGATGCCGAAATCGCCCGTCAGCGCCTTGCCGACATAGATGACGAACTGCTGGTAGAGCGGCAGGTTGAGGCCGAGTTCCTCGCGCACGCGCTCGACGACGTGCGAGGGCGCCCGGTCGCCGACGATGGCGAGCACCGGATCGACGGGAATGACGCGGCCGATGAAGAAGGTGACGGCGAGGAGGCCGAGATAGGTCAGCGCGACGACGACGAGAAAGCGCGCGACGGCCATGGCCGTGGAACGCAGGCGGGCGCGTCTGCGCCCGCCCGCTCCGGCGGAACCCGCGAGTGCCATGCGGGCCTCAGTTCTTGGAAACCCTGAAGACGTAGGTCGAATCGGAGGTGGAGCCGAGGACGAAACCTTCGACATTCTTCCGCACGCCCGCGGTCTCGACCATCTGGTAGATGATGACGAAGGGGCTCGTCTTCAGCAGGTCGCGCTGCAACTCGGTGTACATCGCCACGCGCTTGGCCGGGTCACGCTCGAGCACGGCGGCATCAGCCTTCTTGGTCAGTTCCGGAATATCCCAGGCGTTGCGCCAGGCAAGCGGCTTGGAGGCCGCATTGTCGGAATTGTCCGGGTTGCGCGCGAAGGTGTCTGCGTTGGTGTGGGGGTCCCAGTAGTCGGCGCCCCACTGGCCGATGTAGATGTCGTGATTGCGGGCGCGGTACTTGGTCAGCGTCTGCTTGCCGTCGCCGGGGATGATCTCGAGTTTGATGCCGGCCTGGGCAAAGGTACGTTGGACGGCCTCGGCAATGCCGGCGACCGGCTGCGTCTGACGTACGTCCATGGTGACGGAGAAGCCGTCCTTCAGTCCCGCCTTCTCCAGCAATTCCTTGGCCTTGGCGATGTCGAGCTTGTAGGGCTTCTCGTCGATGGCGCCGAGCAGACCCATGGGCAGGAAGGTCTGATGGATGGTGCCGATGCCCTTGATCAGCGTCGCGCCTATGGCGTCGTAATCGACCAGCCACTTCATCGCCTCGCGTACCTCGGGCTTGGCGAGGGTCGGGTTCTTCTGGTTGAGGCTGAAGTAGTAGATCGTGCCCTTGGGCCGGTTGGTGATGGCGATGTCGGCGTTCTTCTCCACCGCCGCCAGATCTTCCGGGCTCAGGTTGCGGGCGATGTCCACGTCGCCCTTCTCCAGCAGGAGACGCTGGGTCGCGCTTTCCTTCACGTGGCGATAGATGACGCGCGGCAGCTTGGCCTTCTCGCCGTAGTAGTTGTCGTTGCGCTCGAGCGCCAGGATCTCGTTGGCGCGCCAGTCGCGGATCTTCATCGGGCCGGAGCCGGCATAGTTCGTCTTGAGCCAGGCGTAGCCGAGGTCGCCGTCCTTCTCGTGCTCGAGCACGAGCTTCTTGTCGACGATGGCGGCGACGTTGGCGGTGAGACAATTGAGGACGAAGGTTGGCGCATAGGCCTTGTCGGTCTCGATCACGACGGTGAGGTCGTCGATCTTCTTCACTTTTTCCGCGACATTGTCCTTCGTCAGGCCAAACTGGGTGAGGATGAAGGCCGGCGACAGGTCAAGCTTGACTGCGCGCTGCAGCGAGAAGGCGACGTCGTCTGCCGTCAGCGGGTTGCCGGAGGCGAACCTGAGGCCGGGCTTCAGCTTGAAGGTATAGGTCTTGCCGTCTTCCGAGACCGTCCAGCTTTCGGCGACGTCGCCGTAGAGCTTGGAGGGATCGGCCACATCGAAGCGCACCAGCCGGTCATAAGTGTTGCCCATGATCTCGCCGGCGCTGATCTCGAAGGATTCGGCGGGGTCGAGCGTGATGATGTCGTCGATCGCCCAGGCGAGGACGAGCGTATCCTTCGGGGTCGCTGCGAGGACGACAGGGCTCGTGGAGGCAATGAGGACAGCCGCGGTGGCGCCCAGAAGGCCACGGCGGGTGAAGCCGCGAGCGAAGAGATTTTTCACGGCGATCATGGGCGTGTGGATGGGCGTTCGGGTCATGGACATGGATTGTTCCCCCATTTTGCGCCATACGAGGGCATGACGAGGGACGGGCGTCAAGAGCGTGCGATGGGCAATCCCGGGTGGAGAAAGGGCACAGGTGCCCATGCGGGAGGCAGTCCTTGAGGGGCATGTCCGCGAGGCTGTGCAAAGGCCGCGCCAGCGGTTATGAAGCGCTGTCCGCCGCTGCGGCGGCGGACGAGCTGGACGGGCCAGGCACATGACCATTCTCGTCACCGGCGCTGCCGGCTTCATCGGATACCACACGGCCGAGGCGCTTCTGGCGCGCGGCGAATCCGTGGTCGGCCTCGACATTGTGAACGACTACTACGACCCGGCCCTGAAAGAGGCGCGCCTCGCGCGGCTCGCCAGCCGCGCCGGTTTCGCCGAGGTGCGGGTTGATGTCGCCGATCGGTCGGGGCTCGAGGCGGTCTTTGCCCGCCATCGGCCACGCGGGGTCATTCACCTCGCGGCGCAGGCGGGGGTGCGCTATTCGGTCGAGAACCCGCATGCCTATGCCGGCAGCAATCTCCTCGGCTTTCTCAACATCCTCGAATGCTCGCGGCAGGGGCGCATCGAGCACCTGGTCTATGCCTCGACGAGTTCCGTCTATGGCGCCAACGCCGCCCTGCCATTCTCGGAGCGGCACGGCGTCGGCCATCCGATGAGCCTCTATGCCGCCACCAAACGCGCCAACGAGGTGATGGCGCATTCCTATGCGCATCTCTACGGGCTGGCATGCACCGGGCTGCGCTTCTTCACGGTCTACGGCCCTTGGGGGCGGCCGGACATGGCGCTGTTCAAGTTCACGCGCGCCATCCTCTCGGGTGAGGCCATCGACGTCTATAACAACGGCGACATGCGCCGCGACTTCACTTTTGTCGACGACATTGTTGAGGGCGTGGTGCGCGTGTTCGACCGGCCGGCGCGGCCCGATTCCGCCTGGAACCCGGCGTCGGAACACCCCGATCCCGGCACGAGCGGCGTTGCCCCCTTCCGCATCTACAATATCGGCCGCGGCAGCCCCGTGCCGCTGATGGACTTCGTCCGCGTCCTCGAGGCCAAGCTCGGACGCAGGGCCGTCTGCAATATGCTGCCGATGCAGCCCGGCGACGTGGCTGCCACCTTCGCCGACACGAGCGCCCTCGCGCGCGACACCGGCTATGCGCCCTCGACCTCGGTCGAGACCGGTGTCGGCCGCTTCGTCGACTGGTACCGGGAGTATTATGGTGTCTGACAGGCCGGACCGGGTCATTTCGGTCGTCGGTCTCGGCTATGTCGGCCTGCCGGTGGCCTGCGCCTTCGCCGCGGGCGGCTATCGCGTCATCGCCTTCGACATCGACGCGGGCCGGATCGCGGAACTGAAGGATGGCATCGACCGGACGGGCGAGGTCGAGCCGCAGGAACTGGCGGCGCCGTTGCTCCACCTGACGGGCGATGCCCAGGCGCTGCGCGAGGCAGACTTCCACATCGTCACTGTGCCGACGCCGATCACCCGCCAGCGCCTGCCCGACCTCGGACCGCTCCTCGCCGCCTCGCGCACTGTGGGGCGCGTGCTGAAGCGGGGCGACATCGTCGTTTACGAATCGACCGTCTATCCCGGCGCGACGGAGGAGGACTGCGTGCCGGTGCTGGAGGCCGAGAGCGGCCTTATCTTCGGTCGCGACTTCACGGTCGGCTATTCGCCGGAGCGCATCAACCCCGGCGACGACGCCCATCGGTTCGCCACGATTACCAAGGTCGTCTCCGGCTCGGATCCGGCGACGCGGGCGACGGTCGCGGCCGTGTATGGCGCGGTGGTGCGGGCCGGCATCCACGAGGCGCCGTCCATCAAGGTGGCGGAGGCGGCAAAGGTCATCGAGAACACCCAGCGCGATCTCAATATCGCGCTGATGAACGAGCTTGCCCTTATCTTCGACCGGGTGGGCATCGCCACGAGCGACGTGCTCGACGCGGCCGCGACGAAATGGAACTTCCAGCGCTTCTCGCCGGGCCTCGTCGGCGGCCATTGCATCGGGGTCGATCCCTACTACCTCACCGCCAAGGCCGAGGCGCTCGGCTACCACCCGCAGATGATCCTCGCCGGGCGGCGCATCAACGATGCGATGGGGCATTTCATCGGCGAGAAGCTGGTGAAGCTGCTTCTGGCGCGCGGGCGCGACCTGCACACGGCGCGCGTCGCCATCCTCGGCCTCACCTTCAAGGAGAACGTGCCGGACCTGCGCAACAGCCGCGTGCCGGACATCATCGCCGAACTCGGCGAATACGGCATCCGCCCGCTGGTGCACGATGCCCTGGCGGAAGCGCGCGAGGCCGAGCGCGCCTATGGCGTCGCCCTCGCCGACTGGGGGGCCCTCGACGCGCTCGACGCGGTGGTGCTCGCCGTCCCGCACGGCGCCTATGTCGCGGATGAGGGCGCCCGCATCGCCTCGATGCTGGCGCCGGGCGCTGTCGTGATCGACGTGCGCTCGGCGATCAAGCCGGGGCGCCTGCCGAAGGACGTCCTGCACTGGCGCCTGTGAGGAGGGGCGCAGCCTCCATTCACGCGCGCTTGTCATATTCCAGCCCTATTGCCCTTTCCGTGGCGGGGCGGCAAGAACGACGCCGGCTGATGCCAGAACTCGGGGGGCGGGGATGAAGTGGGCAGCAATCGCGCTGACGCTCGCGGCAAGCGTCGTGGTCGCCGGATGCAAGACGACGGAAGAGGCCAGCAAGGCACTGCGAGGCAAGTGGATCGGCCAGACCGCTGACGCCTTCTTCGTGGAAAACGGCCCGCCGCTGTCGCGCTACGAGCTTGACGGCGGCGGGGCCATCTACACCTGGCGCGGCGGCGAGACGAGCTACGTGCAGCCGGCGCGAGTGCAGACGCAAGGGCCTTCGCAGCCGCTCAACCGTTCCGAGCGCACGGTTACAACCGTGTCCAATCCGGCGCCGGGCACCACCGTCACGCGCACAAAGACCACGTCGACATCCTTCGGTGCCATGATGCCGACTGCCGTCATCGTCGAGCCGGCGCGGCGCGTCGACCTATTCTGCGAAGCGCAGATCGCGACCGATGCACAGGGCGTCATCACCTCGGTGCGCATCAACCGGGATACGGATGGGGCTGGCTTCTCCTTCTCGCGCTGCGCCGAGTTGTTCGGCGACGAATAGCGCCCGGGTCAGGCGGCGACGCCGTGGCGCATGCCGGCCTCGCCGGCGTGCCGCTAGAACGTCGACCAACGAGGAGACACCGGGCCCATGGTTACGATTGAAGCTGTCTTTGCCGGCAAGGCGGTACCCTATGCGCGCGAGGGCATTCTGAGCGCCATCGACAAGCGGCGCCTCGAGGCGCCGGTCGAGATCCTCGCGGAAGGGCTCACCGGCGACGAGCAAGGCGACCGCAAGAACCACGGCGGGCCGGACAAGGCGGTGCACCATTATCCGGCCGAACACTATGAAGCCTGGGCGAAAGAGGGCATCGATATGTCGTCGTTCCTGCCCGACCGGGCGGCCTTCGGCGAGAACTTCCGCACGCGGGGACTCGCCGAAGCGCATGTATGCATCGATGACATCTTCCGGGCCGGCACGGCGCTCGTCCAGGTCTCGCAGGCGCGGCAACCCTGCTGGAAGCTGAACCACCGCTTCGGCCGCAAGGACATGGCGCGGCGCGTGCAGGAGAGCGGCCGCACCGGGTGGTACTACCGGGTGCTGGAGCCGGGGATGGTCGCGTCGGGCGACCGGATGGTCCTCCTCGAGCGGCCGCAGCCGCAATGGCCGGTGTCGCGCGTGCTCCACGTCCTCTATGTCGACATGCTCGACCGCGAGGCTCTGGCGGAACTCGCCCGTCTGCCGCATCTGCCGGCCTCGTGGAAGGCACTGGCGGTGCGGCGGCTGGAGCGCGGGATCGTGGAGGACTGGTCGCGGCGGCTTGGCGAGGGCTGATCAAGCGGGGGCCGGCCCCGGCGCTGGCATGGCGAGTTCGATGCTGCGCTCGCTGGCGCAGGTGGTGTCGAGGGGCCGCGCGGCGAGTTGGCGCACATAAGCGCGTGTCAGGCGCTCGCGCAGCGGATTGAGCGAGCCGACCGCCTCGTCGTCGGCGAAGCGGCAGCTCAGCACGAGCCCGCTCTCCCGACGCACCGCCGTGAGTTCGACGGCCCTGTGGGCGCGCTGCGCCTCGTCCAGATAGGCCGGCAGCAGTGCTGCGAGATAGAGGCCGATGCCGATGGCACGGTCGAGATCAACCGTGACGTCGCGGGCGGCAACCTCGATCCTCACCTGCTCGGCAGGCAGCGCCGCGGAGCGGCGCAGGCCGTCCACCACGTCCTCCAGCAGCTCGGTGAGCGGGGCGTCGGTGATGTCACCGAGCGCGTAGCAGACGCGATAGGCGACGGCCATGGCCTGCACGTGATCCTCGATGAACCGGATGTCGTCGCGCCGCTCCGCGGGCAGCGCCTGCTTGTGCAGGCTGAGCAGGCTGACGATGACCTGGAAGTTGTTCTTGACCCGGTGATGAAGCTCGCGCAACAGCTGCGACTTCTCCTCGGCTACCGTCTCCAGCGCCTCGGCATGCTGGGCGATGTTCTCGGCCATGTTGTCGAAGGCCTCGCCGAGCTCGGCGAGCTCGCTCGGCGCGTGCACGAGCCGCACGGCCCGGACGGAGAAGCGGCCGCTGCCGTAGACCCGCGTCAGGCGCTTGAGGTAGTGCAGCCAGCGCAACACCAGCCGGTCGACGGCGAAGACGATGCCTATCGTCGCGCCCAACAGCATGATGACGGGCGGCATGATGGCGCCCCACAGCTGGCGCTGCTCGTTGCTGAAGAAGGCTGCCGACGGATACCCGGTGAGGACCGTCACTCCCGTCCGCGACGAGCGGGTTGCGAAATAGCGATAGCCATCGCCGCCGCGACTCTCGTCCATGAAGGCATGCGATCCGCTGCCGAACTGCTGGGCGGAGATCCCCCCACGCGGTAGCCAATCGGCCGGGATATTCTCGGTCCGGTACTCGGCGACGAGGCGGTCCGACGGTGAAAGGACGATCGAGCCGTGCTCCTGTGACACCCGCGCCGACCGCAGAGCAATCTCGAAGATGACGTGCGACACGGAGAAGATCGCGACCGTATCGCGGTTGCTTCTGGCGGTGATTGCACTTGCCAGCAGCACCGGGCCGCCGCTGACCGGGCTGTCGAGAACGGCGGTGAGCCCTTGCGCGAGTTGGGTGGACAGTCGCTCCCGGGTCGTCGTGCCGGCGCGGGCAACGAGGGCATCACGATCGAAGCCGTAGGCGCAGCGCAATGTGTCACCAGTAAAGACGGCAACCGCCGTCAGCTCCGGGTAGGAGCCGAGGACCGGGGCGGCGGCGGCGCTGCAACTGTCGGCTGCAGCGCCGGTCTTTGCGAGCTGCGATTCGAGCTCTGCCGCTGCAAGCTGTGCCTCCCGCAGCACCTCGTCGATCTGTGCTGCGACATAGGCGTTGGCCTGGGTGGCGGCATCGATCCGCTCCTGCCGCAGCTGGCGGTTCTG
The DNA here is from genome assembly GCF_029309855.1 of Chelatococcus sp. XZ-Ab1. Taxonomy (NCBI): domain Bacteria; kingdom Pseudomonadati; phylum Pseudomonadota; class Alphaproteobacteria; order Hyphomicrobiales; family Chelatococcaceae; genus Chelatococcus; species Chelatococcus sp. XZ-Ab1. The sequence goes on along the minus strand of NZ_JARKII010000014.1, from coordinate 58,477 downwards.
TGCCACCGTCCAGCCGAGAGCGATCAGCGCGGCCGGAAGAAGCACGAGCGCGAGTGCCGCCACGAGGCGGCCGCGCAGGCTGCGGCTGAGACTGTTGACGCCTTCTATCGCCTGGACCTTGCGGTCCTCGTTGGGACTGCCGGTGCCGGCATTGCGAAGGATCGTCATGGCTCGCCGGTCCACTGACCCATGGAGCGCGACCGGTGCACTGGGCGCATGCGCGATCCTAAGGGCACGGACGGCGACCGTTCATGCCAACACGCTTCCATCATCAGGGAAACCGCCAGCAAATCGATCGATCCTCATTGCTTTTCCTCGCCCTCGTCCGGTTCGTCCGCACGTGGGAGGGGGGCGCCCGTTCTGGCGTCGAGTTCCGCCAGCAGCTTCATGAAGCGATCAGGCACCTCCTGCCTCAAGACATCGTCGTAGACGGCACGCAACTGCTGGCCGATCTGAACCTGGACATCCTTGTCGAGGGCCGGACGACTGCGGGGGGCCCTGCCCCCAATTGGAGGCGCGCTCGACGCCGGTTCCTGCTGCCGTTGGGAGCGCCCACCGCTTGCGGCCTTGTCTTCGCCCATATGCCTGCTCGTGTTCCGTCTGCGACTTCCGCCTCTCCATCGATAATGGGCGGAGTTTTAAATTGTTCCTGACCCAACGGAACTTTTTTGAATGGACTCCGTTTGGTCATGATGGTGCTGTCGCCGCGCCAGTGGCGGGGCGGCCCCCACCGCGATGGCGGTGTGCAGACGACGACAACGAAACAGAGGTTGTTCATGTCCCTCGCTCAAGCGATTGCTCCCCATCTACCCTACCTGCGCCGTTTCGCGCGTGTGCTCGCGGGCAGCCAGAGCGGAGGCGATGCCTATGCCGTCGCGACATTGGAGGCGATTCTGGCCGATCCGGCGGCGCTCGACCGGCAGATCGACCTGCGTGTCGCGCTCTATCGCGTTTTCCTCACCGTTTGGCAGTCTGCCCAGCCTGACAAGGCGCCTGCCGCCACCGGTACGGAGGCGCAGGATGAAGGCTTCACGCGCCTTGAGCAGTTGACTCCGCGCCCGCGGGTCGCCTTTCTCCTCGCGGCGGTGGAGGGGTTCCCGACTGCGCATGTAGCCCAGGCCCTCAATTGCAGTGAGGACGAGGCGGCTGCGCTTCTCGCCGAGGCTGGCAAGGAACTCTCGGAACAGCTTGCGACCGACATTCTCATCATTGAGGATGAGCCCATCATCGCCATGGATCTCGAGACGCTGGTCGAAAGCCTCGGCCATCGGGTCATCGACGTGGCGCGGACGCATAGCGAGGCCCTCGAAGCCGTGAAGCGGCATCGGCCGGGCCTGGTGCTCGCCGATATCCAGCTTGCCGACGGTTCGTCCGGCCTCGATGCGGTCAACGACATCCTGGCCGAGGCCGAAATGCCGGTGATCTTCATCACGGCCTATCCGGAGCGACTGCTGACCGGCGCGCGGCCCGAGCCGACCTTCCTCGTCACAAAGCCTTTCAGCCCCGATGCCGTGAAGGCGGTCATCAGTCAGGCGCTGTTCTTCGAGCGGCGCTCGCATCAGGCAGGGCCGGTCGCAGCGGCGAGCTGATCGTGCCGCTGCCGCGCCTCCGCTGAGGGGCGCGGCAGGGGGCCTTCCTAACGGCTATTTCTTCTGAGCCGATCGTCCGGGAGGTTCCAGCAGGCGCCCAGAGACGAAGCCAGCGATCAGCGCGATGAGTATCAGCTGCTTGCCGTCGAGTGATCGGGCGAGTTCGCGCCCCGCCGCCAGGGCGGAGGCTTCGAGCGCCTCGTGCCGCGGCAAGCCCGTCGTCGCGGCCGTTCCGGCTGCGATAGCGCGCGGCCGAGCGCGGCCGGCACGCATCACCAGGAGAAGGATCGTGGCCGCGAGAACGAAGGCCCCGGCGATGATCAGCGGAGCGGCGATGGGCCCATAGAGCGGTTCAAGCCACCGATGTGCGGCGATCGCGGCGAAGACGAGTCCGATGCCGAGTGAGATGGCGGCCAGCAGGCCCAGAACGATGCCGCGCACGATGCGTGCCGCACCCTTCTGCACCTGCTGGCGGACCGCGCCGGTGACGAGCGAGAGCACCCCACCCATCACCGCCGGCTCATCATGCCGAGGATGAGACCGATGCCGCCGGCGATCAGCACCGCCGTGAGCGGATTGCGCTCGATGCTGCGCTCGATCTCAGAGCCGACGGACCGCACCCGTCGCTCGGCGTCGGCGGCCGCATCGCGCGTGGCCCGGGCGAGGTCCTCGGCCGTCGCCGTGAAGCGGTCCATCGTCTCGCCGGCTGCCGTGCGCACGCGCTCGCCGGTTTCCTCAAGTTCGCGCTGAAGGAGATTGGAGATCGCCTCGGTCAGACGGCCGATGTCGCCTTTGAGGGCATCGATCTCCCGTCGCAACTCACTCGCCTCGGCGGACCCGTCATCGGTCTTGGTGGCCATCCTCTCCTCCTCGCTTTTGACATGCGCGACGGCGTCTCAGTGCCGGTTCAGCCAGGTCTCGACCTCGCGCTCGGCCTGTTCCTTGGCATAACCGTAGCGCTCCTGGAGGCGGCCGACGAGTTCCGTCCGCTTGCCCTCGATGACGTCGAGGTCGTCATCGGTGAGCTTGCCCCACTGCTGCTGAGCCATGCCTTTGAACTTTTTCCAGTTACCTTCGATCTGATCCCAGTTCATCTCCATCTCCATTGCAAGGAATTCTGAAAGGTCGCATTGCCGTGCCGGCTTTGCCTGGAAAGAACGTCCATGCAGCAGCGATGGTTCCGTCCGCACATCGTCGCCGATCGGTCGGAACTTCTCGTCCGGAGCCACGTTGGTGGATGGAGAAGCACAGGACTGTATGATGATCGTGACAGCGTTTATGGAGACCTTGTTATGTCCATGACGAGCGACGGAAGAGCCGGAGACGGCCGCAACCGACGCCGTGATGCTGCCGTCGGCGGCGGGCCAGCCGTTCGGATGCGCGAGACGGATGGCGGATCCCTCATGGTCGGCGAAAAGAACGGTGCAGCTATTGCGCCGTTCCCGGCCGTGCAACTGGCTGCGCCGCTGCCGGAGCACCTGACGCGGTGCCTCAGAGCCATGTACGACGATGTTCTCGACGAGCCGGTGCCGGATCGCTTCCGTCAACTCCTCGAAGAGCTCGATCGTCAGCAGGGGGCAGCCGATGCAGCCGACTGAGAAGACCAAGCAGGATCTGCTGAAGGCCATCCCGAGCCTGCGAGCTTTCGCTATGTCGCTCGCCGGCAATCCGGATCGTGCAGATGATCTCGTTCAGGAAGCGCTCATCCGTGCCTGGGCCAATTTGGGTTCCTTCACTGAGGGTACCAACATGGTCGCCTGGCTCTATACGATCCTGCGCAACGCCTTCTATTCAGAATATCGCAAGCGCAGCCGCGAGGTCGAGGATGTCGACGGCCGTGCCGCCGCAGCACAGGCCATGCCGCCCTCGCAGCTCGACCACATGAACATGTGTGACTTCCGTACTGCCCTGATGACCCTGCCTGCCGACCAACGCGAGGCGCTCGTGCTCGTAGGGGCCGCGGGCATGTCCTACGAGGAAGCGGCGGAGATCTGCGGCTGCGCGCTCGGTACCATCAAGAGCCGCATCAACCGGGCGCGCACGCGCCTTGCCCAGATGCTCTCCGTCGAGAACGGCGCCGATTTCAGCGCCGATCCCGAATGGCAGGCGGTCCTGGAGCAGCCGGCTCCCGCGGCACGCGCCGGCTGAGCGCGCTCAGCCGGCCTTTTTGCCGAAGGTGGCCTTCAAGGCCCTGGCGAGGCGTCGGCTGTCGCCGTCGAACAGCCTGTCCGCGGCACGGGCGATCTTCTTCTCCAGCCGCCGCTGCTCGCTGCAGACGAGGGAGTCGATGGCGGCGAATTCCGCCCCATCGACGAGGCCGGCGCGCGCGATGGTCTGGCGGGCGTCATGGAGGTCGTGGTGGCGACCGAGGAGATCGCGCAGGTCCTGCATGCGCTTGCGCCGCGTCTCGGTGAGCCGGCCCGCGGCCGCGAGAAAACCGAGATGGTAGCGATGGCGCACGACCCAGCGCCGCGCGGCATGCAGTTCCTCCGCGTCGCCGCTGGCGAGGCCCTTCGCGAGGCGCTGCCGCGCGCGGCGCACGGTGCGCTTCGCGCCCTTGATGAGGTGCGGCCACGCGTCCGGCAGCGGCCAATTGTCGACGCCCGCGGCCAGTCGGAGCAAGATCTCGGCCACCTGTGCCGCGCGCCGGTGGCCGAGGGCCTCGGCTTCGGCGATGGTGGCATATTCGTCGGCCCACCGGCACAGTCGGGCCAGCAGGGCAGCGGCCGTGCCTCTGGCGCGGGGTACCAGGTCGCCGAGGGTTCCGGCAAGGACGCGCGCCTCACGTGCGCCCGCGAGCAGTGCTGCGCTGTCGCGCAGCTGCGTGTCGATATCGCCGAGTTGCCCGCATGCCGGGTCGGCGAGGCGCAAAAGCGCTCTCAGTGCCTTGATGCCTTTCCGCGTCTCATGGGCGGCCGGCGCCGGCATCGTGTCGAATGTGTCGAGCGCGCGGGACATGTCGGCGAGGAGGGCACGCGCGAGCTGTCGCAAGGCCTCGTCGGCGGGCAAAGAGGGGTCGAGCGCGTGTTCCGCGATGGTCGGCGGACGTGCATCCATGGCGTTATTCGCGGCATCATCAAGCCTGCTGTCAACGGCAAGGTGCGCCCGGGCGGCGAATAGGATCGTGGAGCACGTCGCGGGGCAGCTTTCAAATCCGCAGCTTCCTGATCTAAGCTCGTGAAAGCGCCGTCATCGGCGGCCGCGGGCGTGTGCCCGCATCTCGGGAGGCAATCGATCATGCAGAAACTGTTCTCGCGCCGCGATGTCGCGCGGCTCGGTCTGGGGCTCGGCGCGGCTGCGCTCATGGGGCGCGCAGCCTTCGCACAGGGGCCGGCCTTCTTCCGCATCGGCACGGGCGGCACGGCGGGCACCTACTATCCCGTTGGCGGCCTCATCGCCAACGCGGTCTCCAATCCGCCCAATCTCATCGTGACGGCGCAGGCGGCCAACGGCTCCGTCGCCAATGTCAACGGCATCGCCTCCGGCGCCATCGAATCCGGCTTCAGCCAGGCGGACGTCGCCTACTGGGCCTATACGGGCACGGGCCTGTTCGAGGGCAAGGGCAAGGTCGACGTGCTGCGGCTCATTGCCAACCTCTATCCGGAGAGCATCCACCTCGTCGTCTCCAAGGCCGCCAACATCAAGTCGGTCGCCGACCTCAAGGGCAAGCGCGTGTCGCTTGACGAGCCGGGCTCGGGCACCCTTGTCGATGCCAAGATCATCCTCGGCGGCTGGGGCCTGACCGAGAAGGACGTGGCGGCGGACTATCTGAAGCCGAACCAGGCAGCCGAGAAGATGCGCGACGGCGGCATGGACGCTTTTTTCTTCGTCGGCGGCTATCCGACGAGCGCCATCGCGGAACTCGCGGCGACCAGTTCCACCGGCATCGACATCGTGCCGATCGACGGCGAAGGCGCGGCCAAGATCATGAACGAATACAAGTTCTTCGCGGCCGACGAGATTCCGGCCGACACCTACAAGGGCGTCGGTGCCGTCAAGACGCTCGCCGTCGGCGCCCAGTGGGTGACCTCCTCGAAGGTGCCGGATGATGTCGTCTACGAGATCGTCAAGGCGCTGTGGAGTGACAAGACCCGCCAGGCGCTCGACGCCGGCCACGCGAAGGGCAAGCTCATCCGCAAGGAGACGGCGCTCGCCGGCGCGGGCATCCCGGTCCATCCGGGCGCCGAGAAGTTCTACAAGGAAGCCGGCCTCTTGAAGTAAGAGCCTGGAGAGGCAGTAGGCAATCGGCCGTCGGCAGTCGGGATCCCGGCCGCCGAGGCGCGATTGCCTGCTGCCAAGCCTTTGGGGCAGACAGCCCCGACGACTGCCGACTGCCCATTGCCGTGTCCCTGACAATGACCAATGCAAATCTTCACACGGTGACCGAGAGCCGGTCGCTCGAGGAGAAGTTCGATCCGGAGATGCGCTTCCGCCCGCTCCAGCCGGGCGTGGCGTGGCTGGTCGCGGGGCTGCTCTTCGCGCTGTCGTCATTCCATTACTACACGGCCGGCTTCGGCCTCCTGCGCGAGACGACGCATCGCGGCATCCACATGGCCTTCGTCGTCGGCCTCATCTTTCTCGTCTTTGCCGCCCGCAAGGTCGACCAGGACAGGCTCGCGCCCTCGCGCTGGTGGCGTCCCGGCGGCATCCCGCTTCTCGACTGGATCCTGGCCGTCGCCGCCGTCGCTGCCAGCCTCTACGTGCCGTGGATCTTCAGCGAACTCGCCTTCCGAGTCGGCAACCCGACGCCGACCGACGTCCTCATGGGCACGCTGATGATCGTCACGCTCATCGAGGCGACCCGGCGTGGCGTTGGCTGGCCCCTGCCGATCATCGCGACGGGCCTCATGGTCTATGCCTATTTCGGCCCCTCCATGCCGGGCATCTTCCAGCATCCGGGTGCCTCCTGGTCCAACATCGTCAACCACCTTTACCTGACGAGCCAAGGCATCTACGGCATCCCGCTCGGCGTCGTGGCGACCTATGTCTTCCACTACGTCCTGTTCGGGGTGCTGGCGACGCGCATCGGCCTCGGCAAGCTGTTCATCGATCTCGCCTCCTGCGTCGCCGGGCGCTTTGCCGGCGGGCCGGCGAAGATCTCGATCTTCGGATCGGCGCTCTTCGGCATGATCTCTGGCTCGTCTATCGCCAACACGGTGACGGTGGGCTCGCTCACCATTCCGGCCATGATCCGGCTCGGCTATCCGCGCCACTTCGCGGCGGCGGTGGAATCGACTGCGTCGACCGGCGGGCAGATCACGCCGCCGATCATGGGGGCTGCGGCCTTCCTCATGGTCGAGTTCCTCGGCATCGCCTATACCAGCGTCATCCTCGCCGCCGCCGTGCCTGCCTTCATGCATTTCTACGGCGTCTTCGCGCAGGTACATTTCGAGGCGAAGAAGGCCGGCCTGCGCGGCCTGACCGCGGCCGAACTGCCGAATCCGCTCAAGGTGCTGCGGGAGGGTTGGCAGACGCTGATGCCGCTCGCCGCGCTGCTCACGATCCTCTTCTCGGGCTATACACCCTATCTCGCCGCGTTCTGGGGCATCACCGCCTGCATGATCGTCGGCCTCGCGCGCGTGCCGGCGATCACCGTCGGCTATTTCGTGGCGCTCGCGATGGCGGTGGCCTTCGGCGTCGTCACGCAGCTCTGGTTCTCGGTGCCGATGGTGCTCTTCGCCATCGGACTCGGCGTCGTTGGCTGGCTGCGCGACGATCGGCACAAGGCGCTCGTCATCGACGTCGCCGACGGCTTCGTGGTGGGCGCCAAATATGCCATATCGGTGGGAGCCGCTGCCGCGACCGTCGGCATCATCATCGGCATCGTCACGCTGACGGGTGTCGGCTTCAAGATCTCTTACATCGTCACGAGCCTTGCGGCGCAGATAGGCCAAGGGGTACTCTCGGTCGTACCAGGCGAACTCCTGAGCGACAAGGGGCTCACGCTCTTCTTCACCCTCGTGCTGACCGCCATCGTCTGCATCCTGCTCGGCTGCGGCGTGCCGACGACGGCCAACTACATCATCATGGTGACGGTGGCGGCACCGACGCTCGCGCTCTTCGGCATCGAACCCGTGGTGGCCCACTTCTTCGTCTTCTACTACGGGGTACTGGCGGATGTGACGCCGCCCGTTGCCCTTGCGGCCTATGCTGGCGCCAGCATGGCGGGCGCCGACCCGTTCCGCACGGGCAACACGGCCTTTCGGCTCGCACTCGGCAAGGTGCTGGTGCCCTTCGTCTTTGTCTATGGCCCGGCTATGCTCATCGTTACACAGGGCTTCAACTGGCCGGACTTCCTGACGACGACGGCGGGCTGCCTCATCGGCATCACGCTGCTCTCAGCGGCCTTCGCCGGCTATGGCCTTGCCCCGCTCGCCGGCTGGGAGCGGTGGCTCATCGGCATCGCGGCGCTGCCAACCGTGGCGCCGGGGCTGACGAGCTCGCTCGCCGGCGTCGCCCTCGCGAGCCCGGTCGTCCTGCGCCAGATCCTTGCCATGCGGCGCGCGGCGGCGCCCGGCCTCGGCTGAGGCCGGCAGGTCAGGCCTTGACGTAGACCCAGGCCTCGCGGCCGGAGGCGAGGCGCACGAGGATGCGCCGGTAGTCCGCCACCTCGTAGGCGTCGGCGGCCGCCAGCTCGGCCTCGGTGATGGCGAAGACCTTGCCGGGGACTCGGTCGGCCGGGTCACCGGTGGGCGCGACGATGGGGTGGAAGCGGCTGCCGCTGGTGCGGACGACCTCCGGATCGGTGATCTCGACGAAGGATTGCCGGTATCCCGGCATGGCATCGTCGCTGCCGTCGAGCAGCCGGCCGAAGGAGGCGAGCTGCACGTTCTCCTGCTGCAGGGTGCCGTAGGAGAACAGGAGAACGGTGCGGCTGTCGCTCATCGGGTCGCCCTTCAGTCGAAAATCGCGGGGCCGATACGTTAGCGCCTCGCGCCCCGCCGGCCAGTGGGTGTCGCCGCGGCAGGCTGCGACATCGTCGCGCGGGTTCCTGCGGCGCATCTCGCCCTTCGCCGCGGAACGAAGGTGGCCGCGCTTCGTTCGAAGACTGTCCCCGACAACGAAAGGGAGAAGACAGATGCAGGATATTTCCGGCAAGCGCGTCGCAATTCTCGCAACGAACGGCTTCGAGCAGTCGGAGCTCGAGGTGCCGCGCGACAAGCTGCGCCAGGCGGGTGCCGAGGTTCACGTGGTTTCGCTTAAGGCCGGCGAGATCAAGGGGTGGGACAAGAGCGACTGGGGCCGCCCGGTGCCGGTCGACAAGACCCTCGAGGAGGTCCGGCCGCAGGACTACGACGCGCTGGTGCTGCCCGGCGGGCAGATCAACCCCGACCTGCTGCGCGTCGAAACGAAGGCGCTCGCCTTCATCAGGAGCTTCTGGACCGACAAGAAGGTGATCGGTGCCATCTGCCATGCGCCGTGGCTGCTGATCGAGGCCGGCGTCATCCGCGATCGTCGCGTCACATCCTACAAGTCCATCAAGACCGACGTGATCAATGCCGGCGGCAAGTGGGAGGACAGCGAAGTGGTCACGGACCAGGGCCTCGTCACCAGCCGCAATCCCGGCGACCTCGACGCCTTCTGCGGCAAGCTCGCGGAGGAGATCCGCGAGGGCCGGCACGAGCGCCGCGCTGCGTGACCGCCGTGACCCGGACCGCACACGGGAAAGCGCCCCTCAGAGGGCGCTTTTTCCATTTCGGAGCGGACAACGTGCCGCCGCTACCATCCCGGAAGCGTCCATCAGCTTGACAGGGGCCCGGTCCCGATTCATAGGAGAATGAATGTTCATTCTCATCGGGTGAGTGTTGGGTAGCGACCTATGGGAGCGTTCGGCCGAGGGCGAGGGCAGCGCTGACAGGCGCTCGCGTATCCTCGATGCGGCCGAGCGGTGTTTCGTCCGCAGCGGCTTTCATCGCACGACGATGCAGGACGTTGCCGCCGAGGCAGGCATGAGTGCGGGCAATCTCTACCGGTACTTCCGCTCAAAGGGCGCGATCGTCGCGGGCCTGACGGAGCGGGACCGGGCGGAGATGGCCTCCGACCTGTCCGTCATCGGTGCGGGGGACGATTTCATCGCCGCCTTCCGTGAACTGGGGCGCAAGCACTTCGAGGACGAGCCGCGCGAAAGGGCGGTTCTGTGCCTCGAGATCTGGGCGGAGGCCACCCGCAACCACGAGGTGGCCGCAACGGCGCGGGAGTTCGAGCACGACCTCATCACGCGCCTGACCGACCTGATCGCCGCGGCGCAGGCAAATGGCTCGGTCTCGACGCAAAGCGAGGCGCGTGACATTGCGGTGCTGATCGCAACGCTTGCCGATGGGCTGTTCGTACGCCGGGCTCTCCTGCCGGATTTCGACGCCGAGCGGGAGGTCCGTCATGTTCTCACAATCCTTGGTGCCTTGTTGAAGGGACACATTTGTCTGTCACAAGGCGGTTGCGGCGCGGAGGCGTCCTCATGAAGGCCAGTCGAGTTCTTGCCGGCGTCATCCTGATCAGCGCCGTCGCGTGGATCGGATCGGGCGTGTTCGGCCGCGACGGCGAGCAGACCGCGGCGCTTGCACCGCAGGTCGAGAAGCAGGCGTCGGCGCTCTTTCGCGTCGCGGTGCTGCCGGCGACGGTGGAGGACCATGCGCGGCGCGTCGTCCTGTCCGGCCGGACCGAGGCGGACCGGCGCGTCAATGTGACGGCCCGCGCCGATGGCACCATCGATCAGCTCAACGTGCGACGCGGCGCGCGCGTCAAGACCGGCGACGTCCTCGCCGTCATTTCCGACGAGGCACGCGAGGCTCTAGTGGCGCAAGCCAAGGCCAAGCTCGAGCAGCGTCGCGTCGAGCTTAGGGCGCGGCTTACTTTGATCGAGCAGGGCAATCTCGCCCCGTTGCAGAAGCCGCAACTCGAGGCAGAGCTGCGTGCGGCCGAGGCCTCGCTTGCCCAGGCCGAGACGGAGCTCAGCAAGAACCAGGTGCGTGCCCCCATCGACGGCATCGTCATCGAGGTGCCGGTGGAGGCCGGCCAGCCGCTGCAGGTCGGCGCCAAGGTGGCCGAGATCATCAGCCTCGATCCCATGCTTGCCGTGGTCGAGATTGCCGAGCGCCAGCTCGGCGGCATCACGGTTGGCGATACGGCGAAGGTCAAGACGGTGAACGGCGTCGAGGCCACCGGGCGCGTGCGCTTCATCTCGGCGGCAGCAAGTCAGCAGACCCGGACCTACCGCGTCGACATCGAGCTTGCCAATGCCGATGGGCGGCTGCCCGACGGCGTGACCTGCGAGGTGGTGCTGGAGCTCGCGCCCCAGCCGGCCGCGCATGTGCCGCGCTCGGCGCTGACCTTCTCGGCCGAGGGGCGGCTTGGGGTGCGCGTCGTCGGCGCTGGCGATGAGGTGGCCTTCGTGCCCGTCACGATCATCGAGGACGGGCTTGAGAAGGTGTGGCTCGGCGGCCTTCAGACCGGCCAGCGCGTCATTGTCCAGGGGCAGGATTTCGTCAAGGAAGGCCAGCGCGTGGCGCCCGTCGAGGCGCCAGCGGCAATGGTCAGCAAGGGCTGAGGCCCGCGCGACTGCCTGTATCCGGCCCGCCGGCTGGCGTTTCGGGGCCATCATGCATCTTCAATGGCCGGACGGCGCGAGCGGCCGTTCCGCCTGTAACGTTCGGGGACCGGGTCCATGGCCAATCCTGTCGATTATGCCATCTCCCACGCCAGGCTGACGCTTGCGACGCTGGCGTTCCTGCTCATCGCCGGCTTTTCAGCCTATCTGTCCATCCCGAAGGAAGCGGAGCCGGACGTCAAGGTCCCGATCATCTATGTCAGCGTCACCCAGCGCGGCATCAGCCCGCAGGATGCGGAGCGGCTCATCCTGCGGCCGCTCGAGACGCAGCTCAAGTCGGTGTCGCACGTCAAGGAGATGCGGGCGGCGTCCTACGAGGGCGGCGGCTACGTGCTGGTCGAGTTCGAGGCGGGTTTCGATTCCAATGCGGCGCTCGCCGACGTGCGTGCCAAGGTAGACGACGCCAAGAGCGACCTGCCGCGTGAGGCGGACGAGCCGAAGGTGCAGGAGGTCAATCTCTCGCTCTTTCCGGTGCTCGTGGTGGCGCTCGGAGGCAATGTGCCGGAGCGGACACTGCTGCAGCTCGCACGTCAGGCCGAGACAGCGATCGAGCAACTGCCGGGCGTGCTCTCGGCCGACCTGCGCGGCGCGCGGGACGAAGTGGTTGAAATCATCGCCGAGCCGATGCTGATGAAGAGCTACGGCATCTCGCTCGACGCGCTGGTACAATCGTTTTCCGCCGGCAATAGCCTCGTTGCTGCGGGCGCCATCGAGAGCGCGTCGGGGCGCTTCGCGGTGAAGGTGCCTTCGCTCATTGAACGGCCGGAGGATGTGCTGAAGTTCCCGGTGGCGGCGACGCCATCTGCCGTCGTCACGCTCGGCGACGTCGCCGAGGTGCGGCCGACTTTCAAGGATGCGACATCGATCACGCGCATCAACGGCAAGCCGGCCATGACGCTCGAGATCGTCAAGCGCACCGGCGCCAACCTCATCGAGACGGTGGATGCCGTCAAGCAGACGATGGCGAATCTGCAGAAGACCTGGCCGTCGACCGTGGAAGTGGCGTTCACGCAGGACAAGTCGAAAGACATCCGTACGATGCTGCACGAGCTGCAGAACAGTGTCATCACGGCCGTGCTGCTCGTCGTCATCATCATGCTCTTTGTGCTCGGCGGCCGTGCGTCGATCTTCATCGGCATCGCCATTCCGGCTTCGTTCCTCGCCGGCATCCTCGGCCTGCAGCTCGCGGGGCTGACGGTCAATATCGTCGTCCTGTTCTCGCTCATCCTCGCCGTCGGCATGCTGGTCGACGATGCGATCATCGTCTCGGAATTCGCAGAGCGGCGCATGGCCGAAGGGATGCCGGCGAAGGCGGCCTATTCGCTCGCCGCCAAGCGCATGGCCGGGCCGGTGATCGCCGCCACGGCGACGCGCGTCGCCGCCTTCTCGCCGCTGATGTTCTGGCCCGGCATCGTCGGGGAGTTCATGAAATTCCTTCCACTGACGCTGATCGCCACGCTCTCGGCGTCGCTTGCGGTCGCCCTGTTCTTCACCCCGACTCTCGGCGCCATCATGGGCCGGGCCACCGAGATCAAGGACGAGCGTGCGGCGGAAAGGGGCTTCTACATGCGCACCGTGCGCGTTGCCCTGAAACATCCCCTCGCGACGCTCGGGCTCGCGGTGCTGCTGCTGGTCGGCGTCATCCAGGCCTATGGGCGCTTCGGCAACGGCGTGGAGTTCTTCCCGGAGGTGGAGCCGGACTATGCTCTGGTGCAGGTGCGCGCGCGCGGCAATCTCTCCATCGCCGAGAAGGACAGGCTCGTGCGGCAGGTGGAGGAGACGCTGCTCGGCATGAAGGAGCTGGAGACCGTCTATGCGCGCGCCGGCGAAGGCCAGCGCGGCTCCGACGAGGTGACCGAGGACACGGTCGGTACCATCCAGTTCGAATTCGTAGATTGGCGCGAGCGGCGGCCGGCTTCCGTCATCATGGAGGAGATCCGCCAGAAAACCGCGGACATTCCGGGCGTTATCATCGAGGTGACGAAGCCCGCAGCCGGTCCGCCGACGGGCAAGCCCATCACGCTGCAGATCACCTCTCTCGATCCCGAGAAGCTGTTCCCCACCGCCGTGCGGGTGGCCGACATGCTGCGTGCCATGCCGGACACGCGCGACGTGGACGACGGGCTGCCGCTGCCGGGCATCGACTGGCGGCTCGACGTGGACAAGGCCGAAGCCGCCAAGTACGGCGCCAATCCCTCCTCCGTCGGTACGGCCGTGCAGCTTGTCACGAACGGCGTGAAGATCGCGGAATACCGGCCCGACAACACCGACAAGTCGGTCGACATCCTCGTGCGCTTTCCGGAAGACCGACGCAGCATCGACCAGCTCGACGACCTCCGGATGAACACGCCTTCGGGCTATGTCCCGATCGGCAATTTCGTCACGCGCACGCCGGACCAGAAGGTCGGCCTCATCAATCGCGTCAATGCCCAGCGCGTCGTGACGGTGACGGCCAACGTCGCCGAGGGAGTGCAGACCGCCCAGGTTCAGCAGGCGGTGATGGAGGCGCTCGCCAGGGAGAATTTCGGCGACGGCATCTCCTTCAAGATGAAGGGTGAGGACGAGGAGCGCGAGAAGGCCGGCGCCTTCCTGATGAAGGCCTTCGGCGCGGCGTTGTTCCTGATCTTCGCCATCCTGCTCGCGCAGTTCAACAAGTTCACCAGCGTCCTCCTGGTGCTGACGGCCGTCATCCTGTCGACCATCGGGGTGCTCGTCGGCCTCATGATTATGGGCCAGGCCTTCGGCGTGGTGATGACCGGCATCGGCGTCATTGCCAATGCAGGCGTCATCGTGAACAACAACATCGTGCTGATCGACACCTACGACCGGTTGAGGCGCGAAGGCTGGACGGCCTATGACGCCATCATCGAGACCTGCCGCGAGCGTGCCCGGCCGGTGGTGCTGACAGCGGTGACGGCGGTGCTCGGTGTTGCGGCGATCGCCTTCGGGGTCAACATCGACTTCGTGACGCGCGACGTCTTTGTCGGGGCGCCGTCGACGCAGTGGTGGGTGCACCTGTCGACGGCCATTGTCTTCGGCCTCGGCTTTGCAACGATCCTGACGCTCATCGTCACGCCGGCCGCCCTCATGGCCATCGCCAATCTCGCCGCCTGGCGCGACGCGCGCCGCGCCCGCCGGCGCGAGCGTAAGGCCGGACCGGCCGGTGGCGGCTCTGCGGCGGGTGCGACGCCGGCGGAATAGCCGAGACGGAGCGCGGGGCCGATCGGGCAAGGCGATGGCCGACAGGACCCCTCTCGTGTCGACGGTCTTGAGTCACAGCGTCATGCCCGCGCTCGTCGCGGGCATCCACGCCTGCGAGGTCGTGCAGCTTCAAGAGCGTGGATGGCCGGGACAAGCCCGGCCATGACGCTGGAAGCGTGGTTTTCGATATTATTCCGCCGCGTCCGGCACCTTCAGTACGCCGCGGCGGATCTGGTCTTCCTCGATCGATTCGAAGAGGGCGCGGAAGTTGCCCTCGCCGAAGCCTTCGTCGCCCTTGCGCTCGATGAACTCGAAGAAGATCGGCCCGAGCACTGTGCCGGAGAAGATCTGCAGGAGCACGCGCGTCATGCTGCCACCGCGCGCGCCAACCTTCACCGCGCCCTCGCCGTCGATGAGGATGCCGTCCTTCTTCAGCCGCTCCACGTCCTCGCCGTGGCCAGGCACACGCGCGTCCACCTTCTCATAATAGGTGGCGGGCGGTGAGGGCATGAAGGGCAGGCCGTTTGCCCTCAGGCGCTCGACGCTCTCGTAGATGTCGCGGCAGCCGCACGCGATGTGCTGGATGCCCTCGCCCTTGTAATCCTTCAAATATTCCTCGATCTGACTCTTGTCATCGACGGATTCGTTGATCGGGATGCGGATCTTGCCGCATGGGCTGGTGATGGCACGGCTGATGAGGCCGGTCAGCTTGCCCTCGATGTTGAAGAAGCGAATCTCCTTGAAGTTGAAAAGCTTCTCGTAGAAGCTCGCCCACACGTCCATGCGCCCGCGGTGCACGTTGTGGGTGAGATGGTCGATGTAATAGAGCCCGACGCCCGCGGGCTTCTTTTCGGAACTTGGCAACCGCTCGAAATCGGCCATCCAGTCGTCGCCCTTGTTGGAGACGAAATAGATGACCGAGCCGCCGATGCCTTCGATCGCCGGTGCATCGAGCGCGAGCGGTCCGCGGTCCTCGCGTACGGGCTTGGCATTGAGCGAGAGCGCGCGGTCGCGTGCAAAGGCGGGATCGACCATGCGCCAGCCCATGCCGACAGCGCAGGGGCCGTGCTCGGCTTTGAAGGCCGCAGCATAGCTTGCCGGTTCGTCATTGGCGAGATAGCAGACGTCGCCCTGGCGCCATAGCGTCACCGCCCGGCTCTTGTGCCGGGCGACAGGGGCAAAGCCCATCTTCTTGAAGAGATCGGCGAGCCTCTCAGGCTCGGGATGGGCAAACTCGACGAAGGCGAAGCCGTCGGTGCCCATGGGATTGGAAGCATCGATGACGGCCGGTCCGGCGTCATGCGGGAAGGGTCCCATGCTGTTGTCTCCTCTCTGGCTATGGAAGACAGAATGACGCATGATCGGCGCAAGGTGCTTGCAAACGGCGGCATCGAGGTCGGCAATGATGCTAGTTTGGTGCATGAAACGGAGGATGGATGCAGGAAGCGATCGCGCTCGACGGGTTTGACTGGCGTCTCCTCCACGCGTTGCAGGGCGATGCCTCGCTGACCAATGCGGGGCTCGCCGAGCGCGTCGGCCTGTCGGCCTCGCAGGTATCGCGGCGGCGCCAGAAGCTGGAGGAGGCCGGGATCATCCGCGGCTACCGGGTCGATCTCGACGGGCGCCGGCTCGGCCTCGGCGTCACCGTTTTCGTCCACGTGACGCTCAATACCCATTCGCGCGACAATGCGCGGCGCTTCCGGGACCTGGTGCGCCGGACACCAAGCGTGCTCGAGGGCCATGCCCTGACCGGCGAGGCTGATTATCTCATCAAGCTCGCAGTCGCGGACCTTGGCGAGCTGTCGCTCGTCATCAACGACGTCCTGTTGCCGGATCCGAGCGTCGCTCGTGTGCGCTCGGAAATCGTGCTCGAGACACTGAAGGAGGCGGCCGGACTGCCGCTCCCGGGCCCGCCGACGTGAGGCGGCGGAAGCCGGCTGTCCCGCCGGTGGGATTTGTCGCCCTTCGAAGCAGTACCCATCTGGCATTCGTCGCCGGGCGATCCTACCTGCCGGAAGGAGAGGGCGGCGAGCAGCGCCCGCAACAGGGAGAGAGGGATGTTCGACGCCAAGAAGCTTCTCGACGCGCTGGTCGGTTCGGCGGCTGCCGGCGGCAATACCGCCAGGCAGGGGGATGCCGGCCTCGGTAGCATGCTGAACGAAGTGCTCGGGCAGTTCACGGGCGGTGCAGGCGCAGCCGGACGCCCCGGAGCACCGGGGGTGGACGGCAACATCGCCGAGAAGGCGATGGGCTATCTCAACACGCCGCAGGGCAACATGGCGGCGAGCGCCGTCATCGGCGGCCTCGCGGGCCTGCTGATGGGCTCGAAATCCGGCCGCAAGCTCGCCGGCTCGGCCGCGAAGATCGGCGGCCTCGCACTGATCGGTGGCCTCGCCTATACCGCCTACCGCAACTGGAAGGCCGGGCAGCAGCCGGCCGCCTCGGCCGGTGCGCAAAACGGCGGAGTGCAGATGCTGCCGCCGCCGTCGCAGTCGCCCTTCAGCGTCGAGGGCGCCTCGCAGGACACGGCGCTCGTGCTGCTGAGGGCGATGATCGCCGCGGCGGCTGCGGACGGGCACGTCGATACGGTCGAGCGCGGCCGCATCATCGGCGGGCTGAAGCAGGCGGGCTTCGACATCGAGGCGACGCAGTTCCTCGACAACGAATTCGCCAATCCCGCCCCGATCACGACGCTCGCTGCCGCCGCGCGGACGCCGGAACTGGCGAGCGAGATCTACACGGCGGCGCGCCTCACGATCGAGCCGGACACCTTCGAGGAAAAGACGTTCCTGACCCAGCTCGGCGACGCGCTCGGCCTCGACAAGGCGCTTATCGCCCATATCGACGCGGCGGCGACGGCGGCGAAGGCGTAGGGGCGCGCGCAGACACGGGGCGGGGCGCTGACAAGACTGTCCGGCGCTCTCAGCCGTCATGCCCGCGCTTGTCGCGGGCATCCACGCCGTGACGCTCGCGCAGGGGTGAAAAGGGGTGGATGGCCGGGACAAGCCCGGCCATGACGGGCGGGGAGGCTACGCTCCGCCGTTGAGCGAGGCAGGCTTGTCACGCCGCCTTGCGCGAGGCGAGGAAGTCGCCCATGCGCTCGAGCGCCTTCAAGATGTTCTCGGTCGAGTTGGCATAGGACAGGCGGATGAAGCCCTCGCCATGGACGCCGAAGTCCGGCCCGCCGATGACGGCGACGCCCGCCTCCTCGAGAAGGGCTGAGGCGAGCGCCTTCGCCTTCCAGCCCGTGCGCGAGACGTTCGGGAAGGCATAGAACGCGCCCTTCGGCGTGGCGCAGGAGACGTTCGGCAGCTTGTTGAGGCCCTCGACGACGACCTTCCGCCGCCGGTCGAACTCGGCCACCATCTCTCCCACGCAATCCTGCGGCCCGGTGAGGGCGGCGAGCCCCGCCCATTGCGCGGCGGCATTGACGCAGGAATAGGAATTGACCGCGAGCTTGCGCGCCGCCTCGTAGAGCGGCTTCGGCCAGACCGAGAAGCCCATGCGCCAGCCGGTCATGGCATAGGTCTTCGACCAGCCGTCGAGCAGGATCAGGCGGTCGCGGATCTCGGGATAGGCAAGCAGCGACACATGGCTCTCGCCGTCATAGGTCATCTGGCCGTAGATCTCGTCCGACATCACGGCGACGTCCGGGTGGTCGGCAAGGCCGGCGACGAGCCGGTCGATCTCGGCCTTGGGCGTGACGCCGCCGGTGGGGTTGGCGGGGGAATTGAGGATGAGGAGGCGCGTCCGCGGCGTGATCAGCGACAGGGTCTCCTCGGCGGAGAAGGCAAAGCCGTTCTCCTCGCGGATCGGCACCGGAACGGGCGTCGCCCCGGTGAACTCGATCATCGAGCGGTAGATGGGAAAGCCGGGATCGGGATAGAGGATCTCGGCCCCCGGCTCGCCGAACATGAGGATCGCCATGAACATGGTGACCTTGCCGCCGGGTACGATCAGCACCTCGTCGGGCGAGACGGAGACGCCGAGGCGGCGGTGGATGTCGGCGGCGACGCCCTCGCGCAGCGGCAGGATGCCGGTGGCCGGCGTATAGCCGTGGTGGCCGTCGCGCAGGGCCTTGACGGCCGCCTCGACGATGTGGGGCGGGGTCGGGAAATCCGGCTGGCCGATGCCGAGGTTGATGATGTCGCGCCCCTCGGCGGCGAGCGCGGTGGCGCGGGCCAGCACGGCGAAGGCGTTTTCCTCTCCTATACGCCCGAAGGCGTCGACGATCCTGAGCATTCTCACTCCCTAGATCTTCAGTTGATGTCCCGGTTGTTCATCTGCTTGCCGAGGGCGCAGGCGCGGTTGGCGCCCGTGCCCGGGGCGTTCTCGAAAGTGCATCGGCGCTCCGGTTGCGATCCGCAGACCTTCGCGAGGTCGCGAAAGCCGACGCAGCGGCCGTCCGGGCCGCGGTAGCCGGGGCCGCCCTTGCAGCCGCAGCCGCGGCACGCCGGCCGCTCGGGACAGGCCGCCAGGACCGGACCGGCGCAGGCCAGCACGGCGACGGCGAACACCGCCGCGAACAGCCGCATGGTTCGGCCGCTGCGCCCCCTCCGATCGCTCCCCACCCCTCGCGTCCCCCGCCTGTTGCCAGCGTGAGGCAACCGAGCCCTGCCTCCAGCGCATCCGTTCAGCGATTGATTTTCCGCTGCATTTAGGGCGATGCTGGCAGGGAAATCAAACGGCTAAATCGGTTTTATAGCGCCTTGCCAAAAAGGCGTGAGACGGGAAGGACAACGCCACATGACTGCGCAATCCCGGGACAAATCGCAGCTGCGCTCGCGCCTGTGGTTCGACAATCCCGACAATCCGGGCATGACGGCGCTCTATCTCGAGCGCTACCTCAACTACGGCCTGACGCGCGAGGAACTGCAGTCGGGCAAGCCCATCATCGGCATCGCCCAGACGGGCTCGGACCTCTCGCCCTGCAACCGCCACCATCTCGATCTGGCGCACCGGGTGCGCGAGGGTATCCGTGCGGCCGGCGGCGTGGTGATGGAATTCCCCGTCCATCCCATCCAGGAGACGGGCAAGCGTCCGACCGCCTCGCTCGACCGCAACCTCGCCTATCTCGGCCTCGTCGAAGTGCTCTACGGCTATCCGCTCGACGGCGTGGTGCTGACGACGGGCTGCGACAAGACGACGCCGGCCTGCATCATGGCGGCGGCGACGGTGAACATCCCCGCCATCGTGCTCTCCGGCGGGCCGATGCTCAACGGCTGGTTCCGCGGCGAGCGCACGGGCTCCGGCACCGTGGTGTGGAAGGCGCGCGAGCTGCTTGCCGAGGGCAAGATCGACTACGAGAAGTTCATCGAGCTCGTGGCCTCCTCGGCGCCGTCCGTCGGGCACTGCAACACCATGGGCACGGCCTCGACCATGAACTCGCTGGCCGAGGCGCTCGGCATGAGCCTGCCGGGCTGTGCCGCGATCCCGGCACCCTACCGCGAGCGCGGGCAGATTGCCTACGAGACCGGCAAGCGCATCGTCGAGATGGTATGGGAAGACCTGAAGCCCTCCGACATCCTGACGCGCGAGGCCTTCGAGAACGCCATCGTGGTCAATTCGGCCATCGGCGGCTCGACCAATGCGCCGATCCACATCAATGCCATCGCCAAGCACATTGGTGTGCCGCTGAGCGTGGAGGACTGGGAGACGGTGGGGCACAAGGTGCCGCTGATCGTCGACCTGCAGCCGGCCGGCAAATATCTCGGCGAGGAATATCACCGCGCCGGCGGCGTGCCGGCGGTGGTCAACGAACTGATGAAGCATGGTCTTATCCACGAGAGCGCGCTCACGGTGAACGGCAGGACCATCGGCGAGAACTGCCGTGGGCGCGAGGCGGAGGACCGCGACGTCATCCGCAGCTTCGACAACCCGCTGATGCAGGATGCCGGCTTCATCGTGCTGAAGGGCAACCTGTTCGATTCGGCGATCATGAAGACGAGCGTGATCTCGAAGGAGTTCCGCGACCGCTACCTGTCGAATCCGAGCGACCCCGACGCCTTCGAAGGGCGGGCCATCGTCTTCGACGGGCCGGAGGATTACCACAGGCGCATCGACGATCCGGCTCTCGGCATCGACGAGCATTGCATGCTCTTCATGCGCGGCGCCGGGCCCATCGGCTATCCCGGGGCGGCTGAGGTCGTCAACATGCAGGCGCCGGATTATCTCCTCAAGAAGGGCATCACCTCGCTGCCCTGCATCGGCGACGGGCGTCAGTCCGGCACGTCGGGCTCCCCGTCGATCCTCAACGCCTCGCCGGAAGCGGCGGCGGGTGGCGGCCTGGCACTGCTCAGGACCAACGACCGGGTGCGCGTCGACCTGCGCAAGGGCACAGCCGACATCCTCATCTCCGGCGAAGAGCTTGCCGCCCGCCGGGCGGAGCTCGAGAAGAACGGCGGCTATCCCTATCCCGCCAGCCAGACGCCCTGGCAGGAGATCCAGCGCGCCATGGTCGATCAGCTCTCGGAGGGCATGGTGCTGAAACCGGCGGTGAAATATCAAAAGGTCTCCCAGACCTTCGGGGTGCCGCGCGACAACCATTGACGTCGTTCACACGGCTCGCCTTTCCCGACGGAGAGACCAGTGAGCTCCATCCACGACCGCCGCCACGCATTCCGCCGGCTGCACGAGGCCGGCGGCACCTTCGTCATGCCGAACCCGTGGGACGTGGGCACCGCACGCTTCTTGCAGAGCCTCGGCTTCAAGGCGCTCGCGACGACGAGCGCGGGCGTCGCCTTCTCGCAGGGCTTCCCGGACACCGACTGGGCCGTGCCGCGCGATGCGATGCTGGCTCATATCCGCGAGATCGTCGAAGCCGTGGACGTGCCGGTGAACGCCGATTTCGAATCGGGCTATGCGCACGAGCCGGGCGACGTCGCCAAGAATGTGCGGCTGTGCGTCGACACCGGCGTCGCGGGCCTCTCCATCGAGGACGCGACGGGAGAGCCGTCGCGTCCACTCTATGACCTCAGCCTCGCGCAGGAACGGATCGCGGCGGCGCGTGCGGCCATCGACGAGGCCGGCAAGGGCGTCGTGTTGACGGCGCGGGCGGAGTGCTGGCTCGTCGGCCATGCGGCGCCGCTCGACGAATCCATCCGCCGGCTCGTGGCTTATGCCGAGGCCGGGGCCGATTGCCTCTATGCGCCGGGCTGCAGGACGCCCGAGCAGATCCGCGCCATCGTGGAGGCCGTGGCGCCCAAGCCCGTCAACGTGCTCATTCCCGCCGGCACGACCATGGGCGTCGACGATTTTTCGGCCCTCGGCGTCAAGCGCCTCAGCGGCGGCTCGGCCTTGTGCCGGGTTGCCTGGGGCGCCTTCATGCAGGCGGCGCGCAGTGTCGCGGCGACCGGGCGCTTCGACGCGCTCGCCGAGGCCGTGCCCTTCGACGAGATCAACGGCTTCTTTCGCGACGACCTGGCGCACGGGCGGAGGCCGACGCGATGAACGCTCCGGTCATCGGCCCGGCGCGCGGCCTGCCGCCGCGGCGAGAGCACGAGGGGCGCACGGTCGTTCTCGCGCCGCTTGACGCGCGGCGGCATGCGGCCGACCTGTGGGCGGCCGTCGCCGGCCACGACAGCCTCTGGGACTACATGGCCTACGGCCCCTTCGCCGATGCGGAGGCTTTCGGCCTCTGGCTCGAGGGGCGGGCGGAGCTGAGCGACCCGTTCTATTTCACCGTGATCGACCGCGGCACGGGACGGGCCGTGGGGCTCGCGACGCTGATGGAGATCCGCCCCGCCCACGGGGTCGTCGAGGTCGGTAACATCGTCTTCTCGCCGGCGCTGCAGCGCACCCCTGCGGCGACGGAGGCGATCTATCTTCTTGCGAAGCATGTTTTCGACGATCTCGGCTACCGCCGCTTCGAGTGGAAGTGCAACGCGGCCAATGCCGCCTCGCGTCGGGCAGCCGAGCGCTTCGGCTTCACCTTCGAGGGCATCTTCCGCCAGCACATGATCGTCAAGGGAAAGAACCGCGATACCGCCTGGTTCGCGATGCTCGACAGAGAGTGGCCGGCGCGCAAGGCGGCCTTCGAGGGCTGGCTGTCGCCCGACAATTTCGACGCCGCGGGGCGCCAGCGCGTCCCGCTCGCCGCTTTTCAGAAGAAATCTCAAGCGACAATCTAGGGAGTAACGCAAGTGGCTGGACGCCTATCGGGCAAGACATGTGTCGTGACGGCGGCAGGGCAGGGCATCGGCCGGGCCTGCGCCGAGGCCTTCCTGCGCGAGGGAGCCCAAGTCGTCGCGACCGATCTCGACGAGACCAAGCTCGCCGGTCTTGCGGGCGCGCGCTGCAGCAAACTCGATGTGCGCTCGACCGCTGCCGTCGAGGCGCTGGCGCGCGCCGTCGGCCCGGTGGATGTGCTGCTCAACGCGGCCGGCTATGTCCACCACGGCTCGGTGTTGGAATGCTCGGAAGAGGACTGGGATTTCTCCTTCGACCTCAACGTGAAGTCGATGCATCGCACGGTGCGCGCATTCCTGCCCGGTATGCTGGAGAAGGGCGCCGGTTCCATCGTCAACATCGCCTCGGGTGCCTCCTCCGTGCGCGGCATCCCCAACCGCTATGTCTATGGTGCCAGCAAGGCGGCGGTCGTCGGCCTCACCAAGGCGCTGGCGGCCGACTTCATCCGCAAGGGCGTGCGCGCCAACGCCATCTGCCCCGGCACCATCGAATCACCCTCGCTCGACGAGCGCATCGCGACCCTGGCGCGCGAGACCGGCCAGAGCGTGGAAGCCGTCCGGCAGGCCTTCATCGACCGCCAGCCGATGGGCCGGCTCGGCAAGCCGGAAGAGATCGCCGCTCTCGCAGTCTATCTCGCCTCCGACGAGTCGGCCTTCACGACGGGCCAGATCCATCTCGCCGACGGCGGCTTCGCGCTCTGAACGACGATTGGTCTAACGGGGCGAGCGCATCCCGTTCCCTCTCCGAGGGTAGGGAGGGGGTGGTGCAGCATGCAGGGCTTCATGGCTCTTGCGTCGCGACCGCACCCCAACTCTCCCCGCAAGGGGGAGGGGCTCCGTCCCTACCGCAATGCAAAGGAACCCCAGGTCATGCATATCCTCATCATCGGCGCGGCGGGCATGGTCGGCCGCAAGCTCACGGAACGGCTGGTCCGAGACGGAGCGCTCGGCGGCAAGACGATCACGCGCGCCACGCTGCACGACATCGTGGAGCCGCCCGTCCCGGCGGGTGCGCCTTTCGCCGTGAAGACGCTCGCCTCCGATTTCTCTCAGCCGGGCGAAGCCGAGAAGCTGGTGGCCGAGCGACCGGATGTCATCTTCCATCTCGCGGCCATCGTCTCCGGCGAGGCGGAGGCGGATTTCGACAAGGGCTACCGCATCAATCTCGACGGCACGCGTTATCTCTTCGACGCGGTGCGCGCGATCGAGGGCTATGTGCCGCGCCTCGTCTTCACCTCCTCGATCGCGGTGTTCGGCGCGCCCTTCCCCGACGCGATCGGCGACGAGTTCTTCACCACGCCGCTGACGAGCTACGGCGCGCAGAAGGCGATCGGCGAACTGCTCCTTGCGGATTACACCCGCCGTGGCTTCTTCGACGGCATCGGCATCCGCCTACCGACGATCTGCGTCAGGCCGGGCAAGCCGAACAAGGCGGCGTCGGGCTTCTTCTCCAACATCATTCGCGAGCCGCTGTCCGGTATCGAGGCGGTGCTGCCCGTGGGCGAGGACGTGCGCCACTGGCACGCGAGCCCGCGTTCGGCCGTCGGCTTCCTCATCCACGCCGCGACCATCGAGGGCGAAAAGGTGGGGCCGCGTCGCAACCTCACCATGCCGGGCCTCTCCGTGACCGTGGGCGAGCAGCTCGAGGCGCTGCGGCGCATCGCCGGCGACAAGGCGGTGGCGCTGGTCAGGCACGAGCCGGATCCGGGCATCATGAAGATTGTCGCTGGCTGGCCGCGCAACTTCGATGCCAGCCGCGCCCTCTCCCTCGGCTTCAAGGCGGAGGCGTCCTTCGACGACATCATCCGCGTGCATATCGAGGATGAGCTCGGTGGCAAACTGGGGGTGTGACGGGAAGGAGCACGCAAGCTGGCATTCTTCGATGTGGTCAGGCCCGCGCTGGCCGCCGGCACCCACGTCTTTGCCGGCTGAGCAACGTCAACGGCGAAGATGGCCGGGATAGGCCCGGCCAAGACGTGGGGAAACGGTGGCATTTTATCTCGACCGAACAGCCGTGGGGCATCAAGCGCCCGTGGCGGGCGAGGAAGGCCTGACTCGAACGCCCCCGGTCGCGCCTTCCCCCACGAAGCGGTGGGGAGGGGCGGGGCGATGCCGCAGGCCGGCGGTCGCCGATTGAAAGTTGGGAGAGAGCGTTGCTGGTCGGGGATTGCCGGCATGCTCGTGACGAGCGTCGGCGCCCCCCCACTCCTAGCCCCTCCTCGCCGCAAGCGGGGGGGGAGGGGGACAGGGCCCTCTGGCGGCTGCGCTGCTCGATGAGTTCAGCTGCGCGTCACTTCCGCGGCCAGGGCGTCTCGGCGACCGGCGTCTTCGGGCCCTTGCCCTCGAACCAGGACACAAGGTTGTCGACGACGAGCTGGCCCATGGCGTTGCGGGTGTAGACCGAGGCGGAGCCGACGTGGGGCAGCAGCACCACGTGATCCATGGCGATGAGCTCGGCCGGCACGCGCGGCTCGTCCTCGAAGACGTCGAGGCCGGCGGAGAGGATCTTGCGGTCCCGCAGGGCGGCGATCAGCGCCTTCTCGTCGACGACGCTGCCGCGGCCGACATTGATGAGGATGCCGTCCGGGCCGAGCGCCTCCAGCACCTCGGCATTGACGATGTGATGCGTCGCCGTCCCGCCCGGCGCGACCACCATCAGCACGTCGACGTCGCGTGCCATGGCGAGGAGGTTGTCGTAATAGCGGTAGGGCACGTCCGCCTGGCGGCTGCGGCCGTGGTAGGCGATGTCAAGGCCGAAGGCGGCGCAACGCTCGGCGATGGCCTTGCCGATGCGACCGAGGCCGAGGATGCCGACCTTGCGCTCGCGCAGCGTGGCGGTGAGCGGATAGGGCTTCTCCAGCCACTTGCCGGCGCGCAGATAACGGTCCACCTGCGGAATCTGGCGCACGGTGGCGAGAAGCAGACCGAGTGCGAGGTCCGCCACCTCGTCCGTGAGCACGTCTGGCGTGTTGGTGACGATGACGCCACGCTCGGCTGCCGCCTTCACGTCGATGCCGTCATAGCCGACGCCGAAATTGGCGATGATCTCGAGCGCCGGTAGCTTCTCGATCAGTGCCCTGTCGGCCTTGCCGGCGCCACCGGCCGCGACACCGCGGATGCGCGGGCCTACCTCGCGGAAGAAGGCTGCCTCGTCCGCGACCTGGGCGAGCTTGTGCAAGGTGAAGTGCTGCGTCAGTCCATCCTCGATGAGAGGCATGATGGGGCGGACGAGGAGAATGTCGGGCTTGCTCACGGGCGCGTTTCCCTGGCTGTCGTTCGGTTTCGTCGGGCTTAAGCGTTTAAACGATTGAATTCAAGTTGAGACGCGGCTAGCGTTGGGTGAACAAGGATGCCGCCGACGCGGCACGCCAAGAATTGCCGGATACCGGCGATGGGGGGAACAGCCTTCGCGGGCCCAGGGGAGGGGACAGCGTGCGCAACCGGTGCGCGTCATCTCAGCTTTTCGCGATGAGCGGGTTTTCGTCTTGCGTAGCGATTGCGTTTGACGAACGATCTCGCGTGTCCTGATGCCTTCCGTGGAAGGCATCGGGGAAAGTGGTGATGCGGCCGGTGGCGCCGCTCGAACAGGGACGGTCGACTTAAATGGCATCGGTTGAAATTCGAGACGTGCGCAAGGCGTTTGGCGCGACCCAGGTCATCCACGGCGTGTCGATCGACATCGTGGACGGCGAGTTCGTGATTCTCGTCGGCCCTTCCGGATGCGGCAAGTCGACCCTGCTGCGGATGGTGGCCGGCCTCGAGAACGTGACCGGCGGCGAAATCCGCATTGGCGAACGCGTCGTGAACGATGTGCCGCCGAAGGAGCGGGACATCGCCATGGTTTTCCAGAACTACGCGCTCTATCCGCACATGACGGTGGCGGATAACATGGCCTTCTCGCTCAAGCTGCGGAACGCACCCAAGAGCGAGATCGAGGCCCGTGTCAAGAAGGCGGCCGACATCCTCGGCCTCGGCCATCTGCTTGACCGCTATCCGCGCCAGCTCTCGGGCGGCCAGCGCCAGCGCGTCGCCATGGGCCGCGCCATCGTACGCGACCCGCAGGTCTTCCTTTTTGACGAGCCGCTGTCGAACCTCGATGCCAAGCTGCGTGTGCAGATGCGCACCGAGATCAAGGAACTGCACCAGCGCCTGAAGACCACGACGGTCTACGTCACGCATGACCAGATCGAGGCCATGACCATGGCCGACAAGATCGTTGTCATGCACGACGGCATCGTCGAGCAGATGGGCGCGCCGCTCGAGCTCTACGACAGGCCCGCCAACATGTTCGTCGCCGGCTTCATCGGCTCGCCGGCCATGAACTTCATCAAGGGCAGCATCACGGCTAACGGCAAGGCGGTCTTCAGGACAGAGGGCGGCCTCGAGCTGCCGCTGGCTACGGCGCCGGCCGGTGCAGACGGGCGTCCGGCCGTCTATGGCATCCGGCCAGAGCATTTCGTTATTGACGAGGCGAACGGCATCCCGGCCGAGGTCGTCGTCGTCGAACCGACGGGCTCGGAGACCCAGGTCTTCGCCAAACTCGGCGGGCAGGACATTGTCGGCGTCTTCCGCGAGCGCGTCACCGTCGGCCCGGGCGACACCATCCCGCTCACGCCCAATCCCGCGCTCGTTCACCTGTTCGACGCGCAGACGGGTCAGCGCCTGTAAGGCTTCGGCCGCGGCCTTGCGGCCGCGGCTGCATGGCGGTGTCTTCATGCAGAATGGCCAAGGGACGGCCGCACCGCGCCCATGAGTTGCGTCCCATCATATCGGAGGATTGCCCATGACCATTTCGAGACGCGATCTGCTTCTCGGCAGCGCCGGCCTTGCCGCCGGCGCTGCCGGCATGTCCATGCTCGGCTCCGTGCCGGCCCGTGCCCAGTCCGCCATGAAGTTCACGCCCGAGCAGGGCGCCTCATTGCGGGTGTTGCGCTGGTCACCCTTCGTCAAGGGCGACGAGGACGCTTGGCTCGCCAATACCAAGAAATTCACGGAAGCCACCGGCGTCGAGGTGCGCATCGACAAGGAGAGCTGGGAAGACATCCGGCCGAAGGCGGCGGTCGCGGCCAATGTCGGCTCCGGGCCGGATGTCATGTGGGTGTGGTTCGACGACGCGCACCAGTATCCCGACAAGCTCCTCGACGTGACCGACCTTGCCAACGACCTCGGCTCGCGCTACGGCGGCTGGTACGCTGGCCCCGAGGGCTATGCCAAGCGCGACGGGCGGTTTATCGGCCTGCCGCTCGCCACCATCGGCAACGCCCTGTGCTATCGCGATAGCTGGGTTAAGGAAGCTGGCTTCAGCGAGTTTCCGAAGGACACCAAGGGCTTCCTCGAGCTCTGCAAGGCACTGAAGGCCAAGGGCCACCCGGCGGGCTTCCCGCACGGCAAGGCCGTTGGCGACGGCAACAACTACGCCCACTGGCTGCTGTGGAGCCATGGCGGCAAGATGGTCGACGAGAACGGCAAAGTCGTCATCAACAGCCCGGAGACGATCGAGGCGCTGAAATATGCCCGCGAGCTCTACCAGACCTTCATCCCCGGCACGGAGAGCTGGCTCGACGTCAACAACAACCGCGCGTTCCTCGCGGGCGAGATCTCGGTGACGGCGAACGGCGTGTCGCTCTACTACGCCGCCAAGAACGATCCGAAACTCGCCGAGATGGCGGCGGACATCAAGACGACCAACCTGCCGATCGGACCGGTTGGCCAGTCTGTCGAGCTGCACCAGACGACGACGGCGGTGATCTTCAAGTACACGAAGTTCCCGCAGGCGGCGCAGGCCTATCTGCAGTTCATGTTCGAGGCCGACCAGATGAACAACTGGATCCAGGGCTCGAGCGCCTATTGCTGCCAGACCTTGAAGGCCTTCGCCAGCAATCCGGTGTGGACGTCGGATCCGGTGCACGCGCCCTATGCCAAGGCCTCCGAGACGCTGCGCCCGAACGGTTATGCCGGGCCGCTCGGCTATGCTTCGGCAGCGGTCATGGCGGATTACGTGCTCGTCGACATGTTCGCCGAGGCAGCGACCGGCCAGCGCACGCCGGAAGATGCGGCCAAGCGCGCCGAGCAGCGCGCCAACCGCTACTACCGCGTCTGATCGATCACGAGGCGGCGGCGCCGCCGCCGCCTCCTCAAGGCCGCCGCGGCCCGTCAAACCCGGCCGCGTGGCGGTCTCGTTCACTGTGAAACCGGAGAGCGGCGTATGTCCGTCAGTGCCGATTCGATCCCGGCCGCCCCCTCATCGCGCTGGAGCCTGTCGCGGCTTGCGCACGACCATAATGTCCTCGGCGTCCTGTTCCTGTTGCCAGCGGCCGCGTTCCTGCTGGTCTTCCTCACCTATCCCCTCGGCCTCGGTGTCTGGCTGGGGTTCACAGACACGCGCATCGGCCGCTCGGGCATCTTCGTCGGGCTGGAGAATTACCAGCTCTTGTGGGAAGACCACATCTTCTGGCTGTCGGTGTTCAACACCATCCTGTACACCACCGTCGCCTCGGTGCTGAAATTCGGGCTCGGCCTGTGGCTTGCCCTGCTTCTCAACGAGCGCCTGCCGTTCAAGGCCTTCTTCCGCGCCATCGTGCTGCTGCCTTGGGTCGTGCCGACCGTGCTGTCGGCGATCGCCTTCTGGTGGATCTACGACGCGCAGTTCTCCATCATCTCCTGGGCGCTAATCAAGATCGGCCTGATCGATTCCAACATCAACTTCCTTGGCGACGCGACGAATGCGCGGGCCTCGGTGATCGCAGCCAATGTCTGGCGCGGCATTCCCTTCGTCGCCATCTCGCTGCTCGCGGGCCTGCAGACCATTCCGCCTTCGCTGCACGAGGCGGCGACGCTGGACGGGGCAACATCATGGCAGCGCTTCCGCCACATCACGCTGCCCATGCTGACGCCGATCATCGCCGTTGTGATGACCTTCTCGGTGCTGTTCACGTTCACCGACTTCCAGCTCATCTACGTGCTGACGCGCGGCGGGCCGCTCAATGCGACACATCTCATGGCAACGCTGAGCTTCCAGCGGGCCATTCCCGGTGGGCAGCTGGGCGAGGGCGCGGCTATCGCGGTCGCCATGATTCCATTCCTGCTTGCCGCCATCCTGTTCAGCTATTTCGGCCTGCAACGCCGCCGCTGGCAGCAGGGCGGGGCCGATTGAGGGAGACATCGATGAGCGCTCCAACCCACACGGCGCCCCGCGAGGCCCTCGTCGGCGACGAGGGCGGGATGGGCTATCTCGAGCGCCTGCCGCGGCGACTCGTGACCGTCTACCTGCCCCTTCTCGTCTTCCTCTTCGTCTTGCTGTTCCCGTTCTACTGGATGGCGATCACCTCCATCAAACCGAATGCCCAGCTGACGGACTACAACAACTACAGCCCCTTCTGGGTGGTCGACCCGACGCTCGACCACATTCGCTACCTCCTGTTCGAGACCTCCTATCCGGGCTGGCTGGTTAACACGATGATCGTCGCGGTGGCGGCGACCTTCGTGTCGCTCGTCACCTCGGTGTTCGCGGCCTATGCCATCGAGCGGCTGCGCTTCACGGGCTCGCGCTTCGTCGGCCTCGCCATCTTCCTCGCCTATCTGGTGCCGCCGTCGATCCTGTTCATTCCGCTGGCCCTGATGGTGTTCAACTTCGGCATATACGACAGCAAGCTGGCGCTCATCTTCACCTATCCGACCTTCCTCGTACCGTTCTGCACGTGGCTGCTGATGGGCTATTTCCGCTCCATCCCCTACGAGCTCGAGGAATGCGCGCTGATCGACGGCGCCTCGCGCTGGCAGATCCTCGTCAAGGTGTTGCTGCCGTTGTCGGTGCCGGGCTTGATCTCGGCCGGCATCTTCGCCTTTACGCTGTCGTGGAACGAGTTCATCTACGCGCTCACCTTCATCGCCTCGTCGGAGAACAAGACGGTGCCGGTCGGCGTGCTGACGGAGCTGGTGCGCTCGGACGTCTATGAATGGGGGTCGCTGATGGCCGGGGCGCTCATCGGCTCCCTGCCGGTGGTCATCCTCTATTCCTTCTTCGTCGAGCACTACGTCTCGTCGATGACCGGCGCGGTGAAGGAATAGGGCCGGCTGGCCTGGTCATCATGCCCGCGCTCGTCGCGGGCATCCACGCCCTTGACAACATCAGCGACGTCAAAGGCGTGGATGGCCGGGACGCGCCAGGCCATGACGAGAGGGGCGTGCACCGGGCCGTTGCAGACGATACGTCGCTCAACCTGGACGGTCGTGCGTTGTGCTGGCGCTGGGTCGAGAGATGGCCGGGCCCGCGGTTCGCTATCCGCCCCTTGTCACCGCAGCGGGCAGGTCGAGTTGCGCACGACGAGGCGCGGCTCGAGGAGGACGCGGCGCACCTCCGCCTGCGGTGAGGCAATGCGGCGGATGAGCAGCTCGGCGGCGCTCTGGCCCATTTCGAGCTGGCGGTTATGAACCGTCGTCAGGGCCGGATACCACTGGGCTGCCTCGGCGACGTCGTCGCAACCGACGACTGAAAAGTCGACGCCGGCCTCACGCCCCGCATGGCGCAGGCCGAGCATCGCGCCGAAGGCGACGAGGTCGTTGAAGCAGACGGCGGCCGTCGGCGGATCGTGAAGTCCGAGCAGACTCTGCACGCTGCGGAAGCCGAGCTCGCGCGTGCCGAAGCCCTCGACGACGAGGGCGGGATCGAAGCGGATGCCATGGCGGGCGAGGGTGTTGCGATAGCCGATCCTGCGGTTGTGCCCGGTCGAGATCAACTCGTTGCCGCCGATGAGCGCAATGCGCCGGTGGCCGAGCGCGAGCAGGTGCTCGACCGCCAGCTCCATGCCCCGCGCGTCGTCGGAGCCGGCGAAGTCGAGAGGGGCGTCAGGCACCTCGCGCGACACCTGCACGACGGGAATGCCCGCTGACGTCAGGATGCGCAGGTTGGCGACCGTGGTGCCACCGGCAGGGCAGATGATCATGCCGTCCGGCCGATATTCCCGGAGCGTCGCGAAGACCTTGTTCTGCTTCTCGAGACTCTCGGCATAGGTGCCTAGCAGGATGGTGAGGCCGTTGCGGCTCGCCGTGTCCTCGATCGTGCTGAGCAGTTCGGTGAAATAGGGGTTGGTGATGTCGTGGAAGGCGACCGCGATGATGTTGGTGCGGGCGGTGCGCAGGCTGGCGGCGCTGCGGTTGTAGACATAGCCGAGCTCGCGGGCGAGTTCCTGCACGCGCTGCTTGGTGCTCTCGGCCACCACGGCGCTGTCGCGTAGGGCGAGCGAGACGGTGGCCGTGGAGAGGGAGAGCTTGTCGGCGATGACCTGCAGGGTTACGCGGCCGCGCTCCTGGCCTTCGGTCATCAAGCCATCGACGGTCATGGTCTGCGCTTCCCCCTGGTCTGCCCCGCTTCGCCGGAGCCCTTTGCTTGTCCAGCAAGGACGCATTTTCAATCGAATTAAGTCAAGGGGCCATTTGGCGAAACGACATTCTGCGCCGCGGCACGCGGCAAGATGTCCGTCTCAGCCTGCAGCCTGGCTCAGCGGGGCCTTCTGCACGCGCTCCCGGTACAGCAGATAGAGCCCGGATGCGACGACGATGCCGGCGCCCGCGAGCGTCCATCCGTC
The DNA here is from genome assembly GCF_029309855.1 of Chelatococcus sp. XZ-Ab1. NCBI lineage: Bacteria > Pseudomonadati > Pseudomonadota > Alphaproteobacteria > Hyphomicrobiales > Chelatococcaceae > Chelatococcus > Chelatococcus sp. XZ-Ab1. The sequence goes on along the minus strand of NZ_JARKII010000014.1, from coordinate 26,313 downwards.
CGGCACATCGCCGAAGACGATGAGGCCGAGCGCGATCATCCACACGATCTGCGTGTAGATGAAAGGGGCGAGAATCGGGGCGGGGGCACGCCGGTGCGCCAGAATCAGCATCCAGTGCCCGAGCGCGCCGAAAGCGCCGACGGCGAACATCATGAGCCAGACCATGAGCGAGGCCGGAGCTGACCAGACGAAGGGAATGATCGGCGTCGTCAGCGCCACCCCGGCGAAGCCGGAATAGACCATCGTCGTCTCGGACGAATCATGGGCGGCGAGGACGCGCGTGGCGATGCTGTAAAGAGCATAGCAGACGGCGCCGGCGACGGAGAGCAGCGCGGCCGGATGCAGCCCGCCGATGCCGGGCCGGGTGACCACGAGGACGCCGATGAATCCGACGCCGATGGCGGCGAGGCGTCGCGGCCCCGCCCATTCGCCGAGGAGCGGGCCGGCGATCAGCGCGACGATGAGCGGCGTCGAAAAGAGGATCGACATCGTCTCGACGAGCTGCAGGTAGCGCAGCGCGAAGAAGTTGAGAATCGTTGACAGGAAGAGCAGCAGCGAGCGCCCGAGCTGCAGCGCGAGGCGGTTGGTCCTGAGAACGCCGGGATGCGTGGCGGGATTGATGAGCGCCGCCACAAAGATGATGCTGCCGATATAGCGCACCCACACCGTCTGGATAGGGTCCATGTAACGGTTGAGCCACTTGGCGCTGGTGTCGAGGCAGGCGAAGCACAGAAGGGCCCCGCACATCAGGGCGATCGCGACGAGCCGGTCCCTGCGCGCCCTTTCATCCGCCGCTTCGAGCGAGGCCTGCGTCATCCTGCCGATTTCAACCGTTTTGACCGAGCCATGCCCGACGCTAGACGAGGCGCGGGCGAAGAGCGAGTCGTCCCCCCGCAAAGCTCCCCTGCGCCTTGTGCGGTGCTGCGGCGATGCGGTGCTCAGCCAACGGAGGCGATCGCGGGCGCCTCCTCGATGTCGTCGGTGTCAGGATCCTCGTCGAGACTCTCGCCCTCGTCGGAGCTGCTGCCCGCGAGATTCCTGGCAGCCTTGCGCAGGAGCTTGCGCAGGCGCTTGCGGTCCTTGTTGTCGAAGCCCCGCAGCAGATCGTCCTCCACCTCGTTCCAGAGATTATCGATCGAGGCGGCGCGGCGGGCGCCCTCGTCGGTCAGCCTCACGACGACGATGCGGGCGTCACCCGGCTCTGTGGCGCGCTGGACAAGCCCCTGAGCCGCGAGCCGAGCGATGGTCTTGGAGGCGGTGGGCGGCTTGACGCGCAGGAGGCTGGCGAGCTCGCCCATGGTTAGCGTCTTGCCGCCGACGAGGGCCTGCAGCACCTGTTCCTGGCCCGGGAACAGGCCGAGGCCGTTGAGCCGCTCGCCGACGCGCGTGCGGTGGAGACGGGCGGCGTGGACCAATGCCCACCCGACACTCTTGGCGACCGGGTGCTTCATTGCGGGCCTCGAACAGTTTTGCTCACGGAAAGGCTTGCCTTGCCGTCGAAATAATGACCGGCAGGCCATGACACTTCAATGACGGGCTGAACGCGCCGTCGATCAGACACGACTGAGGACGCGCGAAACCCTGGTCAGAAAGCGCCGGCGCTCGTTCGCCGTCACCGTGTCCATGCCGTGAAGGCCGAGCCAGAGGCGCTTGCACCGGAGGCCGCACAGGGCACCGATGCCTGTCAGCAGCATGCGCCGGCCGGGCATGCCCATGAACCACCACCACCAGCGCGGGCTGCCGAGAGTGGAGACGACGGCGATAAGACGGATGTGGCCCAAGGTGCCGAGGGTCGTCTTGCCGCGCTCGGGCATGCGGAAGGTGGCATGCGGCACGAAGACGCGATCGAGCCAGCCCTTGAGTATCGCCGGCGGCCCGTACCACCAGGTGGGGTGGACGAAGACGAGCCCTTCCGCCCAGCGCAGCAGGGCGAGATGGCCGGCGACCGGCTCCTCATTGGTGCCGGGCGTGTGATAGCCGCGGCGCTCGTCCGCGCTCATTACCGGGTCGAAGCCCTCGGCATAGAGATCGAGCAGGTGCACGTCGTGCCCTCGGCCCGACAGGGCAGAGAGGGCGGTGTCGCGCACCGCCGCGGTGAAGCTGTCCGCGCAAGGGTGGCAGTAGACGAGGAGGATGCGCATCGCTGCCGCCCGGCGTCAGGCGGCACGGTCGGCAAGGCCAGGAAAGAGGTAGGTCTTGCCCGACGTGTAATCGTAGTCCGGGTTCTCCCAGGCGATCATCTTGCCGGGGTTAAGGAGGCCCCGTGGGTCGGCCTCGCGCTTGAAGGCGAGTTGCACGGCATCGGTCTGCTTCATGCCACCCTCTTCGAGCGTGTAGCGATGCGGATTGAACACAGGCACGCCCATGTCCTCGTGGATGCGGATGATCTCGTCGAGGCGCTCCTCGCTGGTAAAGCGCACGAGCGGCAGGCCAAAGCAGGTGATCTTGCCGTCGAAGCGGACGAATTCGAGATGGGCCATCACCTCGTCGCCGAAGCGCTCGCGGGTCTTCTCGACGAGGTCGAGCTGGTTCGGGAAGGGATAGAGCGTCTGCAGATAGGTGATGCTCGGGTCGATACGCAGGGCGCGCAGCGTCGTGTGGTTCCAGGCGAGCTCGAAGGCGGGCGGCAGGCCGCGCAGCTCTTCGGGACTCATCACGTCCTGGCGGAAGAGCACCTGCGCCCCCGCGAAGCGGCGGGTGAAGGCGAGGGTGGCGTCGAGCGCGTGCTCCGCCACCATGGCGACAGCGATGTGCTTCTCCCGCGGCAGGAATTTCTGGTGGCGCAGGAAGACGTCATGCGGCACCGGCGCAGCGATGACGGCGAGCTCCTTCAGGAGGAGCCCGTCCTGCTCGCCGAGGGCGTTGGCATAGGCCGCGGCCGCAGCCAGCGTGTCGAAGCCGACAATGACGTCGACCCAGGTATAGGCCGGCGCCAGCGGCACGGAGACTTCCGTGATGATGCCGTTGGTGCCGTAGGCATGGGCCACCTTGTGCAGGTCGTCGCCCGTGAGCGTCAGGACGCGCGGGCTCGCCTCCATGGTCGCGACCTTGAGCGAGAGGACATTGCCGGCATCGCGCAAGCCGCCCCAGCGGATGGAGCCGACGCCGCCCGAGCCGCCGGCGATGAAGCCGCCGAGCGAGGCGGTGGCATAGGTGGACGGGAAGAGGCGCAGCTCCTGCCCGGAATGGGGCCGGGTCTGCCGGTCGATCTTGGCGAGCATGGCGCCGGGCTCGGCCACGAGGCGCCCGGGGCCGATCTCCTTGACCTTGTCCATGCCCGACATGTCGAGGACGACACCGCCAGAGAGTGGCATGGCCTGGCCGTAATTGCCGGTACCGGTGCCGCGCGGTGTGACCGGGATGCCGAGCTCGTAGGCGGCGGCGAGCACGCGCAGCACCTCGCTCTCGCTCGCGGGCGAGACGAGGATGTCGCCGGTCACGTTCTCGAGTTGGCGCTTGAGGGTCGGCGAATACCAGAAGAAGTCGCGGCTCTTCTGGCGCACGAGGGCCGGGTTGTCCTCTGTCTTGATACCGTCGATGCGGCTCTTCAGCCCCTCGATGTCGTAGCGGTGGGTCATCGGTCCTGTCCCTCTCGTTGCGCTGCGACCAGCCGGTCGAGTTCGTGATAGTCCGGCAGGGCCTCGTCGAGGGCCCGGCCGGCCACGACGACGACGCGGTCCGCCTGTGGCCGTGCCAGAAGTTCCGTCCAGCTGCGCGCCCGTGTTAGCACGAGGTCGGCCGGGCCACCCTCGGCGAGCCGGCCCGCGTCGGCAAGGCGCATCACGTCGCCCGGCGTCGTCGTCACCGTCGCGATCCAGTCGTCGCCGTTGTGATCGAGATGGGCGACGCGCGTCGCTTCGCGGAAGACCTCGACCATGTCGAGGTCGCCGTAAGCGTAGAAGGGGTCGCGCGTGTTGTCGCTCGCCACCATCACCGGCACTCCGGCGGCCTTCAGCTCGTGCAGGGGCGCGACGCCGCGCCAGCGTGGCGTGCGTCCCGGGCGGCGATCCTGCAGGTACATGTTGCACATCGGCAGCGAGACCACGGCAATGCCCGCTTCGCCCAGCTTGTCGATAACGCGCGCGGCATCGGTTTCATTCTGCAGGGCCAGCGAGCAGCAGTGGCCGGCGAGGATGCGGCCCTTGAAGCGGTGGCGCATGGCGGCGTCGGCGATGCGCTCGAGGCTGCGCGCCTCGGGGGCGTCGCTCTCGTCAACATGGAAGTCGAGGTCGAGGCCGTTGGCTGCGGCGGCCATGAAGATGCGATCGAGGGCAAGATCGAGCGCCGCATCTGGCGCGGCGCCGAGGAAGGTGACGCCGCCGAGGACGCCGCCATGACGGGCGACGGTGGCGACGATGTCGCGGAATTGCGGCTCGTCGCCGGTGACGATGTCGCAGGTGAAGAGCGCGGTCGCCTGTAGGGCGATGCGCCCCTTCCACGCCTCGCGCATCTCGGCGAAGACCGGCCAGGAGATGGCGGTCTGCGGCTCGAGCGAGTCGAGATGCGTGCGCACGGCGCCCGTGCCGTGGGCGAGGGCGCAGCGCAGGGCGAAGTCCATGCGGGCGGCGACGTCTTCGGCGCTCCAGAAGGCAATGCGATCCCGCCCGGCGCTGTCGAGCGCGCCCATGAAGCTGCCGTCGGGGTTCGGCGTGCGCGGCCAGATGTGGCCCTTGTCGAGATGAGTATGCACGTCGACGAGGCGTGGCAGGACGATGCCGCCGTCGAGGCCGACCCGCGTCGGCGCGGACGCTGTTTCCTCGCCGCCACCGACGGGAGCGATGCGCGCGATGCGGCCGTCGGCCACGTGAATGTCGCAGCGCACGAGCCCTTCGACGGCGCCGCGTATGGCCGCCGCGGGCAGCACCGCCGCCGGCACCGTGGCGTCGGCGAGGACGAAGGCCGGCGTGTCGGGAAGCGAAAGGAAGCCGCGGCTCACCTCAGGCCTCCCGCTTGCGGGCGCTCTCGTGCCAGCGGTGCAGCAGGAGATGGCTGAGGGCCGTGAAGAGGAGGAAGATGAGGATGCCCGCCACAGAGATCAGGAAGAGCGCCGCGAACATGCGCGGGATGTTGAGCCGGTAGCCCGATTCGATGATGCGGAAGGCAAGGCCCGAGCCCTGGCCCGCCGTACCGGCGGCGATCTCGGCGACGATGGCGCCGATCAGCGCCAGCCCGCCGCCGATGCGCAGCCCACCGAGGAAATAGGGCAGGGCGGCCGGCAGGCGCAGGTAGATGAGCTGCTTGAAGCGCGAGGCGCCGTAGAGGTCGAAGAGGTCGCGCAGGTTGTGATCCGCGGAGGCAAGCCCGAGCGCGGTGTTCGACAGGATGGGGAAGAAGGCGACGAGGAAAGCGCAGACGAGCACGGCCGTGCCCGGTTCGAGATAGATGAGCAGCAGCGGCGCGATGGCGACGATCGGCGTCACCTGCAGGATCACCGCAAAGGGGAAGAAGGACAGTTCGATCCAGCGCGACTGGGCGAAGAGGATGGCGAGCAGGACGCCCCCGACGACGGCGGCGAACAGCGCGAGAAAGGTGATGCGCAGCGTCACGAGCAGCGAGCCGAACAGCACCGGCCAGTCCTTGACGAGCGTCGCCGCGATCTGCGACGGCGCCGGCAGGATGTAGGGAGGGATCTCGTTGAGCTGAACCGCCGCCTCCCAACCGGCGACGGCGAGGAGGAGAATCGCGACCGGCAGGAGGATGGCGGCGAGGCGCGTCGCATCCATGCGCGAGGGGCCGGAGGTTGCGGGCGTATCGTCTGTCGAGGCGCTCATCGTGGGCTGCTAGAGATGGTCGTCGGGCGCCATGGCGCCGTGCAGGGCGGCCGAGGCCTCGCGGCACAATTCGGCATAGCGCGCCGTGGCGCGGAAGCTCTCGCCACGCGGCATCGGCGCGTCGACCTCGATCGTCGAGACGACGCGGCCGGGGCGCGCCGCCATCACCACGATGCGGCTCGACATGTAGACGCTCTCGTAAACCGAATGGGTGACGAAGACGACCGTACAGCCGAGCTCGGCCTTGAGGCGCAGGAGATCGTCGTTGAGCCTGAAGCGGGTGATCTCGTCGAGCGCGGCGAAGGGCTCGTCCATCAGGAGGATGGAGGGCTTCGTCGCGAGTGCGCGGGCGATGGAGACGCGCATCTTCATGCCGCCGGACAATTCGCGCGGATACGCGCCGGCGAAGGCGGCGAGGCCGACGAGCGCGAGGCTGTCACGGATCACGGGATCGGCCTTCGCCCGCGATACGCCCTTGAGGCGCAGGGGCAGCCAGACATTGTCCGCCACCGTCGCCCAGGGCATCAGCGTCGGCTCCTGGAAGACGAAGCCGATGTCGCCGCGGTGCTCGCCGGGATCGTGGCGGACGATGGAGACCTCGCCGCACGTCGCCCGGCCGAGGCCCGCCATCAGCCGCAGCGCCGTCGATTTGCCGCAGCCCGATGGCCCGAGCAGCGACAGGAACTCGCCCGGAAAGACGTCGAGGTTGAGGTTCTCGAGCGCCATCGTGCCGTTGGAGAACGTCTTGCCGACCCCGATGAGGGAGACGACCGGTTCCCGGTCCGCGACGGTCGGCGACAGCGAAGCGAGCATCATTAGGTCTCGAGTGTTGTTGAATCTCGTGCCGCCGGGCGACACGCCGCGCATTCGTCTTGGCGTCGATTGCGTCAGTGCTTGCACTCCCCGCCCCGGCGCGTCAACCGCCGGGGGCGAGCCGCTGCCGGTTTCCGACCGCTTCCTCTTCCCGTCAGTTCAGGTCCCGATCAATTCTTGGGTTTGAGGTCGAGGCCGACACCCTTGTTCACGAACTGGAGGGTGTAGCTCTTCTTGTAGTCGAGGTCCGCCGGCACGACGCCGGCCTTCACCATCTTGTCGAAGAAGTCCTTCATGCGCTCGTCGGTCATCGCGCCAATGCCCTTATCGCTCGCGTCGCCCGAATCGACGATGCCGTATTCCTTCATCTTGGCGACAGAATAGGCGATCTGCTCGTCAGTCATCTCCGGGTTGTCGCGCTTGATGGCTTCGTTGGCCTTGGCGTTGTCGCCGTAGAGGTAATTGTACCAGCCGATGGCCGAGGCATCGACGAAGCGCTGCACGAGGTCGGGGTTCTTCTCGACGAGATCGCGGCGCGTCTCGACGGTCGTCGCATAGGTCGAGAAACCGTAGTCGGCGAGCAGGAAGACGTTGGGCTTGAAGCCGGCCTCGCGCTCGACGGCCAGTGGCTCGGAGGTGAGGTAGCCCTGCTGGCCCGCTTTCTTGTCCGCGATGAAGGGGGCGGCATTGTAGTTGTAGGGGCGGACCTGGCTCTCGCTGAAGCCGTACTGGCTCACCATCCACTGGTAGAAGGAGGCAAGGCCCTCCTTGGAGATCAGCAGCGTGGCGCCCTTGAGATCCTCCCACTTGTCCATGCCAGGGTGCGAGATGATGACCTGCGGGTCCTTCTGGAAATGGGCGGCGACGACGAGGGTCGGGATGTTCTCCTGGACGGCCGAGAAGGCCTGGATCATGTTGCCGCCCATGTAAAAGTCGAGCTTGCCGACCGGGAGCAGCATGCGGTTGTTGGACTGCGGCCCGCCGGGGACGATCTCGACGTCGAGGCCGTATTTCGCGTAGGTGCCGTCGACGACGGCCTGGTAATAGCCGCCATGCTCGGCCTGGGCGACCCAGTTGGTGCCGAAGCGTACCTTGTCGAGCGCCTCGGCACCGCTCGTTGCAGCGAGGATGGCAAGAGCAGTCACACCTGCTGCCAGTGCCTTTGAACCGTTCATGCGCTGCCTCCCTCTTGCGCAGCCTTCCAGCTAAGACGCCTGTTGTGCGATGCCAGCGCGCCGGTTGGCAAGGTTCAACGGCGATCCCGGCACGGCGCTGGCAAGACCCGTGCCGGACAGGAACGGTCCCGCCCGGTGCATGGCGCCCTTCCCATTCGGGCGTTGCCGTGATGCGGCGTCTCGGCAATGGTGTGCCATCTATCCGAGCAACGGACCGACCAGAATGAATAAGGCTCACAGCCCGACGAGTGTCCGCCCGCCCTTCGCCCGCTACAGCCATGCCGTCGAGGTGCAGGCCGGCAGCCGCATGCTGTTCGCTTCCGGCCAACTCGGCATCAGCGTCAACGACGAGGTGCCGGAGGACGCCGGCGCCCAGGCCGAACTGTGCTTTCGCGCGATCTGCGCGATCCTGGCGGAGGCGGACATGGATTTCGGCGATATCGTGCGTATCAACGCTTATGTCACCGACAGGGCCTTCATGAAGGCCTATATGGAGGTGCGCGACCGATTCGTGCGCGAGCCGCCGCCGGCCTCCACGCTGATGATCGTCTCCGGCTTCACGCGCGAGGAGTTCAAGGTGGAGGTGGAGATCATCGCCGCCGCCAAGGGCTGACGCCGGGCTGACATTCCGCAAGCCGAGGATCTGCCGCCATGTTTCCCTCTCGCTACTGGCTCGATCTGACGAGCGACGACTTCCGCCGTCTGCCCATGGACGAGGCGATCGCCGTGCTGCCGGTCGCTGCTGTCGAGCAGCACGGCCCGCACCTGCCGGTCGGCGTCGATACCCATATCATGCAGGGCTATCTCGACGCCGTGGCGCGGCGCCTGCCTGACGATCTATTCGTGCTGTTCCTGCCGGTGCAGTCGGTTGGCAAGTCGAACGAGCATCTCGCCTATCCGGGTACACTCACCTTGTCGGCCGAGACGGCCATGCGGGCCTGGACCGAGATCGGCGAGAGCGTCGCCCGCGCCGGTTGTCGCAAGCTCGTCATCGTCAACTCGCATGGCGGCAACGTCGCTATCATCGACATCGTGGCCCGTGAGTTGCGCGTCGCCTGCGACATGCTGGTGGTCTCGGCTTCCTGGCATCGCTTCGGCTATCCCGACCTCTTCGCCGCGCGCGAATTGAGGCACGGCATCCATGCGGGCGAGGTGGAGACCTCGCTGATGCTCGCCTTCCGGCCCGACACAGTGCGCATGGACAAGGCCGAGAACTTCGAGCCGCGCTCGCTCGCCATGGAGCAACGCTATCGCCACATCGGCATCGGCACGGCAACGTCCTTCGGCTGGATGAGCCAGGACCTGCATGAGGCTGGCGCCATGGGCGATGCCGCGCGCGCCAGCCGCGAGAAAGGCGAGGCCTGCGCCATTCACGGCGCCGAGGCCTTCATCGCCATGCTGCGCGAGGTGGCGGATTGTCCGCCGCCGCAGCCGTGGCAAAAAGAGGGTTACTGAGCCCCTTCACTGGCTCGACCAGGGATAGATCCAGGTTTCGGTCAGCGCCTTGTCGCCGGCGCGCAGGAAAGCGCGCACATCGCCTGTCTGGCCCTCCGGCACCTCGATATCGATGGAGGCGCGGAAGCCGCCGATGGCCGGATTCGGCAGCACGAAGGCGCGCGTGACCTGGCCGGCCGAGATGCTGGCATCGACCTGCACCAGTTGCGGGTCGCCGAGATAATAGGGCAGGTCGTCGCCGTTGAAATCGACGAGATAGCGTCGCGCCCCCGCCGGCACCGGCTCGTCCGAACCGTGCGCCTTCGGCACGGTGACGAAGGTGTTGAGCACCTTGCCGCCGGGATGCATCTCCGTCTCCCGGTCGAGGGCGGTGATGCGGTAGCCGAAGGTCAGTTCCTGCCCGCGATCCGGCGTCTGGCGCGGGATCCATGCGGCGACGATGTTGTCGTTCGTCTCGTCGCCGGTGGGCAGTTCGACGAGTTCCACATGCCCCTCGCCCCAGTCGCCGCGCGGCTCGATCCAGTAGCTCGGGCGTGTCTGATAGTGCAGGTCGAGGTCCTGATAGTGTGAGAAATGCCGGTCCCGCTGCATCAGACCGAAGCCGCGCGGGTTCCTCTCGACGAAGGCGGCGATGGCGGGACGCGCGGGATTGCGCAGGGGACGCCAGATCCATTCGCCCGAGCCGGAATGGATGAGCAGGCCGTCCGAATCGTGCAGCTCCGGCCGGTAGCCCGTGTCGAGGTGGCGGTCGTTCTCGCCAGAGAAGAACATCGAGGTCAGCGGCGCTATGCCGAGCTTCGGGATGCTGGTGCGCGGGAACAGCGTCGCCGTCACGTCGAGGACGCTCTGCGCCGCGGGGTAGAGGTGGAACTGGAAGGCTCCAGCGATGGAGGGGCTGTCGAGCAGGGCGTAGATCGTGGCGCGCTCGGCATTGGCTTCCGGGTTCTCGATCCAGAACTCTCGGAAGACGGGAAATTCCTCGGGTTCCCCGCCGGCGTTGACGGCGAGCCCGCGCGCCGAAAGCCCGTAGTGCTGGTTGCGGCCGAGGAAGCGGAAATAGCTCGCGCCGAGGAAGGAGATGACCTCGTCGAGCACCTTCGGGTTGTTGAGTGGATAGTGCAGACGAAAGCCCGCGAAGCCCGTATTCACCGGCAGCGGCTTGTCGAGCTTGGTGCGGCCGTAGTCGAACATCTGGGCGGAGAAGGGCACCGGCGTTGGCACGCCTTCGCGGATGACGTTGATCGTCACCGGCTGGCGGAAGAGGAAGCCGGGGTGGAAGAGCTGCATGCGGAAGGGCCCGCCACTCTGGGCGAGCAGGGCCTTGTCCGGACGGAAGCGGATGTCGCGGTAGGCATCGAAGTCGAGCTTGGCCAATACGTCGGCCACGGCGCTCGCCGGCCGCTCATAGGGTAGAGAACCGAGATCACGGGCCCGGCGAACGACCTCCTCGAAGCTGAAGGGCGGGCGGGCCTGCGGGCCACGGGCGGCGGGATCGACCTGCTGGGCGATGCCGGTCCGCGGCATCAGGGAAGCGGCGGCGGCCGTTGCGACGAGCTTGAGAAGGGTGCGGCGGTCCATCGTCATCTGCTGCGCTTTTCTGGTCCTCGTCCCATGGGAACAACGAGGCCGGAACGGTGCCATTCCGACCTTTAAGATCCCATCAATCCGCCCATGCGGCAGCATCAAGGCGGGGCTGCGCTGGGGGCACGAAATTTTTCGACATTTTTGCACGCTTCGGGTCTTGAGAGCGGCAGGCAACGATACTATTAAACGCATGCCCAATTTCGCACGTGCCTGTGGTCGCGTGCCGGTCGGTGGGCATCCGGACAAGAGGCCGGACAGCCGCCCGAAGCGCAAGCGCTTCGAACACTTGACTGGCAGCCGGAGGCGAAACCGGCGCACTCCGCTCTCCGCGGGGGACGCGGCTTAAAGCAACGACGGAACGGGCTTTTTTGGTCTCTACCGACCCTCCAAAGGTCGGCTCGGGCTACCGAAGAGGCTTGTCCATCATTGCCAGGCGTGCGGAAGGCATTCCTTCCAAAGCGTAGGCAGCACGTTCGGGTGTGAAACCCCTCGTCGTCGTCACGTCTCCACAGCGTGGCGACGCAGGCTATCGCATCCGTGTCATGCCGGGCGGTTTCGCCCCTGTTGAGCTTTGGGAGCAGGTCGATGACCGAGCGCATCCGCGAATTTCTGCGCAACCGACGAGAGGATGGTCCCTGCCTCGTGGTGGACCTCGACGTCGTGCGCGACAACTACCTCGATTTTGCGCGCGCGCTGCCGGACACGCGCGTGTTCTATGCCGTCAAGGCCAACCCCTCGCCGGAGGTGCTGAAGCTGCTCGCCGGCCTCGGCTCGTGCTTCGATACGGCGTCCGTCGCCGAGATCGAGATGGCCATGGCCGCCGGCGCGACACCGGACTGCATCTCCTTCGGCAACACCATCAAGAAGGAGCGTGACATCGCGCGCGCCTTCGCGCTCGGTGTGCGCCTCTATGCCGTCGACTGCGCGGACGAGGTGGAGAAGGTCGCCCGCGCCGCGCCCGGCGCCAAGGTCTTCTGCCGCATCCTCTGCGACGGCGCGGGTGCGGAGTGGCCGCTGTCGCGCAAGTTCGGCTGCGAGCCGTCGCTCGCCGTCGACGTGCTGGAGCACGCCCACCGCCTCGGCCTCGAGGCCTATGGCGTGTCCTTCCACGTCGGGTCGCAGCAGGGCAACACCGAGGCCTGGGATCAGGCTCTCGGCTCCGCAGCCGGCATCTTCCGCGAGTGCGCGGAGCGCGGCATCAACCTGTCGATGGTCAACCTTGGCGGCGGCTTCCCGACGCGCTACCTCAGGGACGTGCCGGCGGTCGAGGCCTATGGCTCGTCAATCTTCCAGGCGCTGTGCCGCCACTTCGGCAACGCGATTCCGGAGACGATCATCGAGCCGGGCCGCGGCATGGTCGGCAACGCCGGCATCATCGAGGCCGAGGTCGTGCTCATCTCGAAGAAGAGCGCGAGCGACGAGGTGCGCTGGGTCTATCTCGACATCGGCAAGTTCGGCGGCCTCGCCGAGACGATGGACGAGGCGATCCGCTACCCTATCCGCACGCCGCGCGATGGCGATGCGGTGGAGCCTTGCGTGCTCGCCGGGCCGACGTGCGATTCCGCCGACGTGCTCTACGAGAAGGTGCCCTATCCGTTGCCGGTCAGCCTGTCGATCGGCGACAAGGTGCTGATCGAGGGCACGGGCGCCTATACGACGACCTATTCGGCGGTCGCGTTCAACGGCTTCCCGCCGCTGAAGGCCTATCACATCTGAGCCGCGGCCCGTCTGGGTCCCGGCTCCGCCATCGTCGGGAGCCGGGCGGCCGGCTCCCCTTCCTCACGAAGCAACGCAGGTTGCACAGAACGTCCCGCCCGCGGGACGGGGAAGGCATTGCCATGATCATCGGGAAAGAAGAGCCGCGTGACATCGCGGCACGCGAGGCGCTGCTCGACGAGGCCTTCGGAGCGGCGCGCTTCACGAAGACGTCGGAGCGCCTGCGCGAAGGGCGCCTGCCGGCCGAGGGGCTCGCCTTTGCCGCGCGCGAGGGCGGGCGGCTCGTCGGCACCTTGCGCCTGTGGCGCGTCACGGCCGGTCCCTCACGGCCGGCGCTCATGCTCGGCCCGCTCGCGGTGGCGGCTGATAGGCGCTCGGCCGGCGTTGGCGGCGCGCTGATGCGCCAGGCCATCGCCGATGCCGCCGATCTCGGCCACGGGGCCATCCTGCTCGTGGGCGATGCGCCCTATTACGCGCGCTTCGGCTTCTCGGCGGCGCACACCGGCGGCCTGTGGCTGCCCGGACCCTTCACGCGCGAGCGCTTCCTCGGGCTCGAACTCGCCCCCGGCGCGCTCGGCGGGGCGCGCGGCCTCGTCTCGCCGACCGGGCTGCCGGCGGCACTGCCCGATCTTGGCCAGCTCGTCGCCGCGGCGCACGAAGGCGGCCGGGAATACGCCCGGGCGGCCTGATTCCTGCTTTTCCGATTGACTGCGCCGCACGGACACGGATTCGTGCGGTCGCAGCCGTTTTGTCCGTCCCGCCTGCGGGACATCACCCGCCAGCCCAGGAGAGTGAAGAGATGACCGACTGGCCCGTGCATGCCCGCTTCGACGGCCCCATCGTCATGATCGGCTTCGGTTCCATCGGCAAGGGCACCCTGCCGTTGATCGAGCGCCACATCGCCCACGACCGCTCGAAATTCGTGGTCATCGATCCCGATGCCAAGAACCGCGGCGTGCTCGACGAGCGCGGCATCCGCTTCATCAACGAGGCGATCACGCGCGAGAACTTCGACCATCTCCTCAAGCCGCTGCTGACGGCCGGACCGGGGCCGGGCTTTCTCGTCAACCTGTCGGTCGAGGTGTCGTCCACCGAGATGATGCGCCTCGCGCGCGAGTGCGACGCCTTCTACATCGATACCGTGGCCGAACCCTGGGCCGGCTTCTACACGGACCCGCGCCTCACGGTCTCGCAGCGCTCGAACTACGCCCTGCGCGAGGGGGTGCTCAACATGAAGGGCGCGCTTGGCCCGGGCCGCACGGCCGTCAACTGTTGCGGCGCCAACCCTGGCATGGTGTCCTGGCTCGTCAAGCAGGCGCTCCTCAACCTCGCCGCCGACCTCGGCCTCGACGAGCCCGAGCCGGCGAGCCGGGAGGAATGGGCGCAGCTGATGATGAAGGCCGGCGTCAAGGGCATCCATGTCGCCGAGCGCGACACCCAGCGCGCGAAGTGGCCCAAGCCGCGCGGCACGTTTGTCAACACGTGGTCGGTCGACGGCTTCATCGCCGAAGGCCTGCAGCCTGCCGAGCTTGGCTGGGGCACGCACGAGAAGACGCTGCCGCCAGAGGGCCGCAGCCACGACTTCGGTTGCGGCGCCGGTATCTATCTCATGCGCCCCGGCGCGGGCACGCGCGTGCGCTCCTGGACGCCGACGGCCGAGGCCCAGCACGGCTGGCTCATCACCCACAACGAGGCGATCTCCATCGCCGACTATTTCACGGCGCGCGAGGGCGGGAAGGTGGTCTACCGTCCGACCTGCCACTACGCCTACCACCCTTGCGACGACGCGGTGCTGTCGCTGCACGAGATGGCCGGTGGCCAATGGAGGATCCAGGACATATGGCACATCCTCGACGAGGAGGAGATCGTCGATGGCATCGATGAACTCGGCGTGCTGCTCTACGGCCATGCGCGCAATGCCTACTGGTACGGTTCGCAGCTTTCCATCGAGGAGACGCGGCGCCTCGCGCCTTATCAGAATGCGACCGGTCTGCAGGTGACCTCCGCGGTGCTCGCCGGCATGGTCTGGGCGCTCGAAAACCCGGACCGCGGCGTGGTCGAAGCCGACGAGATGGATTTCCGTCGGTGCCTTGAGGTGCAACTGCCCTATCTCGGCCCCGTCGTCGGCCGCTATACCGACTGGACGCCGCTCAAGGACCGCGGCGTCCTCTTCCCTGAGGACGTCGACCACGACGATCCCTGGCAGTTCAAGAACGTCATCGTGCGCTGAGGCGGGGCCGACAGGCCCTCGTTTCCGCTTCGACAGCAGCAAGCGCCGTCGCGGTTGACGCGGCGGCGCGGGCATGGACAGACTGTTGGCAACAGTGCGGTCCGAGCGGCCCGCAGGGTGCCGGTCCGGCTACCCCGACGTCGTCCGGCGTCTGTCGCCAGCGTTGCCCTTATCCGCGTAGCCTTGCCCGAGTTGTCGCGCCCATGCCCTTCTTCGACGACATCTACGCAGCCAAGCTGCGCGGCAATCTCGGCCTCGCCGATGCCGAATCAGTGATCGACCTGCGCGGCGTGGCCCGCCAGCGGGCGCTCGCGTCCATCAAGGAGATGCTGGAGCGCAGCCGCTTCGCCGCGGGCAAATCCGTCGCCGTGCTCATCGATCCGGCCTCGCCGACGAGCGGAGAGACCCTATTCCAGCCCGTCGGCCGCCTTCTGCTCGAGGCGCGGCGCAAGGGCTGGGTCGAGCGGCTCACGCCGCTTCCGGCTCGCGACGGCGCCGGTTTCTACGTCGCGCTTTCGGGCCGGCCGGACAACGGCGATTGAACGCCGTCAGCCGGCGTCCTCCGGCAGGCCCGCGCCGGCAATGGGCAGGGTCTCGTGGCGGTTGCGGAAACCCGCGATCAGCGGCCGCGCCTCGGCGATGGCGTCTTTGACCGCCGGCAGGTCGAGCGAAGCGGCGTGGCTCTCCCTGTCCTTCCACACCTCCGTCACCCACAGGGCGTCGGCATCCTCCATGTCATAGGCGACGACATAGCTGATGCAGCCCGGCATGTCGGCCGTGCCCTCGACGAGGATGGCCGCCAGCCTGTCACGCGCGCCGGGCGTGGCGATGATCTGGCCGAGCAGTCCGTACATGGCGTCGTCTTCCCCTGAGGATGCCGGTGTGACGACAGGTTAGGGCGGGCGAAGGGGACTGGCAATCGGAAGGGCGGCGCCTGTGCATGCGCCACCCCCGACCGGTCTCAGAACCGATATTCCATGACGATCTCGCCCCCGATGACAGCGCCGGTGTACCGGAAGCCGAAGCTCTCGTAGATCCGGCGCGCCCGCTCGTTCTCGGGATGCACGCCCAGGACGACGCAGGGGCAACCGGGCAGCCGCGAGAACTGCTCGAGGATGTGCCCCAGGGCAGCCCGCCCATATCCCTTGCCCTGGAACCGAGCATCGATCATCAGGCGATAGATCCAGTAGTTCCCGTCGTCCTCATCGCGTGCATACATGGCGAACCCGACGGGCTCACCTGCCGCGGTTATGATGAGCGGCACGCAGGCACCATTGTCTTCTGCTTCCTCAAGCGATTCCGCGTTGCTCGCGATATACGCCGCCTGGTGCGGATGGGGCCGCAACGACAAGATCGAGCGATAGTCCTCACGCTTCGGTGGTCTCACTGTAACGGCGGCGCGCACTTCGGCAGCCCGCTGCTCGATGTCTTTCATGAACAATTCCGGAGTTGTTCGCGATCACCACCCTTTGCCCGGAGTGGGATCGGCCGTGGCAATGCACAATGTTCTTCTCAAGCCCGCGGGGGCCGAGCAGAACCGGTGACTGGTGAACTGGCTCAGAAGGGATCGGGCGCGACCGGGCCTAACGCCTGTCGCCCTGTTCGATGCCAGCGAGCGCGCTTGAGACAGAAGTCTTGGACATGAGCGCGCTCCCCGGTTCGCATTGCACATCGCAGGGAGCTAGCCGATTGGACGACGGCTTGCAAGCTCACGCAATTTAAGATCATTGGGGAAAATCATAAATAATGGCGGGGGATGGGTCTGATATCGGACCGTTTCCACACCAAGTGCGTCGACACGAAGTCCGAGCAGGGACTACTGCTGACCGGCACAGAATGCATCACTCATTGAGAATTTCGGCCGGGCCCGTCACTGCTGCGAATGTATTTCTCGATACCGCCGTGTGTCGAGTTCGTAGAACATGTCGCCCTTCTCGCTTCCCGGCAAGGGGGCGGGCCAGTCCAGGTGACGGGTCTCGACGTGAACGAAGCCGAGCTTGTCAAGGACGCGCCGCGAGCCGGTGTTGACTGTCATCGTTGTCGCCCTGACCCGTGTCAGGCCCATTGTCGCGATCCCGTGCTGCAGGACGGCAGTTGCCCCTTCGGTGGCGAGGCCCCGACCCCAGTCAGCCGAACGCAGCCGATAGCCGAGTTCGGCCGTGCCGGAGCGATCCTCCGCAGCGATCAGGGCAAACCATCCGACGAAACTGCAGTCCGAACGCAACCGCGCAGTCCAGATGCCCGGTTCGCCGCCGCGCGGTCGCAGAAAGGGTGCGGAGTCATCTTCAGGCAGTCCCGGCGGTCCGAGGAAACGCATGACCTCGGCATCGAATTCAAGGGAAGCAAGCTCTGGGCCATCGTCCGGCGAGGCGGGCGTCAGAGTCATGCGGGCCGTCGTGAGGATCGTTGCCGGCGCCAGGGCGCCCGGCGACCTGAAGGTTTCGGCCGGAAGCCGCAGACGGGTGCCGTCGATCAAGGCCATGGAGAAGCCCTTCGTAATAGGCATGATGTGCCGGCCAATCCGTGCGGCGCCTGGCGTCAAATCCCGCGATCCGGGAGCCTGCGCGCGACGCCGCGGAATTCAGCAACGACGGTGCCGTCGGACGCGGTGACCGTACCGTCGTAGACGCCCGAGCGTCCGGCCCCGGACCGACGCGACACTTCGGCGGTCAGCCGCTCGCCCTGCCGGGCAGGCCGCAGATATGTGACGGTGCAATGCTGCGCCACCGCCGTATCGCTTCCGCCATTGCAGGCGACGCCGAACGCGGCATCGGCGAGGGCAAAGATCACACCGCCATGACACGTCCCATGACCTTGAACCATCCCCTCGCCAACGACCAGCGAAATCCGCGCCCTGTCGCCGTCGGCGCTTTCCAGAACGGCGCCGAAACTGCGCATCAGCGCGTCACCCTCGAACATCTGCCGGGCCCTTTTCCCTTCACTTACACCCATTGCAAGTTGCCTCGTCCGTCTTTATGTTGCCAAAAGCAACTTAAATGGAACATTGGCAACATGCAAGATGCCGCCATCGCCGCCATCCGGCAGTTCAACCGCTTCCACACGAAGCTTGTCGGTGCGCTGAACGAACATCTGCTGGCCTCCGACTATTCGCTGCCGCAGGTCCGGGTGCTCTACGAGATCGCCAACGCCCCCCCGGCCGCGCCGCTTTCGGCCAACGATCTGGCCGAAGCCCTCCGGCTCGATCCCGGCTATCTCAGCCGCCTGATCGGCGGGCTCGAGGCGAAGGGGCTGATCCTGCGCGAGCCGGCGCCCGGCAACGCGCGCCGGCAGGAACTGCGGCTCACCGAGACGGGCCGTGCGGAGTTCGCCCGGCTCGACAGCGCCTCTGCCGCCGAGGTCGAGGCGCTGATCGCGCCCCTGTCCGAGCGTGACCGGCGCGAGCTTGTCGGGGCCATGGCGCGCATCCGGCAGCTTCTCGGCGACCGGACCGAGGACCGTTTCGTGGTCTTGCGGGATCCCGAGCCGGGCGATCTGGGCTGGATCGTGCACCGCCAGGCGCGCCTTTATGCAGAGGAATACGGTTGGGACTGGACCTACGAGGGCCTCGTGGCCGAAATCGTCGGGCAGTTCGTGAAGCATTTCGACCCGGCCGGCGAACGCGCGTGGGTGGCCGAGCGCGACGGCGGCATCGTGGGCTCGATCTTCGTCGTCCGCGAGGACGATGCAACAGCGCGCTTGCGCCTTCTCTATGTTGAGCCCTCGGCGCGCGGCCTGGGTCTGGGGCGGCGGCTGGTTGAAGAGGCGCTGCGCTTCGCCGGCGCCCGCGGTTACCGGCGAATGATTCTCTGGACCAACGATGTTCTTGTCTCGGCGCGGCGCATCTACGAGGCGGCGGGTTTCCGGCTGATCGACGAGAAACCCCACCACAGCTTCGGGCAGGACCTCGTCGGCCAGACCTGGGAGCGCGCGCTGTGACCGGGTACGCTCACCTCGCGGCGGCGGCGACCGGCGTGCAGGTCGGCGCGGCGATGGCGATGAGCGCGGCGGCCGTGGCCGAAACCGGCGCGTCCACGCTCGCCTTTCTGCGCTATGGTGTAGGGCTCGCGATCCTCGTGCCGGCTTTGCGCGGAGCATGGCGCATCCTGCCCGGCACTCGCGATCTTCTGGTCATCTGCGCGACAGGTGCAGCCCAGTTCGGCCTTCTGGTCGTGCTGCTGAACATGGCTGTGGCCACGGCACCCGCGTCGCAGGTGGCGCTCGTCTTCGCGACCATGCCCCTGATGGCGCTGGCGCTGTCGGCCTTGGCGGAGGGACGCGCCGTCACGCGTTGTCAGGCGGTGGCGGTCTGCGGGGCGGTTGCTGCGACGGGCCTCGTCCTGGGGCGGCAGGCGCTGGCCGCGAGCCCTTCCGTCTCGGCCCTGCCGGGGCTGGGTCTGGCTGCGCTGGCCACACTGGTCGGGGCGGCTTGCGCGCTGGTCCATCAGCCGCAGATCGTGCGCCATGGAGTCGCCCGCGTGAGTGGCCTGTCGATGGCGGCGGCGCTGCCGTTCCTCGCCCTCGCAACCCTTCTCGAGGGTTGGCCCGTCCTGCCGCGCAACTGGTCGGAAGAGACAGTCGCGCTCGTGCTGGGCCTCGGCGCTTCGAGCGGCCTCGGCATCCTCCTGTGGCTCACGGCTCTGGAGCGGCTGCCAGCCGGAGTTGCCAGCGCTTTCCTCGGCCTCGGCCCGGTGACTGCGCTGGTCATCGGCTGGGCGGCATTGGGCACGCCGACACATCCGGTCGAGGTGGCCGCCGCGGCGCTGGTTCTCGGCAGTCTGATCCTGCTGGCGCGCTGCACTTCGATCGAACCTGCTGAAAGGAAATCGCCGCTTGCGTGACACCCTGATTCCCGGCCTTCGTCACGAGTCGAGGACGATCGTGACCCCTGCCATGCTGGTGCCGGCCCTGGCCGGCCAACTGCCACCCTTTGCGGACATGCCCGCCGTTCTGGCCACGGCGATGATGGTTGGCTTCGTCGAGGCGACCTGCATAGACCTGATGCGCCCGCATCTCGACGAGGGCGAACATTCGGTCGGCATCCATATCGACATGAGCCATGCGGCTCCGACCTCTGCAGGGTCGGATCTGCGCGCCGAGGTCGAAGTTGAGACCGTCGCGGGTCGGATCCTGAGTTTCCGCGTCCGGGCCTTCGATTCGGCTGGTCCAATCGGCGAGGGGACGCATCGCCGAGCGGTCATTCGCATGTCGCGCTTCTCCGAGAAGATCGTCGAACGTGCGGGGACAGCCACTGTAGGCACGGGGCGCCCGACATGACCGTGGCTGCAAGCATCGACAGGGACGCGATCCGGCAGACCGAAGCCCTGATCCGCCCGCACATCCGGCGCACACCCGTGCTGCGCTGCGACCTCGCGGACTTCGGTGGGGCGCCTTGCGCTGTCGCCCTGAAGCTCGAATGCCACCAGCATTCCGGATCTTTCAAGGCACGCGGCGCCCTTGCGGCGTTGATCGGCCATCCCGTGCCGCAGGCTGGCGTGGTCGCTGCCTCGGGGGGCAATCACGGCGCCGCGGTGGCATGGGCCGCCGGTCGCCTCGGACATCCGGCCACGATCTTCGTGCCCGAAGTCGTGTCGCCGGCCAAGGCCCGGCGCATCGAGAGCTACGGCGCTCGCCTTGTCGTCGGCGGTGCCCGTTACGCCGATGCTCTTGCCGCCAGCGAGGCCTTCGCAGCAGAAACAGGAGCGCGTCCGATCCACGCTTTCGATCAGGCCGAGACCCTGCTGGGTCAAGGAACGCTGGGCCTTGAGATTGCACAGGACGCCCCCGAAGCCGAGACCCTGCTGGTTGCCGTCGGCGGCGGCGGCCTGATCGGCGGGATCGCAGCCTGGTTTGCCGGCGAAAGGCGGGTCGTCGCCGTCGAGCCCGAGACAGCGCCGACGCTTCATGCCGCGCTGGCCGCAGGACAGCCGGTCGATGCCCCTGCGGGCGGGATCGCTGCGGATTCCCTTGCGCCACGGCAGGTGGGACGGATAATGTTCCCGATCGCCCGGGCCCTTGTCGCCGAAAGCCTGCTTGTTACCGATGACGAGATTCGGCGGGCGCAAGCCGCACTGTGGGAAACGGCGCGGGTCGTGGCCGAACCGGGCGGAGCCGCGGCCTTTGCCGCGATCCTGAGCGGGCGCTACCGGCCTCGGGCCGGCGAGACGGTCTGCGTGCTGATCTGCGGCGCGAACACCGATGCCGTGCGGATCGACTTGGACTGAGCCGCCGACGAGAGGCGAGGCAAGGTCGGCAACCGGCCGGCCTGTCACTACCCGATGTCGTTTGTGTCCGCGTCATGGCCGCCCCGTGGAGACGGGCCGCTCTATGTCGTTTGACGGAAGCCGCATGATCTATTCGGGTTTTGGATGGTTCAGGATGCCTGAGGTGACTCCATGGTCCCGAAGAATACCGTCTGTCTCGGATTCAACCGCGAGGTCGAGCGCGCCTTCGCCGCGATAATGACCATGCGCAAGATCGACCAAGCCGCCATCAATGCCGCCGGTCGGGGCTGAGGCCATGCAGGGCAAGACCCGCTATGCCAACGGCCAGCCCGTCTTCCGGCAGGAGGATGAACTGCTGACCTACTATTTCAAGACCGGGCTGAAGAAGGCCCAGGGACGCTCTGTCGCTGGTGTCATGCAGGGCGAATGGCTGTTCTGGCGCGAGACGGGCGAGCTGTGGCAGATCGGCCATTTCCGCGACGGCGTGAAGCACGGGGACTGGCTGCGCCTTGCCCGCGACGGGTCGGTGGAGAAGCGCGAGACCTTCGCCGAAGGCAAGGCCGTCCGGAGGGCGGCGCCGTGACTGCTCCTGCTCCTACATCGGCCGCCGACGTGCGGCGCCTCGCCCTGTCGCTCCCCGGCACGACCGAAGCGCCGCATTTCGACCGCGCGGCATTTCGGGCCCGGCGCATCTTTGCCACGCTGCCACGGGATGGGACCGCCGCGAACCTGCGCCTGTCGCCCGAGGATCAGGCGCATTGGTGCGCCCTGCTTCCTGCGGCGCTGCGCCCGGTGCCGAACGGCTGGGGGGCGCGGGGCTGGACGGAGGTGCTACTGGATCGGATCGACCTTGTCGATCTGGAAACGATCCTGCAGCGGGCTTGGCTCGATGCTGGCGGGCGGATGGACGAACGGCCGCTCAGGGGGGCGACATAGCGCAGACGCTCATCCGCAAGGCGCGGTCCGACGCGGACGATACGCTGCACGCGCTCGCCATTCGATCCGCGACCGTCCGGGGCTATATGCCGTCTTCGGACGCTATTCCAGGGCGAATGCTGCCGCTGATGCCGCGCGAACCTCCGCGACGAAGGGTAAACTTCGTCGGTCGGCAAATTGTCCTTGACGACGGCGTGCCGTGCGATTACTTCGCCGTATGGAAAACAATTCGGACCGACTCGATCACGTCTTCGCCGCCCTGTCCGACCCGACCCGCCGCGCCATTGTCGCGCGGCTGGCGCAGGGCGAGGCGTCGGTGGGCGATCTGGCAGAGCCTTTCGCCATCGGTCTGCCGACGATGCTCAAGCACATCCGGGCGCTGGAGCGCGGCGGGCTGATCGTCTCGACCAAGACAGGCCGCGTCCGGCGCTGCGCTCTGGTCCCCGACGCCCTGCGCCAGACCGAGGCCTGGCTGCGCACCCATATCGCCGCTTGGGAAGGCCGGCTCGACCGGCTGGAGGCGCATCTCACCCGCATGAAGAAGGATCAAGGCAATGACCGCTGACTCCGCCTGGGCCGACTGGCCGCTCGATCGTGAGATCGTCCTTGCCCGGGTTCTCGATGCCCCGCCCGAGGCAGTGTTTGACGCCTGGACCGATCCCAACCAGATCACCGCCTGGTTCGGGCCTGAAGGCATGGCGATCGAGACGCGCGCGATCGACCTCACCGAAGGGGGCGTCTGGCGCTTCGACATGGTGGGGGCAGACGGCACCCGCTACGACAATCGCATGACCTTTCTCATCATCGACCGGCCGCACCGGATAGAGGTTGAACACGGCGCCGACCGCGACGACGACCCCGGCCGCTTCCGCATGCTGGTCACGTTCGACGCGCAGTCGGACGGCAAGACGGTGCTGACCTTGCGCCAGATGCATCCGAGCCGCGCGCAGCGGCAGGCGACTGTCGGCTTCGGTGCGGTCGAATACGGCGCGCAGACGCTTGACAAGCTCGCGCGCCACCTCGCCGCGCGTGGTGCGCGGGCAGGTGTGTGATGACGAGACGCTCCATGCCTATCCGTTCTCGTTTCACAGCCAGAAGGTGCTGGTCGCGCTGTGGGAGAATAACGTCCACATTGATGACCGACATCTCGAGGAACCCGGCGCAATGAACGCCATGCAGACCGCCGTGGACGGGGCGATCCGGCCCGGATAGGACGGGCTGGCTGAGGCGCGCCAAAAAGCCATCGAACGGCTCGATGCCGCCCATGGCTGGATCCGGCGGCGTATTACCGGCCGGGCCAGGGCGGCAGGGCTGGCGCTGTTCGATGCCGCTGGGCGCAACCCATCGGGCTCGAGCATCCGGGGTTGCCTATCGCGCCTGGCTGTTGGCGCGCCCGTCCTTTGCAGGCGCGGTCGACGAGGCGCCGCGCTGTTGCGGTGATTTTCCGCTGGTCGCGTCGGATCGGGACCGACGCGACCGGAGAATATGCAACCTTTTCGTTGTATTTTGCGGTGCCCGTGGCATCATGCAACTATTGTGTTGCATATTCAGAAGTGACCATGCCCGATACGATCGAGAAGACCATCCACCTCAAAGCTCCGCCCGACCGCGTCTGGCGTGCGCTGAGCGACAGTACCGAGTTCGGCCGCTGGTTCCGCGCAGAAGTGACCGGCGAGATCCGCGAGGGCGCGGTGCTCTCCTGCCGCAGCCTCTATCCCGGCACTGAGCACATGCGCTGGGACATGCGCATCGTGACGCTGGAACCCGGCCGGCGGCTGGTCTGGGACTGGCCCGCCTTCGACCCCGCAGCCTTTCCTGGTGATCCGGACAGCGACGCGCGGCTGACGGTCTCGATCACGCTCACGCCCGAGGGCGCGGGCACGCGGCTGACGCTGGTGGAATCGGGCTTTGCCGATCTGCCCGAGGGGCCGGCGCTCGCCGTCTGGCAGCGCAACGAGGGTGGGTGGACGATGCAGATGCAGAACATCGTCGATCATGTCGCGACCTGAGATGCGCGCGCCCGATCCGGTGCCGATCTTTGCCGCGCTCGGCGATCCCACCCGAGCGGGCATCCTGCGGCGGCTGGCGCGCGAGGGGCGGCTGAGCCTGACGCAGCTTGCCCGCGGCGCGCCGATCACCCGGCAGGCGGTCAGCCGTCATGTCGCCGTGCTCGAGGCGGCGGGCCTCGTCGCGGCGCGCCGCCATGGACGCGAACTGCAGCTGACTCTGCGCCCCGCGCCGCTGGCCGAGGCGGCAAACTGGCTGGCCGAGGTTGGCGCCGCCTGGGACGGTGCGCTCGACCGGTTGGCGCGGCAGGTCGAGGAGGACGAGGGGTGAAAAGAAACACATTCCTCACTCTGCGCGACAGGGGCGCCCGGCATGGCTGATCGACCCGGCTGCCAAACGGAGCCCCAGGCCCGCCGACTCTTCGTCGGCCTTCCAGGCGATACCGGGCCGGGGCCCGAGACCGTTGCACCGCAGGCCGAGACGGACACGCTGTCCGTGCCGCCGGACCTGCGCCCCGCGATCCGTCAGGCGCTGGTGTGGCGCGAGGCCGTGGCGCCCCACCGGCGGATTGTCGAGCATGTCCTGCCGGACGGGGCCGTGCGGCTCTGGTTCGACCTGTCGGGGGCGGCGGCAGAGCCGTTGGTTCTGGGCCCGCGGTTGGAGGCCCAGACTGTCATCGTGCAGGGGTGCGTGGCGGGGTTGTCGCTCGCGCTGACGCCTGCCGCGGCGCGGGCAATTGTGGGCGCCCCGCTCCGGGACCTGCGCGCGCAGGCCGTGGGCTTTACCGACCTCTGGGGACTGGAGGCGAGGGATCTCGGCGACCGGCTCACGGGTGCCGCAGACCTGGGGCAGCTTGCCGCGGCCCTGTGGCAAGGGCTGCGGCAGCGCCTTCAGTGCGCCGGCGGCCTGTCCGACGAGGGCAGGCGGACCGCGCGGGTGGCGGCGGCGCTGGCGCGCGGCGAGGGCCCCGACAAGATTGGACTCGGCGAGCGGCGAATTCAGCAGCTTTTCGTCGAACATCTGGGGCTTTCGCCGCGGGAGCATCGGCGGCTTTGGCGCTGGCACAGCTTGCTGCGCCGCCTGCGCATGGTGGACCGGCCGGACTGGGCTGCGCTCGCCGTTGCGCAGGGCTGGTACGACCAGGCGCACATGCTGCGCGACTTCCGCGCCTTCGCGGGCATGACGCCGACGGCCTATCGGGCGCTGGCCGTTTCGGGTCCGTCCAAGACGGCCGGCCGGGAGTCGGGCTAGGCAACGCGCCAGCCGAGACAGGAGACTGCCCATGTCAGCACCCGAGCGTCCCCTGAAGGATTGCATCGCGCTCGTGACCGGTGCCAGCCGCGGCGCGGGGCGCGGCATCGCCATCGAACTCGGGGCCGCCGGCGCGGTCGTCGTGGTGACGGGGCGCAGTACGCGCGGCCGGCCGGCGGACAGCTACGGCGGGATTCTGGGGCTCTCGGGCCTTTCGTCTGCACCGGGCAGCATCGAGGATACGGCCGAGGCCGTCACCGCCGCGGGCGGCTTCGGGATGGCGATGCGCTGCGATCAGGGGGATCCGGCGGCGGTGAACGATCTGGTCGAACGGATCGAGCAGGAGACCGGCGCCATCGATCTTCTGGTCAACAATGCCTGGGGCGGACACGAGAGCTTCGACGGGCGTTTCGACGTGCCGTTCTGGGAACAGCCGCTGTCGCACTGGCCGGCGATGATGGACGGCGGCGCGCGGCTGCACTGGTTGGCGGCCCGCGCCGTCGCGCCGCGGATGGGGAGACGCGGCCGCGGGGTGATCGTCGCCACCACCTTCTGGGACGAGGGCCGGGTGCTGCGCGGCAACCTCTGCTACGATCTCGCCAAGGCCGCGATCTGTCGCCTCGCCGGTGCCATGGCAGAGGAACTGCGCCCCCACGGTGTGGCCTCGCTGGCGCTCTCGCCCGGCTGGATGCGGACGGAATGGGTGCTGGCGGCCCATGGCACCGACGAGGCGCACTGGCAGGACGTCCCGGCGCTGGCGCGGACGGAGTCACCCCGCTACCTCGGCCGCGCCGTCGCCGCGCTGGCCGCCGACCCGCGGGTCATGCGGCACAGCGGCAAGGTGCTGCGGGTGGCCGATCTCGCCGCGCACTACGGTTTCACTGACATCGACGGTCGCCGCGTGCCCGCCTTCGTGCCGGAGCCTTCGCCATGACTGCTTTCGCCCCGCCTCGCCGCGGGCTGTGTCAACTGAATAGAATCCTAGGCCGTAAACCCATAAACGGCTCTGGGTTCCCTGACGGTGGCGATTGTGATTCAAGCTCCTTTTCGGGAGCTTTGCGATGGGCCGCTACGATCTGACGGATTTCGAATGGGAGGCGATCCGGCCTCACCTTCCCAACAAGTCGCGGGGCGTGCCTCGCGTGGATGACCGG
>NZ_JARKII010000013.1:0-107160 GCF_029309855.1 Chelatococcus sp. XZ-Ab1 | reverse complement strand
CATCGTAAGCCCTTGTGATCGCGTCCATGAGCCGATCCCAGACGCCCGCCTTCCGCCATCGGTTGAAGCGGTTGTAGATCGTGGTCGGCGGCCCGTAGCGCGCCGGCATGTCCGCCCACGGCGCGCCCGAGCGCAGGCACCAGAAGATGCCATTGAGAACCCGCCGGTCATCCACGCGAGGCACGCCCCGCGACTTGTTGGGAAGGTGAGGCCGGATCGCCTCCCATTCGAAATCCGTCAGATCGTAGCGGCCCATCGCAAAGCTCCCGAAAAGGAGCTTGAATCACAATCGCCACCGTCAGGGAACCCAGAGCCGTTTATGGGTTTACGGCCTAGGTTGCATTTAATGATTATTGACGGAAACGCTGGAATACGCGAAACGCTGCGGGCGCGGACTTCCAGGATCCATGAGCATGGATATTGCAGGCAGAATCTTTTTATTTTTGGTTGGATGCTCTGCTGTTTATGACGTTTTCAAAATTTATACGACGGATACTGGCAGACGCGATTGAAAACGTCTATCACATTGGCGCAATCGCCGACAATTCTCCAGAAAATCGGTGCCTCGCAATAGTCATGCTCGCGACGGCGATCGCACTCATGTCGGCATCATTCAACCTTGAACGGCCACTGAGGCCGATTTGGATTGTGACCGGAGCTCTTCTTCTTTCAGGCCCTGGCGCCTGCACCGCCTATCACACCCCTGAAGTCCTCGACATGAGCCACGATGCGCACGAATTCGGCTATCTGTTCTGGCTCTTCTGGTCCGGCGAACTCGTTTTGACTTTTGCCGGAGCGCTGGCTCTCGGACGCGGTTTCCAGCGCATCGCTCCCCCGCTATTCAGGCAGGATCAAAAGCTGCCCAGCGGCCATCCCTGATCCCCCTGGACCGGCGGAGTGTCAGCGCCCGGCCGTGCCCCTATTCCACCCGTACCGTCACGCTGTCTGTCGCGCCGCGGCCGTCCGTTACCGTCACCCGCGCGAAGCCGCGCCCGTCCGCCTCCCATGCGGCCTCGCGCCTCAGGCTGTGCGCGCCGAGCGGCGCGCCGTTGACGTACCACAGGAACGGCGGGCTTCCGCCGCTCGCCTTGAGAGCGAGCAGCGCTCCGGCCCCCTCCTCCGAGAGACCGAGGTCGACGCGCGCCCCATCCGGCGGAAAGGCGATGCGCAGCGGCGCCTGGACGACGGCCGCGATCGTCTTCGGCACGTCCTTGCGCAGGTGACGCAGCGGCGGTGGCAGGTTCGCCGTCGTCGCGTGGATGACGCCCGGCGGCTCGGCCACGGGCTCGCTCGCGCCGCCGCGCCGGGCGAAGGCCTCGAACAGCATCGGCGCCGCCACCTGTCGGGCGACGAGGCCGGGCACCGCCGCGCCGTCCGGCCGGCCGATCCACACCGCGATGGTGGTGCTGCGGTCGAAACCGACGGCCCAGGCGTCGCGATAGCCGTAGGAGGTGCCGGTCTTGTAGGCGATCATGCCCGGCAGCGCGTTCTGCGGCGCCGGCGCACCGCGCAGCACGTCGGCGACGTACCAGGCGGCGACCGGCTCGGTCAGGCGCGCGGCCTCGCCCGCGGGCGTTCCCTCCTCCCGCCACCAGAGTTCGGGCACGACACCGCCGCGCGCGAAGGCGGCATAGAGGCGCGCAAGATCGATGAGGCGCACGCCGACGCCGCCGAGACCGATGGCGAGGCCCGGCGCCGCCTCCTTCGGCAGGACGAGGTCCGCCCCGGCCGAGCGCAGCCGCGCGAGCAGCCGCACCGGCCCGATCTCCGACAGCAGTTCCACCGCCGGCACGTTGAGCGAGAGCTGCAGCGCTTGGCGTGCCGTCACCGTGCCCTGGAAGGTGAGGTCGAAGTTCTTCGGCGCATAGATGCCATAGCGGGACGGCCGGTCGTCCAGCACCGTCTCTGGATGGGCGAGCCCGTTCTCGAAGGCGAGCGCATAGATGAACGGCTTGAGCGCCGAGCCCGGCGAGCGCACGGCGAGCACGGTGTCCACCGCCCCGGCCCGCTCGGCCGAGAAATAGTCTGCCGCGCCGACATAGGCACGCACGGCGCCGCTCGCATTATCGATGGCGATGACGGCGGCCGAGGCGCGCGGATCGACCCGCTCGGCCGTTTCGCGCGCCAGCGCCTCGAGCCGCGCCTGCAGGCGCGCATCGAGCGTCAGGCGATGCTCGCGCCGGCCGGGCTCCGCGCGCACCACCGTCTCGGCGAGGTGCGGCGCCAGCATCGGCACCGGCTGGCGCTGCGTCGGCACCGGCGCCTCGCGGGCTGCCCGTGCCTCGGCCTCCGAGATGCCGCCGTGGGCGAGCGCCCGTGCCAGCACGCGGTCGCGCGCGGCGCGGGCGACCTCCGGAAAACGGTCCGGCCGGCGCGTTTCGGGAGATTGCGGCAGGGCGACGAGCAGCGCCGCCTCGGCGAGCGACAGGCGCTTCGGCTCCTTGCCGAAATAGGCGAGGCTCGCGGCGCGGATTCCCTCGAGATTACCGCCGTACGGCGCCATGGTGAGGTAGAAGCCGAGGATCGCATCCTTGTCGAAGCGCCGTTCGAGCTGCACGGCCCGCACCGCCTGACGCAGCTTGGCGACGAGGTCGCGCTCCTCGCGGGGCTCGAGCAGGCGCGCCACCTGCATGGTCAGCGTGGAGCCACCCGAGACGATGCGCCCGTTGAGCGCCACCTGGCCGGCGGCGCGCAGGACGGCGAGCGGATCGATGCCGGAATGCGCGCGAAAACGCCGGTCCTCATAGATTGTGAGCAGCGCGATGAAGCCCGGATCGACGTCGTCGACGCCGACCGGCAGGCGCCAGCGGCCCTGCGGCGTGGTGAAGGCACGCAGCAGCCGGCCGTCCCTGTCGGACACGACGGTCGACCGCTCCTCGACCTGTGCCAGATCGAGCGGCCCCAGCGAAGCGACGAACTGTGCAAGACCGATGCCGGCCGCAAAGAACAGCGCGGCGCAGCCCGCGACCACCCCACGCAACGCGCGGGAACGGAGCAGTCCGGCAAGTCGCTTGCTCAATCCGGCTGGCATCCCAGCGACCTTCTCGTTGCGCCCCGGCGGGCCTCATCTGTTCCCTCCCCCTTGCGGGGAGGGGAGAAACTGCCCCAGCGCCGCCCCTACTTCGCCTCCGTAACCTCGACCGTTCCGAAGCCCGTGCGGCCGAAGCGCTCGGGGCGGTACATGTCCTCGGCCGTCGCTGGCGGGTGAACGTAGCGGCCCGGCGCCACCGCGCGGATCATGTAGGCGACGGTGATGAAGGCCGACTGGCTGCTGTCACGGTCGAAGGCGGCGACAAAACGGTCGTCGCGATATTCGACATGCGCCGGCTCCACCGTGGTCTGCAACCACGATAGCGCCGCTGCGGAGGAGGCGTCGACGAGGTTCGGATTGTCGATCTCGAACCCGGCCGGCAGGTGATCGACGACGAGCAGGCGGGCGAAGCGCGCCTGGTCCTCCATCACCTTGAGCACGGTGACGAGCCGCTCGTTCTGCCGCACGGTTGCGGGATCGACCGCCGTGCCGTCGAGACGATAGTAGCTGCGCTCCACGGTGTAGCCGCGGGCGAGCGCCCCCTCCCGCGCCGTCGGATTGCCGGCGGCCGTGACGACGACCCGGGCATCGAGCGTGCCCGTGTTGGCGATCGTCACCGCCCCCTCGTCGAGACGGGCGGCGCGGTAGTTGCGGTAGAACGGACCATCGGCCTCGCGGCCATCGACGGTGAGCCTGAGCCGCGCATTGTCCCGCGCAAGCGCGCTGGCGGCGAGCACCAGCCAGGCCTGCTCCTGCGTGCTCGTGTAGCGGCTCGTGCCGCGCGCCTCGTCGATGACGAGGGACGCCTGCTGGATTTCGGCGCCGCCGGTGCCCGCTTCGCCGAGGAGAGCGAGGACGGCGGCACCGTCACGCAGGCGCGAGCCGTAGTCCGGCCGAGAGGCCGGACCGTCCTTCTCGCCGCGCAGGGTCGACATGGCGGTGGCGAAAGCGGTCTCCGCGCGGCGCCGGTCGCCGAGCAGCGCGAGCGCCGCGGCGATCTGCGCCTGCGCCATGGCGCTGCCGAAACGCGGCAGCCTGACGTCGGCGAGATAGCGCAGGTCGCCCATCACCGGCCGTCCGTTACGGGCGAGCACATAGATGGCATAGGCGAGCGTCTGGCCTTGGCCCTGATCGAACTCCGTCGTGTTGGCGACGTAGTTGCGCAGCCGCTCGAGCGCGAGGTCGAAGGCCGTCTGCGGCACGTCGAAGCCCTTTTCGCGGGCCCGCGTCAAGAAGTCCGTCACATAGGCGTCGAGCCAGATGTCGTCGCCGCCGACGGACCACAGGCCGAAGCTGCCGTTGGAATCCTGACGCGACAGCACCCGTTCCACGGCGCCCCGCACCCGCTCGTCGCGCTGCATGTCCACCGGCAGGGCCTCGGCACTGGCAAGCTCGTTGACATAAAGCAGCGGCAGCGCCCGGCTGACGATCTGCTCCGAGCAGCCGTAGGGATAGCGGTCCAGCGCCTGCAGCAGCCCCGGCACATCGAGCGCAGCGAGCGTGGTCACGGAAACGGACGCGACGCCCGAGCCCGGCATCAGGCCGGCGAGGATGTCGCTGCTGATCGAGACGCTGCCGCCGGCCGGCAGCGGCCGGACGGTGCGATGGGCGAGCGCCGGCGTGCCCGGGGCGATGCCGAGGGCGAAGTCCTGCGCCACGTCGATGCCCGGCCCCGTCAGCCGCGCGGTGAGCTTCGCGACGCCGAGCCCGCCGGCCGTGACCGGCAGCGACAGCGCCGTACGCGCGCCCTTCTCCAGCTTGAGCGTGCGCCGCGTCGCCTCGAGCGGCAGGATGACCGGGCCGGAAGCGTCGACCTCGATCACATAGTCGCCCGCCTCGCCTTCCAGATTGTCGATGGCGAGGTGGATGCGGGACGTATCGCCCACGTTGAGGAAGCGCGGCAGGGTGCCGGAGACGACGACGGGGTCGCGCACCACGACATCGGCCGTGGCTGAGCCGGCCCGCGTCTTCGACCACGCCACCGCCATCACACGCACGGTACCGTTGAAGGCCGGCATATCGAACGACACATGCGCGACACCGTCGGCCCCGGCGCGCACCACGCCGGAATAGAGCGCGACCGGCTCCTGCGTCGGCGGAGCGCCGTCGAGCTGGGGGGCGCCCGCGTCGCCGCCGGAGCGGATGGCGCCGCGCGTGCCCTGCATGCCGTCGATGAGATAGCCGTAGACGTCGCGGATCTCCGTGCCGAGACGCCGCTGGCCGAAGAAGTAGTCACCGGGACGCGGCGCCTCGTAGCGCGTGAGGTTGAGGATGCCGACGTCGACGGCGGCCACCGTCACATAGGCCTCCTCCCCCGCTGCGAGCCCGCCGAGCCGCACCGGCACCTCGAGCGTCTGCCGCGGCTGCATCACCTGTGGCACATCGAGCGAGACGTCGATGTCGCGCTGGTCGCGCGCCACGGAGAACCAGGCAAGGCCGAGCGCGCGACCCGGCATGCGCTTGGCCCCGACATCGAGCGGCCGGTGGGCCAGCACGACCACATAGGCCCCCGGCCCCCACTCGGCCTTCGCCTCGAGCGAGACCGTGGTGCCCGCCGGGTCGAGATCGACGAGCTTCTCCCAATGCACCTTGTCGCCGACGACGAGCACCGTCGCCTTGCCGGCCGCGCGGGGCTTGAGGCTAATCGCCATCGTCTCGCCGGCCGCGTAGGAGGCCTTGTCGAGGCGCATGTCGAGCACGTCCGGCGTATCGGCGCTCACTGAGCCACTGTAGCCGACGGAGAAGGACAGGCTCGTCGGCGCCGCCTCGCCCCGGCCCGCCTCGATCTCCAGGCGGTAGCGTCCCCAGCCGACGGGCGCGGAGATGCGCGCGGGCGCATCGGTCCCCGGCTCGATCTCGCCGTCGGCGATGCGGCGCGTCGTCTTGATCGGCTCGTAGGACCAGCCACCGCCCTGGTTGAACCACTGGTACCGCTGGTCGATGCGGTAGAGGCTCCAGCGCAGCGGCATGGCGAGCCGCTTGCCCTCGCCCGTGGCCGCGACCACGTCGAAGGTCGCGATGCCGCCATCGGAGAGATCGGTGAACAGCTTGCGCACGCCGATGACATTGCCGGCCTGGGCGACGGGCAACGTGAGCGAGCGCGCCACACCACGCCCGCCGGGCTCGGCCACGGTGACGGTGACGGTGGCCTGCAGCGGCCGCGGCGCAGTCACGTCCGGCAGCGGCACGGCGAAGACCGCCTTGCCGGCCGCGTCCGTTTCCGCCCCCTCCTCGACCTCTTGCATCACGGTCTCGAAGGCCTCGTCGTCGAGACCGACGGCATAGCCCTCGAGCCCCGGCACCGCATTGTTCGGCACGGCCTCGATCGTCACGGTGCCGCTGACCTCGAGCTCCGCGCCCGGGGCGCCATAGAGATAGCGGGCCGTGACGTCGATGTTCGCCGCGTCGCCGGCGGCGACCGTCGGCGCCTGCGGCGCCAGCGTCAGTTCCAGCCGCTCCGG
This sequence comes from Chelatococcus sp. XZ-Ab1, assembly GCF_029309855.1. Classification (NCBI taxonomy): domain Bacteria; kingdom Pseudomonadati; phylum Pseudomonadota; class Alphaproteobacteria; order Hyphomicrobiales; family Chelatococcaceae; genus Chelatococcus; species Chelatococcus sp. XZ-Ab1. The sequence goes on along the minus strand of NZ_JARKII010000013.1, from coordinate 100,668 downwards.
CACATAGTCCTCGACAAGGAAGGTGGTCTCGCCGATGGCGGCGCCCTTCGGGTCCGCGTAGGCGGTGAGCCGCCAGGTGCCGCGCATGGCCCCGGGCAGGATCGCCAGCGACCAGGCGCGCCCGCCGAGGCCCTGGTCGTCGACGGCAACGCGCCGGTATTCGACGCCATCCGGTCGGCGCGCAACGAGGGTGAGCGGCAGGCCAGCGGCGGCGTCGCCACGCGCATCGCGCAGCAGCGCCGTGACCTGGACCGTCTCGCCCGTGCGGTAGACGCCCCGCTCGGTGAAGAGCTGCGCATCGAGCGGCCCAGGCGTCTGCCGGCCGGCGACGCCCCGGTCGGTGAGGTCGAAGGGCGTCTGCGCGAGGTCGAGGAAGGCGTAGTCGCCGGCCTCTGTCGTCGCCACCACGAGCCCCGGCGCGAGGCCACCCTTGCCGCGCGAGAGGCCGGGCGCGAAGACGGCGCGGCCGTTGCCGTCGCTCTTCACCTCGCCGAGCACCTCGTTGTTGCGGGCAACGAGCTTGACCGTGGCGCCGGCGAGCGGCCCGGCCGAGGCGAGCGACCGCGCGACGACGTGCACGCCGTCCTCACCGGAGAGCGCCGTGAGGCCGATGTCGGAGACGATGAACCACTGGGTCGCGGCCGGGCTGTAATCCTCGTCGGCAGGCGGCCCGCCTGAGGGACGCGCCGTCATCACATAGACGCCGGGTTCCAGTTTGCCGCCGGTCGCTTCCAGCACCGGGAAGGCGGTCGTTACGTCCTCGTTGGTCCGCCGCGCCACGTCGAGCGTGCCGGCCCAGACCTTCTGCCCCTGGTCGGAGGCGATGTTGTCGGCCGTGTAACGAGCGATCTGCGACATGAACTCGTCGGAGCGCAGGGTCGGCAGGAGGTTACGGTCGCCGATGCGGTAGAGCTCCACATCCACCTTGTCCGTGTTCACTGTGACGACGGGGATGCCCTCCTGCCCCGTGCGCGGCAGGATGTAGTTGCGGCCGGTGAAACGTGCCTGCGGAGAGCGGTCGCGCACGTAGATTTCGTAGTCGGCATTGCGCAGCAGCGTCTCCTCGACGGACGAGGGCAGGCCCTGGCGCAGCACGATGGCATAGCGCTCGCCGTGTTTCAGTCCGTCGACGCAGAGCTGGCGGTCCTCTCCCGTCACGGCGGGCGTCGCGCTGCCCGTCACGGCGACGAAAGGCGCGAAATCGACGCGGCCGCGCGCCAGCGGCTCCGAGAAGTTGAAGCACACGCGCGGCGAGGCTGAATCGGAATCGACCCGATAGTCGAGGATGCGGAAGCCGTACTTCTCGCGCAGGCCTTCATAGATCGACCGCACGTGCGAATCGTCGGCGAGCGCGAGGCTCATCCGGTAGGCGTCGAGCGACGGGCGCCAGTATTGCCGCGAGGCGAAGACGTCGCCGAGAAGCGCCAGCGCCGAGGCCTCGGCCGCGGCCCCGCGCGCGTTCTGATAGGCCGCATAAGCGGCACTTGTCGCTCGCTCAGCGAGCCTGTAGCGCTCGTTGTAATTGGCCGGCAAGATGGCCATGGCCGCCCGCGCATAGGCCGTCCAGCCGGCAGCGCTGGCCGGATCGGCGGCGACGGCCGCGGCGGCGGAGGAAAGCGCCTGCCGGGCATCGCCGCGGGCGAGTGCCTGGGCGCTGTCACGGCGCAACTGGTCGGCGGGGCGCGTCGCAGCCGCTCCCGCCTCCGTCTTCAGATCGGCCTGCAGCCTGACGGCGGCGCTGGCGAGATCGTCCCGGACCAGGGACTTCTGCGCCGAAACCGGGGGGGCAAGGGCGAGGAGGCAGAGGGTTGCAATGGCGACGGCAATCAGTTGCGCAGCACGAATCATGCTCCCCTCCCTCGGCGAGCCTTCGGGTGACGCCTAGGAAAAATAGCGCCGCCGCGATGACGGGCGTGAGACTAAGCGCCTCGAAGCACGGCCGCAATCCATGGCTGCGACGCATGCCGTGACGTCGCCGTGCCGTTTTGCCATAGTCACGCGACGCAACGAACGGGAGGCGGGGGCATGAACCGGGCGCGGACGCGGCGGGATCGTGGGCAGGGCGGCATCGGGGCCCTGATGGGCTTCCTTATCGGCGCAGCGGTCCTGCCTCTCGGCACCCCGGCTCTCGCGCAGCAGCCCGCGGCGGGCGAAGCGCTCGATGCCGCCCGTGCGGCCTTCGAGGCGCTGCCGGAGGCCGACCGCAAGGCCATCCAGGACGCGCTCGTCTGGACCGGCGACTACAACGGCACGCTCGACGGCGCCTTCGGCAAGCGCAGCTTCGATGCCATCCGCGCCTTCGAGACGCGCAGCCGCCTCACCGCGGACGGCATTCTCACGCCCGCCGAACGCGACGCGCTCCTGGCGGCCGCGCAACGCCAGCGCGATGCCGCCGGCTTTGCCGTCATCGACGATCGCCGCTCCGGCATCCGCATCGGCGTGCCGCAGAAGGTGCTCGCCGAGCGCAGCGACACGCCGGGCGGCTCCCTCTTCCGCGCCAGGCGCGGCGGCGGCGCCCTGACGACGGATCTCATCCCGGCCGCGGCCGGCACCGGCCTCAAGGATCTCTACGCCGACCTCAGCGCCGCGGCGCCGGGGCGCCGCATCACCTACAAGGTGCTGCGCGACAACTGGTTCGTCGTCACCGGCGAGGAAGGCGCCGAGCGCTTCTTCACGCGCTTTGCCGCAACCGCCGCCGGTCTGCGCGGCTTCACCATGGCCTATCCGGCGAGCGCCGCCGCGACCTTCGACCGGCTCACCATCGCCATCACCAACAGTTTCGAGCCGGAGCCCGAGACCGTATCGGCAGCAACGGCCACGGCCGGGGCCGGCGGTGCGGCATCCCCCGCCCCCACCGTCTCCGGCGGCAATGCCTTCACGGCCATCGTCCTCGACGGCGGGCGGGCGCTGACGAGCGCCGCCGCAGGTGCCTGCAAGGCGCCGACGGTCGGCGGCAAGCCGGTGAAGATCGAGGCGAGCGGCGGCGCCGCCTTCGTCGAAGGCGCCTTCGCGGCGGGAGGGGCGCCGGTGGCGTGGCGCCGGCCGGAGGGCACGGAGCAGGCGGTCTTCATCCTCGGCCATGCCGCCACGGGCGGCGAGCGCCGGCTCGTCGCGACGCCGGGCGTGCTCAAGGTGGCGGGCGACGGCGCGGCGCGCCTCGCTGCCCCGGTGCAGCCCGGCATGGCGGGAGCCCCCGTCGTCGATAGGTCCGGCGCTCTGGTCGCAATCGTCGGGCCTCTGCCGCAGACGATGACGCTGGTTGCTGGCATCGCGCTCGGCACGACCGTCCCCGCGACGATCGCGGCAAACCTTGCCGACAGCGCCAGCCTGCCCGAAGCCGACGGGACGGGCGAAGCGACAACCCTCGGCGCCGCGGCCGAGGTCTGGCGCGCCCGTATCGTGGCGGTGGACTGCCCGGGCGGGTAGCCGGCGGCTGGCCGGCCGCCTCTCATTTCGTCATGCCCGCGCTCGTCGCGGGCATCCACGCCTTGCCGTCGCGCAAGTGGCCCGAAGGCCGTGGGCGGAGAGCGTCGGATACGCGGCCCGGAGGCACTCCGAAGCACCCTCAATCCCGGAGCGCCCCACGCAGGAAGGCGACCAGCTTCTCCCCGGCCGCTTCGACGCTGCCATCATTGACGATGGTGAGATCCGGCGCCCGGTCGGGCATCACGGCCTTGCCGCGGGCGAGGCGCGCGGTGATCGTCTCGGCGCTTTCCCGGCCGCGGGCCGCGAGCCGTCCGGCGATGACGGCGTCCGGCGCCGTCACCGATACGACGGCGATGCGGGCAAAGGCCGCGCGCGCCGCCGCGACTTGCGCCCGCGAGATGTTGCAGACCACGACCGCCCCGTCCGCAAGCGCCGCCTCGACGCTGCGCGGCAGCGCATAGCCGAGGCCGTGCGCGCGCCAGTGCAGAGAAAAGGCGCCGCCCGCAATGCCTGCGCCGAAGGCCTCCTCGCTCAGGACATCGTGGTCCTCGGCGGTGCTCGCAGCGCGCGTGACGAGCCGGCGCGGAAAGACGAAGCGATCCCCCTCACCCGCGAGGCGCCGGCGGGCATGGTCGATGAGCGTGTCCTTGCCGGCGCCGCTCGGCCCGACGACGCAGACGAAGAGCCCGCGCCCGAGCGTGATGCGCACGCGATCGCCGGCTTCGGCTTCCATGGTCATGCCACGCGGCGCCCCTCGCGCCACACCTGCCGCACCACCGGCACGGCACCCGTCATGTGCACGCACACGAGATCGGCCCGAAGCCCGGCGGCGAGCGCGCCGCGGTCGGCGAGCCCCGTCGCGAGGGCCGGATTGCGCGTGACCGTCGCCACCGCCTCGGGCAGCGAGATGGCCGGCACCCGGCGCGGCAGGTCGAAGGCGGCCATGAGGAGGCTCGCCGGGACGTAGTCGGAGGAGATGATGTCGAGCACGCCCTCCCGCGCCACGGCCTCGGCGGCGACGCTGCCGGAATGGGAGCCGCCGCGCACGATGTTGGGGCCGCCCATCATCACCCGGATGCCGGCGGCATGGGAACCGCGGGCGGCCTCGATCGTCGTCGGGAATTCCGCGATGGCGACGCCGTCGGTCTTCGCCTCCTCCACATGCTCGGGCGTCGCGTCGTCGTGGCTCGCCAGCACGACGCCGCGCGCGCGGGCGATCTCGACGAGGCGGCGCCGGTGGGTTTCGGCATTCGCCTCATGCATGGCGAGCCGGCGGGCGATGAGCTCGTTCATGGCGTCGTCGCCGACGCCGTTCTTGCCGCTGTAATAGGTCTTCCATACGGCGATGTCGCGAAACTGGCGCTGGCCCGGCGTGTGGTCCATCAGCGACATCATGTGCACCGGGTACTCGGCCACATAGCGCTCGGCCTGGTCGATGACGTCGGGGGACGAGATTTCGCAGCGCAGGTGCGTGCGGTGCTCGGCGCGCACATGCCCCTCGGCGACGGCCGTCTTGATGGCATCGGCAAGCGCCCAGACCTCCTCGCCGAGCGAGCCCTTGTCGAAGTCGGAGCCGATGCGCAGGGAATCGAACACCGTTGTGATGCCGGCGGCCGCGATCTGCGCGTCATAGGCCATGACGGCGGCGAGCGGGTGCCAGCGCACCTTGGGCCGGGGCGCGTAGTGGCTCTCGAGATGATCGGTATGCAGCTCGACGAGGCCCGGCAGCAGATAGTCGCCGGCAAGGTCGATGCCGCGCTCCGGCGCCCGGCCCTCGCCGAACTCGGCGATGCGGCCGTCCGAGACCGCGAGCCAGCCGCCCGGGACGATCCTGTCGGGCAGGATGAGCGTGGCGTTCTCGATGACGAAACTGTCGGGCGTTGCGGTCATGACGGCGGCTCTCAATCAGGCGGCTCGGGAAGAAGCGAAGCGGGTGACGTCCTCGATGCGGTCGGCCACCGCCTCGCGCACGTCCTCGTCGTGGAAGATGCCGAGAATGGCGGTGCCGGCCCGCTTCTTCTCGTGGATGAGGTCGACGACGACGGCGCGGTTCTTCGCGTCGAGCGAAGCCGTCGGTTCGTCGAGGAGCAGCACCGGCCGGTCGGCGGCAAGGCCGCGGGCGATGTTGACGCGCTGCTGCTCGCCGCCCGAGAAGGTCGAGGGCGGCAATTGCCACAGGCGCTCCGGGACGTTGAGGAGGCTGAGCAGGCGCCTCGCCCGCTCCATCGCCTCCTGCTGCCCGGTACCGCTCTCACGCGCCGCATTGGCCACGATGTCGAGGGTCGCGACGCGCGGGATGACGCGCAGGAACTGGCTGACATAGCCCATGACGTCGCGCCGGAGCGCCAGGATGCGGCGCGGCTCGACGCTGGCGACGTCGACCACCTCCGCCCCGTCGCGGATGAGGATGCAGCCACGGTCGGCGCGGTAGTTGCCGTAGATCATCTTGAGGATCGACGACTTGCCGGCGCCCGAGGGGCCGCCGAGGACGACGCATTCGCCGGCCGCGACCGCGAGGCTGACGTCGGAGACGACGGCAAGCTCCAGCCCGCCGCGCAGGTGGAGCGTGAAGCTCTTCGACACGTCGTCGAGGGCGATGAGAGGCTGTTCGTTCGTCATGCTGCCAGCACCGAGGAAACGAGTAGCTGCGTATAGGCCTCGCGCGGGTCGTCGAGCACCTGGTCGGTCAGTCCGGTCTCGATCACCCTGCCCCGGCGCATCACCATTATGCGGTGCGAGAGCAGACGAGCCACAGCAAGATCGTGTGTCACGATGATGACGGCGAGGCCGAGTTCCGCCACGAGGCCGCGGATGAGATCGAGCAGGCGCGCCTGCACCGAGACGTCGAGGCCCGAGGTCGGCTCGTCCATGAAGACGAGGCGCGGATGGGTGACGAGGTTGCGGGCGATCTGCAGGCGCTGGCGCATGCCGCCGGAAAAACTCTTCGGCGTGTCGTCGATGCGGCCGGCCTCGATCTCGACACGCGCGAGCCAATCGCTCGCGGCGGCGCGGATATTGCCGTAATGCCGGGCGCCGACGGCCATCAGCCGTTCGCCGACATTGCCGCCGGCCGAGACGTCCATGCGCAGGCCCTCGCGCGCATCCTGGCGCACGAAGCCCCAGTCCGTGCGCAGCAGCAGGCGCCGCTCGGCCTCGGTGAGCTCGGACAGGTCGCGCACCGCCCCGTCACGCATGCGGTAGTGGACCGCGCCGGCGCTCGGGGCGAGCTCGGTCGCGAGCAGGCCGAGCAGCGTCGACTTGCCCGAGCCCGATTCGCCGACGACGGCGAGCACCTCGCCCTCGTGAAGGTCGAAGGTCACGTCCCGGCAACCAAGACGCTCGCCGTAAAATTTCGTCAGGCCGCGGGCGGACAAAAGCGGAAGATCGGTCATCGGGTCTCTCCTGCCGCGTCGCCATCCGCTGCCATCGCCCCTCCATGTCCGGCCGCCCTGCGCTCCTCGCAGAAATCGGTGTCGGAGCAGACGAACATGCGCCCGCCGCGGTCGTCGAGCACCACCTCGTCGAGATAGACCCCCTCGGCGCCGCAGAGTGCACAGGGCTGCTTGAAGGTCTGGATGCGGAAGGGATGGTCCTCGAAATCGAGGCTCCTCACCCGCGTGTGGGGCGGCACGGCATAGATCCGCTTCTCACGCCCGGCGCCGAAGAGCTGCAGCGCCGCGCACATGTCCATCTTGGGGTTGTCGAACTTCGGCGTCGGCGAGGGATCCATCACATAGCGGCCGGCGACCTCGACCGGATAGGCGTAGGTCGTGGCGATGTGGCCGTGGCGGGCGATGTCCTCGTAGAGCTTCACATGCATCAGCCCGTAGTCGGCGAGCGCGTGCAGCTTGCGCGTCTCGGTCTCGCGCGGCTCGAGGAAGCGCAGGGGCTCCGGGATCGGCACCTGGTAGACGAGGATCTGGCCGTCCCGCAGCGGTTCCTCCGGGATGCGGTGGCGCGTCTGGATAAGGGTTGCTTCCCGCGTCTTCGTCGTGGTCGCGACACCCGCCGTCTTCGCGAAGAAGCGGCGGATGGAGACGGCGTTCGTCGTGTCGTCCGAGCCCTGGTCGATGACCTTGAGCACATCCTCGGGGCCGAGCACCGCGGCCGTCACCTGCACGCCGCCGGTGCCCCAGCCATAGGGCATCGGCATCTCGCGGCTGGCAAACGGCACCTGGTAGCCGGGAATGGCGATCGCCTTCAGGATCGCCCGCCGGATCATGCGCTTCGTCTGCTCGTCGAGATAGGCGAAGTTGTAGGCCTCCGTTTCCTTCCCCACCTCTGTGCGGGGAAAAGGAAGATCATCCCGCATCGCCGCCCTCATTCCGCTGCCTCCTTCATCTCGCTCGCCTCGCCACGACGGGCGGCATATTCGGCGCGCATGCGGCGCACGAGGTCGAGCTCGGCCTGGAAGTCGACGTAGTGCGGCAGCTTCAGATGCTCGACGAAGCCGGTGGCCTGCACGTTGTCGCAATGGGCGAGCACGAATTCCTCGTCCTGTGCCGGGGCCGTCACCTCCTCGCCGAAGTCGCGGGCGCGCAGCGCCCGGTCGACCAGCGACATCGCCATGGCCTTGCGCTCGCTCTGGCCGAAGACGAGGCCGTAGCCGCGCGTGAACTGCGGCGGTACCTCGGCCGAGCCCTTGAACTGGTTGATCATCTGGCACTCGGTGACGTCGATCGTGCCGAGCGGCACGGCAAAACCGAGTTCCTCCGGCACGAACTCCACCGCCACCTCGCCGTAGCGCACCTCGCCGACGAAGGGATGCGTACGGCCGTAACCGCGCTGGGTGGAATAGCCGAGTGCGAGCAGGAAACCCTCGTCGCCACGGGCGAGCGCCTGCAGGCGCAGGTCCCGCTCGGCCGGGAAATCGAGCGGCTCGCGCGTCAGGTCGCCGACCGGCATGTCGCCGTCGGGCGCGACCTCGCGCTCGATCAGGTCCTCGCCGTCGAGGAGGTCCGTGACACGCGCCATCGGCTCGCCCTCGCCCGCCGCGGCCTCCGCCGGCTCGGGCGGCGTGGCGCCGGCGGCGAGCAGGAAGTCGATGAGCCGGTGGGTGTAGTCGAAGGTCGGCCCCAGCACCTGCCCGCCCGGCAGGTCCTTGTAAGTGGCGGAGATGCGGCGCTCGACGGCCATGGCGGCGGTGTCGACCGGCTCGCTGTAGCCGAAGCGCGGCAGCGTGGTGCGATAGGCGCGCACGAGGAAGATGGCCTCGACGAGATCGCCGCGCGCCTGCTTGATGGCGAGCGCGGCGAGATCCCGGTCGTAGAGCGAGCCTTCCGCCATCACCCGATCCGCGGCGAGCTTCAGCTGCCCGTCGATCTGCTCCGGGGAGATCTCCGGAATGGCGGGGTCGCCGCGCCGCGCATGGGCGAGCAGCCGGTGGGCGTTGTCGATGGCGGCTTCGCCGCCCTTGACCGCAACATACATGTCAGCCCTCCGGCAGGATCTGCGTGGTGCGGGGCAGCGCCGCGACAGAGCCCGGCGCGACGAAGACGCAGTCGACACCGCGCGGGAAGAGCGCCCGGTTCGCCGCGCGCTGGACGAGGAAGTCGCCCGGCAGCGGCGCGATGGCGATGTCGGCCCGGCCCAGAATGCCCGGCCCCTCGCAGGCGAGCCCCTGCCCTGCCGCGAGTCTCCGCACCGCCATGACGACGGTGGTGGAGCGGTCGGGATATTCGTCGGTGCCCACGGCGAAGGCGCCGAGCGGCGGCATCGCATCGGGCTCGGCGACGAGGGCGAAGGCCGCCTCGTCGGGCGCCTCGACGATACGGGCACCGGTGTGGAAGCGCAGATAGGCGGCCACCGCCGGCACGGCGGCGAGCGCCGCATCGAGCCAAAGCGGCGCCTCATGGTCGGCCAGCGCCAGAGCCACCGAAGCGAGTTCCGGCGTCAGCGGCGCCGGCGGCGCAAGGTCCGTGACGAGCGGCTGGACGGTCGCCGGCCGCGCGGTGGCATCCATGAGAGCGCGGAAGACGCGCTGCGCATCGAAGACGGGCTCGGTGAAGCCGGCTGCGAGGGCGATGCTCATCAATCCTCTCCGCGGACCATGGTGAAGAAGTTGACGCGCGTCGCCGCCGTGCGGCGCGCGGCCGTCTCGCGCTCGGCCGTGAGCCGTTCGTGCACCGGTGCGAGCGCCGCTTCCACCGCCTGCCGCCGGCCCGGCAATTGCCAGAGCGCGTCGATGATGGCGGCGGCACGCGCCCGCGCCGCGTCGCGGCCGAGGTGATAGGCGAAGCCGTTGACGGTGCGTCCGCCCTCCGCGATGCGCACCGCCGCGCGCGTCACCGTCGCCTCGCCGAGGTTGAACGGTGCGCCGTCACCGCCGGCACGCCCGCGCGTCATGACGAGGCCCGTCTCCGGCCGGCGCAGGTCGCTCGCTTCCGGCAGCGGCGCGAGCGCCGCGAGCACGCTGTCCAGCTCCTCGCGCCGTGCCGCGGCCGAAACGGCCATCACGGCTTGCCGCGCCGCGATTTCCCGATCATCGTCAGCTGGATGGATTTCACCTGGACCGACTGCGGTCATGATCACCCGCCCTCGCTGCCCTGTCGCAGCGCTTCAATAATTATTTGTCTAGTGGTATAGACAACTATATGAAAAAGTCCAGTGACAATTCCATGACGGGCGAGGCCATAACGGAGTTTGGCGACGCTGCGATGACCGGGACGAGCGACGGCGCGCTCGCCCGCGCCGCCGGCGTCACCGCCTGGCGGCAGATCGCCGATGCCATCGAGGCCGATGTGATGAACGGGCGCCTGACGCCCGGCAGCCAGATGCCGACGGAGGCGCGGCTTGCGGAGCGATTCGCCGTCAACCGCCACACCGTGCGCCGGGCGATCGCCGCGCTCGCCGCCAAGGGCCTGCTGCGCGCCACGCAGGGACGCGGCACCTTCGTGGAGGCGAAGCCCCTCGCCTACCCCATCGGCCGGCGCACGCGCTTCACCGAGATCGTCTCGCGCGAAGGCCACGAGGCGGGCGGCGAGCTGATGTCGGCGGCCGAGACGGTGGCCGACGAGGAGACGGCCCGGCGCCTGCGCCTCATGCCGGGCGCGCCGGTGCTGCGGACGGAGGTGCGCCGCTTCATCGACGGCACGCCTGTCTCTTACGGCACGTCTTTTTTCCCCTTGCCGCGCTTTGCCGGCGTCACCGCCGTGCTGCGCGAGACGGGATCGATCACCCGGGCACTCGCCGCCTGCGGCGTGCCGGACTACATGCGCGCCGAGACGCGCATCACCGCCCGCCTCGCCACGGGCGAGGATGCGGCGCGGCTCGACCTCTCGCCGGGGCGCATCCTTTTCGTCGTCGATGCGCTCAACGTCGACGGCACGGGCACGCCCGTGCAGGCGGCCCACGTCGTCTTCGCCGCCGACCGCGTCGAGCTAGTGGTCGAAAACGGCTAGAGCAGGACGAATGCAAGCCGGCCGCAAGGTTCTTGGCTTGATCCCTCCCCTCAAGGGGAGGGTGGATCGCGCCGAAGGCGCGAGACGGGTGGAGTCAAGACCGGGATCGACGCCCTTGTTGTCAACCCCTAACCCCCTCCGTCGCCGCTTCGCGGCGCCACCTCCCCCATACGGGGGAGGATCAGCGCGCACCAAAGTGCATCCGCCCGCGAAGTGGATGCCGGCTGGGGGAATAGGCGGATGCGAACATAAACGGTTCAGGCCGCGATCTTCGCATTGCCGATGATGGCGAAGCGCAGCCGGCCTGAGACGAAGTCGATCACTGCCACCGTGAGAAGGATCATCAGAACGAGGAAGGAGACGTGCTGCCATTCGAGCATGCGGATCTGCTCGTAGAGATGCAGGCCGACGCCGCCGGCGCCGACCACGCCGATGATGGTGGCGGAGCGGGTGTTCGATTCGAAATAATAGAGCACCTGACTGACGATGACCGGGAAGACCTGCGGCAGGAGGCCGAAGCGTACCTGATGCAGCTTGCCGCCGCCGGTTGAGGCGACGCCTTCCACGGCCTTCTTGTCCATCGCCTCGATGGCCTCGGAGAAGAGCTTGCCGAACTCGCCGAAATTGCTCGTCGCCACGGCGAGGATGCCGGCGAAGGGCCCGAGCCCGACAACATTGATCCAGATGAGCGCCCAGATCAGCACGTCGACGCCGCGCACCACATCAAGCCCGCGACGCAGCGAAAAATGCAGGAATACGTTCGGGATGACGTTCTTGGCCGCGAGGAAGCCAAAGGGAAAGGCAAGGATCGCCGCCGTCAGCGTGCCGAGGAAGGCGATCGCCAGCGTCTGCGCCAGCGCCATGAGATAGGTGAGGAAAGTCGCGTAGCTGCCCGGCGACGGCGGCAGCATGAAGCCGGCGAACTCGACGAGCTTGTCAAGGCCGCCGGCGATGCGGGCGAAGGAGAAGCCGAGCGCCCAGAAGCCCGAGACGAACAGGCCCGCGAGCACGGCGACGATCGCGACGCTCAGCAGCCGGCGCGGCCAGTTCACGCGGAAGATGGAAGGATGGCGCGCCACGAGCCCCCTCAGGCCGGCGAGCGCCTCGGCCTCGAAACGCTGTGTCCGTGTCGCGCTCATGAGCGGCGCTCCATGCCGATCAGCGCATGGCGCAGCCGCTCGGTCGCAAGGTCGATGACCATGACGGTGGCGATGATGATGAGGAGGATGGCGCTGACGTCGGAATAGTAGAACTTGCGGATGGATTCGATGAGGTCCTGGCCGATGCCGCCGGCGCCGACGAAGCCCATCACGGCCGCGCCGCGCACGTTGATCTCGAAGCGCAGGAGGCCATAGCTGGCGAAGTTGGACAGCACCTGCGGCAGCACGGCGAAGCGCACCGTCTCCAGCCAGGTCGCGCCGGTGGCCGAGACGCCCTCGACCGGCTTCATGTCGATGTTCTCGACGACTTCGGAAAAGAGCTTGCCGAGCGCCCCGGTCGTGTGGATCGCGATGGCGAGCACGCCCGGCACCGGGCCTAGGCCGAAGGCCGCGACGAAGATGAGCGCGAAGACGATCTCCGGCACCGTGCGGCAGAATTCGAGCACACGCCGCACCAGCCAGCGCACCCGCGCCGAGCGCGAGAGATTGGCCGCGGCAAGGAAGCAGAGGCTGATGGCGCAGAGCCCCCCGAGCATGGTGCCGAGATAGGCTATGAGCAGCGTCTCGCCCATGAGCCGCAGCCAGTAGCCGAGCCCCCAATACCACTCGGCGAGATCCTCGCCGAGATGGGCGAGCCGGAGCGTCGGCACGATGTCGCCGATGTAGCTCGGGAAGCGCCAGAGATTGGCGAAGAACTTCTCAAGGTCCACCTCGCCCGCCCAGGCGGACAGGCCGACGAGCGCGGCAAGGACGAGGCCGCCGAGAAGAACCTGCCGGCGCTTGGCGGCGACGGCCGCGCCGTAGGCATCTTCGAGCGCGCGCAGGCGCGGCTCAGGCAGACGGGCGATGACGTGCGACATGAGATGGTTGCTTTGTCAGCCGGTGGGCCGGAGGCAGCACGCCGTCATGCCCGTCCCTGTTGCGGGCCTCCACGCCTGACCGCAAGCGCCGTCGAAGGCCATGGATGGCCGGGACAAGCCCGGCCATGACGATGGAATGCGCGATGGGCGGCAGGGATGGCCTGCCGAACGGATGCGCTCAGGACGCCTTCTTGCGCTTCAGGCGGTCGACGAACTCGATGAGTTCGATGGTCGCCTTGTAGTCCTCCGTGGTGACCGGGGCGAAGCCCTTGTCCTTGCCGTCGGAGAGCTTGTCGAAGGCGGCCTTGTCCTTCTGCGGCGCCTCCTCGAAGGCCTTGGTGATGGCCTGCTTCAGGTCCGCCGGCAGGTCGGTGAGATAGGCGTAGGGCGAGCCCTGGATGAGGTCCGACTTGTAGATGATCCGGAAGTTCTCCTTCTTCGCCATGCCCTTGTTGGCCATGCGCGTCAGGTTGGAGTCGTTCTCGGAGTTCCACCAGTTGAAGGCGACGTCGACCGTGCCCTGCTCGAGCGCGGTAACGGCGTTCTCATGGCTGCCGGCATAGACGACCTTCCCGAAGAACTGCTCGGGATCGATGCCCTGCTTGTCGAGGGCGAAGCGCGGCACGTTGTTGCCCGAGGTCGAGTTGGGGTCGACGAGGCCGAGGTTCTTGCCCTTGAGGTCGTCGATCGACTGGTACGGGCTGTCGGCCTTCACATAAGCGACGGAATAATAGCCGACCGTCCCGTCGGAGTTGATCGTCGTCACGAAGGGCTCGACGCCGCCGTTCGTCACCTTGACGGCGCGGGAGAGCGAGGCCGGGCCGTAGTAGGCGATGTGGATGTTGCCGGCCTTCTGGCCCTCGATCACCGCCGCATAGTCGTTGGCGATGCGCAGCTTCACCGGCACGCCGAGTTCCTTCGACAGATAGGCGACGAAGTCGTCGTAGCGCTCGTTCACGCCCGAGGCGTTCTCGGCCGGGATGACGGCGAAGATGAGCTCGGGATACTTCGCCTTCCAGTCCCCAGCGAAGGCCGGAATCTGGGCCATGCCGGCGAAGGCGAAGGACGCGGCGGCGGCACCGATGAGGGCGCGGCGGTTCAACATCGTGGTCTCTCCTCAAGATTGACATCAGGCGCGGATCACCGCGCCCTTGTTCGTCGCGGCGCTCAGGCCGGGATCGAGACAGGGGAATGGGCGCCCCACCCGGATGCCGCCGTGGATGTGGCGCCCTCGCCGATGACGTCGGCGGCCTCGAGCCCGTATAGCTCGCGCGCGACGTCGTCGGTCAGACTTTCCGGCAGGCCGTCGAAGACGACGCGGCCGGCCGCCATGCCGACCAGACGGTCGCAGTAGCCGCGCGCCAGTTCGAGCGAATGCAGATTGCAGATGACGGTGATGCCGTAGGTGCGGTTGATGCGCTGCAGCGCGTCCATGACGATGCGCGTGTTGCGCGGATCGAGCGAGGCGATCGGCTCGTCGGCCAGGATGATCTCGGGCGACTGCGCGAGCGCGCGGGCAATGGCCACCCGCTGCTGCTGGCCGCCGGACAGAGAATCCGCGCGCTGCGCCGCGAGCCCGGCGATGTCGAACTGCTCGAGCGCCGCGAGCGCGATCGCCTTGTCCTCCACCCCCCACAGGCGCACGAGGGATTTCGCCGAGGGCGCGGCATTGAGCCGGCCCATGAGCACGTTGGTGAGCACGTCGAGCCGGCCGACGAGGTTGAACTGCTGGAAGATCATGGCGCAGCGCGCCCGCCAGTCGCGCAGCTCACGGCCCCTGAGGCCCGTCACGTCCACATCGCCGCAGCGGATGCGCCCGTCACTCGGGTCGACCAGCCGGTTGATCATGCGCAGCAGCGTCGACTTGCCGGCGCCGGAGCGGCCGATGACGCCCACGAAGGAGCCGGGAACCACGGTCAGCTCGACTTTGTCGACAGCCACTTTCGCACCGAAACGTCGGCTGACGCCTTCGAGAACCAGCATGCAGCAACCTCCATGATTGCTGCGTTAGCTAGATCGAGCAGACGACACTATCATGACAATCAATAAATTGATCAATTTGCCATATAACAACTTTTCAATACTGTTGATACCGTCACAACAGCGTCACATCGGCACACGAAACCTGCGCGCCACCTCCCGGGAGACGAATGATGGGCAAGCGCCTCGGCGAAACGCCGACGATCCACCCGACCGCCAGCGTGCTGCACTCGACGCTCGGCCGCTACACGGAAGTCGGCGCGCGCACGAGCCTCGTCGAGACGACGATGGGCGACTACAGCTACATTGTGAACGACGGCGACGTCATCTACACCACGATCGGCAAGTTCTGCTCCATCGCCGCCCAGGTGCGGCTCAACCCGGGCAACCACCCCATGTGGCGGGCGAGTCAGTCCCACTTCACCTACCGCGCCTCGGCCTATTTCGAGGGAGAGGAGGACGAGAGCGGGTTCTTCGACTGGCGCCGGGCCCAGCCCGTCACCCTCGGCCATGACGTGTGGATCGGCCACGGCGTCACGGTGATGCCGGGGGTGACGATCGGCACCGGCGCCGTCGTCGGCTCCGGCGCCGTCGTCACGAAGGACCTCGCGCCCTACGCCATCGTCGCGGGCGTGCCGGCCAGGCCCATCAGGCCCCGTTTCCCGGCCGCCGTCGCCGAGCGGCTCATGGCGCTCGCCTGGTGGGACTGGAGCCATGAGCGCCTGCACGCCGCCCTGCCCGACTTCCGCGCGCTGTCGGTCGAGGCCTTCCTCGAGAAGTACGGCGGCTGATCCGGCCTCAGCGGGCGACGTCGGAGGCTTCCGCGGCACGGACGATGGTGTCCGCGTCCGCCGGCAGCATCAGCCGCTCGTCAACGAGCTTGCGCGCCGCGGCGGAGACCGCCGCCACATAGGCGGCATGATCGGGATAGCGCTCCTCCAGCGACAGGCGCCCGTCGCCGGCCTCCTGCCGCGCCGCCCTGGTGCGGGCGAGCGGGATTTCGGAGCCGGTCAGGCCGCAGATGGCGCCCTCGGCGAAGCCCGCCTTGCGCAGGTTCCAGCCGAGATAGGTCGCCGTCGGCGCCTCGATCACCGGCAGGCGGATGCCCGCGACCGCATGCCCGTCGGCATCGACGCGCGGCAGGAAGACGGGATAGGCCGGTCCTGCGACGGGCGGCATGCGCGTATGGTCGACGAGCGACTTTTCGTTGTGCTCGCCCGCGAATTTCAGGCCGGGAATGTTGTCGTAGCCGGCCTCCTGCGCCGCGACGAGCGTGCCTTCTTCCAGGCCCGGATAGCGGCTCGGCGGCGGCTCCCGGCCCTCGGTTACCCAGGCGTCGAGCGCGACGAGCAGCGCGCGCATGGGCGCGCCCGCATGCAGCGGGTTCGAGGGCAGCTGGCAGGCCGCCACCGGCGCGGACTTGGCGCCGAAGGGCGTGAAGTGCGGCAGCCCGGCGAAGTAATAGGCGCGCACGTTCTCCGGCAGCGCCAGGGGCTTGCCGGCCGTGTCGGTGACGACGAGCGACAGGCGCGCCTGCACCGCCTCCGTGTCGGTGTCGGTCTGGATCACCTTGGGGCAGGAGCCGGCGGCCTCGCAGCGCTTCAGGATGCCGTCCGTGGTGCCGCCGATCGGATCGAGGCTCGTCGCATAGGAAAACGGGAAGGCGTCGCCCGGATAAAGATGGTCCTCGTGATCGCGCGAATAGCGGCCCGGCTGGGCGAAGCGCGCATTGGTGAAGGTTCTGCGCGCGCCGGCGATATGCGGCATCAGGCCGTCGAACACGGGCCGCCCGCTCTCGTCGTCGTTGAACCCCTGGTAGAGGAGATCGCGCAGGAAGCGGCCGCTCTGGGAGATGCCGATGGCATAGGCGGCCTTCAAGGCCGGCGCGCCGTCCGTGGCGAGAGGATTGGCGCTCCCGTCCGGCGCCGCGCCCTCGTAGCGCAGGAAGGAGACGAGGTCGCGCACGGCGGCAAAGCCGAGGCCCATGACCTTCGGGTTCTTTGCCGTGTAGATGAACTCGTAGATGGCGCCCGCATCGAAGCCTGGCGCCTTCGTAATCTCGATGCGGGTCGGGCTCAGATAGGTGAAGGAGAGGCCGGCCGGCGTCTCGCGCGCATCGCCCTCCCGGGCTCGCACGGTCAGCCGCGCCTTTGCGGGATCAGGATCGGCCGCCGGGTAGGAGAGATCGACGGCAACCGCCGGTCCCTCTGTGCCCTTGGTGTCGTCGAAGACGAATTCCTCGCGGCTCTCCCCCGTCACGCCGGGCACGGTCGGCACGTCGAGGCCCAGAAGCCCGCCGGCGGTCGCGAGGTCGCCCTGCCATCCGCTCCAGACGAGCGTGTAGCCCTGGTCCATGAGGAAGCCGTTGCCGGCATCGGCGGCCGAGGCCGGGTCATTCACCATCGGGGCATCGTTCAGCAGGCTGAGCCCGAGCTTGCGGCCGCGGTTGGTGACTTCGTAGAGGAGCTTGCCGTTGCCGCGCGCGGGATCGGCCGGCTTCAGGATGTGCACGTCTGTCGAGAAGACCACTTCGCCGGCGGCGTTCCGGGGCGCGAGCGCCAGGTCCACGATGCCGGCGTTGCGCGCATCCTCCGGCTTCACCGCCATGGTGACGCGCGCCACGATCTTTTCGTAGAGGCCCGCCGCGAAGCTGCGGCCGGCGAAGGCCGGCGCCTCGGTGCGCGTGACCTCGAAGCCGACGACGCGCGCCTCGGCGCCGGCGGCGAGTGCAACGAAGGATAACCCGGCGAGCAGCAGTCCTTTCACGGCCATTCCTCCCTGCTTCGCCCGAACGGCCGCGGCGGCGCGGGACGCGCCGTCATCTCACCGTCGGGGATTGCCCTCGTGCCGCCGCGGGCCGCCGGTCAGGCGCGGGATGCCTCACCGCGCGTAGAGGTCCTTGTAGGTGTCCCGCAGCACGTTCTTCTGCACCTTGCCCATGGTGTTGCGCGGCAGCTCCGGCACGACGACGACGTGCTTGGGCTGCTTGAACTTGGCGAGGCGCCCTTCGAGCGCCTTCACGATGGCGGCGGCGTCGACGCTCGCCCCCTTTTCGGCAACGACGGCCGCCGTCACGCCCTCGCCGAAATCCGGGTGCGGCACGCCGAAGACGGCGCTCTCGACGACGCCGGGCATGGCGTCGATCTCGCTCTCCACTTCCTTCGGGTAGACGTTGTAGCCGCCGGTGATGATGAGGTCCTTGCCGCGGCCGACGATGTGGACATAGCCGCGCTCGTCGACCTTGCCGAGGTCGCCGGTGATGAAGAAGCCGTCGTCGCGGAACTCGGCCTTCGTCTTCTCCGGGTTGCGCCAGTAGCCCTTGAAGACGTTGGGCCCCTTGACCTCGATCATGCCGATCTCGCCCTGCGGCAGCGCCTGCCCGCCTTCTGGATCGACGACGCGCAGCGTGACCCCCGGCAACGGGAAGCCGACCGTGCCGGCGACCCGGTCCCCGTCATAGGGATTGGACGTGTTCATGTTGGTCTCGGTCATGCCGTAGCGCTCGAGGATGGCGTGGCCCGTGCGCTCGCGCCATTCGCGATGGGTGTCGGCGAGGAGCGGCGCCGAGCCGGACACGAAGAGCCGCATGTGGCGGGTGGCCTCGCGCGTCAGGCCCTCGTGCTGCAGGAGGCGCACGTAGAAGGTCGGCACGCCCATCATGGCGGTCGCCTTCGGCAGGAGGCGCATCACCTCGTCGGCGTCGAATTTCGGCAGGAAGAGCATCGACGCGCCTGCGGCGAGAACGACGTTCGTCGCCACGAAGAGCCCGTGCGTGTGGAAGATGGGCAAGGCATGCAGCAGCACGTCGGCGCTGGTGAAGCGCCAGTAGTCCACGAGCGTCAGCGCGTTCGACAGGAGATTGTCGTGGCTGAGCATGGCGCCCTTCGAGCGCCCGGTGGTGCCGGAGGTGTAGAGGATGGCGGCGAGATCGTCCGCGCCCCGCTCCACGTCGGCGAAATCGGGCGTCTCGCCGGCGGCGCGCTCCGTCAGGCTGCCTTTGCCCGCCGCGTCGAGCGTGTCGACCCGCGCCCCGTAGCGCTCGGCGACGGGCACGAGCCCGTCGCGGCTCTTCGGATCGCAGACGACGAGGGCCGGTTCGGCATCGCCCAGGAAATAGTCGAGCTCAGCGAGCGTATAGGCCGTGTTGAGCGGCAGGAAGACGGCGCCCGCGCGCAGGCAGGCGAGATAGAGCATGACCGCCTCGGGGCTCTTCTCCACCTGCACCGCCACCCGGTCCCCCGGCCCGACGCCGCGCGCCACGAGCGCATGGGCGATCCGGCCGGTGCCCGCGACAAGGTCGCCGTAGGTGATGATCCGCCCGGTCGGCGTCTCGATGAAGGGCCTCTCGGCAGCCGGCATGCGGGCGGCGAGTCGGGCGAAGAGATAGGATGGCATGGGCTTTGTCTTCGTTCTGTCTTCTTGTTCAGTCGGTGACGGGCACGAGCGTGCGTGACGCCCGCTCGCCCTTCAGCTGCTTCCTCACCGCCGCGGCGGCGATGACCTCGCCCGAACCCGCGAAGGCCTCGTGGTTCTTCTCGATGTCCTCGAGCGCGTAGAGATAGTTGACCATCAGGCCATGGGCCTGGCCGAGGCCTTTGGCGCTGGTGTCGCCGAGGAAGTTGAGCCGCTC
Source organism: Chelatococcus sp. XZ-Ab1 (assembly GCF_029309855.1). NCBI lineage: Bacteria > Pseudomonadati > Pseudomonadota > Alphaproteobacteria > Hyphomicrobiales > Chelatococcaceae > Chelatococcus > Chelatococcus sp. XZ-Ab1. The sequence continues at coordinate 81,212 of NZ_JARKII010000013.1, read as the reverse complement.
CAGCCGCGCCCCGTTGCCGAGGTGGAAGCGCGCCACCGGATCGACCGGCCGGCCGTTCGGCGTCTTGGCCTTGAGGAAATACCAGGCGGCGGCGGGCAGCAGCACCTTGCGCACCTTCTCCGCCGTCGCCGGATCCTCGTGCCAGCCCTCCTCGTCGAGCGCCGCGAGCACCGTCTTCGCCTCGGCATCGAGCGCCTGTGAAGCCTCGGAGCCGCGCTCCCGCGCGAGCCATTTCGCAAAGCCCGGCACCGGCGACAGTGTGACGAAGGTCTTGAGGTTGGGCAGGTCGCGCTTGAGATCGTCCACCACCTGCTTGATCAGGAAGTTGCCGAAGGAGACGCCGCCGAGCCCGCGCTGGGTGTTGGAGATGGAATAGAAGACCGCCGTGGTCGCCGCCTCGGCCGCGATCGGCTTGCGGTCCTTGGCGAGGAGCGGCGCAATGGCGCCGGGGATCTCCGCCGTCAGCGCCACCTCGACGAAGATCAGCGGTTCGTCGACGAGTTGCGGATGGAAGAAGGCGAAGCAGCGCCTGTCCGGCGGCTCGAGGCGCCGGCGCAGGTCGTCCCAGTCGTGGATCTCGTGCACCGCCTCATAGCGGATGATCTTCTCGAGGATGTTGGCCGGCGTCGTCCAGTCGATGGGGCGCAGCACGAGGAATCCCCTGTTGAACCAGGACGAGAAGAGATGAACGAAATCGGCATCGACCGCCCTGAGGTCCGGCCGGTTCGGCAGATGCTCGATCAGTTCCTCGCGCATCCTGACGAGCGCGGCGGTGCCACCCGGCGCCAGGTTGAGGCGGCGCATCAGCTCCTGCCGGCGCGCCTCGGCAGCGGTGTGCAGGCGGTGCAAAGTCGCCGCATCCGGCTTCTCGCGATAGGCCGTGATCGCCTCCTCGACCTTCTGCGGATCGGCACCGAAGCGCTCGGCGAGCGCCGTGAGGAAGGCGAGGCGCGTGGCGAGCGGGGCATTGGCGTAGGTGTCGAGCACGGCCTTGGCGAGCGCCACGCCAGAGGCCTCGCCGCGACCGGAGAGCAGGTGCTCCGACAGTTCCACGACGTCGCCGCGCGCCGCCGCATCGCGCGCGAGCCCGAGCATGGCACGACCTCGCTCGCTGAGCTGCTGCAGGAGTTCGTTGAAGAACGAGTTCGGCATCCGCCTCTCCTTGATCCTGTCAGATTGCGGGCCCCATCACGACATCCGGCAGCCACGTGGCGATCTGCGGAAAGATGCACAGAAGGAGGATACCGAGGAACATCACGAAGACATATGGCAGCGAGCCCCACAGCACCTCCCGCGTCGGCACCTGCGGCGCGATGGCGTTGATGACGAACAGGTTGAGGCCGATGGGCGGCGTGATGAGCCCGACTTCCATGTTGATCGTCAGCACCACCGCGAACCAGTAGGGGTCGAAGCCCGCCTGCGTCACGATGGGGAAGAGCAGCGGCGCCGCCATGACGATGACCGCGACGGGCGGCAGGAACATGCCGGCGACCAGCAGGAAGACGTTGATGACGCCCATCAGCAGCCAACGGTTGATCTCAAGCGAGGCAATGGCGCCGGCGATGGTCTGGGTGATGAAGAGCGAGGACAGCGCGAAGGCGAAGAGCTCCGCCGCCGCCATGATCATCATGATCATGATGCTCTCGCGCATCGCCGTGCCGAAGATCTCGACGACGGGCCCGGCCCGGAACAGCCGGTAGACGATGATGACGACGCCGAGCGTCAGGAAGGCGCCCGCCCCCGCCGCCTCCGAGGGCGTCGCGACCCCGCCGTAGAGCACGAAGAGCACGCCGAGGATGATGACGAGAAACGGCAGGACGCGTGGCAGCGTGGCGAACTTCTGCACCAATGTGAAGCGCCCGCGTCCGGCAGCGCCGAAGCGGAAGCCCTTGCGCTTGGCATCGATCAGCGCCCAGGCCATGAACATCGCCGTCAGCATCAGCCCGGGCATGACGCCGGCGAGGAACAGCCGGCCGATCGATGTCTCGGTGGCGATGCCGTAGACGATCATCGTGACCGACGGCGGGATGAGGATGCCGAGCGTGCCGCCGGCGCAGATGGAGCCGGTGGCGACGGAGGCGGGATAACCCCGCTTCATCATCTCGGGAATGCCCATCTTGCCGATGGCGGCGCAGGTGGCCGGGCTCGAGCCGGTCATGCCCGAGAAGATGGCGCAGGCGCCGAGGTTCGACAGCACGAGCCCGCCCGGCACGCGGTTGAGCCAGCGGTCGAGCGCCTCGTAGAGGTCCTTGCCCGCGGGCGAAGCCGCGACGGCGGCGCCCATGAGCACGAACATCGGGATCGACACATAGGCGAGATTGGCGATGCCAGCATACATGGTCTCGCCGAGGACGTCGAAGATGCCGAAGCCTTCCTCCACCAGGAGCCCCGCGATGGCGGCGAGGCCGAGCGCGAAGGCGATCGGCATGCCCGTCGCCAGGAAGGCGAAGAGCGAGCCGACGATGACATAGGCAGCGATGGAGAGTGTCATGCATCGGCTCCTGCGGCGTGCGGCAGGCGTTGCGCCGCCGGCGTCGAGGTGAAGAGTTTCAGGATCTCCGCAACGTATTGCAGGCTGAGCAGCCCGAAGCCGACAGGCAGCGGGATGAGCGGGATCCACAGCGGCGGCGCCCAGACGGTCGACGTGGTCCAGCCGCCTTCCCACGCCTCGTGGAAATAGAGGACGGAAGCGACGAACATCGCGATGCAGAAGGCAAGGCCGAGGAAGGCGCCGAGGATGGCGAGCGCCCGCCGCACCGGCGCGCTGGCCAGGGTCTCGATGACGTCGACCCCGACGTGCCCCTTGCGCAGGAGAACGTAGGGCGCGCCGAGGAAGATGGCCGCCGTGGCGCTGAAGACGACGAAATCGGTCTGCCAGATGGTCGGCGCGCGAAAGACGTAGCGCATGAAGATCATCTGGCAGATGACGACCATGGCGGCGGCGATGAGGACGCCGGCGACGATGCCGAACAGGCGCGATACGTTGTCGACACCGGCAACGAAGGCTCGAACCATTTGCGTGTTCCGTTCCCCGCGGGCATGGCAGAGGAGCGCCGGGTACACCCTCTGCCCGCCCGCGGGGAGAAGGTCCATCCGGCACCCCTGCGGCCGTCCGGCCTCGCCTCACTCGACGGCCAGCGCCTTTTCGATCAGCTCCTGGCCGCCCTTCACCTTCTCGGCGAAGTTCTTGTAGGAAGATTCCTGCGCCACCTTCAGCCACGCCTCGTAGTCCGCCTGGGACATCTCGACGACTTCCACCCCTGCCTTCTTGAAGGTGTCGATCAGCAGTTGGTCGCCCTTCTTCGCTTCCTCGTTGAAATAGGCTTCCGACGTCTTGCCGGCATCGAGGATCGCCTTCTGCTGCTCGGGCGTGAGCTTGTCGAAGACGCGCTTCGACATCAGCACCGGCTCATACATGAACCACAGCGCGTTCTCGCCCGGCGCCGTGAGGCACTTCACCTGCTCGTAGAGACGATAGGAGATGAAGCTCGACGAGGAGGTGTTGGTGGCATCGAGCACGCCGGTTTGCATGCCGGTGTAGATTTCCGACGAGGGCATCGACGAGATCGAGGCGCCGGCCAAGGCCAGCATCTGCTCGAAAGCGGGGCCGGCGGCGCGCGTCACCTGTCCCTTGATGGAATCGGGGCCGGTGATGCAGTTCTTCTTGGAGGCGAAGCCGCCCGACAGCCAGGCATCGGCGATGACGACGGCGCCAGCATCCTCGATGATCTTCTTGATATCCGCCATGAAGGGCGAATTGTTGAGCCGCTCGGCGCGCTCGTAATTGCGCACGAGGCCGGGCATCAGGGTGGCCGAGAACTGCGGATGGCGGCCCGAGGCATAGTCCAGCGGGAAGGCCGACATGTCGAGCTGCCCCTTGGTCAGGGCGCCCCACTGCTCGTTCGGCTTGAAGAGCGAGGCGCCGGGGAAGACCTGGATCTTGAGGCCGACATTGGCCTTCTCCACCTCGCGGGCGATGATCTGCACCATCTCGTCGCGCGGGTCTCCCTTGCCGCCCGGGAACTGGTGCGAGGCTTTAAGCACAATCTCCGCGGCGGCGGGCATCAGGCCGCCGATCAGAACGGCCACGGCACTGGCCGTCGCCAACAACGTCTTGCGCATGTCGTTTCCTCCAAATGGTCTGGCTCCCCGGGAGCCGGGGCCTCTTGCGGGCCTCGACGGCCATCGAAATCAAACTTGCATCCGCTGTCAACGATTTTGTATACAATATAGATCGTATCGTATGCGATGGTGCTGTCACATGAGCGGCAAACGCGGCTTCGTCCTCAGGGACGCCCTTGAGAACGACATCGCGATGGGCCTTCTCAAGGCAGGCGAGCGGCTGGACGAGGCGACGCTCGCGCAGCGCTTCGGCGTCTCGCGCACGCCGATCCGTGAGGCCCTGCTGCAGCTAGCCACCACCGGCCTCGTCGAAATCCGCCCACATCGCGGAGCTGTCGTCGCACAGGTGGGCCCCTCGCGCCTCATGGAGATGTTCGAGGTCATGGCCGAGCTCGAGGGTATGTGCGGCCGCCTCGCCGCCCGCCGGGCCGACGGCAGCGACATCACGGCGTTGGCGGCGGCGCAGCGGGATTGCCGCGCTGCCGCGGAGGCCGACGACGCGGATGGCTACTACTACGCCAACGAGCGCTTTCACCACGCCATCTACCAGGCCTCCCGCAACGGCTTCCTCGCCGAGCAGGCGACGCTGATGCACCGGCGGCTGAAGCCCTATCGGCGCCTCCAGCTCCGCGTCCGCGGTCGCATCCGCACCTCTCTCGCCGAGCACGACGGCATCCTGGCCGCCATCGAGCAGGGCGATGCGGAAGTCGCCTCGACCCTCCTGAAGGCGCACATCATCATCCAGGGCGAGCGCTTCGGCGACCTTGTCGCCAATCTCGCCGAGCACACGGCCTGAGCGCGTGGCGCCGATTTAACGCTCATACATTGTAAATACTGATCTGACTTGTGAAAGTAGCCGACAGTTAACCAACAAATTGCCCGAGCGTGGATGCATTGCACTGAACGCTACAACTTTCGGTAAGTTCACCTTTCATTACCCTCTGTCTCCTATCATGCAAGCCTTCGGGCAATAACGAGACACGAGGAAACATGCGCAAGCTCGTCGGCCTGATCTGCGCCGCAATCGTTGGCCTCGGCGCCCCGGCAGCCGCCACCGCGGCAGAACTGCGTATCGTGGGCACCGGCGACGGGATCGATATCCTGAGCGCCGTCGGCAAGCTCTATACGCAGCGCAACCCCCAGACGACGATCGTCGTGCCGCCAAGCATCGGCTCGGGTGGCGGCATCGCGGCCGTCGGATCGGGCAAGGAGATCCTCGGGCGCATCGCGCGGCCGCTCACGGATGCCGAGCGCTCTCAGGGCCTGGTGGCGACGCCGTTTCTCAGGCTGCCGTCCGCTTTCTATGTCAATCGCAGCGCCGGTGTGTCAGCCCTCACCGGCGCGCAGATCCGGGCGATCTTTTCCGGCGCGGTCGAGAACTGGCGCGAGGTGGGCGGCAGGGACCTGCGCGTGCGCGTCGTACGCCGCGAGGACGCCGACAGCACTCTTCAGGTACTGCGCGCCTCCATGCCCGGTTGGGACAAGCTCGTCTTCACGGACAAGTCGAAGACCGCCTTCACCACCCAGGAGGGCATCGACACGGTCCGAGAGGTCGAAGGCGCCATCGGCTTCGGCCCGTTCAGCAACAATCTGCCCGATGAGCTGGCGGTGTTGCGCGTCGACGGGCTGTTCCCAACCGACGACGGCTATCCGAGCGCCGTGACCGTGGCGATCATTCACGATCCCAAAACCGTGACGACGGAGGCCCTGAACTTCATTTCCTTCCTGTCCTCGCCGGAGGCGCAGGATGCCATGCGTCAGGCCGGCGGCGTTCCCGTGAAGTGAGGCCCTGCCTTGAAAAGCCTTTCCTCGCTCGGCACGCGCTTTACGATCGCGATCGTCGCCACTGCGCTCGCGGCCTTCGCCGCGCTCGTCGCGCTGACGGTCATGCGCCTCGACCGCGGGCTGAACCGACAGGCAATGCAGCTCGAAGCGCTGGCCGAGACGAAACTGTCCGAACGACTGGAGGCCGACGCGAGGCTCGCGGCAGCGCGCCTCAGGAACATCTTCGACGAGGTCACCTACCGCATCAACGCCATCGCGCTGAGGGCGGACGTCTCGCGCGCGATCGCCTCGGGCAATGTGGTGGCGATGAGCGAACTCCTCTCGCGCGCCGCCGAAGTCGCCAAGATCGACGGCATTCTGGTTGTCGATAACAAGATGCGGGTGATCGGCGCGCACGACCAGTGGCTCGACATTCTCGGCGCGAACGACGCACTGCAGAAAAGCCCGCTCGCAGAGCAGATCCGGCCCCTCATGACCGAGAACGACCGCCGCCGGCCGCGCATCCTCGAGACGGTCAGGCCACTCGACGAGGCGCTGGCGACGGCCGTTGGTGCCGTTGCCCCGGCCCCTGCCGCCGCCATCGTCGTCACGCCCATCTTCGACGATTTCGGCGATGTGGTGGCCGCGCTCATCGCGCACCGGGCGTTGCGCGCCAGCGAGCCGATTCTCAACGAGTTTTCGCGCCTGACCAACACTGGCGTTGCCGTGCTTTCCGGAGATCGCGTCGTCTCCCGTTCGGGCCTGCCCCCGCTGACGGGCAACTTCTCGGCGCATGAGGACACAAACCTGCTCGCGACGCCCGATCAGCAGTTCTTCTCGCGCTGCATCGACTTTCCCGCGAATCTCAGCGTGTGCGCCCTCGCGCCCCGTACCGAAGCCTACCAGCTCAGGGACGAGACAGTGCGCATCGGAGCCGCCGAGACGCGCGCGCTCGTCGCCTGGCTCGTCGGCGGCGCCAGCTTGGCGCTCATCGTCTTCGCCGCCATCGCGCTCGCCACGGCTCGCCACGTTACCCGGCCGTTGGAGCGCATCACCGAGGCCGTCGGTGCCGTCGCGCAGGGCGACTGGCGCACCCACGTCTCGGGCGCCAATCGCAAGGACGAGGTGGGCGATATCGCGCGCGCCGTCGTGCTGCTCCAGCGCTCGCTGCAGGAGCGCGACCAGCTGCGCACGCATGTCGCCTTCGCCGAGACCGTCAAGCAGCGGCGGGAAGCTCTGGAACAGGCCATCCACCGCTTCGACGAGACGATGCGTTCGGTCCTCGCCCGCGTCGGTAGCGGTATCGATACGATGGATGCCATGGCACACCAGCTTGCCGACGTTTCGGCCGCGGCCGAGAGGGAGGCTGTCGAAGCCGTCGCCGCCTCGGAAAGCACGGTCTCGAGCGTTACGCTCGTGAAACATGCGACCGAGCAGCTCAGCAGCTCCATCGCCGAGATCGCCGGCAAGGTGCAGGAGACGGCCACCGTGGTCGACGACGGCAATGCCGTCGCCCGCACGGCCACGGCCAAGGTCGACGGCCTGGCGGAGGCGGCGAGCAAGATCGGCGCCGTCGTGCGTCTCATCGACGAGATCGCGGCCCAGACCAATCTCCTCGCTCTCAATGCCACCATCGAGGCCGCCCGTGCCGGCGACGCCGGCAAGGGCTTCGCCATCGTCGCCAACGAGGTGAAGGCGCTCGCTGGACAGACGGCGAAGGCCACCGACGAGATCGCGAGCAAGGTCGCGGCCATCCAGGAGGCCACCGGCGAGGCGGTGAGCTCGATCGAGATGATCGCACGCACCCTCGAGAACGTCATGACCCATACGAGGGCGATCGAGATCTCCATCGAGCGCCAGACCGTGGCGACGCAGGAGATCGCGGGCAGCGTCCATGCCGCCTCCAACGGCACCGTCGACCTGTCGCACAGCGTCGACCGCCTCAAGGCGACGATCGGCGACGCCCGCAGCACGTCGGTTCATGTCGTCAACACGGCGACTGTCATGGTCGAAGAGGCGCGCCGCCTCGACCAGACCGTCCGCACTTTCCTGACGGAAGTGTCAGCCTAGTGCGTCGTCCGCTCAACGCGCTACCGGCCGGACGGGAAAAGGGCTGCCATTATAATAAAATAGGCGCTCGTTCTGATTCATTTCCGTCGGAACGAGCCATGATGTGCGATTGGCCTACTCCCGACGCATCAGCCGCCGAGCGGCGAACAGCGTCTCCTGCAGCGGCCGCCGTGCCGCGGGCCGGCTGGCCGGCCGTGCGGCCGGCACGCGGCCGGCGTCGTCCGCTCCCGCCATCTGCGGAGCGAACAGGCCGGCATCCTGCGGCACAGGTGTGCGGCCGGGCGTGCGCAGGAGCCGCGCCATCCTGTCCATGAAGGACATGCGCTGTTGGCTGGGCAGGAAGGGGTCGGCGAAGCAGAAGGCACCGGCCGACAGCGCCTTCAGCTTGACGGCATCGACCAGCCCCGGCGCTCCCGCCACATAGACCATGTCTGACGGCCCCAGCAGCGGCAGATAATTCGTCGGCCGTCCCGAGCGGACGAGCCCACCCCCGCCCTGCCGCGATGTCGCGATGACCTCGCGCGCGCCATGGTCGCGCAGCCAGTCGAGCGACTGGCGCATGTAGAGCCCGTCATGGTCGCGCGCGCCGACGATGACGATGATGTCGCGGCGCGGCCGGGCCCGCACCGCCTCGTGCGCCACGGCCCAGATGGGCGCCCAGCCGGTTCCGCCGGCGACCAGCACCATGAGCCCGTCGCCGCGGCGGAAGAAGGCATGGCCGAATGGCCCTCGCACATCCACCCGGTGCCCGGGCGTGATGCTGCGGCCGAGCTCGGACGAGACGATGCCGTCCGGCAGCATGCGGATGTGGAAGACGAGTTCGTGCGCCGCGCGTGTGCCGTCCCAGCGCAGGGTCGGGCTGTAGTCGCGCGGCGGAAAGCCGGCGAAGGTCACGCTCACATATTGCCCCGGCAGATAGTCGAGCGGGCTGCGCAGCTCGACGATCACTTCCACCACGTCGCGCGAGAGGGCGCGCATCGCCGCCACCTGGCCCGCGCGCTTGGTCGCCTCCGGCACCTCGTCATAGGTAATGACCGCATCGCCTTCGAGCGTCGCCTGGCAGGCGAGCACCGTGTCGCCCTCCCCGGTGCCCTGGTCGTCGACCGACCCGGAGACGACGCGCACGCGGCAGGTCTCGCATTGCCCCGAGCAGCAGTCGTGCGGCACGGCGATCCAGCCCCCCATGGCCGCATCGACCAGCGTCTCGCCGACGCTGGCCCGAACCGTGCGTCCATTGACCGTCAGATTGCACTTGCTTGCCATGTCTCACCTCTGGCGCGGCATCCGCCTCGCAGGCGCGGCACAACACGGGTCCGCGCCGCGCAGCAGGCGCATCACTCGATGACCAGCTTGACGGGGCGCACGTGGCGCGTGTGCCGGGTCTGGGTGTGGTCGAAAACGGCGACCCACATGTAGAACGGCTCGCCCGGCACGAAATCGACGTCGTATTTGCTGCCTGTCGTCAGCGCGCGCCTGGTTTCCAGCGTCCACCAGCCGTCCGACCAGCGGGCAGCGCCGACAATGTCGGCGCGGTCGCCGCTGTACTCGCCCATGATGAGCACGCCGGGGATCACCGTGCCGACAGGGATGGCGGCGTCGAGCTCCGGCGAATAGGGGACGGTCTCCGCCTCCATCATCCACCACTGAGCACCCTCGCTGTCGCTGCTGTCCGGGTCGAGGTCAAAGGTCTTGAGCTTGGCGGCGGTCTGCCGGTAATCGGCCGGCAGGCGCTTCAGCTGGACGGGGCCGCGATAGCCGCCCGGCGGTTCGGAGACATAGTTGTAGACATAGAAGGCCTTGCCCGGATCGCCGGTGTAGCCGCCCTGATAGCGGGCCGTCTTGTTCCAGTCCGCCTCCTTCGGCTCGATCGGCGGGCCGATGAACTGGTCGTCGACCCGGCCGAGCAGCCCGCCGCGCGAAGCCTTCCACTGCCACATGTCGATATAGCTGCCGTCGGTCGTGTAATGCAGGCCGCGGTTGTTGAGCGCGCCCGGCTTGTCTGAAAGCGGCTGCGGGCCGAGATGGGTGGAGGCGCCGCCGCCGAAGGCCTGCGAGCGCGAGAAGATGACGGACAGCTTGTCCTCATAGAAATTCATCACATCGGCGATGTCGGCGTGATCGTGGATGAGGTGCCAGCCGTCCTCCCGCTTGATGAGCGGCAGGCGGCGCAGCGAGCGCGTCGGATCCTGCCAGCGGAAGGCGAAGTAGATGTTGTTGGCATCCCGGACCGCCCGTACCTCGACGAGCGATTCGCCGCTGCCGCCGAGATTGGCGCCCTGCTGGGTGCGGATGCGCACCGGGCCGGCCCTCCGCCAGGCGGCATCGTCGAGTACGCCGTCGAGCGTCGGCGGATCATCCACTGCGCCGACCGTCAGCGTATCGCGCGTGCCCCAGTCGAAGGCGGCAATGGCCCCCGCGACCGGCACGCCGACGAGGACCGCCGTCAGCAGGGGCCGGGCCCTCATGCCGCTGTTGGCCATGAGCCGCGTCGGCCGGAACAGCCGCAGGATCTGCGGCCATCCGCCATAGAGGAAATGCGCGACGACATGAATGAAGATGTAGGCCAGCACGGCAATGGCACTCGCGGCATGGACCGCGACGATCCAGCCACCGTAGCCGATGTACAGCGCGATGCCCGTCGCCGTCAGGATGGCGACGAGCCCGTAGACCACCCAGTGCAGGATGACGTTGACGGCACCCCAGCGCAGGCGGCTGGCTGCCGGCATGACGAGCGCTCGCGTCTTCTTCAGTGCCACCCGATGGCGCAGGCCGCTGCGCAGCATGTAGAGCGCATAGGCCGTCGCGGAGAAGAAGAGGACGAGGCTGGCCACGAAGTGGACCGTCCAGATTTCCCCCTGAGGCAGGATGGGTTCCAGCGCCTTGGAGAGCACTGCCTCGGGCGCATCGGCCGAGATGCGCAGGCCCGTCAGCAGGCTCACGACCATCGCGATAGCGACGAGCCAGTGCAGAAAGATGGTGCCGATATCGGTGCGCGGTGGCCCCTCCCTGTCGCGCGTTGCGGTCTGCCTTGCCGCTTCGGCCGCGGCCCTTCGGGTCGGTCGGGATCGGTCGATCCCCTCTCGCAGATGTCCGATATCGGCCATGCCTGTCACCCGTATCGAGGAAGTCGGATCCGTGAATGCTGTTTTGATTTAAATTTTAATCTATCTTTTATCAAATCAGAACGATCGCCAATAGCCAAGACTGATCGTGCGGCGAAATTCTGTGGTGCTGCGACGCCATAGCCCTTGCAGATTCCGGAAAAAGGCTCAAAAGGGCGGCCATGTCACAGCCGCACTATGTCCTCACCCTGTCCTGCGCCAACCGCCCCGGCATCGTTGCGGCGGTCTCGACCCATCTCTTCGAATCGGGATGCAACATCCTCGACGCGCAGCAGTTCGACGACACGCAGAGCAACTGCTTCTTCATGCGGGTTGTCTTCAACCCGCTGAACGGTGCCCCGACGCTGGAGGACCTCAGGAAGAGCTTTTCGGAGGTCGCCGAGCGCTTCGCCATGACCTGGACGATGCGCGACCGGGCGGAGAAGCGGCGCGTGATGATTCTCGTCTCCAGGTTCGACCATTGCCTCGTCGACCTGCTTTATCGCAGGCGCCTCGGCGAATTGCCGATGGATCTCGTGGCCGTCGTCGCCAACCACCCGCGCGAAACCTATGGCTCGCTCGATTTCGACGGCGCGGCCTTCCACCACCTGCCCGTGACGAAGGAGACGAAGCTCGAGCAGGAAACCCGTCTGTGGGAGCTCATCCGCGAGACTGGGGCCGAGGTCGTCGTGCTTGCCCGCTACATGCAGGTGCTGTCCGACGGTCTCGCGGCCAAGCTCGCGGGGCGCTGCATCAACATCCACCATTCGTTTCTGCCCGGCTTCAAGGGCGCCAAGCCCTATCACCAGGCGCATGCGCGCGGCGTGAAGGTCATCGGGGCGACGGCCCACTACGTCACCTCGGACCTCGACGAGGGTCCGATCATCGAGCAGGACGTGGAGCGCATCAGTCACCGCGATACGCCGGACGACCTCGTGCGCAAGGGCCGCGACATTGAGCGGCGCGTGCTCGCCCGGGCCCTGCGCTACCACCTCGAGGACCGCGTCATCCTCAACGGCCAGCGCACGGTGGTGTTTACGGATTGATCACGGCCCGAGCGCCACCGGGCGCTTGAGGGAAGTTGAAACAAAGGTCGCGCCATGAAATGCACATGGCACGTATAATATAAATATATATTCCGAATTTAACTGATCTCCGCACCTGCAATTTCCATATCGAGAACAGACAGAACTTGCAGAAACCTCTATTTCACAGATTGGCAACACCCGACATTTGCATGAATAGAGATTCGACCATGCCAAATCCCCCCAAGATCGCCCCGGAGCGCGGATACATGCCCGGAACGCACCTGCCGGGACAGAGCATTGCCGCCCAGGCCGATGCCTGGACGCGAGGTCTCACCCAGACCATCCAGCAGCTCCCGCCCGGCCAGCAGCACCTTGCCGTGAACCCGGCCAATCCCGGGATCGGCGCGGGCAACGCGGCCAATCCCGCAAACGCCGCCAACCCGGGAGCCGGCGCCAACAATCCCGGAAATGCCCCCGGATGAAATGAACGAATCCGGGCTGCGGCAACGCCGCACCCATCGACCGGCAGGTGACGCGCGCCCGCGGAGCAGCGAGGACGGCATCGCGCAACACGGATTTTCACGATGCGTGATGCCGTCCTTCAACCAGCCCTATTGACCGCCTAGCCGTGCAGGATGGCCACCGTCTTCAGCACCGAAAAGCCATAGAGGGCCTCGAATCCCTTCTCCCGGCCGTGGCCGGAGCGCTTGACGCCGCCGAAGGGCAGTTCGACGCCGCCGCCTGCGCCATAGTTATTGATGAAGACCTGGCCGGACTTGAGCGCCCGCGCCATGCGCAGCTGGCGGCCGCCGTCGCGCGTCCACACGCCGGCGACGAGGCCGAAGTCGGTGCCGTTGGCGATGCGCACGGCCTCCTCCTCGCCCTCGAAGGGGATGACGACCTGCACCGGTCCGAAGATCTCCTCCTGCGCCAACCTGTGGTCGCCCGACACATTGGCGACGAGCGTAGGCCGCACGTAGCAGCCGCCGGCCGGCGCATCCGCCACGATGCCACCCTCGCCGGCGATGGCGAGGCCGTCGGCCCTGGCGATGCCGATATAGCGCTCGACGATCTCCTTCTGCCGGGCCGAGACCATGGGGCCCACATCGAGGTCCGCCAGCGCAGGTCCCACCTTCAGCGCCCGATAGCGCTCCGCCATGCGCGCGACCACCTCGTCGAAGACGACGCGCTCGACGAGGATGCGCGAGGAGGCCGAGCAGGTCTGGCCGGCGTTCTGGATGCCGGCATTGACGAGGAAGGGCAGCGCCGCGTCGAGGTCGGCGTCCGCAAAGACGACCTGAGGCGACTTGCCGCCGAGCTCGAGCGTCACCGGCACCGCGTTCTTCGCCGCGGCGGCCTGCACGAGCGCTCCCGTCGCAACGGAGCCGGTGAAGGAGAGGTGATGAACGCCGCGATGCGCCGAGAGCGCCGCCCCCGCGGCCTCGCCCGTGCCCGGCACCACGTTGAGCGCCCCGGCCGGCAGCCCTGCCTCCTCAGCAATATAGGCGAAGGCGAGCGCCGTCAGGCAGGCTTCCTCGGCCGGCTTCAGCACGGTCGCATTGCCCATGGCGAGCGCTGCGCCGACCGAGCGGCCTATGATCTGCATCGGGTAGTTCCATGGCACGATATGGCCGGTGACGCCGTGCGGCTCGCGCAGGGTCAGCACCGTGTAGCCGTCGAGGTAGGGAATGGTCTCGCCGTGCACCTTGTCGGCCGCGCCGCCGTAGAACTCGAGGTAGCGCGCCAGCGCCAGCGCATCGGCCTTCGCCTGCTTCAGCGGCTTGCCGACATCGAGCGCCTCGAGCCGGGCAAGTTCGTCCGCCTTCTCGGCCACGAGCCGCCCCATGGCCGAAAGGACGCGCCCGCGCTCGGTCGCCGTCATTCGCCCCCAGGCGCCGGACAGGGCCTCCTCCGCCGCGCCGACGGCAGCATCGACATCGCGGGCGCCGCCGGCGGCGATGCGCGCCAGTTCGCTGCCGTCGGAAGGATTGACGAGGGGAAGCGTCTCGCGGCTCGCCGGCGCCCGCCATTCGCCGGCGATGAGGACGCGGTCGGTCGCAAAGGCAGTGGTCATCTCGTTCATCCGTTCGCTGATCTGTCGCTGACGCTGTTCTAGAGCATTTTCCGCCGAAGTGGATACCGGTTCGGCGAAGAAAATGCTCTATTCTCAAAAAGATAGACGCTCTTTCCAATTTAATTGAATCGCAAAGAGCTATCGCCGCTTCAGCCGCCAGAGGGGACCTCGCCCGCCGCCGGACTCTCCCACGCCGGGCGCATGGCTCGCGCCGCGAGCGCCCGGGAGAGGTCGGGCGCGGCGGCGAGAAGCTCGCGCGTATAGGCGTGCCGCGGCGCCGCGAACACCTCCGCCGTCGGCCCCTCTTCCACGATCCGGCCGGCGCGCATCACGAGCACCCGGTCGGTGATGGCCCGCACCACCGTGAGGTCGTGCGAGATGAAGAGGTAGGCGAGCCCGTGCTCGGCCTGCAGGTCGGCGAGAAGGTCGAGCACCTGGGCGCGGATGGAGACATCGAGCGCCGACACCGGCTCGTCGAGGATGATGAGCGACGGCCGCGTGATGAGCGCCCTTGCGATGGCGAGGCGCTGGCGCTGCCCGCCGGAGAATTCGTGCGGATATTTGTCCGCATCTTCCGGCTTGAGGCCGACATCGCGCAGCACCGCGGCGATGCGCCGGTTGCGTTCCGCTGCGTCGATCTCCCCACGCAGGAGATGGAGCGGCTCGGCGACGAGCCGGCCGGCCTTGTGCCGCGGATCGAAGGAGCCATAGGGATCCTGGAACACCACCTGCACGGCCCGCCGCATGGCGGTGAGATCGGCGGCCGAGAAACCGGCCAAGGAGCGGCCGCGGAACAGCACGGCTCCGCCCTGCGGCGGCTCCAGCGCCATGAGCGTGCGCGCGAGGGTCGACTTGCCGCAGCCGGATTCGCCGACGAGCCCGACGCTTTCGCCCGGCCGGACGGCGAGGCTCACGGCATCGACGGCGCGCCGCTTCTCGGGCGCGCTGAAGAGCGACCGGCGCCGGCCGCGATATTCACGGACGACGGACTGCGCAACAAGGATAGGAGTGCCTGGTCCCTCCTCTCCGCGAGAGGGTGACGGATACGGCTGATCCCTCCCCTTCAGGGGAGGGTGGCTCGCGCCTCTCGGCGCGAGACGGGTGGGGTCCGGGCTGGGAGCAGTGCCCTCGACGGCAGCCGCGCCGCCCCCTCCGTCGCCGCTATGCGGCGCCACCTCCCCCTCACGGGGGAGGATCGGTGGCGCCGTCAACTTGCGCCTTGCCGGCACGTGAGTCGACGCTTCCAGCAGCGCCTTCGAATAGGGATGCCGCATGCCGGAGAAGAAGGCCGCCGTCGTGCCCTCCTCTACCACCTCGCCGTAACGCATCACGGTGACGCGGTCGGCCATCTCGGCGACGACGGCAAGGTCGTGCGTGATCATGAGGAGGCTGATGCCCTCCTCGGCCACCAGCTCGCGCATCAGTTCGAGGATCTGCGCCTGCGTCGTCACGTCGAGCGCCGTCGTCGGCTCGTCGGCGATGATGAGCTTGGGCTTCAGCGCCACCGCCATGGCGATGACGACCCTTTGGCGCTGGCCGCCGGAGAGCTCGTGCGGATAGCGGTCGAGCGGGAAGCGCGAGGGCGGCAGGCCGACACGCTCCAGCGCCTGCCCGGCCCAGGCCATGCATTCGGCGCGCCGGGCGCCGAGGTGCTGGGCAAAGCACTCCGCCACCTGCGCGCCGATGGTCTTCAGCGGATTGAGCGCCGTCATCGGCTCCTGGAAGATCATGCCGATGTCGCGCCCGCGCAAGGCGCACATCTGCACCTCGCTCTTGGAAAGAAGATCCTCGCCGTCGAGCAGGATGCGGCCCGTCGCGCTGGCACCGCGCGGCATCAGCTGCATCGCCGCGAGCGCCGTCATGGACTTGCCGGAACCGGATTCGCCGACGAGCCCGAGGATCTCGCCCTCGCCCACCGAGAGCGAGACCCCCTTGAGGATCGGCAGGCCGTAGATGGAAAGGTCGAGCCCCTCGACGCTGAACATGGCCATCGCTCAGCGCTCCCGGGCAAGGCGCGGGTCGAGCAGGTCGCGCAACCCGTCGCCGAGGAGGTTGAGGCCCATCACCGTGACGACGATGGCAAGGCCGGGCACCAGCGCAAGGCGCGGCGCGAGCGCCATCAGCGTCTGCGCCTCGTTGAGCATGCGCCCCCAGCTCGGCGCCGGCGGCTGCACGCCGAGCCCGACATAGGAGAGGGCCGCCTCGGCCAGCACGCCGAGCGAGAGCTGGATGGTGGCCTGCACGATGACGAGGCTCAGCATGTTGGGCAGGATATGCTCGAGCGTGATGAGCCCGCCGCCCTTGCCGGCGACACGCGCCGCCATGACGAACTCGCGGGTCCACAGGGGCAGCGCCGCGCCATAGGCGAGCCGCGCGAAGACCGGCACGTTGAAGATGCCGATGGCGACCATGGCGTTGACGGCGCCGGGGCCGAAGATGTCGCGCAGCATGATGGCGATGATGAGCGCCGGAAAGGCGAAGACGAAGTCGTTCGCCCGCATCACCGCCTCGCCGACGATGCCGCGCTGCGCGGCCGCCAGAAGCCCGAGCGGCACGCCGAGCCCGAGCCCGATGCCCACCGCCACGAAGGACACGGCCATCGACGTGACCGCCCCGTGCATGATCATCGACAGGACGTCGCGGCCGTACTGGTCGGTGCCGAGCCAGTGCGTCGCCGAGGGCGGCTGCAGCTTGCGGGCAATGTCGAGCACCGTCGGGTCGTGCGGCGTCCACACGAAGGACAGGAGCGCCATGGCGGCGACGACGAGCGAGATCGCGGCCCCCAGGAGGAAGCTCGGGTGGCCGAGCGCGCGGATGGCGAGGCGGCGCCGGCCAGGGGCCATGGTCGCGCTCATGCCCGCCTCCTCAGGCGCGGGTCGACGGCGGCATAGGCCACCTCGACGAGGAAGTTGACGATGACGACGCTCGCGACGAGCAGCATCACGATGCTCTTGACCACGATGAGGTCGCGCTGGGTGATGGCCTGGAAGACGAGGCGGCCGAGGCCCGGCAGGAAGAAGACATTCTCGATGATGATGGTGCCGGCGAGCAGGAAGGAGAACTGCAGGCCCATGATGGTGAGCACGGGAATGAGCGCGTTGCGCAGCGCATGCCGGCGCACCACCTCGCTCCGGCTCAGGCCCTTGGCACGGGCGGTGCGCACGTAGTCCTCGCCGAGCGCGTCGATGAGGGAGGAGCGCATCACGCGGGCGAGGATCGACGCCTGCGGCAGAGCGAGCGCCACCGCCGGCAGGATGAGCGAACGCCCCGCCGGCCACAGGCCCGCCCCCCAGCCGGGAAAGCCGCCGGCGGGCAGGAGCCGGAGGCTCACCGCGAAGATGAAGACGAGCAGCATCGCGAACCAGAAGTTCGGCACCGCTATGCCGACCTGCGTCGCCGCCATGATGCCGACATCGGCCGGTCCGTTGCGCCGCGTCGCCGCGAGCGCGCCGACGGGCACGGCGATGAGGACGGTGAGAAGCAGCGAGATGGCGGCGAGCGGAAGGCTGACCCACAGGCGCTGCGCGACAAGCTCGCCGACAGGCACCGAATAGGTATAACTGCGGCCGAGGTCCCCCTGGACGAAACCTGCCACCCAGGCCGCATAGCGCTCCGGCGCGGGCCGGTCGAGGCCGAAATCGGCCCTGAGCGCCGCAAGCGTATCCGGCCGCGCATTGGTCCCCAGCATGATCTCGGCGGGATCTCCGGGCAGCACCTCCATCACCGCGAAGATGACGAGCGAAGCGATGACCAGCGTCGCGGCGAGCGAGGCGAGGCGCTTGGCGAGATAGACGAGCATTCAGGTCAGCCCCACCTGAACGTCGCCATCGACAGACGTCCGACTACTTCGCTTCGCGAGCGGACGTCAGCGACACGAACAACGCTGTCCCCCTCCTCCCGCTTGCGGTGGGGAGATGGAGAAGGAGCCGCCGCGAGCGGGGAGCCGGACACGACCGAGATCACTGCTACTCGCGCCACTTGACTTCCGTCAGGTCATTGGCCGGCACCGGGGTGTTCTCCCACAGCCCCTCGAGCCGCGCGTCCCAGATGCCGATCTTGGGCAGGAGGAACAGCCAGGCGTTGACGGCGTCGTCCGCCAGCTTTTCCTGCAACTGGCCGAGGAGCGCGAGCCGCTCGCTCTCGTCGGTCGAGGCGACGAAACGCTCGTAGAGCGCGCGGTAGTCCGGGTCCTTGTAGCCGAAGTAATAGTCGTCGCGGGCATAGATATCGAGGTCGAGCGGCTCCACGTGGCTCACGACGGTCATGTCAAAGTTCTTGTTGCGGAACACTTCGCTCAGCCACTGCGCCCATTCCATCGGCACGATCTCGACCGAAATGCCGACGTTGCGCAGCTGCGCCGCCAGCACCTCGCCGCCGCGGCGGGCATAGTCCGGCGGCGGCAGCACGAGCCGGACGGAGAGGTTCTCCGCCCCCGCCTCCTTCAGAAGCGCCTTGGCCTTCTCTGGATCGAACGGATACTTGCCCGTGAGGTCGACATAGCCCTTGTCCTGCGGCGCGAAATGCGAGCCGATGGGCTTGCCGTAGCCGTACATGGCGCCCTCGATCAGCGCCTTGCGGTCGACGGCGTGGGAGACGGCGCGGCGCACGCGGATGTCGTCGAAGGGCTCCTTGCCGTTGTTCATGGCAAGCACGGTCTTGCCCTCGGTGTCGCCGACGACGACCGTGAAGCGCGGGTCGGCCTCGAACTGCGGCACGTTCTCCGGCGCGGGGAAGATCGGGAAGGCGTCGACATCGCCGGCCATCAGCGCCGCGAAGGAGGCGGTCGGGTCGCCGATGATCTTGAAGGTCGCCTTCTCGAGGGCGACGGGCTCGCCCCAATAACCGTCGCTGCGCGTCAGCGTGACGTGGTCGCCCTTCACCCATTCGGCGAGCTTGAAGGGACCGGTGCCGACCGGCGCCGTCTTGTTGTCGGCGGCGCTCTCGGGCGCGACGATGACGGCGGCGGCCCAGCCGAGGTTGAACGGCAGGCTGCCGCTCGGGCGCTTCAGCGTGATCCGCACTGTCTGCGGGTCCACCACCTCGACGGTGTCGATGGGCTCGAAAAGGCCTTTCTGCGGGTTGACGCTGTCGGCCGCGCGCGCCCTGTCGAGCGAGAACTTCACGTCCTCGGCGTCGAAGGTCGTGCCGTCGTGGAACTTCACGCCCTGCCGCAGGTGGAAGGTGTAGACCTTGCCGTCCTCCGACACCTCCCAGCGCTCGGCGAGCGAGGGCTTCACCGTCCCGTCGCGGTCGATGCGCGTCAGGCCCTGGAAGACGTTGTTGTAGACGATTTCCGCGATCGCCGCCGCGGCGCCCGCCGTCGGGTCGAGATGCGGCGGCTCGAGCCGGATGCCGAGAATGACGTCCGTCCGCGCCGCCAAGGCCGGCGTGCCAAGGAGGATGCCGGCCGATACGGCGACAGCGGCCGTCCCCCTCACCAGATGCTGCATCAGACGGCGATACATTCCGGCCCCTCCTTCGTCGCAAGGTCATTTGTTGTCGATATCATGCCAGGCACGCCTTTCGTCATCGCCGGGCTCGTCCTCGCAAGGCGGGCTTGCCCGACTTGCGACACTTCCCGTAAGCGCAGCGCGTATCCGCGCTGCATTGCCATCCACGCCTTCTGCGCAGGCTGCAGGGCGTGGATGCCCGCGACAAGTGCGGGCATGACGGCGGGTGCACAACACGCTCACGCCTTGCCGCCACCCTCCAGAAGCTCATGCAAGGCGCGCGCCATGACCCTCGCCGAATCGACCATGTCGTCGATGCCGACATATTCGTCCGGCTGGTGCGCCAGGTCGAGAATGCCCGGACCATAGGCGATGCAGTCCTTCAACCGACCGATGCGATCGACGTGCTTCTGGTCGTAGGTGCCAGGCGAGACGACATAGCTCGGCTCCTGGCCCATGACCTCGCGGATCCCGCCCGCAACGGCCTGCACCACGGGCGCCTCGCGGTCGGTCATCGTCGGCTGCACCTCGAACAGGTCCTCGATGGCATAGGCAAAGTCCTTCCGCTCCCTGGCCAGCCGGTCGAGGATGCCGATCACCTCGGCCTTCACGTCCTCGATCCGCTCTTCCATGAGGAAGCGGCGATCGATGACCATGCGCGCGGAATCCGGCACGCAGGGCGACGGCAGGCCGTCATGGTCCTCGCCTTGCCCGCCGTGGATGGAATTGATGTTGAGGGTCGAGCTGCGCGCGCCCGGCGGGATCACGGGCATCGCCGTGCGGCGCGCGGCGAGCGCCGGGATGAGCTCACACTCGAAGGCATTGAGGACCGCGCCCATGTGGCGCACGGCGCAATCACCGAGGAAGGGCATGGAGCCGTGCGCGATGCGGCCCTTCGTCTCGATCTTCGCCCACCACACGCCGCGATGGCCGAGGCAGATGCAGTCCTTGTTGAGCGGCTCGGGAATGATGACGTGATCGACACGCGGCTTCGAGAAGAAGCCCTTGCCCGCGAGATAGGCAACGCCGCCGTAGCCGCCCGATTCCTCGTCGGCCGTGCCGGAGATCTCGATGGCGCCGGGAAAACCGGGCATGAGATCGATGAAGGCCTCGGCCGCGATGATGGAGGCTGCGAGCCCGCCCTTCATGTCGCAGGCACCGCGGCCGTAGACCTTGCCGTCCTCGATCTGGCCGCCGAAGGGGTCGCGCGTCCAGCCCGCCCCGGCCTCGACGACGTCGATATGGGAATTGAAATGGACGCAGGGACCCGGCCGGGCGCCCTCCTTGCGCGCGATGACGTTCCAGCGCGGATAGCGGTCGCTGTCGCCGGGCGTTCCCTCCGCGCGGACATAGGCGATGTCGAAGCCGCGCCGGCGGAGCCGCTCGCCGACGAATTCGGCGCAGTCGCGATAGTTCTCCCCCGGCGGGTTGACGGTCGGGATGCGGATCAGGTCAGCCGTAAGGGCGGCCAGCTCATCGCGGCGGTCTCGAACGGCTTCAAGGACGTCTCGGATAGACATGACCGTCTCGGATCGGTTGGGCCCGGCATGGTTTCACCACGCCGGGCCACCTGCAAGACAGTTTTCGTTTGTACACACACGTTTTCGGACGGTTCTCGCATCGTTACCGGAAGAGGGCCGGCAGCCACAGCGACAGCGACGGCACGTAGGTGACGAGCATCAGCACGGCGAAACACGCCCCGTAGAAGGGCCAGATGGTCCTGACCGCCTGCATGATGCCGATGCGAGCGACGGCGCAACCGACGAAAAGCACGGATCCGACCGGCGGCGTGCACAGGCCGATGCCGAGGTTGAGCACCAGGATGACGCCGAAATGCACCGGGTCCATGCCGAAGGCGGTGACGACCGGCAGGAAGATCGGTGTCGTGATGATGATCAGCGGCGACATGTCCATGAAGCAGCCGAGCACCAGCAGGATGAGGTTGATGAGGAGGAAGATGACGATGGGATTGTCGGACAGCGCACGCATGCCCTCCACCATCGCCGTCGGCACCTGCAGAAGCGCCAGCAGCCAGCCAAAGGAGGCGGCGCTGCCGATGACGAGCAGAACCATCGCCGTGGTGCGCACGGCGCCCAGCGTCGCCTCGACGAAGTCGCGCCAGCCCATCTCGCGATAGACGAGTACCGTGACCGCCACCGCATAGACGACGGCGATGCATGAGCTCTCGGTCGCCGTGAAGACGCCCGAACGCACCCCGCCGAAGATGATGCCGATGAGCAGGATGCCCGGCACCGCCCCGACGAGGATCGGCAGCATGGCGCCCCAGCCCGGGAAGACCCCGGCCGGATAGCCGCGCCACCGGGCAACCACATAGGCGGCCACCATGAGGGCGGCAGCAAGCAGCAGCCCGGGGATGATGCCGGCGGTGAAGAGGTCGGCGATCGAGATGCGCCCGCCCGCCGACATCGAATAGATGATCATGTTGTGCGAGGGCGGGATCATCAGCGCGATGATGGCCGAGGTCACCGTGACGTTGACGCCGTAGTCGGCGGCATAGCCGCGCTCGCGCATCTGCGGGATCATCAGCCCGCCGACCGCCGAGGCGTCAGCAACTGCCGAGCCGGAGACGCCGCCGAAGAGCGTGGAGGCGACGATGTTGACCTGCCCGAGGCCACCGCGCAGGTGGCCGACGAGGGCGGCCGCGAGGCGCACCAGCTTGCCGGCGATGCCGCCGCGCACCATGAGGTCGCCGGCATAGACGAAGAAGGGAATGGCCATCAGCGCAAAGGCGTTGATGCCGGAGTTGAGCCGCTGGAAGACGACGAACGGCGGCATTCCCATGTAAAGCACAGTCGCCAGCGACGCGATGCCGAGGCAGAAGGCCACCGGCGTGCCGAGGACGAGCAGGCCGAAGAACGTGCCGAAGAGGACCCAGAGTTCCATCAGTGCGCCTCCAGATCCGCGGCGGTCTTGGCGGCCACGATGTCTTCGCGCGGGTGGGCGATCATGCCGACGAGCCGCTCGACGGCGAAAAGGGCGATGAGCCCGCCGCCGACGACGAGCGGCAGGTAGTCGATGCCGCCGGGAATTCCCAGCACCGGGATGGTAGCTGACCAGGTCCCGACGACGAGCGTCAAGCCGAACCACGCCATGGCGATGCCGAAGCCCGTGATGGCGACGAGGCTGATGCCGTCCATGAATCGTGCCATCCGGTCAGGCGCGAAGAAGCGCACGATGTCGAGCCCGAGGTGGAAGTTCTCGCGCACCCCCACAGCCGCCCCGAGCAGGATGAACCAGCTCATCAGGAGGAGCGAGATCGGCTCCGTCCAGCTCGGCGTGTCGTTGAGCACGTAGCGGCCGAAGACCTGCCAGGCAACGGCGGCGGTCATGGCCACGAGCCCGGCGGCGGAAAGCCAGAGCGCCACCGTCGACAGGACGCGCAGCAGGCGATGCAGGGATGTCAGGATGGATGTCATGGGCGGTCCGATGGCGGTCCGGTATCTAAAAAGGGGCTTGGGAACGACATTTATGGCTCGTCATGGCCGGGCTTGTCCCGGCCATCCACGATCTTGCCGTTCGTCACAAGCTACGACGTGGGTGCTTGAGACCCCTCTTCGCCCATCATGGCCGGCAATGCGTATACGCATTGCCGTCGCCATCCGCGCCTTCAATCTGCGCGAGCGTCACGGCGTGGATGCCCGCGACGAGCGCGGGCATGACGGTGTGCGGTCGGGGGCCGGCGCTTCCACTCCGTCCGGATCCATGGCCCGGACGGAGTGATCCACCGACGTTGTCACTGCACCGCGCGGATCTTCTCCACCAGCGCCTGCAGCTTGGGATCCTTCACGAAGGAGGCGTAGAAGGGCTTCATCGCTTCCTCGAACGGCTTCTTGTCGATGGTGATCACCTCGACGCCGGCCTGCCGTACGATCTCCTCAGACTTCTTCTCGCGCGCCTGCCAGAGCTCGCGCATCTTGACGACGGACTTCTTCGCCGCGTCGCGGAAGGCGGCCTGATCCTCAGGCGAGAGCTTGTCCCACACCTTCTTCGACATCACCAGCACCTCCGGCGACAGGGAGTGCTCGGTGAGCGTGTAGAACTTCGCCACCTCGAAGTGCTTGGAGCTCTCGAGGCTCGGCCAGTTGTTCTCGGCCCCGTCGATGACGCCCGTCTGCAGCGCCGAATAGACCTCGCCGTAGGGCATCGGCGTCGGATTGCCACCCATGGCCTTGACCATGCCGATGAAGAGGTCGGACTGCTGCACGCGGATCTTGAGCCCCTTCACGTCATCGAGGCTGCGCACCGGCTTCTTCGTCGTGTAGAGGCTGCGTGCGCCGGAATCGTAGAAGGCGAGCCCGACGAGGTCATGCGCCTCGAAAGCCTTCAGGATCTCGTCGCCGATCGGCCCGTCGACAACCTTGTGCATGTGGTCGACCGAACGGAAGAGGAATGGCAGCGACAGCACGCCCGTTTCCGGGATGAGGTTGTTGAACGGCGCCATGTTGACGCGGTTGAGGTCGAGCACGCCGAAGCGCGTCTGCTCGATCGTGTCCTTCTCGCTGCCGAGCTGCTCGGAGACGAAGACCTTGATGTCATACCGCCCGTTAGTGGCCTCCTTGAGCAGGGAGCCCATGTATTTCACGGCCTCGACGGTGGGATAGCCGTCGGGGTGGACGTCCGCCGAACGAAGGACGGTCTGCGCCGACGCGGGCGCGATGGCAAGCGCCGCAGCTGCGAGCGCCGTGCCGATGAGAGTGCCGAATTTAAGCATTCAAGATGCCTCCCTGGAAATGGAACCGGGGCTTTTCGCCCTCGTTTTCTTGGCGGACCCGACAGGCCGCAGCGGCGGCGGTGGCGCGGGGGAGCCCCTGGCGCCGGCCGACCGCGGATCACCCCTCGCCGACGGCGCGGGTAACAGAAAGACGGATGTCGCCGGCCGCGCCGCACGACACGATCGCCTCCATGCCCGGTCGCACCGGATGGATGCCCGTGCTCGCCCCGGTCGAGACGATATCGCCGGTCTTGAGGCCAACGCCTCGCGCGGACAGGCAATTGGCGGCGAAGAGGAGGGCGCCGAGGGGTCCGCCCGGCACCTTCGCTGCACTGCCCTCGCCGACGGTCGCACCGTCAACCACGACACGGGTCGCGAGCGCCTCGAGCGGCGCATCGCGCCAGCCCCTCACCGCCGGCCCGAGGATGACGCCGGCATTGTTGCCGAAGCCGCTGATAATGGCAGCCGGCCCGAGATCGTTGATGACGGCGAGCGGATTGCTGGCAACCTCCACGGCGAGGAAGAGGTCGTCCACCGCTTGCGTCACGTCGTCGAGGCCGTAGGGCGCATCGCGCGCCGGCAGGTCGGCGCCGAGACGGACCGCGAACTCGGCCTCGATGGCCGCAAAGCCGCCCTCGATCACCGGCGCGGCCACCGCTTCCCCTCTCGCCTCGACCAGCGTGCCGGCGAAGACCGGGCCGACGAGTCGCTCCGCGCCGCCGTAGGCCGGGCGAAGGTCCGGATGGATGAGCGCGACCTTCCAGCCCACGACGGGTGCGCCCCATTGGCGGATCGCTTCGTCTTGAACGGCATAGGCCCCATCAACGGAAGCGGGCAGCGGACCGGGAAAGGAATCGAGCGCCACTGCCGCGCGACGGGCCGCCACGAAGCGCTTTGCGATTTCGGCGGAACCTGCAGGCGAGCGCCCGAGATCCTGCATGTCTCCTCCCCTTCCCCCTACCGGTATTGCCCGGCCATCTTGTCATTCCAGATTGCGCCCCTGGCAGTGAATGTCGACCGCCGCGGCGTCCTCCGCAATCGTATATTTGTGTATGGTAGTATGCTCTGCTATATGGAGCAACAGCCATTTGAACCGTTTCAAACATAATTTGAACCGTTTGAATAGGGTCGAAAACCGTGCGAGCAGAATCGCAGACCACTTTCGAATCGGCGGCGCGACGCGTCGAGCGCGAGTTGCGGCGAGCCATCATCACGCTTGCCATAGCCCCCGGAACACGCCTGTCGGAGGTGGAGATCGCCCAGCGCTGGGGCGTCTCGCGCCAGCCGGTGCGCGAGGCGCTCATCGCGCTTGCGAGGTCACGCCTGGTCGAGACGCTGCCCCAGCGCGGCACTGTCGTTGCCCTTCTCTCCGTACGCCAGATGATGGAGGCGCGCTTTGTGCGCGAAGCGGTGGAGGCGGCCGTCGTCCGCCGCGCCTGCGAGGGCTTTTCCTCCCAGAGCCGCCAGCGCATCGACGACCTGCTCGACCTGCAGGAGAAGGCGGCCGAGCGCGGCGACCATACAGCCTTCCAGCGCACGGACGAACTGTTCCATCTGGCCCTCGTCGAGGGCACGGGCAGCATCCTTGCCTGGCAGGCAATCGAGGACCTCAAGGCTCACATGGACAGGGTCTGCTATCTCACCCTGCCCGGCACCGAGGCGATGCGCCCGCTCGTCACCCAACATCGCGCCATCATGACCGCCATCGACGCGCGCGACGCCGACGCTGCCGAGAAGGCCATGCGCTACCACCTCAACGAGATCCTGCGCGCTCTCCCGCGCGTAGAGGCCGACCACCCTCACCTCTTCGAGTGAGCCGGCGGCGGCGCCATCCATCCGCAACCACGAGGCCCAACCCATGCCCGCCCAAGGAACCACCATGTCCATCGAGACCCGCTACGCCATCCACTGGCGCGAGGCGGAGACCTTCGACACGGAAGCGCTGCGCGAGAATTTCCTCGTGCCCGGCCTGCTCGTGCCCGGCGCGCTCAACGTCACCTACACCCATTACGACCGGCTGATGCTCGCCGGCGCCGTACCGCTCGGCGAGCCTCTCGCCTTCACCGAGGCCCATGCACGGCTCGTCGGCAGCGAGCATCATCTCGCCCGCCGCGAGCTCGGCCTCGTCAACATCGGCGGCCCCGGCCGCATCACGGCCGACGGCACAACCTTCGACCTCGGCTTCCAGGACGCGCTCTATCTCGGCTCCGGCACCGCCGACGTGACCTTCGCCAGCGTCGATCCGGCCAATCCGGCCAAGTTCTACATCAACACGGCCCCGGCCCACGCGCGCCATCCCGCCCGGCACATCACCAAGGAGGCGGCGAAGGCCGTCCCGCTCGGCAGCCAGGAGACCGCCAACAAGCGCACCATCTTCCAGTACCTGCATCCGGACGTGCTGCCGACCTGCCAGCTCGTCATGGGCCTCACCCGCCTTGAGAGCGGCAGCGTCTGGAACACGATGCCGGCCCACACCCACGACCGGCGCATGGAGGCCTATCTCTATTTCGAGCTGCCGGAGAACGCCTTCACGGTGCACCTGATGGGCCGGCCCGAGGCGACGCGCCATCTCGTCGTGCGCAACGAAGAGGCCATCGTCTCCCCGCCCTGGTCGATCCACTGCGGCGCCGGCACCACGAGCTATGCCTTCATCTGGAGCATGGCCGGCGACAACCAGGCCTTCACCGACATGGACATGATCGCCATGCAGGACCTGCGCTGAGGAGCCGGCCCATGACGACCACGACCAGCACTGCGCCGGCTTTCGCCAGCCTCTTCGACCTCTCCGGCAAGGTCGCCCTCGTCACCGGCGCGCGCACCGGCCTCGGCAAGGCGCTGGCCGAGGCGCTCGCCAGTGCCGGGGCGGACGTCGTCGGCCTCGGCTCGCGCCCCATGCCGGAAACGGCCCGTGCCGTCGCCGCGCAGGGCTGCAGCTTCCACGAGGTCGTGTGCGACCTCGAGAAGCCGCAGGACTTCCCTGCCCTCGTCGCCGACATCGTCGCAAGGGCCGGTCGCGTCGACATCCTCGTCAACAACGCCGGCATCATTCGCCGCGAGAACGTGCTCGACTATACGGAGGCGGACTGGGACGCGGTGATGACCGTGAACCTCAAGAGCCTCTTCCAGCTCTCGCAGGCGGTCGGGCGGCACATGGTGGCGAGCGGCCGGCCGGGCCGCATCGTCAACATCGCCTCGCTCCTCTCCTTCCAAGGCGGCATCCGCGTGCCGGCCTACACGGCGGCGAAGCACGGCGTCGCCGGCCTCACCAAGCTCATGGCGAACGAGCTGGCGCCGAAGGGCATCACCGTCAACGCCATCGCCCCCGGCTATATGGAGACGGACAACACGGCGGCCCTCAGGGCGGATCCCGAGCGCACACGTCAACTCATGGATCGCATCCCTGCCGGCCGGTGGGGCGCGCCGCAGGACCTCGCCACCGCCGTCCTCTTCTTCGCCGCCCCGGCAAGCGGCTACGTCACCGGCACGGTGCTGCCGGTCGACGGCGGCTGGATGGCGCGGTGACGGCATACGGATAGCCATCGCGGCCGAAGCCTCCCCGCACCGCCGAAGCCCGCGGACGCGAGCGACGCCTCCCCCCCCCCCGTCATGGCCGGGCTTGTCCCGGCCATCCATGCCTTTTGCGCTCCTGCCAGCGTCGCCGCATGGATGCCCGCGACAGGCGCGGGCATGACGGCGGGGGACTTGCGCTGCGCGGCCTGTCGCGCAGGCGGCCGATCAGGCGCGGGGCATGACGACTGGGGCGTTGCACTCCGTGGCTTCGTCTTGCCAAACGACGGCCATGGACGAGCGCGGCCATGCCCCCGGCGATGGCCGACGCCCCCTTACGCCCTGCCCTGCACCCGCTGCAGCGCCATCATCGCGCCGCGCAGTTCGGCGAGGCCGCGCAGGCGGCCGATGCAGGAATAGCCGGGGTTCGTCTTCTTGCCGACATCGTCGAGCATGAGGTGGCCGTGGTCCGGCCGCATGGGGATGACGGCATCCGCCCGCCCCTCGGCACGGCGGCGCGCCTCCTCGTCGAGGAGCGCCCCGATGACACCGATCATGTCGGACGAGCCGGCGAGATGGTCGTCCTCGAAGAAGGAGCCGTCGTCCTCGCGCTTCACGTTGCGCAGGTGGGCGAAGTGGATGCGCGGGCCGAATTCGCGCACCATGGCGACGAGGTCGTTGTCCGCCCGCGCGCCGTAAGATCCGACGCAGAAGGTCAGCCCGTTCGCCGGCGTGTCCGCCGCGGCCAGGACGGCACGGGCGTCCTCTGCCGTGGAGACGACGCGCGGAAGGCCGAAGAGCGAGAACGGCGGATCGTCCGGATGGATGCACAGGCGCGCGCCGACCTCCTCCGCCACCGGCGCCACCTCCTGCAGGAAGGCAACGAGATTGGCGCGCAACTCGGCCGGGCCGATGCCGTCATAGGCGGAGAGCAGCTTGCGCATGCCCGCGCGGTCGTGAGTAAAATCCGAGCCCGGCAGGCCGGCGATGATGTTGCGCTCGAGCGCGTCCTTGTCGGCCTCGCTCATGGCGGCGACGCGGGCGCGGGCCGCCGAGAGGATGGCCTCGGGATAGCTCGCCTCGGCGCCCTGACGCTCCAGGATGAAGACGTCGTAAGCGGCGAAATCCACCATGTCGAAGCGCAGGGCAAAGCTGCCGTCGGCGACCTGCCACATCAGGTTGGTGCGCGTCCAGTCCACCACTGGCATGAAGTTGTAGCAGATGGTGGTGACGCCGCCGGCGGCGCAAGCGCGCAGCGAGGCGATCCAGTTGTCGATGTAGCGCCGGAAGTTGCCCGAGCGGGTCTTGATGTCGTCGTGGACCGGGATGCTCTCGACGACGGACCAGGTGAGTCCCGCCTGCTCGATCAAGGCGCGCCGCTCCGCGACGGCCTCGACGGTCCAGGACTCGCCGCTGGTGATCTGGTGCAACGCGCTGACGATCCCGGTGGCACCGGTCTGGCGCACATCGGCCAAGGTTACCGGATCCTGTGGGCCGAACCACCGCCAAGTCTGTTCCATCACAGCCCCTCGCTCATCGGGCGCAGCGCGCCCATCGCATTCTCACTGCGGCGTCTTATATCGATTTAGCTGGCTGCGCGAAGCCCCCTACAGCCACTGTCCACTTTGCGGCCCGCGATGCCGCGCGCTATAGCGAAGCCGAAATGGCAGGAGAAGGGTTGCACGGACGGTGAAGGAGCGCTCCCAGGCACCGCTGACATTGCTGGCGCTGCTCGCAGGCATCCTCTTCCTTGCCTTGCAGGGCGGGCGGCCGCTTGTGCCGCCGTCTCCCGACATCGTCGTCACGGCACAGGCCGTCGCCACCGGCGGCAATCTCTCGCCGGCCGCCCTCCACGATGTTCTTACCCCGCGCGGCGGAAGCAGCCAGCCGTTCGCCGGTCCCTCCGACCCGCCGGCACCGCTGACGCTCCATGCGACTGCCGCGGCCGCGCCCGAAGCCGCTCCGCGATGCACATTCGGCCAGCCGGCAGCCTGGCCGGCGCGCTCCCATGCTCCCTGCGCCCGTCCGCAGACGGGCCCGCCCGCGGCGTGAACCGGCGGCGCGGTTCGCCGCGCCGGTTTCACGCAGTCGGCCATGCCGGCTGGAGCTTGCCTCGCCGCCTGTCGGGCGGCTGACGAGGTCACATCCATGTATTCTTCGACCCATTCTGCGGCCGCTGCCGGCTGCTTGCGCGCGGCTGCGTGCGTGCCCCACCCCGCCACCGTTCTGCCATTGCCGCGGAGGTGAGCGATGTCCGTCCAGTTTGCCAGGAAGGGCCTCGCCCGCGCGACCGCCGTGAGCGCGGTCATTCTCGTCGGCACCGAGATCCTCGGTGTCGCGGTCGCCACCGGCTGGGCCATCGGTGGCCTCATGGAACTTGGCGACGTCGCAACCCTGATGCTGACGTTCCTGCTCGCCGCCGGCGGGGTTGCCGTCCTCGCGAAGTTCACCCGCCGGGTGATCGACGTCGAGCTGAAAGGCCATTCCGTCGAGATCCTCGACCGGCAACCGGCCGAGGACCGGAGCCCCTGAGGCTCGGGACGCTCACCGCGCCGGCGCGTCCTCGACGAGCCGGCGGCCGGCGCTGAACAGCACCGCGAGCGTCATCACCGCCTCGAGCATGAACCACGGTCCCGCCAGCCTGTCGAAGCCGACGGAGGCGACCTCGCTGGTGCGCAGCCACCACAGCTGCGCGCCGCAGGGGCAGACACCCTGGAAGGTGGCGAGCACTGTCATGCGCGCCGCCCAGATGACCTGCACCAGCATCAGCGCGCCGAGACCGAGGAGCAGCCGCCTGTGCCGGCGCTCGACCTCCGCCTGCGCCAGCGCGAACCAGCCGACCACGAAGAAAGGCATGGACACGAAGGCGCCGACGCTCAGCGCCTCTGTCCAGCATTGGCTGCAGGCCGTGATGATGGTCGAGAGGATGCCGCTCGCCGCACCCACAACGAAGGCTGCCGCGGCGACGAAAACGCCCCTGCGCCCGAGAATGAAGGAAATCGCGAAGGCAACCGCAAGGGCGGCAGCGATCAGCAACACGAGGCGCAACATGCTCTTCCCCCCAAAGGCCGTCGGGCGGACCGCCCGGCCCGCCCGATGGTTTTCATACGCTGTTGCACTGTCAATGAGGATGCAAGGCGACACGAGTGATGCCTGCGCCCGTCACGCCGGCTCGTTGCAGGGCATGCACGCCTCGAAACGCCTGCAAGGTCAAAGGCGTGGGCGGCCGGGACGGACCCGGCCATGACGCGGCAAACGTAGCGAGTCGCTCCGCAGGTCCCCGCACTCCGTCAGCCGGCAGCCCGGGAAGCGGCCCGGCCGGCAGGCTCTCAAGGGCCCGTCCTCAGTGCAGGATCTGGCTGAGGAAGAGCTTGGTGCGCTCGTGCTGCGGATTCTTGAAGAACTCGTTGGGCGTGTTCATCTCGACGATCTGTCCCGCATCCATGAAGATGACGCGGTTCGCCACCTGCCGCGCAAAGCCCATCTCGTGGGTGACGACGAGCATGGTCATGCCCTCTTCCGCGAGCGTGACCATGGTATCGAGCACCTCCTTGACCATCTCCGGGTCGAGCGCCGAGGTCGGCTCGTCGAACAGCATGATCTTCGGGCTCATGCACAGCGAGCGCGCGATGGCGACGCGCTGCTGCTGCCCGCCCGAGAGCTGGCCCGGATATTTGTTGGCCTGCTCGGGGATCTTGACGCGGGTGAGATAGTGCATCGCGATCTCTTCCGCGTCCTTCTTCGGCATCTTGCGCACCCAGATCGGCGCCAGCGTGCAATTCTCGAGGATGGTGAGGTGCGGGAACAGGTTGAAGTGCTGGAACACCATGCCGACGTCGCGCCGGATCTCGTCGATCCGCTTCAGGTCGTTGGTCAGTTCCACGCCATCGACGATGATCTTGCCCTGCTGGTGCTCCTCAAGCCGATTGATGCAGCGGATCATGGTCGACTTGCCCGAACCCGATGGACCGCACACGACGATGCGCTCGCCGCGCGTCACCTTGAGATTGATGTCGCGCAGCACATGGAACTCGCCGTACCACTTGTGCACGCCAATCATCTCGACCGCGGTCTCGGTCTTCAGCGAAACGGGCTTGAGCTGGGCCGGACGGTCCGTTGCGGTTGCCATTGCCATCGTTTCTTACCTCTTTTGTCCAGCCGCGAGCCGGCGTTCCACCGCCAGCGAATAGCGCGACATGCCGTAGCAGCAGATGAAATAGAAAAGCCCCGCGAAGGCGTAACCGGTGAGCCGTGTCACGGGCGTCGCCCAGGTCGGGTCGACGAGCGTCACCTCGACGGTCTTGATGAGGTCGAAGATGCCGACGATGGACACCAGCGTCGTATCCTTGAACAGGCCGATGAAGGTGTTGACGATGCCGGGGATGACGATGCGCAGCGCCTGCGGCAGGATGATGAGGCGCATCATCCGCCAGTAGCCGAGCCCGAGCGACATCGCCCCCTCGTACTGGCCCTTGGGGATCGCCTGCAGCCCGCCGCGCACCACCTCGGCCATGTAGGCGGAGGCGAAGAGCGCGACGCCCACCAGCGGCCGCAGCA
This sequence comes from Chelatococcus sp. XZ-Ab1, assembly GCF_029309855.1. Lineage (NCBI taxonomy): Bacteria > Pseudomonadati > Pseudomonadota > Alphaproteobacteria > Hyphomicrobiales > Chelatococcaceae > Chelatococcus > Chelatococcus sp. XZ-Ab1. The sequence continues at coordinate 48,807 of NZ_JARKII010000013.1, read as the reverse complement.
GCCTGTCGGGCGACATGTTGCCCGGCAGGAAGAGCGGCAGCATCGTGTTGGCCATGAACAGCACGGTGATCAGCGGTACGCCGCGCACGACCTCGATGAAGATGACGCTGGCGAGCCTGACGAGCGGCAGGCGCGAGCGCCGGCCGAGAGCGAGCAGCACGCCGAGCGGCAGCGACACGACGATGCCGACGATGGAGACGACGAGCGTCACGAGGATGCCGCCCCACAGCGAGGTATCGACCCGCTCGAGGCCGACGGCCGTCGAGCCGCGCAGCAGGATGAAGGCGACCACAGGGAAGATGACGAAGAAGTAGAGAGCCCCGAGGTTGCGCTTCGGCGCATCGAGCCACAGCAACCAAGCGATGCCGATGGCGCCGAGCACGAAGACGATGTCGACGCGCCAGCGCTCGTCCCACGGATAGGATCCGTAGACGAAATAGCTGAACTTGGCGTCCACATAGGCCCAGCAGGCCCCCACCTCTCGGCCGACGCTGGCCGCGAGGCACGCCTCGCGGTCGCTGCCCGTCCATACCGCATCGAGGAAGAAGAAGCGGATCGCCGGGGGCACGACGAGATAGATGATGTAAAGCGCGATCAGCGTCAGGATGGTGTTGCCGACGGACGAGAACAGGTTCTCGCGCACCCAGGCGACCCAGCCACGCGCCATCAGCGGCGGCGGCTGTTCAGCGATGGGAGTGCCACGGACGTAGGCGACGGGTTCGGTCGTGATGGCCATCGTCACCTCCTCATCGTTCGACGATCGCCGCACGGCGGTTGTAGATGTTCATCACCAGCGAGGTGATGAGGCTGATGGCGAGATAGACCGCCATGGTGATCGCGATCACCTCGACCGCCTGCCCCGTCTGGTTGAGCACGGTGCCCATGAAGACCTGCGCGAGGTCCGGATAGCCGATGGCCACTGCCAGGGACGAGTTCTTGGTGAGGTTGAGATACTGGCTGGTCAGCGGCGGCACGATGACGCGCATCGCCTGCGGGATGACGACGAGCCTGAGCGTCGGCCCCTCGCGCAGGCCGAGCGCGTGCGCCGCCTCGGTCTGCCCGCGCGATACGGCAAGGATGCCAGCACGCACGATCTCGGCGATGAACGCAGCCGTATAGGTCGACAAGCCGACGAGCAGCGCCACGAACTCGGGAAAGATCTGCACCCCGCCCGCAAAATTGAAGCCGCGCAGTTCGGGATAGCTGAGGGCGATAGGCCGCCCGGCGAGCAGGAACACGAGGAGCGGCAGGCCCACGATGAGCGCCAGCGCCACGGTGCCGACGGGCGCCTGCTGTCCCGTCATCTCTTGGCGTCGCCTTGCCCAGCGCCGAAAGATGAAGGCGCCGACGATGCCCGCGACGGCTGCGCCGATGACGAGGCCGGCCCCGGGCTCGAGCAGCGGCTGCGGCGCGAAGAGGCCGCGGTTGTTGAGGAAAATGCCGCTCCCCACCTCGTAAGACTGGCGCGGATTGGGCAGCGCCTTCAGCACCGCGTTGTACCAGATGAACAGCTGCAGCAGCAGCGGCACGTTGCGGATCGCCTCGACATAGACCTTGGCGAGTTTCGCGACGATCCAGTTGGACGACAGGCGCGCGACGCCCACGATGAAGCCAAGGATCGTGGCCAGCACGATGCCGATGGCGGCGACCAGCAGCGTGTTGAGCAGGCCGACGATGAAGGCGTCGCCATAGGTCGAACCGCCCGAGCTGCTGAAGGGAATGAGCGTCTGATTGACGTCGAAACCCGCCGTCGTCGACAGGAAGTCGAACCCCGAGGCGATCCTCGCCCTGCGCAGGTTCTCGATGGCATTGGTCGTCGCCTCGTAGATAAGCAGGGCGAGAATGGCGACGAGGATCACTTGATAGGCAATGCCGCGCACCCTGGGGTCGTTGATCAGACTCGTGCGCGGACTTGTGCTTTGGGTAACGTCGGTCACTGACATGCCTCCCGACACGGGAACGTGCGGAACGCTCCCGTCTTGGCAACTACATTGCGGCCGACATGAAAGATGTCGGCCGGCGTTCGCTTGTCGGTCAGGCTAACAGCCGAAGCACCCCACTCCCGTCATCTTGCGTTCTTTTTTCATTTTCATTCCCCTTGTAACGGCAGGCGTCTGGCGGCCCACCTTGGACGTTTGTTATTATAGCACCCGCCCGCCGGTCTGCTTAACCTGTTTACAGGCAGTTGCTTGCTTGTGACCGTCACCGGTGCCCCGGGCCGTCCTCCCCGGCCCGGGGCACCGCTCTTCTCAGCGGATCGGCGGCGCGTACTGCAGACCGCCCTTGGTCCACAGCGCGTTGAGGCCACGCTTGATCTTCAGGAGCGATCCCTCGCCCACGTTCTTCTCGAAGATTTCGCCGTAGTTCCCCACGTGCTTGATGACCCGGTAGGCCCAATCATTGGTGAGGCCGATGGCCTCTCCGAACTTGCCTTCGGCGCCGAGCAGGCGCTTGATCTCGGGATTGTCAGACTTCAGCTGCTCGTCGACATTGGCCTTGGTGACGCCGAGCTCCTCGGCATTGAGCATGGCGTAATGCACCCATTTCACCACATCGAACCACTGGTCGTCGCCATGGCGGACGGACGGGCCGAGCGGCTCCTTGGAGATGATCTCCGGCAGGACGATGTGATCATCTGGGTTCGTCAGCTTCAGGCGCTCGGCATAAAGGCCCGAAGCGTCGGTGGTGAAGGCGTCGCAGCGGCCCGAATCATAGGCCTTGACGGTTTCGTCCGACGTCGCGAAGGCCACCACCTCGTACTTCATGTTGTTGGCGCGGAAATAGTCCGCGAGGTTGAGCTCCGTCGTCGTGCCCTGCTGAGTGCACACCGAGGCGCCGTCGAGCTCGAGCGCCGAGGAGATGCCGAGGCTCTTGCGGACCATGAAGCCCTGGCCGTCGTAGTAGTTGACGCCCGTGAAGTTGAGGCCGAGCGAGGTATCACGCGACATCGTCCAGGTGGTGTTGCGGATGAGGACGTCCGCCTCGCCCGACTGAAGGGCCGTAAAGCGGTCCTTCGCCGACAGCGGGATGAACTTGACCTTGTTCGGATCGTCGAAGACGGCCGCGGCCAGCGCACGGCACAGGTCGACGTCGAGGCCGGTCCAGTTGCCCTTGTCGTCCGGCACGCCGAAACCGGCAAGGCCGGTGTTGGCGCCGCACTGGATGAAGCCTTTCTGCTTGATCTGGTCGAGCGTCGCAGCCGAAACGGCCGTTGCCGCGAAGCCGGCCGCCAGCCCGACTACGACCGAAGCGATCATACGTTTCATTGATTGAATCTCCCACTCTGAAGGTCCGTCGGAACCGGAAAAGGCCTGTTCATCGGACCTCCCCTCGCTCCGGGCAGGCCCATCGCGACCGGCCACCATACCCGACCAGGCGGGGGACGGCATCTCCGGCGCAGGCTCCATGCATCACGGACTGTTATGCATCACATTCGACTTTGTTGAGCCGGTCAAGCACAACCGTGACAAACTCATGGCACAAAAGGGGCAGAACGACGGTCAGTCGCCGTCCTCCCCAGGGAACATCCGGGTTCCCCCTTGGCCGCACGGCTTGACGACGACGCGACGGCCAGTCCAAACATCCGGACATTGACGCTCACGACCCCAGGTTTTCCACAGGCATGTCTTCCAGCACCGACAGACCGCGCGGCATCCGCACCCGCCTCGTCACCGCCGGGCGCAACCCCGACGAGCAATTCGGCTTCATCAACACCCCGGTCTACCGCGGTTCGACGGTGCTCTATCCGACGATGGACGCGCTGGTCCATCGCAAGGCGCGCTATACCTATGGCACCAAGGGCACGCCGACGATCTCGGCCCTCGAGAGCGCCTGGACGGACCTGACCGGCGCCGCCGGCACCATCGTCGTCCCCTCCGGCCTCGCGGCCGTCACGATCGCGCTACTCGCCTCGGTCAAGGCGGGCGACCACGTGCTCGTGACCGACAGCGTCTACCAGCCGACGCGCCATTTCTGCGACACCGTGCTGAAGCGCATGGGCGTCGCGGTCGACTATTTCGACCCGCTCGTCGGCGCCGGCATCGCCGCCCTGATGAGGGACAACACGTCGGTCGTCTTCACCGAGACGCCGGGCTCACAGACCTTCGAGGTGCAGGACGTGCCGGCCATCGCCGAGGTAGCCCATCAGCGCGGCGCCCTCGTGCTGCTCGACAACACTTGGGCGACCCCCCTGTTCTATCCGCCGCACGAGCGCGGCGCCGACATCGCCATCGAGGCCGGCACCAAGTATCTCGGCGGCCACTCCGACCTGCTCATCGGCCTCGTCTCCGCCACAGACCGCTGCTGGCCTGCCCTGCGCGCCACCTTCGATGCCTTCGGCGCCTGCGCCGGCCCGGAAGACACGTTCCTCGCCCTGCGCGGCATGCGCACGATGCAGCTGCGCCTCAAGGAGGCCGAGAAGCAGGCGCTCGACCTCGCGGCCTGGCTCGAGGCGCGCCCGGAGGTGAAGCAGGTGCTGCACCCGGCGCTCACCTCCTGCCCCGGCCACGAGACATGGAAGCGCGACTTCCTCGGCTCGACCGGCGTCTTCTCCATCGTTCTTCATCCGGCATCGCAGAAGGCCGTCGCCGCCCTCCTCGACGGGCTCGAACTCTTCGGCATGGGCTTTTCGTGGGGCGGCTTCGAGAGCCTGATCATCCCCTTCGACTGCCGCAGCTATCGCACGGCAAGCGCCTGGAACCCGGGCGGCCCGTGCCTGCGCCTGCAGGTCGGTCTCGAGGATCTCGACGACCTGAAGGCCGATCTCGATGCCGGTTTCGCGCGGCTGAAGGCTGCCGGCTAAGCGGATTCACTTTCCGAGCAACGGGGCATAACGCATTGCTCCCGCTTGCGTTTCCCGCCCGACAACCAGCGCGGCGCCTTCAGCCCTTGGCGGCCGAGCGCGCGGCGCGCCGCTCGCGGGTGATGAAGACGAGGTTGCGCAGGTAGATGAAGATGCTGAATGCTTGGCCCAGGATGATCACCGGCTCGCGCTTGTAGAGCCCGTAGACGAGCGTGATGAGCCCGCCGCCGATGGAGAAGAACCAGAAGGCGACCGGGATGACGCTGCGCTGCTCGCGCTCGCTCGCCACCCACTGCACGACGAAGCGCATGGCGAAGAGCAGCTGGCCGATGAGGCCAAGCGCCAGCCAGAAGTCGAAGTTGGCGATGAAGACCTCGTAGAGGTAGCCGCCGATTTCGCGCGACAACGAGATGACGAGCATTACTTCAACTCCTCGGCGGGCGCCGCCCGCCGGCAGCGGCGGATGAGCCACCAAACGCCGCAGAGATCGAGGATCCCGACCCACAGACGGTCGAACAGCCCGTAGTTGGACTGCCCGGTCAGGCGCGGCCGGTCGACCACGTCGACGAGCACCACGTCGTAGCCCTCGCGCTTGACGAGGGCCGGCATGAAGCGATGGATGGCGTCGAAGTAGGGCAGGCTCAGGAAGATGTCCCGTCGCACCGCCTTGAGGCCGCATCCCGTATCGCGGGTGCCGTCGCCGAGGATGGCGCGGCGGACCTTGTTGGCGATGCGTGACTGCATGCGCTTGAAGCCCGTGTCCTTGCGTCCGAGACGCTGGCCGGCCGCAAGCCCGACGCCCGGCCCGCCCGCTTCGAGCGCGGCGACGAGCTTGGGGATGAAGGCGGGGTCGTTCTGGCCGTCGCCGTCGATGGTCACGATGATCGGCGCCCGCGCCACGCGCGCGCCCGCCCGGACGGCGGCGCTCTGCCCGGCCGAGCGCTCGCGCCGCAACCGCCTCAGCCACGGCCGCTCGGCCGCCAGCCGCGCCAGCTCCATGCCGGTGCCGTCGCTCGACCCGTCATCGACGTAGATCACCTCGAAGGGGGCAAGGCCGGCGCAGGCGCGCTCGATCTCGGCCACCAGCGGCGCGATGTTGCCAGCCTCGTTCTTCACCGGCACGACGATGCTCACGCGCGGTGCCGGGGCATCGATCTGCGATTGATCGTTCATCTCAAACCTTGCAGGCAACCGGACAGCCGGCGGGGCTCACAAGCAATGGTCCTCATTCGCCCGTGACGTAAACGCCGACATCGAGCTTGCGCCCTCCGTTGATATTGAATCCCGGCACCCGTGTGACGAGACGTGGTGTTTTTCCCATCTCGCCGAGCGACGCAAGGAATTCCTGTTCCGCCCGCGCCTCAACGAGCGCGATGCGGCACCCGGGGCCGTCGAGGAAGGCGGCCGCCGCCTGCCCGTCCGAGGCCATCGCCAGATCGGTGCCGACGAGGAAGACCAGGCTCGGCTCGCGATAGCCGACCGTCACGACCTGCGGCGACGGACAGCCGATCGATGTGACCGCCTCCGCGAGCCGCGGCGACAGCTTCAGCGCGCGCAGCAGCGGCTGCGTGAGCCCCCACACGGAGGCCGACAGCACAAGCGATGCGGCGATGGCGAGCACAGCCGTCTTGATGACCGCCCCGCGCCGGAAGGCAAGCCAGGCCCAGACGGCGACGAGGGCGGCGACGAGCATCCCCGGCATGCCCGCATAGGGCGGCACCCCGTCGAGCTGATGGCCGGCGATGCCGAGGCCAATCAGCAAGCCGAGCGGAATGAAGGGAATGAGCAGCGCCGCCGGTACGGCCGCGGGGCGATGCGGCCCGACCTCGCCGAGCTCCATGACCTTGACCGTGAAGATGGCAAGGGCCGGATAGAGGGGCAGCACGTAATGCGGCAGCTTGGTCGGCACGGCCTCGAAGATGATCCAGGACGGCAGCACCCAGGCGAGGCACACCGCGACCCAGGGCTCCGCCCGCCATCGCCAGGCGAGCGGCAGGGCGATGGCCGTGAGCACGGCCGCCGGCCAGAACGTGCCGAAGAAGGCGAGGAGATAGAAGCCGGGCGGAGCCCAGTGCTTCTCCTGGCCCGAGCCGACCTTGGCCAGCATGTCCTTGCCGACCGATTCATCGAAGAAGGCGCCGCCTGTCTTCATGGCGATAGCGATGAACCACGGCGCGACGATGAGCGCCGTCAGCAGCAGTCCCCAGCCGGGCCTGAGGCCCTTCAGCCAGCCGACCGCGCGGGCGCGGACCGACAGGGCCGCCGCGGCGAGGCCGACCACCATGGGGCCGATGGGTCCCTTGACAAGGATGGAGAGGGCGAAGGCAGCCCAGAAGGCGGCTATGGTGCCAGCCGGAATGATCCTGTCGCGCCAGAGATAGAGCCGCGCCAGGGAGCCGAACATCACCACGGTCGTGGCTGTCAGCACCGCATCCGTCTTGGCGAGCCGCGCCTCGACGCCGAGGAGGATGGAAGCGGCCATGAAGGCGCCGGCAAGCAGCGCCCCACCCGGCGACACGAAGGCGAGCGCCGCCCAGTAGGTGACGAGCACCGTCGCCACCGCGCCGAGGAAGGAGGGGATGCGATAATAGGCGATGGTGGCGCGCGCGTTGTCGACGCCGAGCGCCTCCGCCCCGGCGACGACCGCGCTCTGCAGCCAGTAGATGCCGACGGGCTTCTTGTGACGCGCCTCGTCCTGGAAGCGGATGTCGACGAAATCGCCGGTCTCGAGCATCTGCTTGCTCGCCTGGGCGAAGCGGGGCTCGTCCCGGTCCATCGGCTGGAGGGAAGCGAAACCCGGCGCGAAGACCGCGCAGGACAGGAGGAAGAGGACGACGAGCGCCCTCGCATGGCTCGCACTCAGGGCCGCGACGAGCCGCTGCGCCCAGTCGCCGCCCTGCACCGCGCCCTTTTTGCGCACACCGGCTGGCGCCGTGCTTTCACCGATCAAGGCCATTCTCTCGCCCGTTCCGGAAATCCCGCCCGGCGCCGCCATCGGCGCCCGTGCTTCCGCGCTCGCCCCGGCGCTCTCGCATGTCGAACGAGCGCCGTTTTAGCGGCGGCTTGCGCAGCCGGCAATGGCTCGCCCCGACGCTCTCCGCCCCTTGGGGCATCCCTGCCGACGCGTCCGGCCAACCGCCTTGCATCGACCACAATTGGGCCCTATCGTCACCTTATCGGGATTTGGCCGGAATATTGGTCTGTCACGCCTCGCAGTCAGGCGCACCTACCTACTTCTTCCCCAAAATCTGCGACGACAATGGCGCTCGCCCGCTTGGCGTGCGCGCGCCCGCGTGCAACCTGAAGACGAAGGATACGACAAATGAGCACCGGCACCGTGAAGTGGTTCAACGAGCAGAAGGGTTATGGCTTCATTCAGCCGGATGACGGCGGCAAGGACGTGTTCGTCCACATCAGCGCCGTCGAGCGCGCCGGTCTGCGCAGCCTGAACGAAGGCCAGAAGATCTCCTACGAGCTCGAGACGGACCGCCGCACCGGCAAGACCTCAGCCGGCAACCTCCAGGCCGCCTGAGGCCTTCTCCGGCGGGAGGGCGCATGCGCCCTCCCGCAAGTGTCGTGCGGTTTCCGGGTCTTTTCTTCGATCCTTTGCCGCTTGCGCCGATCCCGGCCCTTGCGCCGGCAGCGTCATCGCGACCGCGCCCTTCCCGTCGGCCGCATCGCCGCATGATTAAGACATGGCCGCAGGTCTGGCCGCCGCAGATGTCCTGCCCGCCGGCCATGCGAAGCTGCCCCGCGCAGCCGCGAACGCGATGCCACCCGCCAGCCGTCTCGGCGCCAAGCTGTGCGCCGCTGTGCATCTCGGCTCCCTTTCGCTCCGATTGTGCACGCGATGCCCTTGCCTTCGCCCGCCGAAAACACTAGGAAAACCTTGGACATGAACGGTACGGGGCATAGCGCAGTCTGGTAGCGCATCTGCTTTGGGAGCAGAGGGTCGCAGGTTCAAATCCTGCTGCCCCGACCATCATGTCTGAGGCTGCTCCGGCAGGTGCCTTCCGGCGTCTGTCAGGTGTGGCTGAAGCCCGTTTCCACAGGAAGCCGCGACCGAGCAATGATCGCACGCATCTACAAGCCGACGAAGACGGCCATGCAATCCGGCACCGCCAAGACGAAGCGCTGGCTGCTCGAATACGAGGCGGAGAAGCCGCGCGAGGTCGAGCCGTTGATGGGCTGGACGAGTTCGTCGGACATGCGCCAGCAACTCAGGCTCTCCTTCGACAGCCAGGAAGAGGCCGAAGCCTATGCGCGCCGCAACGGCATCGCCTATCGCGTCGAGCAGCCGCTTGCCCCGAAGCGCCGCATCATCTCCTATTCGGACAATTTCAAGTTCAACCGCGTGACACCCTGGACGCACTGACGCGGCCGGCGAACCACGCGACGGCCCCTTAGCTCAGCTGGATAGAGCAAGTGCCTTCTAAGCACTAGGTCGCAGGTTCGAGCCCTGCAGGGGTCGCCACGTCAAACATCCGGATCGGCTTTCGCGGCGGCCGCGGCATCGCTCAGGTGCGCAAAGGCCATTTGCTTTCCGGCTCCGGCCACGTATGAGGAAGGATGCCGGGCGTGGTGCGCCCGGATTCGCTTGTTCCTTTCGAGGGGCCCGTTCATGAAAAAGATCGTTCTTCTGGGCGCACTGGCCTTCGGTCTCGCCGCCTGCAACACCAGCAACCCGGGCGACCGCGCGGTCGGCGGCGCCCTCATCGGCGGCGGCGCCGGCGCCCTCGTGGGCGGCCTCGCCACCGGTACGGCGGGCGGCGCGCTGGTCGGTGGCGCCATCGGCGCGGCCGGTGGTGCCATGATCGGTGCGGCGACGGCGCCCCAGTGCCAGACCTACTACTACCGTGGCCGTCGCTATCGCGACTGCTGAGGCCGCTGCGCGCGATGCCGAAGGCCGGCGGATCTCCGCCGGCCTTTTTTGGCTGGATGTTCCGGCGTGACCCTTCCGCCTCAGGCGAAGGTGTCCAGCTTTCCGAAATGTTCGGCCAACAGGTAATAGAAGGTCAGACGCGACTTCGTGCGGTCGTCCTTCATCGTCTGACAGACCGCCTTGATGGCGCCGTCGAGATCGCCGCTCGTCAGTCCCAGCTTTTTCTTCAGGAAGTTCTCGCGGATGCGGGCGCATTCGTCCGGATCGGAGCAGGCGACATAACGGCTGTCGGCCCTGCCGAGCACCAGCTGGTACGTCTTGGCGAGACCTGCCAACGCGGCTTCGTTGACAGGTTTCTTCGCATATTTCTGAACATCGGCGAGTTGTTCCGACATCGTCCCTCTCCGGGCTTGGGTTGCTGGATGGAATTACGCAACACGAGCTGTAAAGATCAGGATGAGAAGCGCCGGCCTGTTGCCTCCTCGAATCGCCGGGCATCAGAGGCGGCGGAAGCGCCCCGGCGCCATTCAAAGCTTTGCTGCCCGGTTTGGCAATCACCGGACCGCTGGTCCCGCGCTGCCCCGCCACGCATCCGACACAGAAACCCGCTGAGATGGCGCTGGTGCCGCCGGCCCGGACGCGCTACAGCCCCAACCGGAACGGCGCAGAGGCTTTCGCGCCGCTTCCCGAGATGAAGGACCTCACATGTATACACTGGAAATCGGCCGCAAGGCTGTCGCCGTGATCGACGCCGACGAGGAACAGGCCCGCGCCGTCTTCGATCAGGAGGCCTTCAGGAACGACCTCAGACAGATGACGAGCGATGGCGAGCCTCTGTGGGACGGCATCATGCCGCTCAGCCTGCGCCCGGCAAGCGAGGAGGAAGCCGAGACCTTCGACCTCATGATGGAGGAGGACGCGGAGGCATTCGACGAGGACGAACCCCTCGACGGCGAGGAGGAGGGCCTTGATGTGCTCTTCCTCGTGCCGATTGACGACGGGGAAGACGGCGTCTGACGCCACAACAGAGCGAATTGACCACGGGAGCAACATCATCGGGGGCGAGAGCGCCCCGAACGCTTCGCACGGCACAGGCGGCCCGCATCCGCCGAGAGCCCGCCGCAACACCGCTGCGCCGAGCCCGATGATCGTGTTCGACCTCGACTGCAGCCGGTTTCAATCCGCGCCCCCGCGTAGGGAGCGACGCGACGGGTCCACCCAGGTGATGTGCAGCCCGGCGTTTCAATCCGCGCCCCCGCGTAGGGAGCGACCATGGCCAGACGCGGCTTCCGCATCGAGGCGGCGAAGTTTCAATCCGCGCCCCCGCGTAGGGAGCGACCGTCAAGGGCCGCCTCGACGTTCCCGGCGCTCGGGTTTCAATCCGCGCCCCCGCGTAGGGAGCGACCCTCGCCTTGACGCCCCACATGAGAACGATACAAGTTTCAATCCGCGCCCCCGCGTAGGGAGCGACCGGCGTCCACCGGCCATCGACGTAGCTGCCGGGCATGTTTCAATCCGCGCCCCCGCGTAGGGAGCGACCCGCGGCAGAGGCCGTGTTGATCGTGTCTGTCTCGTTTCAATCCGCGCCCCCGCGTAGGGAGCGACCCAGCTCGACGGCCATGCGCTCAAGTGCCGGTATGTTTCAATCCGCGCCCCCGCGTAGGGAGCGACGCTCTTCTTCAAGCGCCACGCCATTCCCAAGGCCGTTTCAATCCGCGCCCCCGCGTAGGGAGCGACTCGCGCTCGTGCGGCGCGCCAACCTCCGACGCCGTGTTTCAATCCGCGCCCCCGCGTAGGGAGCGACCTCGCCCCGCGGGCGCCGCCGACGATGCGCCTTGGTTTCAATCCGCGCCCCCGCGTAGGGAGCGACTCCCTCATTGTTATCCAATTGCGATAGCACGCGAAAGCGAACGTTGATCGCGTATCCCATTCCGGTCCGGGCAGATCGACCCGCAACCTTTCTTCCGCCGGAACAGAAGATCAACGATGTCAGAGAATTGACGCCTGCGCGAACGGGACGGGTTTTGCCGGCACGCTTGCGGTTCGCACCGCACAGGCGGCGCCGCTGCACGCGGCTGCGAATAAGCCCGCTCGGCTAGACGATCAGGGGCCCATCGAGGTCGGGGGTCGGCTTCGCCCCCACATGCTCGACACGTCGGCGCCAATGGGCTCCGAGATAGTAAAAGCGCAGGCTGTCGCGTTCGGGCTCGATGAGTTTCTCAAGGCGCGCCTTCAGCAACGTCCACTGCGCCGGGTCGACCTGGATCTCGAAGACGGAATATTGGACCCGCTGGCCGAAATCCCGACAAGCGCGTGCCACGCGCCGGAGCCGCCCTGCCCCGCCCGCTTCGGAGGTGTTTACGTCATAGGTCACCAGCACCATCATCGACCTGCCTCATTTCCATAGCCACGGCGGATAGGCGTCAAGGTCACCGCGCAGGTGCCGGGCCAGAAGCTGGGCCTGCAGATAGGGCACCAGGCCGAGCGGTGCCATCTCCTCCAGAAAAGGATGGCGCCGCTCCTCCTTCTTGCGCTCCTGCCAGGCAGTGAGGACGGTTCTGCGCCCCTCTTCCGTCAGCCAAACTCCTCCGCCGTCGCGTATCTCGAAATCCCGCGCGCGCAGCTGGCGACGGTTGACGAGCGACAACGCCAGACGGTCGGCCAAGACCGGACGCAATTCCTCCATGAGGTCCAGGGCGAGGCTCGGTCGTCCGGGGCGGTCGCGGTGCAGAAAACCCACGGCCGGATCGAGGCCCACCGATTCCGCAGCGCTGCGGCAGTCGTGGGTCAGCAAGGTGTAGAGAAAGGACAGCAGGGCATTGACGGGGTCGAGCGGCGGCCGGCGCGAACGGCCATGAAAGCGCATCTGCGCGTCCGGCGAGCGGATGAGGACATCGAAGACACCGAAGTAAAGGCTCGCGGCTTCCCCCTCCGCCCCGCGCAGCGTCTCGACATCGCATTCCGACTGGCTCATCCTGCGCAGGATGGACGCAAGGCGATCCGTCGCCGCGGCCATGCGCTGCTTTTGCTCGGGCGCAAGTTCCTCGCCATAGTCACGCACGGCCCGCATCAGGACGGATCTCTGGTTCGCAGTCTTGCCGAGCACCAGGCTGCGAACGATGTCGAGCGGCGTATCGCAGACGCGATACTGCGCCCGCCGCAGCAGCACATTGCCGGCGACAGGCCCTTCGACGCAGGCCTGGAAACGCCCGCTACGATTCCGCTGCCGCGCAAGCTCCGATCAGCGCCGGCGAGATGTAGACGGCGCCGAAGGTCACAACCGAAGCCAGCATATGCAGTGGCACGCGTGCACGCTCGGTGCCCTCGATCTCCGCCACGAGATTCTCGCCGTCCTTCCTAAGGCTCGCGCCCTCCGTCGTGACGTAGAACGTGTTCAGGAGCTTCTTCAACCGGCACCCCCTTGTCCGTCGAGAAGCGACGCCACCATGCCTTCTCGCCAAGTGCGAGCCGAGCGGCTGCCGGCCTTGGGCCGGCACAGTTCGATGAGCGAGCAGGCGCGACAACGTTCCGCCCGCCAGACCGCTTTCGGTGTCGCAAGGCTGCGGAAGATCCGGCGCAGGTCGGCGATCGTCTCCTCGGTCAGGCGGCGCAGGTCAGCGTCGAAGGGCACCGCGATGCGCCGCTTCGTCTCTCCGTAGAAGAGGGCCCCTTCGGGCACCGGCCGTCCGGTCATCTCCTCGAGGCACAGGCCCTGCGCGCAGAGCTGCACCTCGTCGGCGCGATGCAACTTCGGCCTGCCGCGCTCGAACTCGACCGGATAAGGAATCTCCCCGTCGGGGCCGCGATGGAACTCGACGAGATCAGCAACTCCCGCGATGCCGAGCCGGCGCGAGGCGATGGCGAGCGCCGTCTCGCGACGCACACCCCGCGCCCTGCGGCTGTCCGGTCGGCCAGAAGCGACGTGCATTACATGCCCCTCCGCCGTAAAGCGGTTCTCTGCCCACAGACGTTCGAGATGGATGAGCGCTGCCTGCCGCAGGCAATAGACGGCATGCTGGAGCGCCGAGAGCGGAATGGGCTCGGCGTCCCGTTCGTCGGGCTGCAGCAGGCCGTCATCAGCCATGAGGCATCACAGCCATTCGATGACCTCGACGCCCTCCGGCAGGTTGGCGCGGTTGATTGTCACGACATAGTCCGAAAAGGCCCGAGCCGGCGGATAGTTGTCGATCTGCCGGTCGATTTTGCGGAGCTCGCCGGCGATGTTGCGGCCAATCTCGACGCGATCGAACAAGGCATGGGCCGGCGCATTGCCAAGGGCACTGGCGTGCTTGAAGGCGATGACCTTGCGCGACGCCATCTCCCCGCGAGCGGCCGAGCGGTCATGCTCGAACATCGAGACGAGGGCCTCGCGCAGGAGGTCGAGATCGGCTTCGCCGAAGCCGGTGCGCTCGGCGAGCTTGGCGGAAATGAAGCCATGGGCGCGATAGAGGCCGTAGGGCACGATATGCTTGCGGCCCATCGTGCGGTTGTCGGTGCGCCCGTTGTCCTCTTCGCTGCCTTCCGCCCGCTGCTTCTTCTCTGCCTCGTTGGTCGCGGCCATGCGCGTGATGGAGATTTCCTGCGGCACGATGGGTTCGATGGATTGGGCGAAGGTCATCTGCACGGGGCCACGCACCTGGCCGCAGTTGATGCCCGTGGACATGACGGCGCCGAAGGTGCGCACGTCGAAGAAGTTCCGGCACATGAAATCGCGCAGCCGCTGCGCTTCCTCGTCATTCTTCGGGTTGAGCTTGCCCTCCTTCTTCGCCTTCTCGTCGTCCGGGCGCAGCGCCACATAGGCCTTGCGATGCTGCTCATTGAGGATGGCGCCTTCCTGCACATAGATATGGCAACCGGGCGCGCCATCACGTGCGAGCTCGACATAGTTGCGGATCTTGCGCTTCAGGCTCACGTCCGAGACGAGCCCATGGTTCGTCTCGGGATCGAGGCGCGGCAGGTTGCCGGCGTCGGGATCACCGTTGGGATTGCCCTTGGAGACATCGAACAGGAGAACGAAATCGTAGCGATTGGCGAGCGCGGTCATTGGGCGGCCTCCTCGGTGACGGTATCGGTCTTGCGGAAGAATTCGTTGCGCTGGTGGTAGTAGCCGAGGCCGAACAGGGCCTGCTCGGCGGCCGAAAGCGACGGCGGGAACGGGTCATTGGATGGATCCATCACCTCGAGGATGTCGCCAATGATGCGCTCCAGATAGATGCGCTGGCCCGGCCGCTGCTTGCCGAGCTTGGACAGATGATTGGCCGATCCCTTTTCCAAGAGCGCAAAGACCTTCCGCGGCTGTGCGGAGGCCGCGCCGTAAAACTTGTCCTTGATCGTGGCGTTGACGTTGCGGCCGAGTGCGGCCATCTGCGCATGCTCGTAGGCGGCGAAGAGCCGCCCGAGCAGATAGCCCTTGTTCCTGTTGTGCGGGTCGAGCGCCACGGGTGCCTCCTTCGTCTTGTCCGATGCCCCGGTCCGTGCGGGATCCATGTCGAAATTGCGCACGAGGAGCGCGCGCAGCATGCCGGCCCTCAGCGCATTGATCTCCCCGTCCGCGCGGATGCGCATCAGCACGGTCGCGAGCAGCGTCAGCGGATAGGGCGTGCCGGTGAGGATGGCGCGCATCCACTCGCCGGCAAGATTGGGCGGCACGTTCTCGCGCTTGCCGAGCACCGCCGTCTCGGCGAGATAGCGCCAGAGCGGGGGATAGCCGTCGCGCGGCGGCGGCTCGATCGCCATGTCCGAGACGAAGCGCGCGTAATTGCCGGCGAGCCGGCCGAAATCGTCCTCCAGCCAGAAGCGGATGGACAGGCGCGCCGCATTGGGGGCAAGACCGAGCACATAGAAACGGACGCCTTCGGCGAGCTTGGGCTCGATGTCCTTCAACGGGATGCCACGGCGCATGCGCCCGAGAGCATCGCCGACCTTTCCGGCCTCGATCCCCTCGTCCGGCTGCGATGCGAACCAGGCGCTGAAGAAGCTTTCGGCCGCCTCCGCCACCTGCGCATCCGAAGCATCCGCCCAGAATACCGTGGACGCATCGCCGATCTGGATGCGATGCCTGTCGTCGGCGAGGAAGGTGTTGAGCGCCGTCGCATATTTGAAAGCGGCCGCCTCGGACACGGGCGCGTTCTCCCCCTGCTCGTGGCCGTAGGAGGTGAAGGCATCGAGGTTGAAGGAAACGATGGAGGCGCCGGACGATTGCGCGCCCCACACCCCCTTGATCGCCGGGTGCAGCCGCGCAATCGGGCCCATCGTGCCCGTGACGAGGCACACCGCCTCGGTGTCGCCGTTTCGCGCACCGACGTCCACCCACAGCGCCCGGGCGGCGGGCCGGTCGTGCAGGTAGATATTCTGCAGCCGCTCACTCTCGAGCGCGAAGATGACATTCTGATCCTTCATCTCCTCCGGCCACAGCGGCTGAGTGAACCGCTCGGGCGACCACTGGTCGAGAAAGCGGAGAAGAGCCAGGAGACCGGGATCGGCGGTGCCGGCCAGGGCGCCGCGATGCATCTCGCAAAAAGCCCTGTGCTCGTCCGCCGTCCGCTTGCCTTCGCCAGCCGTGACGCCGAGCAGGTAGGAGGTCTTGTCCCACAGGAAATTCGGCGCGATGGCGACGGTGCGCTTCACCGGTTGCGGCACCTGCATCAGCCGCGGCACCTTCTTCTTCCCCGTCCCGTCGCGCAGATCGCTGACGGAAGCGACGCTGCCGTCCTCGTTCAGCGAGATGACGAAGCCGATCTTCTCGGTCGAGAAACCGAAGGGCGGCACGTTCGGAAGCCGGTCGTAGGCTTTGGCGAGGGATGCCAGAATGCTCATGGGGACCTTCGCAATCCTTGCGCCCACGCCCTGTCACGGGCGGCGGGCCACGAAAGGTTCAGCGCAGAATGTCCGGCGAGCCGGGACGGGGCACGCGCATCACGCCGTTGTCGAGCCGGGCGCGGAAGAACAGCGACGGCCGCCCCGCCGCCTGATGGTCGATGTCCCACAGCATCAGGCCGAGATCGCGCGGCCGGCCGAAACCCAGGTCGTCTGTCCGGTGTTCCGGCTCGGGCGCCGGCATCGGCGCATCCGGCGCGATGAGGGAGAAGGCGGCGGCGAACTCGCGCGTGCCGAGGCAAGGCTGGTGGAAGCACTGGCCACGCTCGGCCCGGCGGTTGAAGATGTCGAGATGCTTGCCCTCGCTCTCGTCGCCGTCGGCCTTGTCCGTCAGCACGAAATGAGCCTCGATGACATAGGCGACGTCGACGAGGACGGTGGCGGCACGCTGCTGGCGGCTGTCCTCCACCTTGAGGGCAAGGCCCGCCAGGCTGCCCCGGTTCATGGCCGCCCTCACCGTGCCGGCAGGGATCTTGCTGCCCACCTCGTTGCGACGGATGGACCGGAACCGGACCGGCTTCAGCACATGGATCGCGTCGATGACCCAGCGGATCGCCGGCTTCCAGTGGATCGATTCCAGAATGCCGCGCGCCGCCGACGGGGTCATCACGTCATAGGAAACGCGCTCAACCTTGGTCTCCGGCCTAGTGAAACAGGCGTAATTGCCCGAGACGTGCAGACGAATTCCATAAGCCACGATTGCCCCCCAACCCACTATAGACTTACGTGAACTGAACACCCCCGCAGATTACGCATGGACGGACGAATTTTGACTCAGTACTGACTTCCTTTAAAACTTTTTTATTTTATCATATATCTCTATTCAGGCATTTCATTCCAATAAATACCTTGAATCGCCCCATATCAATAGAACCGCGAAACGATGAAGAAAGAAAGCGCTTGCTGCACAAAGTAAACCGCGCCGTGGCGGCCCATGCAAGCATTTCCGATATCCTAGCGGCGTCGGCTCGAGTTCCCTGATGGGCGTTTGTCCGATGCTGAAGGGATTGGCAGCTCTCTCTAACCGGAATGCGGACTGTCGCACATGGAGCGCACCTGTCCTCATACCATCCACTGCTCCGGCCGGAGATAGTCCGCATCGTCCCACAAAAGGCCGACATCGGGCCGATACAGGCTGTCCGCTACCAGCACGGCGAATTGGTCGGCGCGAAGCTTCTCGGCGTGGAAGGCAACGTGACCGGCTGCCATCAGCGCGATCCGCGCCTGAGGCGGCACCTGCACGACATAGGGCTGCACCTGTCGCGCCAATGTCCCGGACGGAATGGTCTCGACGCCGAGCCTGTCCACGATCGACCACGCCTCCGGCGTATTCGCCACAATCACCGGCTTCATGCCGCTTTCGATCATGCGGAATTTCTCGGCCACCGTGCGATAGGCAAAGTCCGTCTCGATGCCGCCACGGCCCGGGCCCATGCGGAAGCGCGACAGGATCTTCTCCTTGTCGAGCCCCTCCGGGCCGACGCGCCAGTAGACCTCGCCGAAGAAATCCTCCATGGCCTGTGGCGACAGGAGATCCTCGTGCTTGTCCGCCATGCGCCCGAGATCGCCGCTCAGACTCTTGATCTCGGACGGCGGAGGATGGTCGGGCGCGGTGAAGATCGTGACGATGCTCTCCTCCAGAGGCCGCCGCCCTTCCCGGTTGCAGCGGCCGGCCGCCTGCGCCACCTGATCCAGCCCTGCCTCGGCCCGCCAGACCTTCGGGAAATCGAGGTCGACACCCGCTTCCACCAACGAGGTGGCGATGACACGGCAAGGACGCCCCTCCATCAGCATCCGCCGGATTTCAGCGAGAATGGCGCGCCTGTCGACGGCGTGCTGCCGGGTCGAAAGATGCACAGCTCCGTCGAGCCCCGCGGCCTGCGCAGACCGATAGAGTGCAAGGGCATGCTTGCGACTATTGACGACGACGAGGCCCTGGCTCTGGTCCATGAGGGCGGCGACGAGCGCCGCATCGTCCATCTCGCCGGCGAAGCGAAGCGTCACGCGCCGAAGCTTGCGGGCCAGGTCCTGCGGCTCGGGCGCCAGTTCCCGGCCGGCGAGCGGCAGGCCGACGGGATGGCCGGCCGGGAACCTGTCGGCATCGAGCGCCGGCTGCGTCGCCGTGCACAGCACGATGCTGCAGCGGTAATTGGCGGCGAGCTCCCGAAGCGCGGCCACGGCCGGCGCCAGCAACGGACGCGGCAAGGTCTGCGCCTCGTCGAGGATGATGATGCTGCCGGCGACGTTGTGCAGCTTGCGGCAGCGCGACGGCCGGGCGGCAAACAGGCTCTCGAACAGCTGCACATTCGTGGTGACGACGACGGGTGCGGCCCAGTCCTCCATCGCCAGCTTCAGCTTGTCCCGGCTCGCGGCATCACTGTCCGCCATGCGCGCCTCTTCGCGCCGCAGCCGACCGGAGTCGATGGCCGAATGATGCTCGAGCACCACCGCCGCGCCCAGGATATCCCGGAAAATTTCCGCCGTCTGGTCGATGATGGAGGTGAAGGGAATGGCGTAGATGATGCGGCGATGCCCGTGGATCCGGGCGTGATCGAGCGCGAAGCCGAGCGAAGCGAGTGTCTTGCCGCCCCCGGTCGGCACGGTGAGCGTGAACAGGCCGGGCGCCTCGCCGGCACGGCTGCGCACGTGGTCGAGCACCGCGCTGCGGACGCTGTTCACTTCCGAATTGCTGTTGCGCAGGTCCCCCATCCGTCGCTCGTAGGCGGCCAGCAGGCCCGGAAGGACCGTCTGCAACGCTGGCCATTCACGCTCGAGTTGTCGCCCCTCGACGCGACCGTAGAAGGCCTCGGTGTCCTTGAAGTCGGCATCGACGAGACAGGAGAAGAGCATGCGGCCGAGAAAGGCGAACTGGAAGGCGAGGCGCGCTCGGGAAGCCTCCACTTCGCGATGTGTCGCCTCGCGCGCCGGTGGCGGCTCCCAAGAGAAGGCCGGCAGGAGGCCGCTCGCGTCGGGCGCCAGTTCCTCGCGCCAGACAGGGTCGAGCCTGGCGTGCGAAAAACCCGTCAGCCGGTCACTCAAGGCAGCGAGACTTTCCCCCCGCTTGTCGGGCAGGCCGGCATGATGACCGGCGATGGCGTATGAGATGATCTCCGCAATGAGACGGTCGTTGCCCGTGGCGAGTTCCAGGACGAGGGCAGCCCCCGCCGTCGAGTGGTCCACCCTCGTCTTGCCGCCCTCGAGCCGGGCCGCAAAGTCAGGCGAATACTTGCCGACATCATGCAGGAGCGCGGCGAGCCCTGCCGCCTTGCCTGCTCCGAAGGCTGCGCCATGGGCCGCTGCACGGGCCGCCGTTTCTGTGAAGTGCAAGAACAGGTGCTAGCCGGGAGTATCCGGAATTAGGCGGGATCGAACGGGCGCAACCGCAATTGGCCCTTGGTGTTTTGAGCCTTAGCGGAGGCGCCAGCCGACAGGATGAATGTGCAAGAACGGATGCGACCCGAATTGCTGGCGGAGTGGTCGCGCAACATCACACGCGAGTCGACGCGACGCGCCTCACTCCTCCAAAGTCACATAAAGTCGAACGTGGCGACCGTCGTTGCCAAGCAAGGCGTAACTCACCGCATCGAACTTGACCGTACCGCGGCGATCTGGGCCAGCAGCTCCATCCGCGAGACTGGCAAGCGCCTTGCCCATCGCGGACTGATCCAGTTGAGGCGAGAACGCCCGCAGAAACATAGCCACAACATTCGCAACATCGGCTGGAAGTTGCTTCGTTGTCGGCAGATACACCGCAATGCTTTGGAGTTGGCGCGTCCCCTCATCGCCTAGGGCTGAGATCATGCCCGGCCTGCTCCAAGTATACAGGCATTCAAATTGGCCTTCGACTCTCGCGCACCGCAATGGCAATAAGCGGTCGCCCAAGCCGAGGTCAGCAGCCACCTTATTTACCGGAATATATATTTGATCGACGCGGTTGGTCTCGTCGGCATTGGCCGGCAATGTCTTTGGAATTGCTGCGGCGGCCAGCAGGGCCAGCCAGCGAGCTGCCTTTGGAATGACATCTGACCGTTTCATGATCCATTCTCGATAATGTCGTTGCCGACCAAAATAAACACTGAGCTGCTGTGAATTCCGCCTGAAACATTAAGTGTAATTGGGCGGGGGGATTTCTTACGTTTCGCCCTCCCAGAGCTAGCTACTCGGTCGCTCTGACCAAGTAAGTCGCCCCGCAGTTGCCTTATAACTTCCCTTTCGTCATCAGAAACACGTGCGCTCATGATTGCCCCGAAACGATCGCCTCAGGCGACGAGGCGCAATATCTGATGCGCTCGGCGCCTATCAATTGGCGTATGCCCCTCGGAAATGTCCTCCATGATAAGTTGATAAATCTTTGCGGCGGCATCCGCTTTTTTCTCCGGCGTCATGACGCGGTTGTTCTCTTCAAGCCATTCTTCGACAAGCGAAATCGCGCTCGCCAGCACCGAAAGCCGCGGTGCACTGCCCAGGATGGGCGGCTCAACCGTAAGCCGCATTGGCCCTCTGCCAGCGGCGAGCCAGTCGAGAGAGACTCCGGCAGCCCGCGCAATCGCAATGAGTGTCGGTCTCGTGGGCTCCGATACGCCGTTGACGATCTTGTTAAAGGTCGTCGTCGGGACGCCGGCGAGCTGGGCGAACGCTCGCGCGGAGCGCCCGTCCAGCAAAGTGCGCAGCCTCTCAGTGAACGCTTTATGGTTCAGCTCCTGATCCGTAAAGCGTTCGTCGCCGTCGGCGCCTGACTTTACAGACATCTCAAACCCCAATTCCGCCAACCGATACCGTGCTGGTCGTCCTCGGATCGGGAACGATGAACCGTAAAGTGGTCGATCAAGTTGACGATGATCCTTAAAGGGTTCATATTCTGATTCGCTGTGAACACGAACGGGAGCACGAACGTGCACCCGAAAGACCGAAAAAACCGGCCCCTGCCAGGGCCGGACGATCCGGAGAATGAGATGGCCCGCAAACGCTGGGACAGGTTCACCATCAAGGCCGAGGTGCACCGGCGCAAGAGCACGCTGACGAAGATCGCGACCGATGCAAAGCTCGATCCTTCCGCGTGTCGCTCGGCCCTCATCCGCCGGCATTTCGCCGGTGAGAAGGCACTCGCCGCCTTTCTCGGCCTCGAACCGGCGGACCTTTGGCCCGATCGCTACGAGACACCATCATCCGGCACGCAGGATAGCGCGTGCCGCACAGGCGCCACCAGCCAAAACGTGCATGGGCGTCCTGACATGGGAGCGGCAGCATGACGCGTTCCCCGTCTGAAAATCGCCATCGGCCAGACAGGCATTTTCTGCCCACCACCCGTGCCTTTGCCCGCGACGCCTTCGAGCTGGTGTGCCTCGCGCTGTTCGTTGGCGCCGTGTGGGTTTGGGCCAACGAGGCCGAGAGGCTCGTGCGGCTGGTGCGAGGGGCGCTGTGATGCGCGGTCGCGACCGATTCCTGGCATTCCGAAAGGCGGCACAGAGCCTTGCGATGGCCGATGCCTTTGGCGGCATTCGTGCTACGGCCGACGAAGTCATTCGGATCCGCGCCGAGGACGCCCTCGTGGCTTCAGGGTCGCTATCAGCGCCTCTACACGAATTAGTGTTCGGAGTTCCTGGAGTACCCGACCGGGTTCCAGATCCGCCCCCGACACCAACTCTTCCACCTGCTGGAGAACGAGCACGGCGTCTTCGCCGCGTCCTGGCTCTGCCCAAGCGGCGGCGAGATCACGGAGAGCCTCGATGAATTCGAGCAGTCTCGCCTTCTCGATCATGCCTTCGTCGATCAAGGCAAACGCCACCGCCAGGGCAGGCCAGAAGCCGTTGAACGCCGCATCCTGCACAGCAAGGAGTTCGGTATCCAATTCGTCCAAGCGAGCCTCCACGCGACTTCGCCAGTCTTCACTCATCCCCATTTCTCCCGACTCGTTTGGTGACGCGTCGAGTGTAGGGGGAGCGCGCGACCTGCGTCAGTGGTCGGTGGCGGGGCTAACCCGTGCCCTCTATGGGCGTTTCCTCCCTAGCCTTGGCCGGGCGGGTTCCGCCCGCCCGGCCCCTTTTGGGCGAGGGTGACCATGGCCCGGCAGCGCGACACCAACACCCTCGACCTCTTCCGCGATTTCCAGCCGGCGCCCGTCGTGGCCCGGTTCGGCGAGGAGGTCGTGCGGGCCGGCACGCTTGCCGCCCGCCTGTCGCGCGCCGTGTCGCAGTGCCTGCGCGACTGCGGCCTCTCCCGAGAGGTCGTTGCGCGGCGCATGTCGGAATTTCTCGGTGAGGATGTCCCGGTGTCGATGCTGGAAGCCTATGCCAGCCAAGCCAAGGCCGGCACGCATCAGATCTCGGCCACGCGCCTCATTGCTCTCGTGTCCGTCACCGGCGACGAGCGGCCTCTTAATGCCCTGCTCGATGCAGCTGCTCTCATTGCTGTGCCCAGCCGCTACGAGGCTCTGCTCAAACGGGAGCGCGCTAAGGAGCTGAAGGACGAACTCGAGCGCCAAATCGCTGCCGCCGATGCGGAGTGGAGGGCCCGCCGGTGAACGCTCCTATCTCCCCGGTGAAACAATGGCTGACGGCGCGCGAAATCGCGGAGGCCGGCCTTCCTGGCCTTCCCTTTACCAAGGCGGGATTGATCCTGCGCGCTAAGCAGGAAAAATGGCCCTTCCGCGACCGCATCGGCCGCGGCGGCGGGCGTGAGTACCCGCTCGAAGCACTCCCGGCCGAGGCCCGCGCCGCCTATCTCGGCCGCCACCTTCAGGCCGTCGAGGTGCCTGTTGTCCTGCAGGCCTCGCAGTCACCGGCAGAGTCCGAGACTTCGGACCTGTGCGGCCGGGCAGCGGAGGCACGGGACGCGCGCCTAGCGCTTCTGCAGATCCTCGATCGCTACATTGCCGAGTCGGGCGTCACCAAGCGCCTCGCGGATCAGCACTTCTGCGACCTCTACAATTCCGACCGCATCGAAGTCGCCGACTGGATCCGGCGCCATGTCCGCTCGATCACGCCCTCGACGCTGTTTCGGTGGCGGGCAGCCCGCCGCGACGGGCGCACCAAGCGCCTCGGCGTCGACAAGGCAGCAGCGCGGAAGGGCTGCGGCGTCCTCGATCAGGCCAACGGCGGCGAGGTGAAGACCTTCCTGCTGGCGCTCCTGGTCAAGCAGCCGCACCTCACCGCGAAGCACCTCCGGCGCGCGCTTGAAGCGCAGTTTGAAGGCGGGCTGGACCTCGTTTCACGGCACGGCGAGATCCGCCGCGTTCCCGTGCCGCCTCTGCGCACTATCCAGTGGGCGATCGGCCGATGGAAGGAAGAGCTGAAGGTCGAGCTGACAGCCCTCACCAACCCGGACGCCTTCAAGTCGAAGTATCGCGCATCGGGCCGCAACTCCTACCGGCACGTCACGCGCCTCAACCAGCTCTGGATGATCGACGCCTCGCCGGCCGACGTGCTGTGCTCGGACGGGCGGCACTCGATCTATGCCGCGATCGACGTCTATTCGCGTCGCCTGCTGATCTCGGTCAGCCGGACGCCACGCGCCGCCGCCGTCTGTGCCCTGATGCGGCGCACCGTCCTCGCCTGGGGCGCGCCTGATCGGGTGAAGACCGACAACGGCAGCGATTTCACGGCCCGGCAGACGACGATGCTGATGGCGAACCTCGGCATCGACGTGTCCTATTCCCAGCCGTTCACGCCCGAGGAAAAGGCCTTCGTCGAGCGCGCCATCGGCACCCTGCAGCGCGGCCTCATGCCGCTGCTGGAAGGCTTCATCGGCCATGACGTGGCCGACCGGAAGCAGATCGAGCAGCGCAAGGCCTTCGCGGCCCGCCTGGGCGAGGATCCGGCCGAGACGTTCTGCGTAGCGCTGACCGGCGCCGACCTGCAGCGCGAATGCGACCGCTGGGTCGAGGCCATGTACATGCACGAGCCGCACGCCGGCCTCGGCAAGCGCACGCCCTTCGAGCTGGTCAGCGCGTCGCGCGAGGCCATCCGCACCGTCGACGAGCGCGCCCTCGACATCCTGCTCATGCCGATCGCCGGCCGCGACGGCATCCGCACCGTCAGCAAGTCGGGCATCCGCATCGATCACAACTGGTATCTCGTGCCGCATCTCATGCCCGAGACCCGCGTGCTCGTGCGCATGGATCCCGCCGACCTCGGCCGCGCCTATCTGTTCACGCCCGAGGGCGACGAATTCCTCGGCGAGGCGACCTGTCCCGTCCTCGCCGGCATCGATCCGGCGGCCGCCGTCCGCGCGGTTAAGGCCGAGCAGAAGCGCATCATCGACGAGCGCATGGCGCCCGTGAAGGCCGAGGTGAAGAAGCTCGCCAAGGGGCCGCGCCTTGCCGATCTCGTCATGCGGCAGGCCGCCCGCGATGCCGGCAAGCTGGTCGAGCTGCCGAAGCCGCGCGTCGAGCACACCACGCCGCAGATCGAGGCTGCGATCGAGGCGATGACGCCGCGTCACGCGCGCCCGGTCGAGCTGCGGCCGGACGATGCCGCCATCCATGCCGAACTGGTTGCCGCAGCCGAGGCCGACGCTCCGGTGCCGGCCCCTGAGAGCACCGTGAAAGCCTTCCCCGAGCAGCCGAAGCACCGCTTCCGCCGCGCGGTGGAACTGGAGCGCCGGATTGCCGCCGGCCAGGGCGTCTCGACCGACGAGGCGCTGTGGCTCGGCCGCTACCAGACGAGTGCCGAGTACCTCGCCCACCAGGATCTCCACCGGGACTTCGGGGACGAGTGGTTGTTTGCGTGAGCCCAAGAAGAAGGCCCGGCGCGAAGGCCGGGCCGAAAGTCGAACCGAGGAAAGCATGACAGTCGACGCACAAACGGTCAAGAAGCCGGCTCCCCTCAAGAACGTCGCCGCGTTCAACGGCCTGATCAAGCGCGTGATCAACCGCGCGCCGGACCTGCCGGGCATGGCCTGCTTCTTCGGGCGCTCCGGCCTCGGCAAGACCAAGGCGGCCACCTACGGGGCCAACGTCACCCGCGCCACCTATGTCGAGGTGGGGCAGTTCACGACCGCCAAGAGCCTCCTGCGCTCCATCCTGGTCGAGCTGGGGCAGCGCCCGCGCGGCGCCATCGCCGACATGGTCGAGCAGGCCATCATGGTGCTCGCGGCCGATCCGATGCGCCCGCTCATCGTCGACGAGGCGCACTTCATCGCGCAGAAGCGCTTCGTCGACCTGCTGCGCGAGCTGCACGACAAGAGCCTCGCCCCGGTCATCCTGATCGGCGAGGAGACGCTGCCGGGCCAGCTGGAGGCCTTCGAGCGGGTCCACAACCGCATGCTCGAGTTCGTCCAGGCCGTGCCCTGCGACGTCGAGGACGCCCGCCTGCTCGCCCGCAGCTACTGCCCCGAGCTGGACATCGACGACGCCCGCCTCGCGCAGATCGTCGATGCCGAGCGCGGCAACACGCGGCGCATTGTCGTGCGCTTCGCCCGCGAGCTGGAGGAGAGCCGCCGCCTGGGGAGGGCCGCATAATGCGCCGTCCTCTCGTCGAACACGTCGCCATGCACCTTCGCGTGCCGCGCGGCCATGCGGGCTTCTGGCAGCTCATCCAGCGCGCCGCCGAGCAAGGCACCTTCACCCTGGCCGACATCGTCGGTGCGACCAACGTCCATGAGGCGACCGTCGCCGACTATGTGAAGCGCCTGGCCAAAGCCGGCTATCTCGCGGTCGACCATGTTGAGGCGGTGCGCGGCATCCGCCACGGCCGCTACCACTACCGGCTCGCCCGCACCTCGCGCGATGCGCCCCGGCTCGCCCGCGACGGCAGCGCCTTTCCCGAGACGGCCACCGAGACGCTCTGGCGCACCATGAAGATGCTCAAGCGCTTCACGGTGTCGGCGTTGCAGGAAGCCGCCAGCACCGAGCTACGGGCCATCCCGCGGCCGACCGTTCAGCGGTACGTCCGCCACCTTGCCGAGGTGGGCGTGCTCGCGCGCCTCAAGGCGGGCGGCGGCCGCGGGCATGAGGCCGAGTTCCACTTCGTGCGCAATCTCGGCGCCGAGCCGCCGCGCATCCTGCGCACGCACCTCGTCTTCGATCCGAACAGCAACACCGTGCTCGGCCAGCCCGAGGCGAAGGAGGTGACGCCGTGAACCGCGGACCTCTGCCCGGCATGGCCGCGGGCATCGACTACGTCGCCAAGGCGCGCGCCACCTGGGGCGAAGAACTGCCGGATTGGGTGCTCGTGCTCGCCCAGGAGATGACGCGCACATCGGGCGCCGTGACGGCCAAGCGCATCAACTACAGCCCGGCCGTCCTCAGCAACATCATCTCCGGCACCTATCGCGGCAACGTCGCCCGTGTCGAGGAGGTGGTCCGCGGCGCGCTCATGGGCGCGACCGTCGTGTGCCCCGTGCTCGGCGATATCGGCCGTGACCGCTGTCTCGACGAGCAGAAGCAGCCCTTCCGCGCAACGTCGTCACTGCGCGCGCGCCTCTTTCACGCCTGCCGGAAATGCCCTCACGCGTCGGCCGACAACGCCCGCGCCCTTCCCAACGGAGATCACAATGTCTGAGCCTGCGGTCCTTGAGCCCGGCACCGTCGAGGTGCACGGCAAGATCTACATGCCCGACGCCAAGGGCAATCTCGTGCCGGTCGACACCATAAAGCCGGCCGACAAGCTGGAGGACGAGACCGTCCGCAAGGTGATGGGCTATGCCAAGGCCCTGTCGGCGCAGATCAGCCGCTTCAAGCAGCACACCTTCGACGATCTCGGCGCCTTCGAAGCCATCCTCGCGCAGGAGTACGGCACCAGCAAAGGTGGCGCGAAGGGCAACAAAACCTTCACCACCTTCGACGGCCTGATGAAGGTGCAGGTCCAGGTTCAGGACAACATCGACTTCGGGCCGCAGCTCCAGCACGCCAAGGAGCTGATCGACGAGTGCCTGATGGAGTGGTCGGCCGACAGCCGCCCCGAGATCCGCGCCATCGTCACCCGCGCCTTCAACACGGACAAGGCGGGCCAGATCAACCGCGCCGAGATCTTCATGCTCCTGCGCCTCGACATCGAGGACGAGCGTTGGCAGCGGGCCATGGAGGCGATCCGCGACGCCATGCGGGTCATCGGCTCCAAGACCTATGTGCGCTGCTACGAGCGCGACCGGCACGACGCGGAATGGCGGCCGGTGACCATCGACCTCGCGAGAGCATGACGGAGGCTGCGATGCAGAAGGTCTTCGTCATCCAGGCCATGGGCATCCGGCAGGCCGGGCTCATGGCGCGCCTCGACTATCGCGGCGGCACGCGCTGCAAGGTGCGCATCCAGGGTGCCCGCATGCCGCGCCTCGTCGATCCCGCGCTCGTCTTCGACGACGCCGAGGCGGCGCGCGAGGCGTGGCGCGATGCCCGGCGCCATCGCCAGTCGCTGGAGAAAGCCGGCCGGCACCTGACCGTGACGGAAGCCGCGCTCGATCTCGCCCGCCAGCTTGCCGCGTGAAGGAGGCTTCAATGTCGATTTTCAGCGACATCTCAGACGCCGATTTCGTCGACGTCTTGCCGGCGCGGCCTGCAGGGCCGGCGCCGCTCGTCATCTCCGTCAAGCTGTTCGGCCGCAAGAACCGCCAGTCGCCACGCCTGCAGCTCAACATGTCGTCGGATCTGGAGAGCGAGATCGGCGGTGGCCGCTTCGCGATCCAGTTCGCGGCAGCGAAGGGACTGCTACGGGTCAAGGCGGACGATCGCGGGGCATATGAGGCGGTCCCGTCCGGCAGGGGCGACAGGCGCCTAATTCGCTGCCCGTTGCCACCGGGGGTGTTTGCCGGCAGCGAGCCTGCGGAGCCGGAGTTCTACGTCGATGCGATAGGCAGGCAGATCCTCGTGGAGATGCCGCAAGCGTTCCTGCGGTCCGCCCCTGTCCCGGCGACGCCGAAGCCGCTGGCGCCGGCGGAACTGCCGCGTCTGCCCCGGCCCCCGGTGCGGCGCCCGGCCGAGACGGTGACGGCCGAGCTGATGGGCGATCCGCCGCCGGAGCGCTCCGCCCTCGCCGGCCGGGGCGAAGAGGACACGCACATGCGCGCCCTTCTCGGGCTGACCCCGACCTTTCCGCGACGGATCGGGGGCCAGTCGTTCGCCCCGGCCGAGGCCGCCATCTTGGAGGTGCTGCTCCGGCGCGAACAGGTCAATCGCTACGGCCTCCTCGTCGCCACGCATGACCCTGCCAAGGGCGAGGACGAGCGGGACGAGAAGATCATCGACGTCTTCATCTCAAGGATGCGGGCGCGCGTGCAGGCACTCGGCTTCGACATCCTCAACCGGCGCGGCGGCGAGTTCTACCTGTCCGGCGATGCCAAAGCCCGGCTCAAGCAACTCATCAGCGAACAGGAGGCACCGGAGTGACCAGCGACGTTGCAGACAGCGGCGTGGCCGCTGAGGAGCTGAAGCAGTTGATCGAGCGCATCGAGCGGTTGGAGGAAGAGCGGGCCGCCATCGCCGGCGACATCAAGGAGATCTACGGCGAGGCCAAGGGCCGCGGCTTCGATGCTGCCGCCATCCGAAAGCTGATCGCCATGCGCAAGCGCTCGCCCGAGGAACGGCAGGAAGAGGAAGCCATCCTCGAACTCTACATGCAGGCATTGGGGATGTGAGTCATGAAGGAACGTCTCGACAAGCGCCGCTGTCTCTATGGCGAGCCGCGCCTCTCCGATGCTCAGGTCATTGCGCTGCGCGCGCTTGCCAGACGCAGGCTCCTTCGCAACCGCATCGGCTATGAGGCCGATGGCGCGGTGATCCGCAACAGGACGATCGAGGCGCTGGAGAACCAGTGGCTCGCGAAGAGGGACGATGGCGGATGCTGCGGCGCCGCTTCCATCACCGAAAGAGGGCTCAAAGCCGTCCGGCTGATCGATGAAGCCGCCGGAGGTGGGGCATGAAAGCCGATCTCGTGAAAATCCGCGCCCGCCTTCAGGCCTTGCGCAATATGACCACCGCGAATGGGTGCACTGAAGCCGAGGCGCTCGCCGCGGCCGAGAAAGCGGCTGAGCTGCTCGCCGCCAATAATCTCGCCGAGGTCGATCTGGATGCGCCGACCTTTGAGGAACTGTCAGTGGCGTTGGGAGCGCGCCGTACGCCTCTCGACAAGGTGTGGCAAGCGGTGGCGCTATTCGCGGATTGCAAGGGCTACCTGAAGCGGAGCGGAAACCGTTGGCAGTTTTGCTACTTCGGCCGCTCATCCGACGTCTTAGTCGCCGAATACGTGCATGAGGTGATCCGCCGCGCCTGCGAGACAGCGATTGCCGAGTTCCGGCGTTCCGAAGCGTATCGCAAGCGCCGGAAGCCGAAGACTCGCGCTGACGCGGTGCGCGCCTTCAGCGAAGGCTTGGGGGAAGCCATCACGAGAAAGGTGGTTGAGGGGCTCTGGCGCCGGATCACCCCCTCGGGCGAAGCGCGAAGCTGGGCATTGGTCGAAGCGCGCCGCGCGCCCCTCGACGAGGCCCTGCGGGCGCAGGGCGCGCGACTGCGTGACGTGAAGCCAATCGGTAAGGCACGGGGTCGCAGTCGGCACGAGGCGATAGCCGCGGGCTATCGGGCGGGCCGCACGGTCGATGTTGCCGCCGGGCTCGACGGCACTGCTCGATCCGATATTGCGGGGCTGCTGACATGATCATGTCGACCGTCACCCTCGCCGACCTCGACCAGGAGGAGCGAAGCATCCTTTTCGACATGCTGGTCGAGGCCAACCCTTGGCTCGTGAGGGAGGCCGATCTCTGGTGGGCACGATCTCAGGCATTCCGCCGGCGAGCGAGTAAGGAGTTCGACCGCTATGTAGAGGCCGGCAACCGGCGGAACGCTGCGCATGACAAGCGTTCAACGGCCCGATCTGCCCGCACGCGCCTTGCCGCCGACTCCGCTTACGTGAAAGCCAACGAGGCGATGGCCCGGCATTGGCGCGCCTACGAGCGATGCGAGCAACGAGCCGACGAGGCCTGGAACCGGGCGTATCCGCCCCAGGAGCCGGCCTGATGCCCCGCGCTGCCGCTCGCCCCTCCGCACCGCCGCCGTTGCTCGTGTGGGATGAGCTGCGGCAGATCGAACAGATGCGCTTCGAGCGCGAGCAGCTGCGGCAGCGCGTTGCCCGCCTCCCTCTCCATTGCCACCGCCGGATCGTCCTGCAGGCGCGACTCGAGCAGCTGACCCTCCAGCTCGTCGCAGCCGAGGTCGCCCTCAATGCGAGGCCATTGCCATGACGAAAGTCGCCCCTTCGAACGAACGCGTGACGCCCGCGCAGATCTGCGCGCTCCAAGCGGCCCGCCGCAAGGCCGGCATGACAGATGAGGACTATCGCGCGTGGCTCGATTCGCGCGCCGGCGTCTTCTCCACCACCGAGTTGAGCCGCACGGCCGCGGCCCGTCTGATCGACGAGCTGAATGCCCGCGCCCCGCGCCGCTCCCCAGCCGCGACGGTCTCCGGCATCTACGCTGGCAAGCTGCGGGCGCTGTGGATCTCCGGCTGGCAACTCGGCGTCGTTGCCGAGCGGGATGACCGGGCGCTGCTCGCCTTCGTCCAGCGGCAGACGGGGGTGACGCACACCCGCTTTCTCACGGATCCGAAGGAGGCTTCAAAGGCCATTGAAGCCCTCAAGGCGTGGCTCGCCCGCGAGGCCCGCGTTGCTTGGCCGGGGGATCGCTCGGACGTGATCGGTGCCAAGCGCGCCGTGCTGCGCGCCCAGGCGCGCCTCCTCGCCGGCTGTGCCGATCTCGAATTGCCTGTCGTCAATGTCGCCGCCGAGCAACTGGACGCCACCATCGCGGAATACGGTCGTCTGATCCGCCGGCGCAGGGGGCGCAAATGAGCTGGCCGTTTGGAGAGCTTCGTCCCCTGTCCATGGATGTGATCGTCGCCGATCCGCCCTGGGACTTCGAGAACTGGTCACAGGCCGGCACGAAGAAGGGTGCGGATCCGCATTATTGCGTCATGTCGCTCGACGAGATCGAGCGCCTGCCGGTCGGTCAACTCGCCCGCGGCGACTGCCTGCTGCTCTTGTGGGCGACAGGATGCATGTTACCGCAGGCGCTCAGCGTCATGCAGGCGTGGGGTTTTCGGTTCGTATCCGAGATCGTCTGGCACAAGGTCACGCGCAACGGCAAGACACGCATGGGCACCGGCTACCGGGTGCGCACCATGCACGAGCCGGTCCTCCTCGGCGTCATGGGCTCGCCGGCCCACCGGCCGTTTCCGAGCTATTTCGCAGGCGTTGCCCGCCAGCACTCCCGCAAGCCCGAGGAGTTCTACCGCCTCGTCGACGCGCATGTGCCGGCCATCGGAAAGCTCGACCTGTTCTCGCGTCAGAGCCGGCCGGGCTGGTCGGCGTGGGGCAACGAGGCGGGCAAGTTCGACCAGGAGGCGGCATGACACGTCCCGGCTGGCCGGACCTGCCTCAGCTGTTGTCGGAGATTGCGGAGGTCGCCGGCATCAGCGCCGCCCTCGCGATTGCCGAGGTGAAGGGCGGCCAGGAGGTGTTCATCGTGGCGCGGCTCAAGCCCGACAACTGGCTCGTCCAGGCAGTCGGCATGGAGAAGGCGCGCCTCATCAGCGATCATTTCTGCAGCGGGCGGGCGCGGCTGAAGGTGACGGTCCCACTCGGCCCCACTGGCTCCTACCTCGCCGAGCGTCGACGTCGGGCACGAGCGATGGCAGAGGCCATGGCGACCGGC
This sequence comes from Chelatococcus sp. XZ-Ab1, assembly GCF_029309855.1. Lineage (NCBI taxonomy): Bacteria > Pseudomonadati > Pseudomonadota > Alphaproteobacteria > Hyphomicrobiales > Chelatococcaceae > Chelatococcus > Chelatococcus sp. XZ-Ab1. The sequence goes on along the minus strand of NZ_JARKII010000013.1, from coordinate 16,615 downwards.
GCGTCAGCAAACGAGATCGCCCGCGCGGCCGGGGTCACAAACCGCTCGGCGCGGCGTTTCCGATCCCGCGCCCGCGAGGCCGACAGCGAGCAGGGCTCGTTGTTTTGATTTTTGAGCGAGCACTAGACGCGCTAACTCTCAGGCCTAAATCTTGTTTGGGCCGCTTCATAGTTTCTCTTAAGTCTATCGATGACGAAGCCGCGCACCTTGAAGCTGGGGAGTTTATATTTTTTTCGTGCGAGCATGGCTATTCTTAGCGCTTTATACCCCATCGAGCCGAGCGCATTTGCCATAATACCATCACGGCCGTATATATCGCCTTCGACCATGACGTTTTGAGCAAAGGAGACACCTCGATTGATTGACCTAAGCTCGCTGAACAATGTCAAATACTCACTCACAATGCCGGCATCCAGAGCTTTCCAGTCGGCATGAGGAAGAACTGGAAGCTCTGGCAGGTCGTCTATCAGGCTGCCGGCCGCTCCTCTGGACGATTCCCACATCTCCAGCTCAGCGATCGAATACTCACAATCGAAGGCATAGGCCTCTAATGCCGTTGCCAAATGTGCGGCTTGATGTCGAGCTGCGCCCAAATTGCTCGCCCGGTCGCGCCGCGCATCGCGGAGCCAGCCGAGCCCCTGGTTGATAACCGCAGTCACAACGCTGGTTGAGAGCAGCAGTCCGATTACGCTGCCAAGTGAAAATGTCGTCGTAACTTGATCCATCGTCGCCCCGCAGTCGGCCGGTCAGGAAAACGCCACTGGCCAATCATGTATACGGCACGGCGATAGCCCACCACCATAGCGTGTCCGGACACGCGTCCGGGGCCGCTTCCAGCACCGTTTTCGGGATCGTCTCCATCATCCCGAGGCCGGACGCTCTGTCAATCAGGCCTCGTCGAGACATCCGAACTCAAGCCGGGGGCGACGTGATTCACGAGAGCCAGATCAGGGCCATTGCGCCGAACGCCCGCGACGACGTCGTCGCCGTCGTGGTGCGCGACGGCGCCCATGTGCTGACCAGCACGCGCATCGACACCCCGCTGCGGCTGGCGCACTTCCTGCCGCAGACGGCACACGAGAGCCGCGGCCTCACGCGGCTGGAGGAAGACCTCAGCTACAGCGCACCGCGCCTCATGGAAGTGTGGCCCAAGCGCTTTCCGACCCTCGCGTCGGCCACGCCCTTCGCCCGCAATCCGCGGGCGCTTGCGAACCGCGTCTACGGCGGCCGGATGGGCAATGTGGATCCCGACGACGGCTGGGCGTTCCGCGGGCGCGGGCTCATCGGCCTCACCGGCCGGGCCAACTACCGCCACTACGGCCGCAGGATCGGTGTGGACCTCGAAGAGGACCCGGACCTCGCGGCCGAGCCCGGCATCGCGTTCCGGCTGGCGGCGGCGTTCTTCGCGGAGGCCGGCTGTCGCGAGGCCGCGGATGCCGACGACGTCCTCGCGGTCACGCGCCGCATCAACGGTGGCACCAATGGGCTCGACGATCGCCGCCAGCTCACTGCCATTGCCCGTGCCATCTTCCTGCCCGGCGAGCTGCCCGTGCGCACCTTGCGATCGGGCTGTGTCGGTGTCGACGTCCGCCTGCTCCAGGCCGAGATGGTCGAGCTCGGCATCGAGATCGGTATCGACGGACAGTTCGGCCCGCGCACCGCGTCCGTCGTGGCGGCTTTCCAGCGAAGGGCGAACCTCTCCGCCACCGGCATCGTCGATGCGGTGACCCGCCGCGCGATCGCGGATGCGCTCTTCCTGCAGCGTCACGGTGGCGACGCATGAGCGAAGGGCTCATCAAGCCGAAGCGCCATTTCACGCGCGGGCTGACGATCGGCACGCTCGTGCCGGCGTGGACGTGCATCGCCTGGGCGATGTGGCTCGGCGATCGCATGGCCGAGGCCGTGGTGCCGCCCATGATGATGCTGATCGCCGCGACCCTCGGCGTCTACCAGGGCGTCGGCCATCTCGACCTGCGCGGCCAGCTGGGCGCCGGCCGGCGCGGCCGGCCGCCCTACGACCGCGACGACAGGATCGACTTCGGCCGCCACGACCGGGAGCAACAGCCATGATCGCCGCCATCGGCACCTATTTCGCGCAGCGCCTCGGCCGGGCGGGCGCCATCGCCCTCGCGGTTGCGGCGCTCCTCGCTGTCGCCGGCCTCGGCGCGTGGCGGGCGACGGCCGCGATCGAGCGCCTGGTCAACGACGCGGCGACGCAGGCGCGCGCGGCGCGGGATGCGCATTGGCGGGCCGAGATCGAAGCGTCCAACGCAAAGGTCGCGGCCATGCGCCTGCAGCAGGTCGAGGCAGCCATGCAGGCCGAGAAGTCTCTGCGCGACGCGAAACAGCAGTTCGAAGCGGATTTGAAGGAGCTGGAGGAGGCAAATGCGGCCCTTGCTGGTGGCGATGATGGCGGCCTGGGGCGCGATCGCGTCCGGCTGCTCAACGGCGCCCGGTGATCCCGTGATCCGGACGGAGCTGGTGCGGCCAAGCCTGCCGCCCGCCGTGCGCGAGCCGTGCCCGGCGCCGGTGCCGCTGCCCGACCGCGGCATCACCTCGGCCGAGGTGACGCGCTGGTGGGGCCGCGACCGTGCCGAGCTGCGCGCTTGCGAGCAACGGCGCGCCGCGGCCGTCGCCGCTGTCGACGGGAGCGCCTCCCCGTGAGCGAGCTGATGACGTTCATCCAGGCCTACGGCGGGGCGCTGGCGCTCCTCGGCTCGATCGCGGTGATCCTGCTCTCGTCGAAGTTCGTGACGCGCGACCAGCTGGCCGCGAGCAACAAGCGCATCGACGACATCGAGGACCGGCTCATCACCCTGGAAGGTGAGATGCGCCACCTGCCCGACAAGGACGTCTCCCACCGCATGGAGCTGGCCATCAAGGAGATGCAGGGCGACATCAGCGTGCTGGCCGAGCGCCTCAAGCCCGTCGCCGAAATCAGCCGGCGGCTGCAGGAACTCTTCCTCGAACAGGCGAAGGGCAGATCATGAACCTGATGGACCGGCTCATCCGTGAGGAGGCGCGCCTCATCATCCTGCGCGCGCTCGACGAGCAGGCGGACCGGCGCCTCAACAGCGAGCTGCTGCGCCTCGCCCTCGAGTCGTTCGGCATCACCAAGACCCGCGAGTGGGTGCACGAGGAGCTGCGCTGGCTCGCCGATCTCGGCGCGGTGGCCGTCGTCGAGGCCGGCACCGTGCGGGTGGCGAGCCTCACCTCCAAGGGCGCCGACCATGTCGCCCGGCGCATCGTGATCGAGGGCGTCAAGCGCCCCTCGCCGGAGGCCTGATCATGGCGCGCGGACGCGGCCGCCTTTCGTCGATCGACCTTCTTCCGCCCGAAGCCGAAGAGGATGTTGCCTGGGCGTTCGCGCAGCTGCGCGAGCGCAAGATGACCCAGGAGGAGATCCGCGAGCAGCTCAACCTGCGGCTGAAGCTCAAGGGCATCGACCCGATCAGCTCCTCGGCCTTCAACCGGGCGGCCGTACGCACCGCGCGCATGGCGCACCGCCTGGGCGAGGTGCGTGAGATCGCCAGCGCCCTTGCCACGAAGTTCGAGGATGGCGGCGACGAGAAACTGACGCTGCTCGTCAGCGAGACAATCAAGAGCCTCGTGTTCGAGCTGCTCGAAAACGCCGGCAACCTGAAGGCGACGCCGCTCACGGCCGAGATGGTGGCGAACCTCGCCACCGCCGTCGCCTCGGCCGAGCGCGCGAAGAAGATCTCGGCCGACACCCGCAAGATCATCGAGAAGGACTTCCGCAAGAAGGTCGACGATGCCGTCGACAAGGTCGGCGCCTTCAAGGGGCTCAGCCCGGAAGCGAAGGAGGACTTCAAGCGCGAGTTGTTCGGGGTCCGCGATGGCTGACGGGGACATCCTCAAGGCCGCCGGCAAGGCGATCCGCAAAGGCCTGCGCGACGGGATCGCGACGGCCGCTGCCGCTTCGATCGCCATCACCGCCGCGACTGCCGACATCACGGCGCGGCCGACACGCGACGAGTGGGTATTCATCCGCACCCAGCAGGGCCGCGCCACCGCGGCCGACTGGCGCGAGACCACGGTCCTGCTCGGCTATCAGGCCCGCATCGTCCTGGCGTGCGAGCAGTACGACGTCGTGTTCGTCGAGAAGAGCCGCCGCACGGGCGCCACCTGGGGCGCGGCAGCCGACGCCGTCCTGCGCTCGGCGAGCCCGCGCAATAACGGCGGCATGGACACCCTGTACATGGGAACGTCCCATGACATGGCGAAGGAGTTCATCGACGCCGCCGCCATGTGGGCGCGCCTGTTCGAAAAGGTCTGCGCCGGCATCTCGGAGACGATCTTCGACGACGGGTCCGAGAAGGGCATCCAGGCGCTCAAGATCGATTTCGCGTCGGGCTTCTCCATCGTCGCCCTGTCGTCGAAGCCGCGTTCCCTGCGCGGCCGGCAGGGCTTCGCCATCCTCGACGAGGCCGCCTTCGTCGACAACCTCGCCGAGTTGCTGAAGGCCGCGATGGCTTTCCTCATGTGGGGCGGCAAGGTGCTGGTCATCAGCACCCACAACGGCGCCGACAATCCGTTCAACCAGGTCATCACCGATATCCGCGCCGGCCGCGTCAATTACGGCCTGGTGCGCTTCGACCTCGACGATGCGCTTCGCGACGGGCTGTTCGAGCGCATGTGCCTTGTCAATTCGCACAAGCACGGCGAGTGGACCCCGGAGAAGGAGGCGGACTGGCGCGAGAAGCTCGTCAGCGACTATCGCGATGGGGCCGACGAGGAGCTGTACTGCATCCCGAGCCAGGGCTCGGGCGCGTGGCTGCCGTCGCCCCTGATCGAGGCGCGCATGGTGGATGCGCCGATCCTGCGGCTGTCGTTCCCCGAGTCGTTTGCCCTGGAACCGGAGCACATCCGCAAGGCGACGGTGCAGCGCTGGATCGAGGAGGAGCTGCTGCCCGTCATGCGGGCGACGCTCGATCCGACGCTGATGACCGGGTTCGGCATGGACGTCGGCCGCCACCGCGACCTCACGGTGATGTGCCCGATGCAGATCAGCCGGCTGATGCGCCGCGTGGTGCCGTTCATGGTCGAGCTGCAGCGCGTGCCCTTCCAGCAGCAGGAGCAGATCCGCGACGCCCTCGTCGCTGGCCTGCCGCGCTTCATCGGCGGCCGGACGGACGCCACCGGCATCGGCGCCAGCCTCGCCGAGAGCGGCATGCAGAAATTCGGGCAGCGCATGGTCGAGGTGAAGTTCTCGACCGAATGGTACCGGGTCGAGATGCCGCCGGTTAAAGCGGCCTTTGAAGACGACATGATCGCCGTTCCGAAGGATGCCGAGGTGTCGGCGGACCTGCGCGCCTTCAAGGTCATCAAAGGCATCGCGACCTTGCCCGCCCTGCGTACCACCACGGCCACGGGCGGCACGCGGCACGGCGACGCCGGCATCGCCATCGTGCTCGCCTATTCGGCGACGCGCCAGCCGTTCGAGGCCTACGGCTACGAGAGCGCCCAGCCTGGCGCAGACGCGGAGTACGAGCGGCGCCGGCGGCTGCGCCCGGTCGATTCCTATCGCGACAACATGATGCCGGGCCGCAATGACGGCCTTTGGTGAGGTGCGGTGATGGCTGACAAACCCGGGCTGGTCGACTGGACCGGCGTCCCTATCCGCAGTCGGCGCGAACTCGAGCGCGAGGAGGCCGTGCCGAGCGTCACCGGCATCCAGCACAGGTTCGACGAGACCGTCGCCTCCGGCCTGACGCCCGCCCGGCTGGCGTCGTCCCTGCGCGATGCCGCCGCCGGCGACATGTACGACTTCCTGACCCTCGCCGAGGAGATGGAGGAGCGCGAGCTGCACTATCGCTACGTGCTGGAGACCCGGAAGAACGGCGTCACATCGCTCAACGTCCAGGTCGACCCGGCAAGCGAGAACGCCCGCGACGTCGAGATCGCCGACTTCCTGCGCAACGAGTTGGTCGAGACGCCGACCTTCCAGCAACTGCCCGACATGCTCGTCGACGGTCTCGCCAAGGGCTATTCCGTCGTCGAGATGGTCTGGCGGACGGGCAACCGCTGGGTGCCGGAGCGGTTCATCTGGCGCGACCCGCGCCTGTTCCACTTCGACCGCGAGACCCGGCGCGCGTTTCGCCTGCGCATCCAGGCCGAACCGGACGGCCGGCCGCTCACGCCGCTGAAGTACCTCACGCACGTTCCGCTCCTGAAGATGGGCCTGCCGGCGCGCAACGGGCTCGCGCGCATCGCGGCCTGGGCGTTCATGTTCAAGAGCTTCAGCATGCGGGACTGGGCGCAGTTCCTCGAAGTCTACGGCATGCCGCTGCGCCTCGGGAAATACGGGCCGGGCTCGTCGAAGGACGACCGCGCCGTCCTGCTCGCCGCAGTGCGACGCCTCGGCCGCGATGCCGCCGCCATCGTTCCCGAGGGCATGAACATCGAGTTCGTGGAGCCGAAGGGTTTTTCCGACCGGCCGTTCGAGGGTCACGCGCGTTTCATCGACGAGCAAATGTCGAAGCTGATCATCGGCAAGCCCGGCGACGGCACCGCCTCGTCCCGTGCCGGCGAGGAGACGCTCGACAAGGTCCGCATCGACATCAAGCGCTCCGACACGCGGGATCTGCAGCTGACGCTCATGCAGCAGCTCATCATCCCCGTGGTGCAGCTCAACTTCGGGCCGCAGGTAGCCTATCCCAAGGTGCACTTCCCGATCCCCGAGCGGAAGGATTTGCAGGTCTGGTCGAATGCGGTGACCTCGCTCGTCGATCGGGGGCTCGAAGTCGAGCAGTCTCAGGTCTACGACGTGCTCGGCCTCAAGGAGCCGGCCAAGGGCGCCAAGCTGCTCACGGCCGGACAGGCTCGCGCTGCCCCGCAGGTGCCGGTTGAGAAGGCCAGCGCCATAGGGGGCGCGGGAGCGCGCCCGTCTGTGGATGGGGACGCCCCGCCCGGGCGCGGGGCTATGCCGTCCCGCTACCGTCTCGATCCGCGCGTGTGCCCGGCCTGTGGCCCGGCGCGGCTGCAGGCGGACGGCGGTGAGGACCAGGACGAGATCGACGCGCTCGTCGCGGCCGAGCTGGACGGTTGGCGCCCGGTCATGGATCCGATCCTGCAGGCTGTCCGCGCGGCGGCCGAGGACGCGCGCGACTATGACGAGTTCCTCGCCTCCCTCGACCGGCTTGACGGGCAGCTGCCGGTAGACGGGCTCGCCCGCCGGATCGCGGTCCTGAACATGATCGGCAGGGGGCGCGGCGATGCGGGAGAGGAGTGAGGGGCGCAGCGCCGCCGTTAAAGGGGTTTTGAAGCCCTTGGGGGCGCCTCTTCGGGCCGGCGCGCCCATCGGGCCGTCCCGGAAGGCCTCGCGCGCCGGTGGGCGCCTGTCCGGCGGGGCCGCTCATGTCGCTTGACGACCTGTTCAACCAGGCGCCGAAGGAGGTCGTCAAGTATTTCGACCGGCGACCTTCGCGGCCGTCGTTTCGGTGGTCCGAGTGGTCGCCGCGCGAGCACGCCCTCGGCTATACCGTTGCCCGCACGGCCGGCTTCGACGTCCTGGACGATATCAGGGCGGCCACGCGGCAGGCTGTGGTCGACCGCATCCCCTTCGAGCAGTTCCGTGCGCAGCTCGAGCCGACGTTGCGCGCCAAGGGCTGGTGGGGCGAAAGGCGCGTGCGCGATCCACGCACCGGGCAACTGGTGAAGGCGCAGCTCGGTTCGGTGCGGCGCCTGTCCCTCATCTACGACGCCAACATCCGCTCGGCCGAGGCGGCGGGCGACTGGATCCGCATCCAGCGCACCAAGGACGTGCTGCCGTATCTCGAATACATGACCTCGTTGTCGGAGCGGAAGCGACCGCTGCACCTCTCGTGGGTCGGCACCACGCTGCCGGTCGATGACAGCTGGTGGGCCACGCACTACCCGCCCAACGGCTGGCGCTGCAAATGCCGGGTCCGAAGCCGGGCCGCGCCGCGCGAAGGCGCCTCGACCGAGCGCCCGCCCATCAATCTCCAGCCTTGGACCAATCCCGCCACCGGAGAGTCGCGCCTTGTCCCGGCCGGTATCGATCCCGGCTGGGAGAGCAACCCCGGCCGGACGCGCGAGCGCATGGCGAGCCGCCGCCTTGTCGACCGGCTCGACCGTATGGGCGACGAGGCCCGGCGCGAGACGATCCGGCACCTGCGGGCGGATCCGGTTTTTCGCTATGTCACGGAGAACGGTGCAGGGTTTGACCATGGACGCCGGTTCGAGCCTGATCAGGCGCCGGCCGGGCGGCTGCGCTGGCCGGTGGCCGCGCTCGGCGACGAGCTGGCGGCGATGCTCGGCACGAAGAGCCGCACCCTCACGTTGAGCGTCGCCGACGCGGCGAAGATCCGTGAGAAGCATCCCGAGACGACAGCCTTCTGGCCGATCGTGCAGGAGGCCATCGACAATCCGGACGTTGTGGTGACCGGCCCGAAGCTGGTGCTGTGGCGTCGCGTTGCCGGCATCCCGTGGAAGATCGCCTTGAAGGCGAGCGCTCCGGGCGAGCTCTTCCTCAACAGCGTTTACCGCGGTCGCGAAGATGCCTTTCAGAAGGCTCTGAAAGCGGCGGGGAAAGAGGGATAAGCGGTCGGTAGGTCGGCACCCCTACACGTCACCTGGACGGCACTCCATGGCTCGACCGCTTCGGAAAGGTAACATCGGGCGAACCGGATAGCAAACGCCCCGGACGTGCGTCCGGGGCCTTGTGTTCCGCCAGCTTCGCCATGGTGCCCTCATGCCGAAGCGAACTGCAACCCCCCGTGACGAAATTCTCCCGGCCGACCTGATCGCCGGCGGTGTGGCCTTCGAGGTGGTCACCGCCGCCGCGGACGGCGAGGTCACGCTGCCGGAGTGGATCCAGCTCACGCCGCGCGGTCGCGTCACGGCGCGGGACGGACGGGTCTTTGCGTTCGATCCCGAGCGGCTGGCCGCCGGCTTCACGGCGGGCGGGCTGAAGCTGCCGATCGACTTCGACCACGAGACCGAGTTCACGATGATGCTCGGCGCGAAGCCGGCGCGTGGCTGGATCGTCGCCGTCGAGGCACGCCCCGAGGGGCTGTTCGGCCGTGTCGAATGGCTGCCGGATGCCGTCGAGGCGCTCCAGGCACGCCGTTATCGCTACATCTCACCCACCTTCTGGCGCGAGGAGGACGGCATGACGGCCCGTCTTCTCAAGGGCGCCGCCCTCGTCACCTCGCCGGCGCTCGGCATGCCGGCCGTCGCATCCGCTCATCTGGAGGACCCAATGCTGAAAGAGCTGCTGGCGGCGCTCGGCCTCGCCGACACCGCGACCCTCGACGATGCCAAGGGCGCCATCGCGCGCCTGTCGGCCATCGATCCCGACAAGTACGTGCCCAAGGAACAGCACGAGGCGACGGCGGCGGCGCTGGCCCAGGCGCAGGCAACCATCGCGGCCGCCAGGGATGCCGCCGAGGCGGCCCGCTGCTCGTCCCTGGTCGACGAGGCCGTCACGGCCGGCAAGATCGCCCCCGCCGCCCGCGACCACTATGTCGCCCTCGCCAGGGCGAACTACGACGCCACGAAGGCGGCCATCGACGCGATGCCCGTGGTCGTTCCGCCCGGCGTGGATCCCGCGACCGCGACGGCCGATCCCAGCACCGGCGCCGCGGGCCAGCTCAGCGACGCCGAGAAGGAGATCGCCGCCAAGCTCGGCATCGAGCCTGCCGCGTTCCTCGCTGCCCGCCGCGTCTGACGCCGCGACCATCCGCAACCGGAGCCTGCCCCGATGCCCCTCGCCAAACCCCGCAACACCATCACGCGTGCGCCTGATCTTCTGGTCATCCCTGTCGCCGCAGCCACGGTCATCCAGCAAGGCGCCCTCGTGTGCGTCGACGGCGGCCATGCGGTCCCCGGCGCCACCGCCGCGGAGCTGACGGCGGCCGGCAGGGCCGAGGAAACCGTCGACAACAGCGACGGTGCCGCGGGCGCCAAGGCGATCACCATTCGCCGCGGCGTCTTCAAATGGAAGAACGCCGCCGCGGATCCCATCGGCCAAGCCGACCTGCTGGCCGACTGCTACGTCGTCGACGACGAGACGGTCGCCAAGACGGACGGGGCGGGCACGCGGTCCAGGGCCGGCAAGGTGCTCGACATCGAGCCCACCGGCGTCTGGGTCGAGACCCTCTGAGCTTCGGCGGGATAGCGCAGCGGTAGCGCGCCGGGCTCATACCCCGGAGGTCGGTGGTTCAAATCCACCTCCCGCAACCACCCTTCATCGTGAGGACGGACCATGGACATCAATTCGGCCAACCTGCGGGCGCTCACGACGGGCTACCGCGCCAACTTTCAGGCGGGCCTCGGCGCAGTGCAGCCCATGTGGGGCCGCTTCGCGACCGAGGTGCCGTCCACCACGTCGGAGGAGCTGTACCCGTGGCTCAACCAGATCCCCGGCATGCGCAAATGGATCGGCGAGCGCCAAATCAAGAACGTTGCCGACTCGAGCTACCGCCTCGTCAACGAGGACTGGGAGGACACGGTCTCGGTCGGGCGCAACTCGATCCTCGACGATCGATATGGCCTCTATCGCCCTCTAATGGGCATGCTCGGCGACGCCGCAGGCCGCCAGCCGGACGAACTGATCTTCAGCCTGTTCAAGCAAGGGTTCACCACCAACTGCTTCGACGGCCAGTTCTTCTTCGACACGGACCATCCGGTTCTCGACGCCAACGGCTCATTCGTTTCCGTCTCGAACGTCCAGGCCGGCACCGCCGAGCCGTGGTTCCTGCTCGACACCCGGAAGGCGCTGAAGCCGCTGATCTTCCAGAACCGGCAGGCGCCGGTGTTCGCAGCGCTCGACAACCCGGATGATCCGAACGTCTTCATGAAGAAGGAGTTCATCTACGGGGCGGACAGCCGCAACACGGGCGGCTTCGGCTTCTGGCAGACGGCTTTCGGCTCGAAGGCCGATCTCACGCCGGCGAACTTCGCCGCCGCCTTCACGGCGATGACGCTCCTCAAGGCGGACTACGGCGCGCCGCTCAGCATCACGCCCGACGTCCTGCTCGTCGGCCCGAGCAACCGCTCGAAGGCGGAGGCCATCGTCAAGAAACAGAACCTCGCGGGCGGCGAGTCGAACCTCGATTACGGCCGCGTCGAGCTGGTCGTGGCGCCCTGGCTCGGCTGATCGCCGGGCCAGCTCTCCCCCCGATAGTCCGTGAGGCAACCCGATGAGCGCAAAACCCAACAGCAAGCAGGCTCCGGCGGCCGGCGCCGAGAAGGCGCAAAAGCCCGCCGAGGCCATCGGCCCGACCAAGCCCGAGGGCCTCCATGTGATCGTGTCGGCGGTGGCCAAGGAGGGCCGGCGCCGTGCCGGCATCGACTTCGCCCATGCCGGCACCCCGCTCGCCCTGGACGATCTCACCGAGGCGCAGTGGGAAGCGATCCTGGCCGACCCCCAGCTCACTGTGCGGCCGGCGAAGAACCCCGAACCCGAGGAAGACTGAGATCCCGAGCGAAAGGAACCGCGGGCAACGCAGCGGACAAACCGGAGCGTGAAGGCCGGGCCGCTGGGCGGGAGTTCCGAGTAGGCGCGGCCTCGACGCGGATCGAGCGGACCAAGCCGGGAGAGGAGCGGCCGAGCCGGTGGAAAGCCGGCACCCACCAATGCGGAGGTATTGCGGTGTACGCGAGCCGGCAGGACATCGAGGCGATCTACGGCGCGCGCCACCTTGAGACGCTCGTGCCGGCCGACGTCGACATCGACGTCGCGGTCAGCCGCGCCATCACGGCCGCTGCCGCCATGATCGACCCGTACCTGCGCAAGCGGTACCGGCTGCCGCTTCCGGTCATCCCGGCCATCATCCAGCAGTGCGCCATCGACCTCGCCTGCTGGCAGCTGGCGCCGGCCGCCGACCGCATGTCCGAGGAGATCGAGAAGCGCGCCAAGATCCGCATCGCCTTTTTGACGGCCCTGGCGGACGGCAAGGTCGATATCGCCGAACTCGAGGCGGCGCAGATCTCGATCGGCGGCGGCCCGAACTCGGCCGAGACGGATAGCGGCGCGGCGTTCTTCACGGACGAACGGCGCTGGCCGACCGGCGGGGGGCTGCTGTGAGCGCGCTGATCGTCCGCCTCGACCTCTCCGGCTTCGGCACGATCGAGGCGATTCTCGCGCGTTTGAACCCGCTTCAAAGCGAGACGCTGCTCGAAGCGCTCGCCCGGCTCATCCGCGAACAAACGGTCGACCGGCTGATCTCGGGCGGGCCGGCACCGGACGGCTCGGCCTGGAAACCGAACGCCGAGCGGCGCACGCCGATCCTCCACCGCACCGGCGCGCTCGCCCGCTCCATCGACTACGCCGTCTCGGGCAACGCGGCCATCGTCGGCTCGGGCCTGGTCTATGCGGCCATCCACCAGCACGGCGGCGCCATCAAGCCGCGCTCGGCCGGAGCGCTCGCCTTCCGCATCGGCAACCAGTTCATCATGACCCGCAAGGTCACCATGCCGGCCCGACCCTACATCGGCCTGTCGGTCGAGGATCGCGCCGAGCTGGTCGCCGCGGCCGTCGGCTATCTGCGGAGGCTCTTCCAATGAGCCGCGTGGCCGCACTGCTCACCGCCGTCGCAGGCAAGCTGCGTGCTGCGCGAGACGAGGCGAACAGGCCCGTCTTCACCGAGGTGCGCGTCGAGCTCGACCGCTACGACCTCGCCGACCTGGTCAACGATTCGACACGCGCTCCGACCGCGCGGGTGTGCTTCATGCGCAGCAAACCGGTGAAGCGGGAAGACGGCGGCCTGGACCTCGACGTCTCCGTCGCCATCGTCGTCGTCGCCGGCCGGCAGGGGCGCGCCAACCCCGAGCTGTCGTCGGCTGACCTCGCGGCGCTCGGCCTCCTCGATCGCTGCACGGTCGAGTTGATGTTCGATCCCTATGTCGGGCTCGGCCAGCTGCAAGCCGCCGACATCGGCGACCAGCTCGTCGCCGTCTCCGAGCAGAGCAACAAGCACGGCGTGGCGATCGCGCTGCTGGAAGCGAAGTGGCGCCTGCTCGACGTCCATATCGCGCGGCCGGCCATCCAGGCGGCGATCGAGACCGGTCGCAATCCGTGGACGCCGGACGGCATCGCCATCGGCGACGGGGAGCCGGAGCCGCCCCGCACGGCGGGAGACGGAACATGAGCGGCGGCGAGCGGGATCTGCGCAAGCGCGTCGCGGCGCTGGAGCGCCGGCTCGGGGCGCTCCTCCTGGTCGGCACGGTCGAGGAGACCAGGGGCGCCCAGGTGAAGGTGCGTTTTGACGACGAAGGCGCCGCCGGCGGGCCGTTCGTCTCGCCGTTCCTCGCCCAGGCGGCCTCGGCCGGCAAGAACGGCCAGGGCGTCTCGCGTTACACCCGCATGGGCAAGGGCGAGCCGGCCATCGTCATGTCGCCCGGCGGGGAGATCGGTGCGCACTCTCGTGTCCTGCCCGGCGGCCACGTCGAGGATTTTCCCTCACCCGGCTCGGCCGAGGAGCACGGCGAGATCATCACCATCGGCAACGCCACCATCGCCATCAAGGATGGCGAGATCCAGCTGCAGGTCGCCGACACGGTGTTCGTCGTCACGACCGAGCGGATCGAGCTGAAGCGGGGCGCCTCCTCCTTCGTGCTCACCGATGCCGCCGTCACGCTCACGGCGCGGCAGTTCCGCGGGGTGAAGGCCTGATGCCGGGGATCGCGGTCAAAGCCCTTGACGTCGCCGGCGGCGCCCAGCTCGCCGGCGGGCAGGACTGGTTCTCGGTCGAGGGCCAGCTCGTCGTGCTGCGCGGCGACCCCGTCACGCCGCACCTGCCGCTCGTACCGCTGCACACCGCTCCGATCATGGCGCAGGGATCGCCCTGGATGAGCATCGACGGCGTGCCGGTCTGCCGGGCCGGCCATCTCGCCAACTGCGGCCACGCCACCACCGGGCGGGGCTGGTTCCTGATCGACGAGTGAGGAGAGACGCATGTCCGAGACGAAGCTGTTCCGCACCACGGACAAGGCAGGCTGGTGGGTCGCCGGCCGGAAGATCCCGGCCGAGAAGATCGACGGTGCCGTCCGCCCGAAGGTCGGCCATGAGCTGCGCCTCACCGAGGCGGAGGCGAAATACGAGCTGCTGTCCGGCGTGATCGAGCGGCCGGCGGCGACGCCGACCACGAAGCGCAAGGATTGATCCCGTGCGGGTGGGCATGGATGCGCAGACGGGGAAGCTGCTGACCGGCTGGGATCATTGCGTCCAGTCGATCGGCAAGATCCTCACGACGCGCGTGGGCCAGCGGGTGATGCGCCGCGCCTTCGGCTCGGCCGCGCTCGACCTGCAGGACCGCAATGCCACGCCCATGAACATCATGCGCGTCTACACTGCCATCGCGGCCGCGCTGCGCCAGTGGGAGCCGGGGTTTCGCCTCAGGACGATCCGCCTGATCCGCGCCGGCGCTGATGGCGTCTTCGCCTTCGAGATCACCGGCGTCTTCTATCCGAACGGCCATCTCGGCGATTACAGCACGAGCGAGGAGCGCGAGGTGGCGCTTGCCGCCGATACGGGCCTGCGCCTCGTGAGGGAGGCGGCCTGATGGGCATCACCGCCATCGACCTTGCCGCCCTCCCGCCGCCCCAGGCGATCGATGAGCTCGAGTTCGAGATGCTCCTCGACGAGGCGACGCAGGAGTTCACGCGCCGCTGGGAGGAACTGCGGCTCGCCAAGCCCGAGCTGCCCTCGGTCAACACGGTCCTGCTCGAGTCGGAGCCGGTCACGATCGCGCTCCAGACCGGCGCCTATCGCGAGCTGCTCGTGCGCCAGCGCATCAACGAGGCGGTGCGGGCGAGCCTGCTCGCTTTTGCGAAGGGCTCCGATCTCGACCATCTCGCCGCTTTCTATGACGTCGTTCGGCTTCCGGGCGAGCTGGACGATCGCCTTCGCCTGCGCGTCATTCTCGCCATCCAGGGCCGCTCGACCGGTGGCACCGCGCCTCGCTATCGGGGCGTCGCCCTGGCCGCGTCCCTGCGCGTGGCGGATGCCCGCGTCTATCGGGTCGGCCGGGATCCGACCATCTTCGTCGCCGTCTACGCTGCCGACAACAGCGGCGTCGCCGATGCCGCGCTTCTTGCGCAGGTCTCGGCCGCGTTGAACGACGACGAGGTGAGGCTGATCAACGACACGATCGTCGTGCGCTCCGCCATCTTCAACGTCGTCGACATCGTGGCCGACGTCTGGTTGCTGCCTGATACGCCCGACACGGTGCTCGGCACCCTGTCGGCATCCCTGCGCGAAGCATGGATGACGGAGACCGGGCTCGGCTTCGACCTGACGCTCGCCTGGGCGACAGCACGTCTCATGCGCACCGGTGTCTACAAGGTGCAGCTCCTGCAGCCCGGCGCCGACGTGCGGGCCGAGCCGCACGAGGCGCTCGCCATCGGGCAGATCCAGCTCAACAACCGGGGGCGCGACTACTGATGGAGCTGCCCCACCTTCAGCCGGACAGCTCGACCCCGCTGGAGCGTACGCTCTCGGCATCGACGGACGTTTATGAGCGGGTCGGGGCCAATGTAACAGCCATGCGGCGGCTGAAGCTCGGCAACCCGCCACCGAGCTGGCTGCCGTTCCTCGTCTACGAATACGGGCTCGGCGAGCTGCAGCCCTATGTTCCGAACCTGTACGAGCTGATCGACGAAGGCATCGACTGGCAGCGGGTCCGCGGCACGCCGGCCTCCGTATTCCGGGCGCTCGGCTGGCTCGGATACAGCGCGGCTCTCGACGAGGCGCCGCCGCGCCGGCGCTTCTGGAACGTGCTGCAGATCGCGCTCGAGCGGGTGCGGGACAACGAAGCGGACCTTATCCGTATCGACGGCGTCACCACGCTCTCCCTGCCGAAGCGCTCCACGTTCTGGCGCGGCTATCACGGCTACGACGTCCGGGCGCTGGAATGGGGCCGCACGCGCTGGGGGCAGACGCTCTGGAGCGCCTATTCGGGTGCTCGCATCCCGCAGTCGGACGTCAAATGGTCGTTCGGCCGGCCCTACGACATCGACCACGCCATGACCCAGGCCGAGCTGCAGGCGCTCGGCGTCTGGATCGAGCCGACGGGCGAGATCGAGCTGGGCTGGGACGATATCCCATGGCCCGATGCGCCCTGGACCTCGGACGCCGAACACGCACGCTCCGTCGCCATGCTGGCGGCCGTACCGGCCGGCACCGCCTGGGCCGTATTCCGCGACGCGGACGGCGCCGTCATCGGCTATCGCCGGGCGCGCGCTCGCTGGCCCGTGCGGCCGGCACCCGGCGGCATCTATGCCATCGGCAGCAACCGATATGCGGTCGAGCTTTCCGGTGCCACGCGCCTCTATGTCGAGGCCATGACCGATTTCGGCGACGGCTTTGGCTCGACGGCATTCAGCGTCGGCTTCGTTCTCTCGGCTGTCCCCGCGGCCGGCTTTGCGCCCGGCGCCCGGTGGCTGCCGGCAGGCGGCATCGTCCCGGCCGGGCCGGTGGTCGCCGAAACCCCTGTCTCCATCGAATTCGGCCGCACCGTGCGCGAGCGCGTGCAGGCCGTCCTGCGCTTCTGAGGAGCGACCATGTCCCACGAGCATCCTTCCGGTGTCCCCGGCGCCTACGACAGGTCGGCGGACCATCCCGATTGGG
>NZ_JARKII010000012.1:0-133919 GCF_029309855.1 Chelatococcus sp. XZ-Ab1 | reverse complement strand
GATTGTGGATCAGGAGGTCCCCCGTTCAAGCCGGGGCAGCTGTACCACCGCCTTTCAATGGGTTGGCGGCAATTTCTTCAAGCAATCATTCAGAAGTGTTACCGGGCGTGTTACCGCCGCCTGTTCTCGCCGCGTTCCGGCGTGCGATGCGCAGTTGAGCGACGCGGGCCGTCTGCTCGATGGAGCCGCGGTTGTAGATCATCGTCGTTGACATCTGGCGGTGCGTCGCCGCCTTCATGACGTCCTCGGCCATCGCGCCGGCTTCGAATGCCTCGGACACGGCTCCGGCCCGGCTGTCCATGTTCCAAAGCCCCTTCGGCCAGCCGGCGAGGTCCGCGGCCTCTCGGAATTTCCGGCCGAACTGCTCGCGGCGGTACGGCTTGCCGGACGATTCGTCGATGATGATCGGGCCGATGCGGCGCTCGCGCGGGATGGCCTTCAGAAGCTCGATCGTGTCGGGATAGAGCTTCAGGTCATGCTCGGCGATCTCGCTGCCGTTCGATTTGGAGGTCGGCTTCCGCAGGATCCAGTCGCTGTCGATCTGGTCCCAGGTGAGCCCCCAATCCCATCGCCATTCGCCATCCATGATGCCTTTGCGCTGTCCGGAGCCGTCGCGAATCCACTCGCCGATCACATCCTTCTGGCGCATGCTGAGATCGAACTGCATGGTCACGGCGAGCGCGAGGGACGGTCGCAAGATCCGGCTGTCATGCAACGCGATGTCGCGGACCTTGGCGATCTGCTCGTAGGTCGGGCGCCGCTTCCGGCTCTTGGGCATCGAGAACTGCATCTCCGACAGCATCTTCGAAACGTCGAAGCACCCCGGTTCGCGGAGTTCGCAACCGTAGGAGAACAGGCGCCGAAGCGTCTGGATGCAGGCATATGCTCTTCGCTCATGCACCTTCCCGCCATCGCCGTCGGGCTGGCGCCAGTTGCGATACCAGCGCCGAACGTCGCGACCGGTGATGCCGTCAAAATCCCGCTCCCCGACTGTTGCGCGGATGATCTTGATGTTCTGATCGTAGAAGGCGCGGGTTGCCTGCCGGCGCTCGTGATAGGGGCTGTCGGCATCGATCTGGAATGCGTCGCACAGCCACGCGATCGTGCGCGGCGGGGCGAGATTCCTTGGGGCCTCGATGCCCGTCATCCATTCGCGCATCTCGGCTGTCAGCACCTGGCACCGATTGGCGATGTTCTTTGCGTCGGCCGGATCGTCGAGGTTGCCGAACAGCCGAGCCGTTTTGACCGGATATCCGGCTTTGACGGCGGCCTCGTCCGCGACCCAGTAGAGGTCAACGCGACCGGTCTTTCGGCGCATGCGCTTGAGACCGGGGAACATTCCGGTTCTGGGCATCCCAATTCTCTCCTCCTCCAGGTTTTGCGGGGATGGTCCGCTTCTCCAGACCGTTGCGCCGATCAAGGAAGGCGCGGACGGCAGGAAGGTATCGGCCGCCGAACATCGGGTCGATCATCGGCAGGCCGTGTCGCTCGAGCACCGTCGCAAGACCGGGCCATGCGCTGGCTCGCGCGGGGCCGAGAATGATCTTGGCCAATTGCTTCTCGTCCGGATAGAGCGGCAGGTCGTCATTCATCTCGCTTCCTCGCGAACAGGTCCGGTGCACGCTTCGGGCGCTTCCGGCGCGGATGCTTCTCCTTGGGCAGGGGCGGCCGGCCGAAGGTCCACGCATCGTCCGGAATGGGCTTGGATGGGTCCGACAGCATGTCCAGCAGCGCAAGGCCCTGCCGCAACAACTCGCTGTCCTCCGGGGCATTCCAGAAGCCGATCATGTCAAGCAGCACCCCGGCCGCCTGGTAGGCGCTGCCGAAGCGGTCCTCGGCGTCTGGCCACCCGAAAAGCTGGCCGGTCATGTCTTCGTTCTCCCTCTCCGTGGCGGTCACGAGCACCAGTCGATGCGCCGCGTGCATCGCAGTCCCGGCGGCCTGGCACTCATATCCAGATGAGACGAGGCCACTCCAAGAGCCAAGCCTCTCCGCCATCTCTCGCACTGCTTGGGTGGGGATGGTCATGGGCATGAGCGATCCCCCAAGCGAATTTCCTCGGCGATCGTCTCCACAATGTGGTGGCGATGCACGCAGCCTAGGCCCCGGTAAAACGTGGCGTAATCGTCAGCCACCTCCGCACAACGCTCCCTCTCGGCCATTATGGCGCGGGCCGTTACCCTGACGACTGGCCAGTCGTCGTGCTCGCCGGCTCGAATTTCACCCGCTAGCATGAATGATGAGTCGTCGTCGTACCATCGGGCCGCAGCGTCACGGGCCAGCTTCATCACGTCTTCCGGGGTCTCACTCATCTCGTCCCTCCTCCAGGGCGGCATTTACCGGGTCGTCGTCGCCGCCCAACATCCCGGCACCGCGCAGTCTCTTTTGCGCGTCGCGCAGCGCGTTCTCCATCTGTGCTGCTCTGCGGCGCATGGGCGCGATTTCGGCGGCGTGGATCTCCTCGACGATCTGTTCAATGAGCCGAGCGAGTGCCTGCGTGACGATGCTGTCTACGGCGATATCGCGGGCGATGTCGCGGAATGCTGGCTTATTGCGCCTCTTCATCGCTTCCTCCGGCGGTGAGTTCGCGGGCCTCTGACAGCCACGCATCCATCCGTGCGATATCGTCGCGGGCCAGTTCGTCGGCCTCATCCTCGACGACAAGCCGACCGTTGCACGAATGCCCAGCAAACAGCGCTTCGCGCTCCATCTCGATGAGCGGGATGGCGCGGCACACCAGTTCCCTCAGTCTTGTTGCCTCCTCTGCTTTGGAGAGGAGGGTGGGGAGAGCTGCCAATCTGCTGGCCGAACCACGCATCGGCGTCCGTGCCTATCTCCCAATAGTGGCCGTTGTGCCATGTCGTCCAAGGCCCCGGAGTCGCCTCCTCCATCAGCCGCCGGAGCTCTTTCGCGTTCATGGCCACTCGCCCTCGTGCTCGATGAACTGACGGTCCGGATCGTCATCGCTGTCGGACAAGAACATCCAGTAGTGCCGCTCGACGGCCTCACGGATCACATCGTCCGTCGTGTTGAACACGTCGGCGGCCTGTCGAACTGTCGTCTTACCGTCCTGCATGAATGACCATATCTGGACGGCATTTGCGAAGTCGTCGAAGTGCAGGCCGGCCTCGTCGTCATCTTGTTGGAACTCGGCACGTTGGAATTTCCCGGTCATCTCTTGGCCCTCTTTCGTGTTGATGTCAGTCATGCCCCAACCCTCCGCTTGCCCTTCTCCAGGTAGGACATGGAGAACCAATGCATCGCGACGGAACCGGCGACCGTGAACACGGTGTAGAAGGTGGCCACCGCAGCGATCTGCGCAATGCCTTCGGCCTCTCTCAGCTTATCGACGACGATGAACATGGAGAGGATCCACACGCCGTTTGAGAACACGGCGGCAACGGCATGGTATGGAATTGAGCCGCTATTCCTGGCCCGGCTGACCCACGTGAATGCCGCGTTCTGCGCCATGAGGAGCGCCGCCCAAATCACCCAAGAGGTCACGCTGCATCCTCCATATCCTTTTCCGCCAGCACGCACAGGAAGTCGCAGTGCGGGGCTATCGGGTCTGTCGTAGGCCAATCCGCTGGGATATCGTCGATAAACACGCGCTCGCCGTTGATACGTGCCAAGCGCGCACCGATCTCGCGGGCGAAGCCTGCAGTGCGAGCGAAGTTATCCGGGAAGTCTTGCCGGTACCTCGCCCAATAATTCGGGCTGCTCGCCTTCACGCACCCGGTCTGCAAGCAGTTGGCGTTGGGGTATCCCATGGCGTAGCTCCGGGGTGGCACCAACCCGGCGCGTTCGACCATTGCCAACGTCGATGCTTTGGTCAGCCCCCGCTCTATGAGGGGCGCCCGGACGGTCAGTTCGGGATAGTTCTCCTTGAGGCGTTCGAAGCGCTCCACATCGCGTGCGTCGCACGTATAGCCGAAGACGTGAATGTCATCCGGGCGCTGAAACGCCAGCCTGGGCGCGACTTTCATCTCGACAGTGCAGGGCGCTCCGTCGATGCCGTTCATGTAGCGGCGCTTGTGCCACACGTCCCAGACGCTGCCGTATCTTTCAGATCGGAGGATCGTCGGCTGTCGATTGAGGTGTCGCATCGCGTCGGCCTCAAAACGGTAGTTGTCTGGATCCTCGTTGCTCGTCTCGCATCTGGCGATGATGGCCTCTTTGTTTTCAGAAAGGACGATCTGCGCCACTACGAAGGAGGCGGCGCCTGTGCTCCACCAAATGATCGTGCGTCCTCCCATCTCAGCCCTCCATGGCGACGGTGGTGGTGGGGCGCTCCCACCTGCGGCAGGCAGCATCACGCGCGCGAACATCGGTGGCCGTGCCGCCCGTCCAATGGATCTGCATGAGGCCGCATTTCAGGTAGGTCTTGGCATACTGGCGGCGATAGAGGTGGCGGCAGGTTCTGCACGTCTCACCTGCAGGGCCGGTGCCGGGCAACGCTGCGTGCCCTCTCGGCTGCGTCGACCGTAGGCGATTCCGTTCCTGTGGTGTGAGTGCACGCGGCAGGTCGAACAGCTCCATCGTCACTGCGCGCCCCCGCCCTTGTCCGCGTACTCGGCGGCGGCCTTGTTCTTGTCGTGCTCACCGGTATCGACGAGCAATTGCTTGTCTCTGTAGTCGAGTGACCCGAAGAACTTTCGATAGGCGGCCATCCCGTTGAGTGCGGCACTGCGAGCCTCCTCCATCAGGGCGAGCGATTGAATTTTGTGATCTCCCGGAAAGTCCGCGCCCGTGTCGCCCTCGGGGGGCTGTGAAGACGACACGGGCGCGGCAGTCTCCGCCGCCTGGGAGGAGGAACGAGAAGGGGCGGCGGGATTGACGGATCCACCGCGAGCCCATGCGGCGAGCATGCGGCCGGCTTCCTCGGAAATGGGCCTGCCAGCCGGGAACATGTTGCGGTGTTGGTCCTGCAGCTTGTGGGGCAGGTCGAATTGCGGGATGCCGGGACGGTCCGGCGTCAGCGTGAAGCTGGCGGTCATTTCGTACATGAAGCGCTTCTCGCAGATCGGTACCCAGCCCAACGGGCGCACCTGCGTCTTGCCGTTCTCGCGGACGATCTCGATCTTCTCGTCGGCGCGCAGGCAGAAGATGAGGGACGCCCGGCACTGCAGGAGCGCGTTCATCATCTTCTTGTGGGCGAGCTTCGGTTCCTTCCAGTTGCCCGGCGACTTCACGCCCTTCTCGGCCAGATCGTCAGCCCAGTCCATGATGCCGCCCTCGCCGTCATACTCGTGCGAGGCGCTGTCGATGATGACAACCTCGGCGCCGGCGGCCTCAGCTGCGCGGATACCCTCGATGAACCGCTCCGGCCGGAACGGCGGCCGCATGTCGGCATGCATGAACTGGAAGCGGTCGGCATAGTGAAGGCCGCGCCGGGCCTCCGTGTCGATGAAGGCGATCTTGCCCTCGGGCGACATGCCGCGGGCGAGCCGCAAGGCGCTGAAGGTCTTGCCGCTGCCGCTGGCGCCAGCCAGGGCGATGAGCAGGCCGACTTGCTCGCGACGGGCGGGGGCGAACGTGAATGTCATCAGACAGCTCCGACAAGCTTCTTCGGCGCCGGTTCAGGGCGCCATGGAGCGCGCACGAGGAACGGGTCGATGCCCATCTCGCGCAGGCTCTCGTCTTCCATTTCGCGGGTGGTCCAGGCCGTCTCGGCAAATGCGGGGTATTCAGCCAAGACGACGCGGGCCGGGTAGCCCGGCCAGTTGCCGGTCGCGAGACAGCGGTTCCAGAGCGCTATCGCGGCGGCGACTTTCTTGCGCCCGACCTCAAGGCCGATGTTGTCGAGTTCCGCGACCGTGCACAGATGCGGAGGATCGTTCTCGACGAGCGCCCAGCGAAAGCGGATGCGGCCGGCAAGCTCGGGCCGGAGGCGGACGACGACACGCTCATAGAGCGCGGCCTGAATTTCGTAGCCCATGTTGGCGATGCGCCGGCCGATGCCCTGGGGCGCGGCTGACTGGTCGCCGGTCTTGACGTCCCAGATGATCGCCTCGTCGCCGCGGTCCTCGAACATGTCGATCATGATCCGCAGCCATGCACCGGTCGGGTCCTGCGCGATGGCGACAAGCTCAGGTGTGCCGCTGGCAAATCCCTCGCAATCCTCGATGCCGGCGATTGCGTCACGGGCCGCCTGGGCAATGGCCTCGGCTGCCTCAAGGTCTGGCCGCAGGATGGGGGCAAGCCCGGATGCATAGGCGTCGGCCCGCTGCTGGCGCGCATCCTTGGACGTGTAGGCGTCGGCCTCGATCACGCGGACGTCGCGCCCACGGCCGAGGATGAGTTTGTGGGCGACGGTGCCGATCTCCATCGGCCGCGTGGGGCTGGTGTCCGGCTTGTAATCCGGGTTGAGGCGCGGGTGCTGGTGCCACGCATGCCGGGGCGATTGCTCGAGCAGCACACGGGCAATCGACGATGACAGCGACGGCGCATGGCACGGGTCAGCGTGATAGACCTCGGCCGGGATGTCGGCGTGCAGGCCGGCGGGAAGGGGCTTCATCTCAGATCCTCGACTTGCCGCCGCGGTAGCGAGACGTTCGCGTGATCGTCTCGACGCCGTGACGGGCAAGGGTGGCGGTGGTCGTGGCGCGGTCGTGCACGACGTTCAACAGATGCTCGACGCCAGCCGTGGAGCCGGCGCGGATGGCCCTCTCGGCCGCGTCCATCGCGCGGCGGGCCTCCGCCATGTGCTCGATCATCGACCGGGCGGCGAGGCTGAGCGCTGGGAGGGGCGACGGCTTCACGGCACTTCTCCGTCGACGTGCTCGTGCCGGTCCACGATCTTGCGGCTCTCGCTCCACTTCGCGAGGACGCCGAAGACGATGAGGGCGAGCGTCGGGACGATGATCACCGCGGCGAAGGCGTAGGCGGCGCCGTCGTGACCGGACCAGCGCGGCCAAGGTTCGGCGGCGTGGGCGGGCGTCGCGATCCACCAACCGGCGAAGGCCAGCAGCATCAGCCAGAAGGAGACATGCTCGAGGAGGCGTTCCATCTCACCGCTCTCCCCTTGCTAGGGCGAGGGCGGCGCGGGCCAGCTTGTCGAATGCTCTCTCCGCTTCCTTGCTGGCGATCAGGTTCTCACGCGAGCGGTCGAGGAAATATGCGGCTTGCGCTTCACGCATCGCGACGCCAGCAACCAGCGCCTCGTACATTTCAGGCGCGGCGGCGATCAGGCGGGCGTTGGCTTCCGCCGCGGGCGTTTTTTCGCCGGTGTCATCGACCGGGAAAACGACCGCCGTTAGCTCATCCGTCGTTCCGACCTCTCCGCTCGATCGAACGATCCACGGCCCCGGCGTGAATTCAGGCTTGCTCATCTCATCGCCCTCCCGAACCGGGGAGGCGGTCCACGAGCGCCGTCATCTGCTCCTGGGCGGCCTTCGCCTTCTCAAGCGCCTCGTCGATCAGCTCGTTCCGGCGTTCCGCCATGGCGGCGGTGAGCGCGTGGTACTGCCGGCGCGTCGCGATCTCGGCGGCGCGGAGGTTCACCTTACTGGTGTTGACGATCCCGCCGCCGCCGGTGGGGTTGGCGATCTCGATCTTCTGCAGTTCGAGGATGCGGCGAAGGCGGTCGGCCGGCTCGCGCTCCGACAGGCCGGGCTCGATCATGTCGAGCTGCCACGGCTCACGGATGTAGTCCTCGGCCCGGTTGTTCAGGATCCGATCGGCCGTCTGGCGGGCGCTCGCTTCAACCGCGCGGCACGCTCGCTCAAGGGCCTGTGATGCAATGTCGGGGGTGTGCGTGGACATGTCGTCCCTCCGTTGTTGGAGAGACGTTACCCAATCTGGGGAATATCCGTCAACCCCAAAATGGGTAATGCAAGCAACGCTGAACGGCGCCCATACTCCTCAAGGGAGCGGGGGGATGGATTACATTCAAATTGCTACTGAATTCATGGTTTTTTTGGTCCGGCACGACGAGGCTTTCGGGGTGGCGTTGGTCTTTTTGAACCAAGCGGCGGATGAGGGAATGGACTTGGTTGGTGCGCGGGGCGCCTTCGATGAATTTCTTGCTTCAGGAAAGCGTGACGATGTAGCAACCGTTGCCGTTGCGATGCGCTCCAAGGCCGAGAATCTTTATCAGTCAGATGAAGACATAAGCACTATGCTCGCGTGCGGGGCAGCTGCAATTATCGCGGTCGTATCCTTTGGGTCGCTTGGCGTATATGAGCCGGGAAGTGTGGGAGACAGGGCGTTTCGTGCTGCCGCTAGATTCTATGGGTTCGCTCAAGCATTACGCGAAAAACTCTGGGATTAGCGGGGAGCCATCAGTTTCACGAGGGCGGCCCAGACAACTTCCACGTCGTACATCGGTGGCTCGAACTGCGACAGCAGCGTGTAGCGGCCGGGGATCGAGCCGCGCATGAGCTTCTTTATGAGCTGGCGCCCGTCAGCGAGCATGACGACGCAAAGGCGGCCGATCATGTTCGGAGTCGGTGGATCATGCACATCGTCATAGAAAACCAGCCATTGATCGAAAAAGGTTCCAAGCGAGTCCCCACGAATCTCGACCGCCACCGTGTCTTCCGTTGCCCCGTCTGGCGCGTCGACCTCATCGAATGGTCCTTGCCCCTCGCCGAAGATATAGGCCAATGCGCCAGCGCCCACGTAGCCGACGAGCGGCACCGTCTTCCTTGTTGAGATGATGTCCGCCTCTGAAACGCCGAACGCTCTCGCCGCCGAGCTGATGTAGTCGCTCGTCAGCCGACGCTCACCACGCTCCAGCTTGATGTACTGGCTGCGGGAGACGGCCATGGCCTCGGCAGCCCGTTCGAGCGTCCAATTCAGGCTTGTCCGGATCTTTTTGAGGTTGTTCCCCATGTTGGGGACAATGCCAAGTCTTTGCCGCACTTGTCGTTTCCCAAAGTGGGGAGTTTCTGCTTGACGATGTTCCCCGCATTGGGGAACATTCGCGGCCATGAAGCTCTCCGATTTCATGACGGCCTCCGGCCTCGATGACGATCAGATGGCCGCCCTCCTGGGCGGCTGCTCTGCCCATGCGGTGAAGAAGTGGCGATACGGGGAGCGTTTGCCCCGCCCCGAGCAGCTTCGCCGCATCGCTGAAGTCACCGACGGGAAGGTGATGCCCAATGACTTCGTGATGGATGCCCCCGCTCCGGCGGAGGCCGCCGATGCGTGATCAGTCGCCTCTCTCGTCCGCCAGCATGGCTTCGAGCATCACCGACGACAGGGCGATGCAGGAGCGCGGGCGCGAGTTGTTCATGCGGTTCTTCGTGTCGTCGAGGGCGGTGGCGAGCGACGGCAGGTCGAGCGTGGCGGGCGGCAGTGCCCGGCGTAGCGCCCCCGCGAACGCGACGAGCACGGCAGCGACCTCTTCTTCCGACATGGCGGCTCCCATGGGCGGTTCTCCTCACAATGATGGGACTGGCGAATGATCATGCTCAATTGTTCAGCCGCAACGGCGCGGGCGCTTGGCGCCGAACCCTGCAAGCCGGGTCAGAGGGTGCCTGGCACGCACATCGTGATCACGACCGACGACGGTTCGTTGTGGCTGTGGCGCATCCAGGCCGGCGCGTTCCAGATGCGGGCCTCCTGATGGACGACTTTCTCGACATCCTGACGCAGATCCGTGTCGAGCGCGGGCTTCGTCCGCCGGGCGCCGACGGCCCGCGATCATCGTTCGGTCTCGGATGCCATCAACATGACGGCGCAGATGCCGAGGGCCTTGGCGGCCGGCGTGCCGGCATCGCCGTGGGTCGTCATCCGGTCGACGAGGCCGTGCAGCTCGTTGGCGAGACGTATCAGCCGCTCGTTTCCGCCCTCTCCGCCGTCCGCCGCAACCTGGGCGAGGGCGAAGGCCGCGAGCGCGGCGCCGAGGTCTTCGGCCGTGATCGGGGTCGTGGGCAAGCGCTCTCTCCTTCCTATCGGTCTGTCGTGCTGGCGCTCCGGGAGCGCCGGGAGGGCCTTTGATGTCTGGATCATCGCATATCGCACCGCCCTTGTTCGGGGGCATTGATACCCGATATGCCCCCGTTTCCGAGGCGGTCTGCGCGCTCGCGCGCCGGCTTTGGCCGCGCAAGACGCAACATCATCTCGCCGCGCGGGCTGGAACATCCCATCGCTCGGCCGAGAAGTGGCTGACCGGAGAGTGCGGCCTGTCCGCCGATGCTTTGGCAAACCTCATCCGCTCCGACGTGGGAATCGACGTGCTCGAAGGACTGATGGGCGATGTGAAGCCCAGTTGGTGGCCGGAATTTCGCGCGCAGGCGCGCATTGCCGCTGCGGAAGCACGTCTTGAAGCGCTCGCCAAGGAGATTGCGAATGCGCGTCGTGATCTGGCGTGAGGCGTTGGTGAGTTTCGCCCTGTGGCGAGCCGCGCGTGCGGAGAAGCGGGCGCGTTTCTGGTTGGCCGTCGCGCGGTTTGTCGGCGGCAGGTGATTGTGGCTCGGCTCGGCAGGTCTAGGCCTGGCAGGGCAAGGCAAGGAAAGGAAAGGAAAGGGAACGACATGACGGTTGCTGCTCTGGTCAATGAGAAGACGAACGGCGGTAAGGCGACTGTGGAGGCGTCGAGGCCCTATGTCGTCTCGGTAACGATTGAAGGTTCCGCAGATTTTCTGTTCCACCGTTGGAACTGCGAGGCCGTTGACGCGAAGGCGAAGGCCGCCAAGAACTCGGCGGCGAAGAAGACGGACGATATCGAGAGCTACGTCTATCGGAACGACGCCGGCGAGCTGTGCGTGCCTGGCGAGTATCTTAGGCAGGCCATCATCGGCGCCGCCAAGTTTCGGCAGGATCCCCGTTCGCCCCGCAAGAGTGCGATGGATCTCTACAAGGCCGGTATTGTCTCGCTGACCCATCTGGCGCCGCTCGGATCGAACGAGTGGGACTACCTCGATACCAGGCGCGTGATGGTGCAGCGCGCGGGCGTGAACCGCACGCGCCCCGCAATGAAGGCGGGATGGCGCGCATCATTCGATCTCATCGTGAACCTGCCCGAGTACATCGGGCGCAATGACCTTCGCGACGTGATCGATAGCGCCGGCCGGCTCATCGGCATCGGCGACTTCAGGCCGACCTTCGGGCGTTTCGGCGTCGTCCGCTTCGAATAGCGACATCGCTTTGGCGGGGACCGGCCCGGAATGGCAAGCCACGGCGCGGTCGGGAAAGGTCTGGCGCGGCATGGATTTTCAAGCACTTGGAGAGAGGCAATGACGGAAAAGCAGGACTACATCGAGATGTCCGTCGAGACGTTGACGGGCGACCTGCGCGACTGGTTGTTGGGCCATCTGCGCAACATGCCGAAGCCGTGGCAGCAGCTTTCGGAAGCCGAGCAGAAGGATCGCATCTATGCCGCCGAGAGCGCGGCGCGAGACTTCGTGCGCAAGGGCGTGAATCTGATCGCGGCGCACGGCCACGACAAGGTGACGGTCGACGTCGGCAAGTTCACGGTGAAGGACGGCTCGATCAAGGCCGAGTTCGTCGCCGCCGCGACCGACGACAACCTTCTGCTGATCCGCCATGCCGGCCGCGCCGTGCTCGTGTTGGCGGATCCGGAAGTGTTCACGGGTGAGCGCGCTCCGGCCGCTGCGGATCCCGACGAGCCCGAGCTGCCGATCGAGGAAGAGGACGAAGGCGACGAGGAGCCGTCCTCGTCCGGCGACTTCCCCGAAATCCCTCCACATCTCGACCGCCGTCGCTCGCGCGCCGTTGCGGACGTCGAGGCGTAATGATGGCGCCGGCCATCGTCATACGGCTGGCCGGCGTGCCAGTGGGGAAGGGGCGGCCGCGCTTCGTGCGATCGACCGGCCGCGCCTTCACCCCGGCGGCGACGCGCTCCTACGAGAGCGCGCTGCGTCTCGCCGCCCAGGAGGCCATGGGCGACCGCGCGCCCCTCGGTGGCGCGCTGCACGTCCATGTCGCCGCGCATTTCCCCGTCCCGGCGAGCTGGTCGAAGAAGCGCCAGCGTGCGGCCCTCGAAGGTGAGCTGCTGCCGGCGACGAAGCCCGATGTCGACAACCTGCTGAAGGTGCTCGACGCCCTCAACGAGGTCGTGTGGCGCGACGACAAGCAGATCGTCTCCGCCGTCATCTGGAAGCGCTACTCGGACGCGCCCGGCCTCTTCATCAAGGTGGAGCCGGTGGCATGAATGCTCATCCGCAGACCGTTGCCGCAGATGACGAGACGCTCGTCGAGGTCGTCCGTCTCCTGTTCGCTCTCGGGTTCGACACGATCGATATCGCCCAGGTTCTCCGCCTCGACGAGGCTCGCGTCTGGAACCTGCGGGCGCGGGCTGGCCGGAGGCCGGCATGACCGTAGCAATCCTTCTCGGCGACGTGCTCGCCCGACTGCGCGAGTTGCCGGCCGACCACTTCGACTGCGTCGTGACGAGCCCGCCCTATTGGGGGCTGCGAGACTATGGCGTGGTGGGGCAAATCGGCCTGGAGCCGACACTCGGCGAGCACCTCGCCGTCATGGTCGACGTGTTCCGCGAGGTGCGGCGGGTGATGAAGCCCGCGGGCACGCTGTGGCTCAACTACGGCGACTGCTACGCCACGACGCCGAACGGCCGCAGCGCGGCCGACACGAAAGCGGCCGGCAGCGACGACCGGACGTTTCGGGACAAGCCGTTCTCGACGGTCGGCGGGGTGCTGAAGGCGAAGGACCTTTGCATGGTCCCGAACCGGCTCGCCATTGCGCTGCAGGAAGACGGCTGGTGGGTTCGTTCCGAGATCATCTGGGGCAAGCCCAATGCGATGCCCGATTCCTCCGGCCGCTTCCGCCCGGCGACGGCGCACGAGAAGTGGTTCCTGCTCACCAAGTCCGACGAGGTGAATTTCTGGACCGCGCGCGACACGGGCGAGATTTCGTCCGCGCCGGACCTCGCCGAGCAGTGCCTCATGGTGACGACCGGCAAGCCGGGGCCGCGGTGGATCGGGCTCGGGCATTTCTACAATGCCGAGGCAGTGCGCGTATCCCGAGCGTCCGACGAGGATGCGAACGGATTTCGGGGAGGCTCCTATGTCGGAGGCGCCCCCGGGCCCCGCACCGCGCGCGGGAACAGACGCGTCAAGATGCCCGATGGGTGGGACACCGGCCCCGGCGGCTATGGCTCTCGCCACAGGCAGGGCCGCGAGAAGGGCGGCTATGTCGATCGTAAATATGAAGGCGTAGAGAACGGCGGTGGCCTTCATGCGCCACACCTCGGCCTTCAGGGCGCTCGCGATCGTTGGAAAGCCGCCAAGCAACGCGGCCACTCCCGCCGTCACGCGGGATTCAACGAGCGCTGGGACGACATGCCCCGCGAGGAGCAGCGGGGGAATGGCCGTCTGCTGCGGAATTACGAGGCGGCCCCGTTGCCCGTGTGGGAAGTGGCGACGGCGGCTTTCCGCGATGCGCATTTCGCGACTTTTCCGCCCGAGCTCGTCGAGCGCTGCCTGCGTGCCGGATGCCCGGCCGACGGCAGGGTGCTCGATCCCTTCGGCGGGGCAGGCACGACGGGGCTCGTCGCTGATGCCCTCGGGCTCGACTGCACGCTGATCGAGCTCAATCCCGAATACGCCGAGATCGCCCGGAAGCGGATCGACGTCGGCATCGTGCGGCGCGCAGTCGTCGTGCCCGAAGACGCGCCGGCATCCGCCGAAACCCTTTCCCTCTTTGCTGCGGAGTGACGATGATCCGCGGCCTGCACCTCAGTCCGACCGAGCGCCGCGTCGAGCGGGACGGCGTTGCCGCGATCCTCGTCGGCACGCATTTCCGCGCGCTCGAGCTGATGCTGCAGGCACACCCGGCGGCGGTCCACCGCGACGACATTCTCGACCACGTGGCCGGCGCTGGCCGGGCGCGCCTCTATTCCGACGAACGCTATACGAGCCGCCTCATCTCGGGCGCCCGGCAGGCGATGCAGCTCCTCGGCTGCGATGTCGTGCTCGCCGGCCGCAGCTCATGGCGCGTCGTCGACCTCTGCGACGAAAGGACGGGCCATGTCCCATCGGTACGAGCCCATGAAGGATCCCCGCCGCGCCGGCAAGCATGTCTCGGCGGCCATCGACTTTCTCGTGAGCCTCGGCCTTGGGAGCGTCGAGGTGGTGAAGCGCAAGCACCTGCACCTGTCGTGGGCGTGGGGGCCGCGGCGCCTCTCGATCAGCATGCCGTGCACGCCGCGCTCGGAAGACCACGCGGCCGTGACGGCGATTCAGCGCATCCGGCGCGCAATCCGTGAGGCGTCATGAACGAGAACGAGGACGATGCCTGGATCTCGCTCGGCGAGGCAGTGACAGCAGCAATCAAGGGCTGGGTGCAAGAAGACGATGAACGAGACGAACGACCTGCCGCACTCGCTGGACAGCGAAATGGCCCTGATCGGGGCCGTCTTGGTGCGGCCGGAGGCGCTGGAGCGGGCGCTTGACCTGGTTTCCATTGAGGATTTCGTCGAGCCGATCCATGCCCGCATCTGGGAGGCCATGGCGGCCGCTTCCGCTCGCGGCGACGCGATCAACGCGACGCTCGTGCGCGAGGCGATCGGCAACAGCGACCTCGGCGGCGCGACCGTCGGCGAATATCTGCAGAGGCTCTACGGCGAAGCGTCTACGCTGGCGAACCTGCCTGGCTATGCCCGTGCCGTCCGCAATTCGGCGGCGCTGCGTCGCATCGTGTGGACGGGGAAGGAAATGATCCAGCGCGCCATGGCCGCCTCTGTGATGGACGATCCGGCGCCGATTGCCGCCGGCGCCATCGAGGAACTGGATGCGGTCTCCTCCGCCTCGCTCTCCGAACATGTCCGCCGCGTCACGCTCGACGAGGCGATGGTGTCGGCGATCGAGGCCAGTGAGCAGGCGCGCACCGGTAATGGCCTGCGCGGCGCTCCTTACGGCATCCCGTCCCTCGACAAGATGACCATGGGCGCGCGGCCGGGACAGCTCATCATCCTCGCTGGCCGGCCGGGCATGGGGAAAACGACGGTCGGCGTCGCCCTCGGCCTCAAGACCGCGGCGCGGGGGCACGGCGTCTATTTCGTGTCGCTGGAGATGGTGGCACAGGAGCTCGCCGAGCGCGCCCTGGCGTCGCTCTGCTGGTCGGCGCATGCCGATCCGATCACCTATCAGGCCATCGCCGAGGGTGTGAGGTTGCGCGACGTCGATTTCGCGCGCTTGCGCCGCGCCCGAGAAAAGTACGGCAATGACCCGATCGTCATCGAGCAGCAATCCGGCCTGTCCGTCCAGCAGATCATCGCGCGGGCCCGGCAGGTGCGCACGTCCTTCGAACGCCGCGGCCGGCGGCTGGCGGTCATCATGGTGGATCACCTCGGCCTCGTGCGCCCGTCGCAGCGCTATGCCGGATCGCGCGTGCAGGAGGTGGCCGAAATCACGGCCGCGCTCAAGGTGGCCGCGAAGGAACTCGGCGTTGCCGTGGTGCTGTTGTGCCAGCTGTCGCGGCAGACGGAGCAACGCGCCAGCAACGACCGTCGGCCGCAGCTTGCCGACCTGCGCGACTCCGGGGCCATCGAGCAGGACGCCGACGTGGTGATCGGGCTCTATCGCGAGGCCTATTACTTGCGGCGCAAGGGCAAGCTCTCGGATGAGGAGAGCGCCCGCCTGGCCGATGTCGAGGACCGTATCGAGATCGAGATCCTGAAGCAGCGGCAGGGCCCGACGGGACGCCTCACGCTCTATTGCAACGTGTCGTGCAACGTCATCGAAGAACTGGCGGAGTAGGGGGCATGGCGAGCGAAATCCGCGACCTCATCACCGCTCTCGTCGAGAAGGGAATCGATCCGATCGATGCTGCCGAGATCATCACGCGCGCGGCTCTCCTTGGGGCTTCGTCGGCCCAGCCGGAAAAGGCGCGCTCGGCCGGGGCTGTTCGGCAAGAGCGCTATCGCCTGCGAAAGGCGGGCGGAAGGCTGCCGGATAAGGAGTGGTATCCGCTAGTCGGCCAGGTGATCGCACGAGACGGCGGCAAATGCGTGTACTGCGGTACCACCGAGAAACTGGGCGCCGATCACGCCATCCCGCTGAGCCGAGGCGGGACGAACGACATAAGCAACCTCGTTGCGTGCTGCGAGGCCTGCAATAAGTCGAAGGGTGGAAGGACGGTCGAGGAGCGGAAGAGTGGGTCTGGGCCGCGTCACGGTGACGTCACCGTTACGAAAGTGACGGAAAGTGACGCTTGTGACGGTGGTGACGCCCCCCCTTGTGTCCCCCCTCTTCCCCCTGCACCCCCTTCTCCCCCCTATAATCCCCCCATCTCCTCCTCGCTTCGCTCGGAGGGCGCCGGGGCGCCGCCGGCTGCGCCGGAGCCGACCGAGGAGGATCCCCGCAAAGCCCTCTACCGCCGAGCCAAACAGGTTCTGGGGAAGACCTCCGGTGGGCAGGTGACGAAGCTGCTGAAGGCCGTCTCCGACAGCATTCCGAGGGCGCGGGCCATCATCGAGCAGGCGTCGGAGGCTGGTGATCCGGCGGAATACGTGGCCGGGGCGATCCGCAAGCGGGCGCCGGTCGAGCCGGAGCAGGTCGAGCTTTTCGACCCAGCGACGCGGAGCCCCGACGTGTGGCGCAAGGCGGTGGCGTCATGGCGGCGCGGCGGCACATGGGCGTTCGGCCACGAGGGGCCGGCGCCGGACGAGCTGGGGACGCTCGTGCCGGACGCGATCCTCGCCGAGTTCGGCATCACGCCGAGCCGGGAGCCGATGTGCAACCGGTTCGAGGATGCGAGCCAGCCGGAATTTGAGGCCCGATACCGACGCATGAAGGCTGCAATGCGCGAGATGAGGGAGGCGATGGCGTGACGGACGTGCTAGCCCGCATCACTGATTACGCTGCGCTCGTTGCTGCCATTCGCGCCCGGCGCGTGTCGCTTGGCCTGAGCCAGCTAGCCGTCGATGACATGGCGGGCCTGCCGACCGGCTACACGGCCAAGATCGAGGCGATGTTGACCAACCCGCAGGCGCCGAATGCGCGCAACATCGGGTGGCAGTCACTGCCGCTTCTTCTCGGGGCCCTGCGCCTCGAAATCGCGGTTATGCGTAGCCCTGCTTCGCATTCGAAAAGCGGTCCCAGTCCAATTGCTTACGAGGAAGCGATGAAAAAAGTAATGGCGGAAAGGGGACGCCTCGGCGGCCGCATTCGCGTCGCTCGGCTGGGCGAGGTGAAGGTGCGGCAGTCGGCCCGTCACGCGGCCCGTATCCGCTGGCGGAAGTGGCGCGAGCAGAAGGCGCGGCAGAATACCAAGGTCAGGCGGCAGACGAAGGCAGACAAGAAGGAGGCCGGCGACTAGGCTGATGGTTGTGTCGCCACGATCACGGCGCGGCCGCGACCTTGAGGCGCTCGGCGTCAACATGAATTTTTGAGCGCAAAAAGCCCCGCGCGGCGCTGGGCCGGCGGGGCGAGTTGTAGGCAACCAGAGCGGGCATGAGCCACTCGGTAGCGGCATCGTAGCCGATCCCGGCCGGCCCGCGCCGCACAGATCAATTGCCTTCAGCGGCCTGCTTCGCCTTCTCAAGTCCAAGTGATGGATTTTGGACGGTCCATAAGCAATCAGCGAAGATCTCAATCTTGCAGACGGTGGGAATAGCCGATCTTTACTCGGCCGCCGGTGGCACTGATCACGTAAATGTAGCTCTTCATGCTGCATAGATGATCAGGTCGAGACACTCTTCGCACCGCACACGGGGATCGTCCAGGCACGACTTGCTCAGCACTTGTCAAGCACGACGCACAGTGGCATGTCGTAACGGAGGCGAAACGACAACACCTTGAAATACCGAAAGAACAGCGCCGCGCGCACAGCAACGACGCTCTGTGCGGTGCCGACCAAACAGTAAAAATCCATCCTCCCTCGCGCAACCAACCACGCGCGCATTCTTCTCGCCGGTGGCGAGCGACCAGCGAGCCAGCCGAGCGACCAGCGAAGGCAGGCGATCCAACCTCTCCACCATGAGCAAGCCATCCGTCCCCGCGCTCAACTCATCCGGACGCTCCCTCCTCTCCATCCCGCGCGTCCGAGAACTACTCGACCGCCTCGTCGAAGGTGAACGCCTCGAGGACGCCGCAGACGCCCTGGGCATCCGGCGACGCCGCGCCCGACTGATCATGCGCGATCCCGCCTTCCGCCGGCAGTTCTTCAGCGAGATCGAAGACCTCAAGCAAGCCGAACGCGCGAGGAATTTCAGGCTGCAGCAGGTGGTGCGAGACCGCGGGTTCGCGCCCACTGCATCAGCGGCCGAGATGAAGGTCGCTCTGACGGCCGTGCGCGATATCGAGGGCACACACAAGGACAGCCCGATCACGATCAACGGCGGCAACAACGTCATCGCCGGCTACGTCGTCAGGCTCGACGGTCCTGTTGAGGGGCCGCGCGTGATCTCAAGTCAGGGTGCTGAGCGCGCTAGCACCTTGATTGAGCAAGAGAGTGTTACCGATGTGGACGGGTAACGCGCAGAATGAGGGCGCTTGCTGCGGCGCCCAGGTCATCCGGCGCGGCGACGGCATCGGCTCGTGCGTGGTCGGATACGGACGGCGGCCTGTCGGGCGGCTGGCCCCACCCACCTTCGCGATAGATGGCGTCCAGGCCCGGTGGGGCGGGGGAAAATCGCGGCGCAAGTCGGGACGTCCTCCCACCCTTGCGCGATTTTTGCCCGGAACATCGGGGGTGTGGTTGTCAGATTTTTTGGCCTGAGAATTCAAGGAGACTTCGATGACGCATGATGCCTACAGCACGAAGCGGGTCACTGTATGGCCCCAGGAGAAAGACAATCAGGCTGGGTACGCGATCAAGTATGCAGACGGCTATCTGTCTTGGTGTCCCGATGCTGTCTATGAGCGCGATTATCAGCCGATTGACAAAATGTCGTTCGGGCACGCGTTGCATGCGCTGAAAGCCGGACACCGCGTTGCTCGCGCTGGCTGGAACGGCAAGGGCATGTTTCTGTTCCTAGTGCCCGGCTCGCGGTTTACGGTCAATCGCGCGCCCCTCCTGGGTATCTACCCGGAAGGAACGCAGATCGATTACCACCCGCACATCGATATGAAGACGGCGCAAGGTTACGTGGTGCCTTGGCTCGCCTCGCAATCCGACATGCTTGCCGACGATTGGCAGATCGTCGAGGCGGCCTGACTGGTCCGGCCTGAACATTCGCGGGGTGTTGTGATGGCGGCGACGCGGGATGTCCTGAAGGCGCGGCGGCGAGATGATGCCTGGGGCGCGCACATGGCGAGCGTTCGGGCGGCTGAAGGGCGTGGGGAGCCGTGGCCGGCGTGGCGTGAGCCGACGGAAACGCCCGATGGTGGCGGTTCGTTGGCGGCGGATGTGGTGGGTGGCGCGATGCCACCGGGTGAGCCGAAGTCGTCGGCGGTTGTTGGGGGGCGGCTGATCGTCGAGACGACGGAAGGGACGTTCGCGCATGGCGGCGGCGGGTGGGTGCGGCTGTGATGGTGGCTGTGCGGCCGCCGCGCGCCTGCATGGCGCCTTTGCGCGGACTGGAGCCTGACATGGAAGCCATCCAGGAAGAGCGCCCGGCCGTCAACCGCGACGAACACGGTCGCGTCATCTACGTGCCCGACGGCAAGGTTCTGCGCGGCTTCATGCTGAGCAACGCGCGCGTTCGGATCATTCGGGGGCCCATCCGTTCGGGGACATCATCGGCGTGCTGCATGGAGATCTACCGGCGGGCGTGCGAGCAGGCACCGGGGCCGGATGGGGTGCGGCGGTCGCGGTGGTTCGTGATCCGCAACTCGTATCCGGAGCTGCAGCGGTCGACGATCAAGACATGGCTCGATTGGCTGCCGGAGCGGGAATTCGGCCGGTTCGTGTGGTCGAAGCCGATGGTGCATTACCTGCGCAAGGCGGACGTGTCGGCGGAGGTTGTGTTTCTGGCGCTCGACAAGCCGGAGGATGTGTCGAAGCTGCGCTCGACGGAGTGGACCGGCGGCTGGATCAATGAGTTGCAGTACATCCCGAAGGAGGTCTTCGACGAGGCGGAATCGCGCATCGGGTACTATCCGGCGGTGAAGGACGGCGGGGCGACTTGGTCGGGGCTGTTCGCGGACCTGAACTCGCCGACGGAAGACCACTGGTTGCCGCGACTGACGGGCGAGGTGCCGTTGCCGGAAGACATGCCGGAGGAAGAGCGCGCGGAATGGGTCTGGCCTGCTGGTTGGGAGTATTTCGTGCAGCCGGCGGGGCTCGTCGAGGTGTTCGGCGCCGACGGCAAGACGGTGGTGGACTATCGGCTCAACCCGGGAGCCGAGAACCTTAAGTGGATCCCGAAGATCGGCGGCCGGCCGCTGTACCTCGAGACGATCAAGGGCAAGTCGAAGCGGTGGATTGATTCATCGATCATGAACCGGATCACGGCGCCGATCGACGGGCAGGCAGTCTGGCCGATGTTCCGGGAAGAGACGCACGTCGCGAAGGTGGCGCTGCGGCACAACCCGAACTGGCCGGTCGAGGTGGGGCTGGACTTCGGCCGGCGTCCGGCGGCGGTGTTCGGGCAGCTCGTCAACGACCGATGGTCGATCATCGGGGAGCTTGTTGGCAGCGACCAAGGCGCCTCGGTTTTTGCGCCGCGTGTGCGGCGGTGGCTGTATCAGCATTGCCCCGGATTGCTGGATGATGATGACCTGCGGTCTGTCGAGCGGGCGATCCGACTGGGGCGACTGCGGCTGCATGGCGATCCGAAGGGGCAGGACAAGACGCAGGCCTCGGATGTGACGGCCTATGATGTTTTTGCGTCGTTCGGGATGAATGTGCGGCCGGCGCCGGTGCCGACGAACGACATTGCGACGCGCCTCGAGGTGGTCGAATACGCGCTGAATACCATGCGGGACGGATCGCCGCGGTTTCTGCTGTCGCCGTCTGTTGTGACGCTGAAGATGGCGATGGCGGGCGGATATCGGTTCAAGAAGGGTGACGACCAGCGGACCGTGCCGGTGAAGGACCGGTATTCGGACATTGCGGATGCGCTGCAGTACCTGCTGCTGGGAGCCGGCGAGGGACGGGCGATGGTGGGCCGCGTGCGGCCGGGCGATGCTGGCTCGAACCAGCCGGTGAAGTGGCACAAGGGGCGCCGCTCGCTGCGGCGGGTGGGCTGATGGACGACTTCTCGAAGGCGCCGATGTCGATATCGGAGATCCGGGCGCAGAAGGTGCGCGACGGCTCGATGTGGACGCCGCGCGACGTGCTCGTGTCGCTGCTGCGGGAGATAGACGCCGGCGAGCGGGCGGTCGACACGCTGTTCGTGGCGTTCGCGCACGGCGATGAGGTCGGCTATCGGCAGTCGTCGTCGGACGCGATCAGGACTGTCGGCATCATCGAGCACGCGAAGCGGCTGTTTCTGGAGGGCTGACATGGCGGACGTTGTGCTCGCCCCCCCTGGCGTCGAGCCGGCGACCTGGTTCGTGTTCTTCGAAACGCGCGCCCGGTCGCGGTGGTTGTCGTGGCTGGCCATGGGGCGGTTCAAGCACGTGTCGGCGGCCGGCTGGATCCCGGAGAGCGGGCAGTGGGTTTTCTACGACGTCAGCCTCGGCCGCAGCCGCATCGCGGTCGTGACGGACGGTTCGATGGCGTGGGAGCACATCCGGGCGAAGCGCGAGCATGCGGTGACGGTGGCGTTCACGCCGCGTGAAGGGCGGCATTTCTGGCTCCGCGTCGGGTTCTGGTGCGTACCGGCGATGGCGCACCTGGTCGGGTGCCGGACGCAGGCATTGCGGCCTGATGGGCTGTACCGGGCGATGCTGCGGCAGGGCGGCGCTGTCGTCGACTGATCCCTGTGCGGTGCGGTTTTCCGGCGGCGGGGTGAGTTTCGGGCCTGACGAATGGAGGCCCGATCCATGGGAAATGCATTCTCCGGCAAATCTCAGCGCAACGCCATGATTGCGCAGAACGTGGCCGAAGAGCAGCGGCTGGCGCAACAGCGGGCGGAGATCGAGCAGCAGCAGCGTGAGGCGGACAATGCTCAGGCCGGTGCCATGCAGGCGTTGCTCGCCCGCGACACGAACCGGCTCCTGCGCACGTTCGGCTCCCGATCCATCTCTTCGGCCGGGCGGTGATCCGCGATGGCGGCGAACGCGCTCGAGAAGGAGGCGCAGCAGCGCCTGAAAGACGCCCGCGCCGCCAAGGCGCAGGTCGATGTTGACCTGCGCGAAGGTTATTTCTTCACAGCGCCGCGTCGGGCGAAGGACGTGACGTCAAACGTTTTTGTGACGTCGGATCGGAAGCGGGATGATGACTCCTCGATCCTGCAGACCTCGCTTGGCATGGAGGTCGCGCAGGACTTCGCGACGGAGATGCTGAACACCTTCACGCCGGAGGTCATCAACTGGGTCGACCAGAAGGCCGGCATCGACATGCCGGAGGATGCGTTCGAGGAAATCAAGGAAGACGTCGACGCGCAGACGGCGAAGATCATGAGCGCCATCAAGGCGTCGAACTTCTACGCGGCGGCGGCGCAGGCGTACATGCCCGACCTTGCTCTTGGCACCGTGGCGCTCTGGATCGACAGCCTGCGACCGAACGAGCCTATTGTCTGCCAGCATGTTCCGCTGCGAGAGCTTGAAATCAACGTCGGCCCCTATGGCGAGGTCGATGATCGCTTCATCGTCCGCTCGACGCGCTATCGGCACGTGCCGGCGCTGTTGCCTGGAATTCGCTTGCCGGACGAGGTGGCAAGGAAGGTGAAGGACAGTCCCAATGCCGCATGTCAGGTGAAGTGGGGCTTCTGGCGTCGCTGGGACGATGAATCGGACGTCGTTTGGCAGCGCGTTGTCATGGTCGGCGAGCGCGTCGTCGATGCCGGCCTTCTACATGGCGAGGGCTCGTGCCCGCTGATCGTCGGCCGCATGAATGTCGACCAGTCGTTCCCCTTCGGCGATGGGCCGACGCTCCAGGCGCTGCCGGAGCTGCGCCGCCTCGACGAGCTCGAGGGACTTGACGTCGAAGCGTTCGACTTCAGGGTGCACAAGCCGTTCTTCTATCCCGACGACGGCGTAATCAACCTGTCCGGCGGCATTGAGCCGGGCATGGGCTATCCGGCCCGGCCGTGGGGCTCCGGCACGCCTTTCGTGCCGATGGAATTCGGCTCGGAGTCGATGACCGAGGAGTACAAGTTCCAGAAGATCGAAGCCCGCATCCGGCGCCTGCACTTCATCGACTTCCCCGAGCAGGTCGGCAAGACGCCGCCGACGGCGGAGCAGTGGCTCGACGAGCTGGCGCGGGCGAAGCGCCGCATCGGCACGCCGGGCAAGGTCTTCTGGAAGGAAGGGCCGGCGCAGGTGTTCCTGCGCTTCAAGTACCTCCTCGAGCAGCGCGGCGTGATCGCGCCCGTGAAGGTCGACGGCAACGAAATCGCGCTCGTTCCGTACGACCCGACCGAGCAGGCGCAGGAGCACCAGGATGTGCAGGTAGCCGGCCGCATCCTCGAGATGGCGCGGGCCTATTTCCCGCAGCTCAGTGAAGTGCTCGTCGACGGGCCGAAGACGCTCGCGAACATCAAGACGAAGCTGCGCGACGGCGTGGTCGTGCTCCGATCGAAGGACGAGATCATGCAGACCGTGCAGGACCTCGCGCCCGTTCTCGGCGGCGGTGCCGGCGGCATGCCGCCCGGTGGAGAAGTCGCATGAACCCCGATCAGGAACTGGCAGAGGCGTGGGCCCGGATCCTGATGGATCGGCCGTACACGGGCGACGGCCGGAAGGCGCTTCTGTGGCTCCGCCGGCAGGTTCTGGAGGTTCTTCCGCCCGGTCATCCGTCCTGTGCGGTGCACGAGCACGAGGGCGCCCGCAGATTGGCCGCGACCATCATTGGATTTGCGGTGAGCGCGGACGATGACGACAGGGAACGCAGGGACCGGGACGACGCAGACGCAGACCTCGACCTCGAGCGACGCCGGCAGCGGCACGCCCGCGAACGGGCAGGTCAGCGGCAACGGGGCGTCGGGCGCCGGGTCCCCGGCTGAGAAGCCGCAGCGTCCGGACTGGCTCTCCGAGCAGTTCTGGGACGGCGAGAAGGGCGAGATCAAGGGTTCCGATCTCAAGGCCCATCTCGACGACCTTTCGTCGTTCAAGGCCGCCGAGGACTCGCGCCGCGCCGCGGTGCCGGAAAAACCCGACGGCTACGAGCTCAAGATGCCGGCGGACTGGAAGGCCCCGGAAGGCTTCGACTTCCAGCTCAACGCGGACGATCCCATGGTCGCCTTCGGGCGGCAGATCGCGCATCAGCTGGGTCTCGATCAGCCGGGCTTCGAAAAGCTCGTCGGCGAGTACGCCAAGCAGCAGATCGGCGAGCTCCAGAACATCGAGACGCTGAAGGCGAAGCAGATCGAGGCTCTGGGGCCGAAGGGCGCCGATCGCGTCGCGGCGGTCAAGAACTTCCTGACGGCGAAGCTCGGCCCGGAAGTGATGCCGATCTTCGAGCATGTCCTGCAGTTCTCCGCCGGTGTCGAGGGCCTGGAGCGGCTGATGCGCGTCGTCGCGAGCGGTGGCCCCGGCTTCGTGCAGACCGGCCGGGAGAACTCGCGTGGCCAGATCGAGGGCTGGGACAAGATGACCCCGGCTCAGAAATTCGCGGCGGCAAGGGCGGCACGGGCGCGCGGCTGATCGCAGGGAAAGGGGTGAGGAGAGAAGGCGATGGCGGAAGAATTCGATGAAGCCCTGACGCTCGTGCAGTACAGCCAGCGGCTGGATGAGGGCAGCGCCGAGCGGGCGGTGGTCGAGACCTTCGTCGGCGAATCCGACGTCATGGCGGCGATGGTCATCCGTCCCGCCAACAAGGGCAAGTACCGCTACCCGCAGGAAGAGGAACTGCCGGACGTCAAGTTCCGCGGCTACAACGAGCCCGGCAACGTCAGCCAGGGGCGCACCTCCATGCAGGAGGAAGGCGTCTTCCTGATGGACGAGTACGTGAAGGTCGACCGTGCTCTCGTCGACGAGCTCGGCCCGCAGCATCGCGCCGAGCAGGAGTCGATGAAGGTCAAGGCCATGTCGCGGCACTTCACGCAGGTCTTCCTGAACGGCGACAACATCTCCGATCCGCGCGAGCCGAAGGGCATCAAGCTGCGGTCGGCGATGAGCGAGCAGACGGTCATTCACAACGCGACCGGATCCGGCGGCGGCGCCCTGTCGCTGGCGAAGCTGGACGAGGCGATCAACGAGGTGCGCAACCCGACGCACATCATCTGCGATCGCGCGTTCAAGCCGCTCCTCAACGCCGCGGCCCGCAGCCCGACGCTGACGAACAACATGCTGAACCTCGACATGAAGGATCCCTTCGGCCGCAAGGTTCTGGCGTTCGGCGAGCTGCCGTTCCTCTTCGGCTACCCGAAGTCTCGCGGCGATTCGATCCTGCCCTTCAATGAGGTGGCCTTCGGCGGCGGTGCCGCGCAGACGACGTCCATGTTCGTCGTATCGATGGGCGAGGATGGCGTCTTCATGATCGAAGGCGTTCCGGTCTCCGTCCGCGACGAGGGGCAGCTTCCGGGCGTGCCGCTGCTCTCGACCCACATCAAGTGGGACTGGGGCATGGTCTCCAAGGAGTATTCGATCTGCCGCCTGGACAGCATCACCCAGGCGCCGATCGTCGCGTAACGAGCGGGCCCGGCCGTGCCGGGCCCCTTTCTGCAACAGGAAGGGTGGAGATACGAAGATGGCGAAGCGTTACTACCCGCTCGACGCCAACACGCTGTTTGGCGAAGACGTCACGATGACGGCGACTGGCAACGTCCAGAAGGGCGGCGTCGACGCTGTGTTCAAGATCGGCAAGGGGCGGCAGGACATGTCGCTTGTGGTCGACATTTCGGCCTATGATGCGACGACCGGCGACGAGGGATACACGTTTCTCCTGCAGGGCAGCAACGCGGAAGACTTCTCGGACGATATCGAAAACCTCGCGGCGCTCGAGATTGGCCCTGCCGCGGTTCGCACCGGAGGCGCCCGCACGTCGCCCATTGGGCGCTATGGCATCCCGGTGTCGAACGATCTGATCGACGAATTCACCTATGTGCGTCTGCGCCTCATTGCGGCCGGCACAACGCCGTCGATTACGTTCACCGCCTGGCTGTCCGAGCGCCCCTGATCGGGGCGCTCCATTGTCTGGCTGATCCGAGGAAGCGACGATGCCGAAGAAGGTCAAGATCTATCACCGGGACGGCCACGGGGCCGAAGTATTCTCCGTCGACGCGCGCGAGGCTGTCGAACGTGGCAAGGGCGAATGGAGCTATCGGCCGTTCGCTGCCGAGAAGAAGGTGGAGGCCGACGAGAAGTCGCCGGCCAAGCCGCGCTTCGTTGCTCAGCACCGTGGTCGCGGCTCCTTCTCCGTCATGGAAGGCGACAAGGAGGTCGTCGAGGGCCTGACGAAGGAGGGAGCCGAGAAGAAGGCGGCGGAGATGAACGCCGCCGGCTGACAGGCTCTGAGGCGATGGATGGATGGCCCGGCCTTGCGCCGGGCTTTTTCATGTGCGGTGCATCGGTCAGGGGCGGGAGCCATCGTGCTGGCAATTCGGGAGACTGCGCATGGCAAGTCGGCTTTCCATCATCAACGATGCGCTTCTCGGCACCGGCAACAACCGGCTCAACGTGGAATATGACGGTTCCGATGCCTGGACCGTGGCGGAATCGGCCTACCGGCGAGCCGTCGGCTATCTGGTTTCGAAGCACGACTGGAAGTTCGCGACGCGGACGGTGCCGCTTGCCGGCCTGCTGCCGTCGTCGCCGCATCCGCTCCTGTCGAAAGCCTATGCGCTGCCGGGCGACTGCCTGCACGTCTCCTCGGTCTGGATCGGGCTACACGGCGGACCCGGTTCCGTGCCGCTGAACCGGTACGAGATCGTCGATGATCGCCTTTGCTGCGAGCACGATGACGGATTGACCGTCGCTTATGTGCGCGCGCCCGATCCGTCGAATTGGCCGGCCAGTTTCGAGGAGTTGTGCATTGCGAAGGTTGAGGCGTACCTGCTGCAGGGCCTCAACGAGGATACAGACAATGCGCGCCGTCGTCATGGGGATGTTGAGGACATGCTGGCGGAGTTGAGGACGCGGCACGATCAGCAGACGCCGGGACGCGCTTTCTTACGGTCCCGCTCGGCCGAGCGCCGCGCGGGCGGACGCGGGCGCGTTCGCCTCCCTGTGCCGCCGTATGGTGGGGTTGGTCGATGAAGGCGCAGGTCATCGCGCAGCGCGATTTCTCGGCCGGCCAACTCGATCCGACGGCATCTCGCGCCGACGATACGGAAATCATGCGCGCCGGATTGAAGACGGCGCGCAACGTTCGCATTCTCGGAACCCGCGCGATGAAGCGGCGACCGGGCCGTCGCATCCTGTTCCCGACGACCGGTCGAGCCGACATTGTGCAGCCGACGGCCGGCGAAATCTGGTACATGGCCCTCGAGCCGGGGCAAATCGTCTTCCGCAGGAAGGGGGGGCTGGCGGCGCAGACGATTACCGGGATGCCATGGACGGCGGCTACTGTTCCCAATCTGCGCTACGCGGAATCGCAGAACATCGTCATCATCTCGGGCCCCGGCATTCGGCCGCAGGTGTTCGACTACACCCCGTCGACGGGGACATGGACGCATAGTGTCTTCGCGTTCGCGACGGACCCGAGCGGCGCGATCCGGGCGCCGTTCCACAATTTCTTCCTCGGCCGCGGCATCACGCTGCTGCCGTCGGCGCGAACGGGCAATATCACGCTGACCTTCTCGCAGCCGGTGCTCGATCCGGCGCACGTCGGCGTGCGCTTCCGGTATGCCGAGCGCCAGGTGCAGATCACCGCCGTCAACAGCCCCACGAGCGCAACGGCGACCGTCATCGAGGAGCTGCCGCCAACCTTCAACGTCACCTTCAACAACGTGTCCGGCCTGCAGGTAGGGGATATCGTCGAGGGCGTGACGAGCAGCGCGCGCGGCGTCGTGACCGGGATTGCCGGAACGACGGCCACGATCCTGGTGACGCAGAACTGGGCGGGCTTCCAGTCCAGCGAAGTGGTGGCCGGACCGCGCTCGAGGATGACGGTTTCATCGCAGTCGGCCGCCGCGCCAGCGGCAACGTTCCTCTGGGAAGAGGCGCTGATGTCGGATTTCCGGGGATGGCCGCGCGTCGTCTCCAAGGACCAGCAGCGCGTCATCTTCTGCGACTTCCCGCAGGTGGGATCGGCGGTGGTCTACTCCGCCACCGGCACCGTGAATGACTTCCTCGTGGGCGGCGAGCCGGAGGATGCCATCTTCGAGTTTGTGCCGGACAACTGCACGGTGCGGGACGTGGTGGGCGGCGCCGACGAGTTCGTGTTCACCGACAAGGGCGTCTATTACGTGCCTGTCTCGGAGTCCAACCCGCTCGTGCCGGGCTCGATCTCCTTCCGGCGCATCAGCGACGACCCGTGCTCGTCCATCCGGCCGGTGCTGACGTCGGAAGGCATGGTATTC
The DNA here is from genome assembly GCF_029309855.1 of Chelatococcus sp. XZ-Ab1. Lineage (NCBI taxonomy): Bacteria > Pseudomonadati > Pseudomonadota > Alphaproteobacteria > Hyphomicrobiales > Chelatococcaceae > Chelatococcus > Chelatococcus sp. XZ-Ab1. The sequence goes on along the minus strand of NZ_JARKII010000012.1, from coordinate 105,538 downwards.
GTCAACGCGTCGCTGACCCGCATTTTCGCGCTGGTCGGCACCGGACAGACGACGCGGCCCTACATCATCGAGGACCTGACGCAGTACCACTCGCCGATCATCAAGACGCCGGTTGCCCTGACGGCGAGCTCGGCGGATGTGACGACGGCGGAGCGTTATTTGTACGTGGCGAACGGCGTCGACGGATCGATGGCCGTCGGGCGCTATCAGGAGCGCCGGTCGGCCGGCTCCTATGTGGGGTGGGTGCCGTGGGATGGCGCCGGCCGCATCGAGTGGGTCGCCTCGGGCGGCTCGGACGTCATCGTGACGGCGAGCTACGAGGTCGGCGACGAGACGCTGCGCTTCGTTGAGGTGTTCGAAGAGGGTTTGCTGCTGGACGCTTCACAGCCGCTCGCCAGCAACACCGGTGCCGAGGTGCTGGAGTTCTCGCCGGGCGACCCGGTGGAATTCGAGCCAGGCGACCCGGTGGAACTCGGGGACACCTATGCCTTCAATTGGGCCGTCGGCACGACGCTCTCCGTTGAGCAGAACGGATGGTACCGCGGCGACTACACCATCGAGGCGAACGGATCACTCTCGGGCCAGATCCCGGTGCAGAACGCCGTGGGCATGACGGGCGGGTTCGCCTTTACCGTCGAGGTGACGCCGCTCGTGCCGCATGCCCCGGAAGGGCAATCGCAGCGCCAGCGGCTCCGGCGCCGGCGGCTGAAGCAGGTCGCAGCGACGGTCCAACGGACGCAAGCGATCGAGGTGGCCGGCTGGCTTGTGCCGTTCTATCGCGGCGGCGAGAACGAGGAGCAGGCACCCCCGATGCGCGACGAGACGTATCGGACGCGGCCGCTCGGACGCGACATCGATCCGCAATGGTCGGTGATTCAGCGCCTGCCCGGCGCCCTGACGATCATCGAGCTGACGACCGAAGTCACGATCTGACCCCGTGTGCGGTGCCTGCGGGTGCCGCGCGCGGCAGTGTGGCCCTCACGAATTGCGAGGGTCATCATGGGCGAAGCTCTTGCGCTCGGCTTGAGCGCCGCGGGCACCGGGGCGAACGTCTTCTCGACGCTTGCCGGCGGCCAGCAGAACAAAGTCAACGCGCAGCTTCAGGCCGGCCGGGCGTACATGCAGGCCGAGCGGTTGAAGGTCGCCGCCGAGGCCGCGAAGGTGCGCGGGACCCAGGTCGACACGGCGTTCCGGGACGATCTCAACCAGTCGCTGCAGAACATGTACGCGATCCGGGCGGCGCAGGGCGCTTCCATCGACAGCCCGACTTCGCGCGCCCTCGGTGAGCGGGCGCGGACTGTCAGCGATCGGGCCCGCCGGGTCGCCGTCGGCAATGAGCGGCTGCGGACCATGGGAATCGAGAACGAGGCGGCCGTTGCCGAGGGTGATGCCATGGCGCTGCTGCGGGCGAGCCGGCGTTATCGGACGGCAGCGGCATTCAGTGCCGCAGGACAGGCGATTTCCGGGGCCGGGTCCTTCCTGCAGGCTGGGCAGAAGGCGGGGTATTGGTAATGGTCGACGCATTCGAGGCATCGGGCGCCGGCCGGGTCCGGCAGCAGCTTACGGACATTCCGAGCACGCGCGATCCGCATGTCGTCTCCGTCGATCAGCTGACGCGGCCGTACACGGCGATTGCGGAGGCGGTCGGGCATTTTGGCAGGGGGCTCAGCCAGGCGGCGGACGACCTTGCCGCCTATAATGCCATGGCGCACCAGACCGCTTTCGTCGAGGCGCAGGTTCAGATTGACAAGGATGTAGCCGAGGCGCGGGCGCAGTACCGGCACCGTCCGGCGGAGTTCGAGGCATGGGCGAAGGAGTATGGCCGCACGGTCGGCAAGGGTAGCCCGGTCCTTCGGGACAAGCTGCGCACCTACGCGACGCAGGTTGCCGGCAACGAGTTTTCGAACATCGTCAACGAGAAGCGGCGATACGACGAGCAGACGGCGCTCGCCACACTGAAGGCGCGCCGTGAAGACGTCGAGAGCAGGCTGGAGGACATTGTTTTCCGCGGCGCCGACAAGAACCCGGACGGAACGCCGACGCATGAATACGCCCAGTTGATGACGGATGTCGACGATATTCGGCGGCAGATGGTCGGCAATCCAAACCTTGCGTACTCCGAAGAGATGGCGGCGTTGGACGCCGAGCGGTTCGACCGCCGGATGACGGCCATGGCGATTGTCGGGTCGGCGCGGCGGGACTTCGAGCGGGACGGCAATCTGAGCCGCGTGCAGCGTGCAGCCGAAGAGCGGCTGAACGGGGTCAAAGGTCTGTCCGCCGAGGAGCGGCTGCAATATCTCGGCCTCATCAATCGGCACCTATCCGGCGCGAATGCGGCGCGCAGCGCGATCACGCAAGAGACGAAGGAGCGCGGCCTCAGCCTGCGGCAGCTATACCGCAGCGGACAGAAGGTGCCGGACGCGGAAACGGATGCGGTCATAGAGCAACTGCGGCGCTACGGGTTGCATAGCGCAGCGGACGACCTTGAGATGGAGCGCGAGGCGTCCCGCCTGGAGCCGGCGGCGCGTGCTTCAGCGCGTGGCGCAGTGGATGCGCTCGCCGGGCTTCAGGGCCGCGCGCTTGGCGGTGGAGGCGGTCGCGCCGTTGCGCCCGGCCGGGCGCCCCCGCCGGAGATTGCGACGGCCATCGGTATGGCAGCGGAGAAATACGGCATCAGTTCCGAACTGCTGCATCGCATTGCCTGGATCGAGAGCCGGTTCGATCCGAACGCGCTCAACCCGAACTCCAAGGCAGCGGGACCGTTCCAGTTCATTCCGTCGACCTGGCGCCAGTACGGCGCCGGCGCGAGCCCGCATGACCCAATTGCCAGCGCCGACGCGGCAGCGCGGCTCCTTCTCGACAACAAGCGGTATCTGGAACGGACGCTCGGCCGGACGGTGACGGATGGCGAATTGTACCTTGCGCATCAGCAGGGTGCCGGCGGCGCGGCCAAGCTCCTGAGCAACCCGAACGCCAGAGCCGTCGATGTGGTCGGATGGCGAGCGGTGACGCTCAATGGTGGCACGCCGGAGATGACCGCTGGCCAGTTCGCGCAGCTTTGGATTCGCAAGGTGGAAGGTGCCGAGGGTGCGACGTTCCCGGCCGCTGGCGGCACGTGGAGCGAGAGCCCGGTCTATCACGAACTGCTGCAACGGTTTCAGGGGCTCGTCAATGACGGAGCGCGGCAGACTTGGGCCGGCGTCAAGAGCGCTTTCGACGGCGGCTTTCAGCCGAGCCCGGCGGAGATGGAAGACCTCTTGACCTATCTGCCGAAGGTGTCCGATGCGAATCTTCGCAAGGAAATCCTCGACGGTCTGGCGGTGGCTGAAGCGGCGGGCAAGACGGCCGGTCTGCCGGTGCAGCAGCTGCGCGAGATCGTCGCGCAGTCGGAAGCGGCCGCCGCGCGCGGCGAAGTCGATCCGCTCGGGCGGCAGTTGATCGAAGTCTGGAACAGGCAGGCAGAAGCGCGGGCGCGGGTTCTGCGCGAGGAGCCGACGGTTTACGGGAAGGTTGATCCAGAGACTGGCATCGCCGTACCTCAGCCGCTCGATCTGTCATCCGGCGACGCGCTGCGGACCTCGATCGCTGAGCGGCAGCGGACGCTCGAGATCGTGAAGCAGGGCAATCCCGACGCCGCCGACGCGGTGTTCTCGAGGACGGATATCGGCAACATTGTCGCCGCGCTGAAGGCGTCGCCGGAAAGCGCGCCGACCGTCATCGGGGAGATTTCGGGTGCCCTGACACCGGCTCAACTCGGCGTCTTCATGGCGAACGAGCAGGTATCGTCCACGCTCGCCGGCATGGCCCGTTCAGGCGACCCCCAGAAGATGAGCGCCGCCTTCTCGATCCTCGACGCGGAGTACCGGCGTGACCCGCAGGCATTCGAGCGCGTCTATGGGCGCGATGTGGAGACGAACCTGCGCCTGTGGCAGGACAGGCGGCAGTACATGACGCCCGACCAGCTCGTGGCCGAGATGAAGCGGGCGGGCGACCCGACCATGAAGGCGGCACGTGATGCGCTGCGCAAGGAGGCGCAGACGCTGGCGAAGGACTGGACCGTCGAAGACGTGCGCGACAAGCTCGGTCATACGGGTTTTCTCGGCTTCGGCCGGGCCGGCGCGCCGACGGACGCCGGGCAGGCCGGAACGCTGCGGAACGAATTCGTGCGCGAGTTCGCGGACGCCTATGCGGAAACCGGTGACGAGAAGATCGCCACCGGTCTTGCCGCCGAAAGGGTCAATCGCGTCTGGGGGCCGTCGGCGGTCAACGGCGGCGAGATCATGCGCAACCCGCCGGAGAAGTTCTATCCGACCATCGGCGGTTCGCACGAATGGATTGCCGAGCAACTCGAGCAGGACGTGCGACGCTATATCAAGTCGCGCCTCCTGACGCAGACGGTGGAGCAGCGGCCGGGCGAGACGCGGCAGGAGGTGAATCGCTTGCTGGCGGCGCCTCACCGTCTGATTGCCGACCAGCAGACGGACGCGGAGCGGGCGCGTGGTGAACCTCCATCGTATCAGATTGTGGTGCGGGCGCCGGATGGCCGGTTTGTCGCGCTCGAGGATGCGGAAGGGCGCCCGACGCGCTTCCGGGCGGATGCATCGCTTGTGACCGATGAGATGCGCCGGGCCTTCGAGCAGCGGAGGCAAGGCGCGGTACGGGCGTTTGAGCGAGGCGGCGCAATGGCCATTGATGTGTTCACCGGGCTGGGAACGCAGTAATGCCGATCTTCGTGAACGACAAGCCGACCGGGTTCGAATTCCGCGATGTCACGGCCCAGCCGGAGCACGATCCGTTCTCCGGTTACGAGCCGACCATTGGCGATATCGCAGGCGCGGCCTTCCGTATCGACAACTCTGTCGGATCGACGATGCGCGCCCTTCAGTCGCAGACGCGCGCGCCGGCCGATCCCAATCACAATCCGCTCTCGACGATCCGCGGCACGCGGTACGAGCGCGACTATATCGACCGCTTCATCGCTTCGCGCAACGAGGAAGAGACGCGCTTGATCATGGCGCGGATCGACGCCGAGGAGCGCGACCGGCAGACGCTAGAAGATGCCGGCGGGTGGGGAACGGCCGCGGGAATCCTCGCGGGCATCATCGATCCGCTGATCTTCTTGCCGGCGGCTGGCGTCGTGCGCTCGGTCAAGGGGGGCTATTCCGTCGCGCGGTCGGCTGGCCTCGTCGGCCTGTCGGGTGCGCTGCAGGCGACCGCTTCCGAGGGGGTGCTGCAGGCGACGCAGATGACGCGCACGCCAGAGGAATCGCTGATCAACATCGGCACCGCGACGCTTTTGTCCGGTCTGATCGGCGGCGGGGCGGCGGCGCTGCTGTCGCGTGCGGAACGGCGGGCGCTGGAAGCGGCGCTTGATGCCGACCGGGCTGCCATGTCGCGGCAAGCAGGCGTTGATGACCCACCGGTGCGAGACGGCTTCGCCATGCCCGCTTCGGGCGGCGCGGCCGCGACTGACCCGCGCGAACTGCGGCTTGTTTCGTTTGGGCTCGACCGTGTGCCGGCCATCGGCGACCTCATCAAGCGCACGTCACCGACGCTGCGCGTCGCCTCGTCGGATAATATCCCCGCCAAGCGCGCATTCTTCGATCTCGCCGAGACGGTGCTGCGTTTCGATGACAACACGCGCGGCATCCCAACCTCGCTGGGCGGCCCGCCGGTCTCGCGGATTGTCACGCTGCAGAAGGCGAGGGCAGCCATCGAAACGAGCGACACGCTGCGCGATACGTTCATCCGCTACCGCTATGGCGACCAGCCACCAAAGACCGCTCCCATCGCGCGCTCGAACCTCGACGACATGCTCGGCCGCAACACGGACAAGCTGTCGTACCGCGACTTCAAGCGCGAAGTGACGCGGGCGCTGTTCTCCGGCGACGCGCACCCTGTCGTCGAGGTTCAGGAGGCTGCGCGGCATCTGCGCGACAATCTGCTGAAGCCGCTCGAGCGTGAATTGAAGGCGGCGCGGCTGCTGCCGGAGGACGTCGACAGCCCGAAGGGCGACCCTTCGTGGTTCGCGCGCATCTGGAACAAGCAGGCAATTGCCGCGCGGCGCCACGACCTGAAGAAGCGCATCTCCGACTGGTTGGCGGCGGAACAGACAGAAAAGGCGGCGGCGAAGTCCCGCATCGCCGAGCTTGTCGCGGAGCGCGACCGGCTCGAAGCGGCGATGGACAAGCTGGAGGCGCGGCAGGAACGGCTCGCGGCTCGCACGGCCGATCTCGAATCGCGCCTTGCCGAGCGTGGCATGGAGGTTCGGCGCACGGCGGCGCGGGCCGATGCGCTTGATGAGCGGGCGAGGCTCATCGCGGATGAAATTTCCGATCTTGCCGAGTTCGTCGATGCGATGAAGACTGAGCTGCGCTCGCCGGAACTGGCGAACCAGCTACGGGAGTTGGAGCGAGAGCTGGCGGACCTGCGGCGCGCGGATCGGCCGATCACGCAGGCCGATCTTGACAAGATCGAGCGCGAGGAGAAGCGCTCGATCCTGACAGGTGACGTGCGCGCGGCGGTCAATGTCCTCACCGGGCGCAACAAGGGCCACCGATTGCCAAGCTTCCTCGCCTGGATGGCGAGGAACGGCGGCATCGTGGACGACCGGGGGGAGGTGTTCGCGGCGCTCGGCGACAACCGCTCCGTTGTCGGCCTCATTCGCAAGACGGGCCGCGGGCGCACGATCGACGAGTGGGGAGAATACCTCTACGACCATTTCGGCTTTGCCTTCCCCAATGGCCGCCCCTCTTACAACGAGGTGCTGCGGATCATCGACGATGCCCAGCGCGGCAAGACGCCATGGTGGTTTTTCATCGACAAGAACGGACAGCCGACGAAAGCGGCGCGCGTCGATGAGATGGTTCGCATCTTCGACGACCTGGCGCGCGAAGTGGGGGCCAATCCGCAGACGGCCGATGACTGGTATTATCTGCTGCGCGGCGAGAGCGTTCCGCGAACCCTCGACGATCTCGAAAGGGAATTGGCGACGCTCGCGGCAAGCGGTCATCCCGTTCCGCCAAGCGGTAGAGCCGAGCAAGTGTCGGCACTCATCGCCGCGCGCCGGGAAGCCATTGCCGATATCCGGGCCGCGCGCGACAAGGCAATCCGCGCTGGCGACCGGAAGGCGCGGCAACTGGGCGTTTCTGAGGCGCGGGCCGGCGAAGCGGCTCTTGCCGAAAGATCAAACCGCGGGCGGCTCGGCATTCTGTCCGACCGGCTCGACCGGGCGCAGGCGCAGCGCGAGATGCTGGAACGGGCGAGGGCTCTTGCCGACGAGGCGATGGAGCGCGCGCGTGTGCGCCTTGAGGAGGAGTTGCGCGGCTGGAAGGGCAACTCCGCCGCGGATGCCGTGTCTGCGCTCAAGACACGGGACGAGGCGGCGGCCGGCCGTGCCGAGGACGCCCCGCGGTTGCGGGCTGCGGATCGGGCAGTGGACCGGGCGGCCCGGCGCATCGTCGAGACGGATTACGACTGGACGCCCGATGAGATCGCGAGCCGAGCCGACGAGATAATCGACCGCATCCTCGGCTCGCCAGATGGTCGCCTGCCCTACGATATCGCCTCGCCGCAGCCCGGCGGCGTGAGACAGTCGGACGACCTGCGGGGCTCGCTCAAATCCCGCGACTTCGCCATCCCTACGCAGCTCGTGTGGGATTTCGTCGAGCAGGATGTCGAGCACATCATGTCCGTTGTCATGCGGACGGTGCTGCCGGACCTGCATCTGACGACCCGTTTCGGTGACGTGAGCATGACGGAGCAGATGCGGCAAATCAACGAGGCCGCCGCCGCGAAATCTGCCGCTGCGAAGACGGACGCCGAGCGCGCCGCTATCGAGAAGGAAAAGGAACAGCTTATCAAAGATCTTGCCGCCACCCGTGACCGCATCAGGGGCATCTACGGTTGGAATACCCATCCTCGGTGGGTTGGCCGCGTGTCCGCCGCCGTGCGGGCCTGGAACACCATTGCCGATCTCGGCGGGGCAACGCTCAACTCCTTCGGCGATGCCGCCGGCGTCGTCTTCCGGTACGGCTTCGAGCGGGTGCTGGGGGACGGCTGGCGGCCGTTCTTTGCCGGGCTCGTCGGGCGCTCGAAGGTCTACAGTGCGGCTAGGCGACAGGCGCGAGCCATGGCCGTTGCTGTCGAGACGCAACTGAACCTGCGAGCTCACCAACTCAATGACCTGATGGAGGGCTATCGGCCTGACACACGCTTCGAACGCGCACTGCAGTGGGGCGCCAACAGGTCGCAACTCGTGAACTTTCAGGCGCCGTGGACGGATGCGGTGAAGACGATTGCCTATTCCGTGGCCTCATCGGAGCATCTGCGCATGGTCCGCCGGTTGGCGGAGGGCCGGGCGAGCGCCCGTGACATTACCATGCTCGCCGAGAACAGCATCGACGAGGCGATGGCCGGCCGCATCTGGCGCGCGTTCAGCGCCGAGGGCGGGGGCGAGACGGTCGATGGCGTGCGCCTGCCGAACACGGGCGCATGGGAGGATCGCGGCGCGGCGCTCGCGTTCGAAGCGGCCATGGGCAAGGAGGCCGATGCCCTCGTGGTGACGCCCGGACTCGAACGGCCTCTCTGGATGAGCGATCCCGTGTGGGGGCTCTTCGGGCAGTTCAAGTCGTTTATCGCGGCGGCGAACGAGCGCCTGCTGATCGCGAACCTGCAGCGGGCCGATGCGTCCGCGCTGCAAGGGCTCATTTTCTCGGTGGCGCTCGGAATGCTGTCGTACCGCGCCTACACCTGGGCGGCCGGGCAAGAGGCGAGCGACCGGCCGCAGGACTGGATCAAGGAAGGGCTGTCGCGCTCCGGCGTCATGGGCTGGTTTGACGAGGTGAACTCGTTCGCGGCCAAGGCCTCGCGCGGGCAGATTGATGCCTTCCGGCTGATCGGGGCCGACCGGCCGCTGTCCCGCTATGCCTCCCGCTCGATCTGGTCGGCGCTCCTCGGGCCGACTACCGGCAAGGTGGAGAAGGCCCTACAGGTGACGGGTGCGGCCGCCTCCGGCGAATGGACAGCTTCGGACACGGCGGCCCTGCGCCGGATCATGTTCTTTCAGAATTTGTTCTGGATCAGGAGGCTTCTTGATCAAGTAGAGGACGGCGTGAACAACGCCTTCGGGATCCCGGAGCGGCGGCAGTAATCCGCTGTGCGGTGCGGGCAGGGGCTCTCAACCGCACGGTGTCGGCATCTTCAGCAGGTGCCGACATGACCGCGAACATCGCCAACGCCGATCGCATTGTCCAGTACGCCCCCAACAACACCACGGGCCCGTTTCCTGTGCCGTTCCCTGTCTTCGACCCGACAGGCGCCGATCTCGAGGTGACGCTGAATGGCGGGGTTGTTGCAGGCTGGACCTTCGTCGGCACGCTGGACCCAGGATTTTACGGCGCGCCGAACACCTGGGTGAACGGCTCCTTGTCCTTCGATGAGCCGATTTCGGGCACTCTCTTCATCGAAGGCAATCGGGCGCCGCGGCGGGAATCGCAATATGCAGAGGGGCGCGGCATCCCGGCGCGGGACCACAACACTGAGTACAACACGCTGACGGCGATCTGCCGGGAGGTCTGGCAGCGCCTGAAGCGCGCGGTGCGCGTTCCGGTGGGTGAGGCCGGCCTGACCTTGCCGCCGATCGCGGACCGGGCCGGAAAATATCTCGGCTTCGATGGCGCCGGCAATCCTGTGCCGCTGCAGCCCAACCAGATCAACACGCCTGATCTGTCGGACGGTGTCGTCACCGATCCCAAGGTCTTCGATCCGCCTTCCCCCAGTCACCCTGACGCGGTGCGTGCGAGCAAACTTTCGTTCCTGCAGGCGGGGACGGATGCGGTCTATCGCACGGTTCAAGACAAGCTGCGCGAGCGGTTCAGCGTCAAGGACTTTGGTGCCGTGGGCGACGGCGCGACCGACGACACGGCAGCTCTCCATGCGGCCATCACCGCGGCAGGCGTTGGCGCGGAGATCTATTTCCCGCCGGGTGTATATCGGCTTTCCGATCATGACGCCGATGGCATCGGGCTGATGCAGTTGTCGGGGCAGCGGTGGGTCGGCGCGGGGCGACGTGCCTCCGTCCTGCTGCTCGACGGCGCCACGACTGATATCAAGATCGTCGTCAAAACCGAGGATTTCGCGGAAGACTACTCGTTCGAAGACCTGACCATCGACGGAAACCGCGCGAAAATCATTCCTGCGGTGGACTTGTACAACCACTTTTTTGCCGTTGTCGGCGCGCGCGGCGGCAAGCGGGGCCTCTATCGCAACATCAGCATCATCAACAACTGGGGCCGCGGTCTCCAAACGAGCGACGAAATGGCCGCCGAATACGCCGAAGACATCCTTGTTGATGGTGTGTGGTGCCTGAACAACGGAACGAAAGCCATCTCGGCAACGAAATCGAAGCGCGTCACGATCGAGGGGTGCTTTGTCGAGGTCAATGCCTACACTTCAGCCGACCATCCGGGCGGCATCGGCAACGGGAACGCAAGCAGCGGCAGCTGCTTCGAATTCAATGACGCTCATGGCGCTATTGTGGCCAACAGTCACGGCGTCCAGGTCGGCGAGACCGTGCGAGGCCCGGGCATCCGCTTTATCAACAGCAGCCGCAACTGCCGAGCCTTCGGCAATTACATCGAGGGTGCGTTTTACCTCGGCTTCATCCAGAACAGCAACGACTGCGAGTTCTTTTCCAACACAGGCAAGGATCTCACGGGAACGGGCATTTTCATCGGCGATGTCGATGATGGTGAGGGAACTTGCCTCGGATCTCGCGTCCACGACAATAAGATTATTGATCCGGCTGCAGCGTACGTGCAGATCATCGCCGCCAAGGCTTCGTCTGATCCAGAGGTAGAGGCATATATTTACAATAACGACTTTATCCAGGAAGCCGGTAGCCCGACCCACGGTATCTACAATAGCGGTGTGGTACCCCCGGCCACTGGCGGAAGCTGCACCGTCTACGAGTGGGGCAACCGTTTCCGTGGGACGATTCCTCATCGCCGCGCCGGCCCTGCCGCCGCTGAAATCCAGCCGCAGCCGGATCGCGGTTGGCAGGTCATTGCGCAGTCGGCAGTAGCGGTCTCTCACACCGGCGATACATCCGAGGCGGTGCTGGCGAATATCATCGTGCCGGCCAATCGGATGGGAAAAAATGGCCGACTCCGCGTGACTGCCCACTGGAGCTGCTCGAATAGCGCGAATAACAAAATCACCCGCGTGCGGTTCGGGGGCAGCCAGGCAGCTGCCGTGACGAACACGACGGTCGCCCAACAGAAGATGCAAATCGAGATCGCGAACCGTAACTCGCTCAGTTCGCAGATCGTGAGCATCCCCGGCAGCTCGGCTGGCGTTGGCCAGACGGCCACATCAGTCACGACGCTTTCCATCGGGACCGATGCTGATCGATCGGTGGCGCTCACTGCCGAACTCGCGAATTCGGGCGAGACGGTCACGCTGCAAAGCTACGTGGTCGAGCTGTTTTATCAAGTGTGAGTGAGACGCAGCCGGTGCTTAGAACGACCGTTCCACCCGAACGACCAAAATCAGGTCAGGCTTCCGTTCTGCCTGCTCCAGTTTCTCAGGTAGCTCATCAAGTTTCTCCCGCCAGTGGCCGAGGTAATGAACCTCTTTGAATGTGGCGTTGATGAACGGCTTTAGCGCGGTCGTGAAGGAGTCGCCGATCACCCAAACGATCTTGTCGGATAGGGGCTTCTCATTGTTAACATCTGACGATCCGCCGAACGGCGCTTCTTCCTTCTGGTGCTTGTTCTCCGTCCACTTTGGTTCGTCGCGCCACACGATCGTCCAGTTGTCGTCATCGAAGACAGGAAAATTCTTGCGTCCCGTCATTTTGGCGATGTCGCCATACAAGATCGGCCCCTGCCGGAACTCCACCTTCGGCATGTCTACGCCGATCATCTTTGCGAGTTCGGCGTAGACCAGGAATGCGCCCTTATGGTTCCAGTGCGAATCGGTCCGCCAATACAGTAAACCTTCCGATTTTTTTGCCTCTCGCAAGAGTTCCGTAGGGTCGATCAACTTTAGGCCGTCGATCTTGACCAATTCGTCGAGGAAGAAGCTGGCGTAGCGTTTAGGGGGCAGCTTCAATACGTCAGGCAGATATTCGGGGTATATCGTGCTTTTGTTAGGGCCAAAGATCATGACCGCTTCGACCCCGGCCTTTGTCGCGGTTGCCGCGAGCCGCGCGAGAGAGTCTCGGGTTACATTAATTTGGGCGGCGCTCGGAGGTGGATCGAGCCTCATCTTCTGCACGGTCTTGTACCAATTCCCCAAGAACAGCCAGTGGTTCTTGCCCTCGAACCACCGGAGAGAAGAGCCGATAGCGTGCTCGAATCCTTTCCGCGTTACCAGGCGGTTTTCAAAACCGTGCGTCTTAGATAGATCAACCAGGCTGACCGCCACACCTAAGAGCCCGACGACCGCAAGCGCCGAGCAAAGCGCAACAACGATCCGTTGAGAGGCCTTGAGGCGCTTCCGGAACGGGGTCTCGATGAAGTGGAGGCTTAGCCAAGCCAGAGCTATCGCCAGGAGAACGGCGGCGAGCCGAATTTCGATCGGCGCCTCACCATTCTCAACGATCCGGGCAAAAGACAGAAGCGGCCAGTGCCAGAGATACAGCGAGTAACTGATCAGCCCGAACCACACCGCGGGGGCAGAAGACAGGACCACTCGATTGATCCACGCCGACGGCCCGGAAAGGCAAACAAGCACAGCGCCCGCCACTGGAAGCGCGGCCCAGTAACCAGGGAAGTCGGATCCGGGGCGAACGAGCCAAAACGACAGGCCGAGCAGGACGCAGCCGAGCACCGACGCCGCATTCGCGATGAGCGGACCGATCGCCGGCTGCCGGTTGAGCGCGATCCATGCCAGAAGCCCCCCGCAGCCGAGCTCCCAAAACCGCGTCAGCGGAAGATAGAACGTAGCGATGGGGTCGTACGAGATCAGATAGATGTTGAGCGCGAATGACACGACGACAGTTGCGGCGATGGGCCATACCTGCCTGACGCCGCTCTTCCAAGCCGCCCACAGTAGGAGCGGCCAGACGAGATAGAATTGCTCCTCGATGCCCAGGCTCCAGAGGTGCAGCAGTGGCTTGAAATCGGCGGCCTTGTCGAAATAGCCCGCTTCGCCAAGGAGCAGGAAATTCGAGAGGAAAAATGCGCCGGCCGCGATGTGCTGCCCGAGCTGAACTAGCTCCTCCGATGTCAAAATCACCCAGCCGAGAGCTAGGCTCGCGAGCAAAACGACTGAGAGCGCCGGAAATATCCGTCGAATGCGGCGCGCATAGAAGCCGAAGAAGCTGAATTCCCCACGGGCCTGCTCCTGCATGATGATGGAGGAGATTAGGAACCCGGAAATCACGAAGAAGATGTCGACCCCGACAAACCCTCCCGGAAACAAATCCGGGACGGCGTGAAAGGCCACCACTGATAGGACTGCGACCGCCCTGAGGCCGTCAATATCAGGCCGGTACTTCAAGTGAGAGGTATGTTGTGTGCGGGATATCCGCCGCGCGACACGTAATGGGGTGATCTCATCCGCCGCCGAAGATCGCCAATACATCAAGCAACCCTAAGTAAGAAGTTCATTTTGATATAGCGTCCGAGCGAAGCAGCGCCACGTGATGCCTGTCAAGGCAGTCTATGCGTAGCGTTGCCCCGCGACGTGTTCCGCCACCGGCCCGCTATAGGCCTCGTTTCTTATTCGGCCGCAAGCGCCATTTACGAATGATAGGGCCGTCGGCCCATTGCGTGCTGCAGGTCGACCTTGTGCTGCAATACCCGCGCGAGCTCTTCGACGAGATGGGAGGCTGTCTTGTCCGACAGGCGAACGGGCAATTCGATAGTGGAGTCGGGATCGAGGCGCACAAGCACGACATCCAAATCGGTGTCGTCAATCTCGACGGCAACCGTGTCGGCTCGAATGGGAGCGTGCACCAGGGGCATAAGCAAATCGCAGCGCTCAGCGGTGCCGCTGCTGTGCGGTGCGCCTGACCAGGGCACTCGCCATCCTCCGGGCATCTCGCGCGAGGTGCCCGATGATCAACCGCACGACGTTCTTCACTTACGCCCGGCGCGCGCCGTTCGGCGGCCGGCTTTCGACTGAACAGGTCGAGGGCTGCGAGGCGCTGCTGGATGCCTGCCAGCGCGAAGGCGTCACCGATCTTCGGCGGATCGCCTATGTCTTCGCCTCCGTCTTCCACGAAACCGGCGGCCGAATGGTGCCGGTGCGGGAGACCTTCGCGACCAGTGATCGGCAGGCGATGGACCGTCTCGATGCAGCATGGCGTGCCGGCAAGCTGAAGTGGGTGAAGGAGCCCTACTGGCGGGACGGCTGGTTCGGCCGCGGGCAGATCCAGATCACGCACCGCGCGAACTATGTACGGATGGGGCGCCGCCTCGGCGTCCCGCTCGACACCAACCCGGCGCTCGCGCTCGAACTGGACACGGGCGCGCGGATCGCGGTCGTCGGCATGAACGAGGGCCTGTTCACCGGCAAGCGCCTCGCCGACTACTTCAACAGCGAAACCACCGATCCCGTCGGTGCCCGGCGCATCGTCAACGGCACCGACAAGGCCAAGCTCATCGCCGGCCACTTCGAGGCGTTTCTTGGCGCGCTTCAGGCCGCCGACGACGCGACGCCGCAGCCGCTCGACGTGTCGCCGGAGGCCGCCACGCCCGACGATGTACCGACCGCCGAGAGCAAGAGCCTTTGGTCCATCCTGCTGTCGTTCGTCACGGGCGGCGGCGGGCTGGCTTTCCTCAACGGTATCAACTCGTGGCCGGCCGTGGCTGCCCTGGCGCTTCTCGTTGTCGCCGGTGGCATCGGAGCGTGGCTCGTGCTGACCGGCCGCGTGACCATCGGGAGGCGGCCGGCATGACGGGATGGCGCATCTACATCCTGCTGGGCCTTGGGGTCGCCGCGCTTGCTGCCGGCGGCCTCTACACGTGGCGCGTCTACGAGGCCGGCCAGAAGGTCGGCGGGGTGGAGACGGCGGACAGGATCATTCGGGAGCAACGCGATGCAGTCGATGCGATGGCTGCAGCTCGTGAGCGCGTGCGCGCTTGCTACGCTGGCGGCGGCCTGTGGGACCGTGCGTCCGGCCAATGTCGAGCCGCAGTGCAGGGCGCTGGGCAATGAACTGCAGTCGGCCGTCGAACGGCAGGCGGTCGATGAGATTTTTGAAGCTGGGGTGGCGGCGGGATGCTGGACGAGAAGCGGGATGACGAGATGAACAGGCCGCGGTTCGACTGGACATTCAATTTCGGCCACCTCGTGATGGCCGGCACCATGCTGTTCTCGTTCGGCGGTTTCTACGTGCTTACCGACTACCGCCTGTCGGCCGTCGAGCGGCAAGTGGATCGGCTCGGCACGGTGGTCCTGCAATCCGTCCGTCTCGAGGAGCGATATGAATCGCTGCTCGGTCGCGTCGAACGTCTCGAGCGGAGGTGAAGCATGAGCACGCTTGCTGAGAAGCCGCAGGCTCCAACCACGGTCAATGATGCCGAATATATCTGGGCCGTGCACCCCGTCGAAGGCAACGTTCGCCGGCCGCTCTCGACGCTGGTGCCCTACATCAATGGCTACAGCGGATCGGCGCGCGGCTTCTTCGGTGCCTCGCCCATCACGCAGCCGGCGCATGCCGATCAGGCGAGCTACACGCTCACCGTCGGCGCGACGCTCACCATCACCGGAACGCAGTCGAGCCCATGGGGTTTCTCGTCGCAGTCGGATCTCAACAATCTCGTCGCTCGGGTGAACGAACTCCGAGCCGACATGCTCGGCGTTCACAAGCTGTTGACCGCCATCCGGGCGGCGCTCGTCGGGCTGGGGCTGATGAAGGGCGAGGCGTAGCCGAAAGTAACAACCTCCTGACCCACCAACGACCTATGGTCGATTGTGGATCAGGAGGTCCCCCGTTCAAGCCGGGGCAGCTGTACCATTTTCTGTCACGACCTCTCCTCATCATCGACAGGCGATCACCCCTGCGGGGCACTGTACGTGCGTGGCCGCAGGCGTCTTTCGCCGGCGCCGGGGGCGTCGTCGTCGGTCATGATGCAGTCACGGCCTCCGGCCTTGGCGGCATAGAGTGCACGGTCGCTTGCGGCAATGAGTTCGTCGAGCGTCGCAACGAGCCGCGGCCGTGTGCTCACTCCGACGCTGGCCGTGATCTTGATGGGACGGCCTGCGACATTCAGCGGCGTGGACCGCAGGGCGCCCTGGATGCGCTCGGCGACGGCGACGGCCTCGGCCAGGCCTGAAACTGGCAGGCAGGCTGCGAATTCTTCGCCGCCGAGGCGCGCGAGTGCATCTCCCTCCCTGAGGCTGGCGGCTGCGATGCGGGCGAAATGGGCAAGCGCCAGGTCGCCGGCCTGGTGGCCATGCCGGTCATTGACGCGCTTGAAGTGGTCGAGGTCGAAGACGAGCATCGCGATGAGCGGCGGATCACGTCGGCCGTTCGCGGCCATGCCGTCGAAACGCTGCGCGAGGCCGCGCCGGTTCAGCGCACCGGTCAGGGGATCGGTCTCGACGAGCTGGCGCAGCCCCTGCTCGGTCTCCTCGACGAGGAGGCGGGCGCCGGCGATGGCGGTGGCCACCAGCGCGGCGAGCCCGGCGACGAGGGCCGCGGCAGCGAACCGGTAGGAGAAGAAATCGGCAGGTGGGAACAGCGCGGCGAGGATGAGCGACGCGACGTTCAGGCCGACGGCGAACCAGAAGATCTGGGAGAGCCAGCGCCGCGCCGGCGAGCGCCGTCCGGCTCGCCGCAGCACGGCGACGTGCAGCACATAGGCAAGCCCGGCCGTGCCGTTCGCCAGCATGATGCGGAAGCTGCCGCTGGCGGCGAAGAACGGGGTAAGGCAGCCAAGCGCCCACAGCGCGAGCGGCAGCAGGAACCACGGGCGCGGCTTCAGCTTGTCGAGAACGGAGAAGCCTGTCAGCGACAAGGCAAAGCCGGCGAGCGACAGCGCGACCGCGACCTCCATGGCCCACATGTCGGCGACATGGCCGCGCAGAGCCAGCAGCAGCCGGCCGACCGACATGAGGGCGAAGGCCCCCGACCACCAGAGGCTTGCCATGAACGCCCGGTTCCGCCACCAGACGACCAGAAGCACGATGGCGACCGTCGCGGTGGCCGACGACCATAGGACGAGGGCGGTCACGAGATCGAGCACGTCCATGCCTCGGGCACGCTGATGGCTGGAGCATTGCCGATACCGTGTCGCTGCGGCAATGGCCATGAATTTCGCACGGGACTCGGCGGATTGTCGGCACCGTTGCTGGCCCGCGTGTGGGGCGGGCGTGACCATCGACCACCCTGGTACTATCGTCGGTCGGGCCTGCCGTTTCGAATTCGGCAGCAAGGAGCGGAGTGCCTCGCGGCGGGGCGCGTCATAAACGGGATGACGTTTCAGGGGAAGTTCAGGAGCCAGCCATGAACGTCATCACGCGGACAGAGCCGGTGGAGGATGCACGCTGGCAAGCCGTGCTCAGCCGGGACGTGGCGAGCGACGGACGGTTCGTCTACGCGGTGCGGACGACCGGCGTCTATTGCCGACCGACCTGCCCTTCACGCCGCGGCCGACGCGAGAACGTCGCCTTCTACGATACATCCGCGGCAGCGGAAGCTGCTGGCTACCGTCCGTGCCGTCGCTGCCGGCCGAACGAAGCGGCGGCGCCCGCGGCGAGCCGCCATGCCGCCGCCGTGGCACACGCCTGCCGCATGATGGACGAGGCCGAGGAGATGCCGGACCTCGCGGCACTTGCCGCGGCGGCTGGCCTCAGCCCCTTCCACTTCCACCGCGTCTTCAAGGCCGTGACGGGCATCACCCCGCGGGCCTATGGCGCGGCCCGGCGCGCGCGGCGCCTGCGCGAGGAGCTGGCTCAAGCAGATGTCAGCGTCACCGAGGCCATCTACGGTGCCGGCTTCAATTCCAGCAGCCGCTTCTATGCGGCGTCGAACGCCATGCTCGGCATGACGCCAACGGCCTATCGGCGCGGCGGCGAGGATGCCGAGATCCGTTTCGCCATCGGCCAGTCCTCGCTCGGGGCCGTGCTCGTCGCCACGAGCGACAAGGGCGTGTGCGCCATCGCCCTCGCAGACGATCCGGAGGTGCTTGCCCGCGATCTGCAGGACCGTTTCCCGCGTGCCAGCCTCGTCGGTGACGACCCGGCTTTCGCCGCTCTCGTCGCCCGGGTCGTCGGGCTCGTCGACGCGCCCTCGCTCGGGCTCGACCTGCCGCTCGATCTCAGGGGCACGGCCTTCCAGCAGCGGGTGTGGCAGGCGCTGCGCGAGGTCCCGCCCGGCAGCACGGTAAGCTATGCCGATCTTGCCCGGCGCATCGGCCGGCCGGAGGCGGTGCGGGCCGTCGCCAATGCCTGCGCCGCCAACGGCCTCGCCATCGCCGTGCCCTGCCACCGGGTGGTGCGCCGCGACGGCGATCTCTCCGGCTATCGCTGGGGCGTCGAGCGCAAGCGCGCGCTTCTCGCCCGGGAGGCGAAGGCATGACGGCCCTTGCGCAAATGACGCCGGACATCGCCGCCGACCGTGTTGCGCGCTACGGCTGGCCCGAGCTGGCGCGGGAGCTCGACGGCTTCGGCTGTGCCGTGCTGCCCGGCCTTCTGAGCGCGGATGAATGCACCGGCATCGCCGCGCTCTACGATGACGAAGCGCGGCCATGCTGCTGTCGCAGCCGGGCGCGGATTTCTCCGGCGGCGAGTTCGTATGACGGATCAGCGCCCACGCATGCAGAGCCGGGCCGAGGTGGTACCACTGCGCCGGGGTGGTGCGGTCGTCTTTGCCGTATACAACCGTCCCGTCGATGGCGCGAAGGGCGCCTATCGCGTCAACCTGCGCCATGGCGTCAGCCGCGTGCGCGCGGGGCGCCGGCACACGCTCGGCCTCATCTTCCACGACGCGACGTGAAGGAGCGGCGGCGGCCCTGGAGCCGCCGCCCCAGGTGGTCAGCTGGCGCCGATGCTGCGCTGGAAGGCCGGGCGCTCGCGCAGACGGGCCACATAGCTGTCGAACACCGGGTCGCCCTTGAGGCCGGGGACGCCCATCATCATGCCCCAAGCCAGTTCCGCGCTGATATAGAGATCCGCCGCCGTGAAACGGTCGCCGAGAAGATGGGGACCCGGGGTGAGCGCCGTTTTCAGCGTCGCCAGCACGTCCTCATGGCCGCCCCAACCGGCCATGCCTTTCTGCGGTCCCTCGAGAGGCGCGCGCTTCAGCATGACGTCGAGCGTCGCCGGCTCGTAGCAGCCGGAGCCGAAGAAGAGCCAGCGATAATAGGCGCCGCGGGCCGGATCGTTCGTTGCCGGGCTGAGCCCGGCGGCGGGAAAGGCGTCGGCCAGATAGGCGATGATGGCCGGCGTTTCCGTCACCACGACACCGCGGTGGACGATGGTCGGCAGCTTGCCCATCGGATTGATGGCGAGGAAAGCGGGAGCCTTGTGCTCACGCTTTTCCATGTCGAGCGTGACGACGCGGTAGGGCGCGCCGACCTCCTCCAGCATCCAGTGCACGATGACCGCCCGCGAGCGCGGGTTGTAATAGAAGGTGACCTCTTCGGACATGGGCGGCTCCCGCCGGTTGTAGGGATCGCAGATTGTACCGGCTATCGAGGAAGTCAACGGGAGAGTTGCGGCCCAACAGCCATGTTCCCGAACGTGAATGATCTCATGAAATGTGAAAGGCTCGATCTGCCGGAAAGGGAACCTGTGCCCGAGCCAAGCGTTCTGTTGAGGGATCGGTTTGAGCATCTCTCCATGAGGAACATTACCATTATTTAATTTCACATTCAGAATTGGTTCAGCGGGCCGGCGGCAATCTGGACCAAGATTGAAAAAATGGAGGACGGGAACGATGAAACTATTGCTTTCCATTACGGGTGCGGCGGCCTTGGCCCTGGCTGCCGTCGGCGCGAGCGGCGCCACGGCGCAGGCCATGCCGCTGCGGGTGGAGCGCGCCCTGCCGGCCGGTGAGATGATCGAGACCGTACAGTATCGCTACCGCCCGCCGCGTCATGTCGACCGCGGTTTCTATCGTCGCGGCGATTATTACTATTACAACGGACATCGCGGCTATCGCTACGCACGGCCGGGCTGGCGCCGCTATAACGGCTGGTGGTTCCCGCCGGCGGCCTTTGCGACAGGCGCCATCGTCGGCGGCATCATCGCAGGTCAGGCCGTGCAGGCGGCGCCGCCCGCCTATCGGCGTGGCAGCGTTAGCGATGCGCACGTGCGCTGGTGCTATGACCGCTACCGGTCGTACCGCGCCTCGGACAACACCTTCCAGCCCTATAACGGGCCGCGTCAGCAATGCATCTCGCCATATTACTGACGGTTGGAGGGAACTGATGGAGCCCCGCCTTGAGCGGGGTTTTCTTTTGTCCGGGAGCGACGGCGCGCCGGCCGCCTGCCTTCATGGGGCGCCGCATCGGCGAGCATGGCCCGGGTGACGCGCCAGCCGGCGAGGTGGTGGGCGCGCAGAATCTCGCGCAGCAGCGCCCCCGCGCGCTGTTGAAAGGCATCGAGAATCTGTGCGTGCTCGTGAAGCGCGCGCGCCCAGCGTACCCCGTCGAGGTTCCCCGTGTAGCGATAACGGCGGATGCGGGCACTCTCGCTGCGATAGACCTGCGAGAGCGCGGCATTGTGGGCCGCGTCGACGATGCCTTGGTGGATCGCTTGGTTGAGGTGGAAATAACCCATCAGGTCGCCGGTGCCGTGCGCCTCCACCATGCGCCGGTGCAGATCGGCGATGGCCGTGATCTCATCCTCCAGCGCCCGCTCGCAGGCGAGCGGAGCCGCTATGGTCTCGAGCCCTACGAGCACCTCTATCGCCGCATCGACATCCGCGAGCGATAGCTGCGTCACCAGCGCGCCGCGGTTTGGCACGATCTCGACGAGGCCTTCTGCCGCCAGAACCTTGAAAGCCTCGCGCAGCGGCGTGCGCGTGATGCCGAGCCGTTCCATTAGGGCGCGCTCGCCGATCCGCTCGCCCGCCGGCAGATCGCCGCCGACGATCATGTCGCGGATCCTCTCGGCGACGACCGACGTCAGCCGGCCGCGGGACGTCTGCAAGTTCTCCATCGATCTTCTTATTGAATGCAAATATGCATCATATTGGTTGAATGAAGCGGAATCTGTGAATCATGATAGCTATATTGCATGCAATTTGTCATCATGTCCACGATGGGCGGCCTTGCCGCCCCGCCAGTCGACAGAGGCAGCAACGACAGGAGCGCCACGGGATCCCCATGAACTACCATCGTTATTTCGCCACCGGGCGTCCGCCGGTGGAGACCGCCATCGTCGGCACCGGCAGCTTCGGTCGCAGCTTTCTCCTGCAGGCGCAGCACATGAAGGCGGTCAATGCGCGCATCGCGGTCGACGTCGATTCCGTCGCTGCTGCCGCGGCCTTGCGCGCGGTGGGAATCCCGGCGGAGCGGATCCGCCGTTGCGAGACGGCCGAACAGGCGGCCGCGGCCTGGGCCGCCGGCCATTTTCTCGCCGCCGGCGATCTTGCCTGGGTGGTCGACCTTCCGATCGACGTCGTCATCGAGGCGACGGGCCACCCGGAAGCCGGCGCTCGTCACGGCGAACTCGCCATCGCGGCCGGCCGGCATCTCGTGCTCGTCTCGAAGGAGGTGGACAGCGTCGTCGGGCCCGAGCTCGCCCGCCGCGCGCGGGAGAAGGGCGTCGTCGTGACGCCCGTCGACGGCGATCAGCCGAGCCTGCTGATCGGCCTCATCTCCTGGGCCGAGGTGCTCGGCTTCGAGATCGTCGCCGCCGGCAAGTCGAGCGAATACGACTTCGTGCTCGACGCGGCGGAAGAGGCGATCACCAGCAACGGTCGCACCGTTCCTGCGTCCGGCTTCGCCTGTCTCGGCCGGCTGGGCGATTCCGCGGCGCGGGAGCGGGTCGCTGCACGCTCCCGCGCCGCGGCGGCGCTGCCTCAGCGGGCCGTGCCGGACCTGTGCGAACTGCTCCTCGTCGCCAATGCGACCGGGTTGTCCTTCGACCGGCCGGACCTGCACGCGCCCATCGCCCGCATCGACGAGGTGGCCTCCCTCCTGTGTCCGGCGGAGGACGGCGGGCTCCTCGCGGGCACCGGGAGGCTCGACGTATTCCATTGCCTGCGTGGCGCGCACGAGGTCAGCGCGGCCGGCGGCGTCTTCGTCGTCGTGCGCTGCACCGACAAGGATACGTGGCGCATCCTCGCCGAGAAGGGCCATCTCGTCAGCCGCACCGGCAATCACGCCACGATCCTCCTGCCGCGCCACCTGCTCGGTCTCGAGGCGGCGACGAGCGTGCTCGAGGCGGCCATTCACGGCGCCTCGACCGGGGCCGCGGCGCCGAAGCCCCGCTACGATCTCGTCGCGCGCGCCGAGCGCGACCTGCCGGCCGGGACGGTACTCGCCATGGGCGGGCATCATCATACGATCGATGGTCTCGGTGCCGAGTTGCAGCCCGCCGCGCCGCTGTCGGCAGCGGCACCGGCGCCGTTCTACCTCGCCGCCAACCAGCGCCTGATACGTGCCGTCCGGCAGGGGGCGCTCGTCACCATGGCCGACATCGAGGTCGCCTCGGGCTCCGTTCTCCTGGCCCTGCGTCAGGCGCAGGACGCCGCCTTCTTCGGCCCTTCGGCCGCGGCCTGAGGCGAGACAGGAAAAGCCCCGGGGCCGATGGCCCCGGGGTGGAGAAGGCGCGGCAGCGCCTGAACGCTACCGCCAGGGGAGGAAGGGCGTTCAGGCGGTCGTCGCCCCGACATCGCGTGACGGCCGCAGGCGCTGGACGATAAGCGACAGGAGCGGCCACACCAGCAGCAGCACGCCGAGGGCCATGATGGTGGCGACGAGCCCGTTCGACCAGAAGATGGACAGGTCGCCACCCGACATGATCGCCGACTGGCGGAAGGCGTCCTCTGCCTTGTCGCCCAGCACCATGGCGAGCACCATCGGCGCGATCGGATAGTCGAGCTTCTTGAAGACATAGCCGACGACGCCGAAGATCAGTACCAGCCAGAGGTCGAAAGAGGCGCCGGCCACCGTATAGGCGCCGCTGACGCAGATGACGAGGATGACCGGCCCGATGATGGCGAAGGGCACCCGCAGGATGGCGGCGAAGAGCGGCACGGTGGCGAGCACGAGGACCACGGCGACGACATTGCCGAGATACATTGAGGCAATCAGGCCCCAAACGAAGTCCTTCTGCTCGATGAACAGCATCGGCCCCGGCGTAAGCCCCCAGATCATCAGGCCGCCCATCATCACGGCAGCGGTGGCCGAGCCGGGGATGCCGAGGGCAAGCATGGGCAGGATGGCGCTGGAGCCGGCAGCATGGTCCGCGGTCTCGGGCGCGATGACCCCTTCCTCGCGGCCCTTGCCGAAGCCGTCGCGCCGCCGGGCGAAGCGCTTGGCGAGGCCGTAGCTCATGAAGGAGGCGGCCGTCGGCCCGCCGGGGGTGATGCCCATCCAACAGCCGATGGCCGCCGAGCGCAGCAGCGTCAACCAGTAGCGCGGCAGGGTCAGCAGCGTCGCGAAGACCTTGCGCGGTGACACGCGCGCCTTGACCCCATCGAAGCGCAGTCCCTCCTCCATGGTCAGCAGCAACTCGCCGATGCCGAACAGGCCGATGACCGCGACGAGGAAGCTGATGCCGCGGATGAGCTCGTCGATGCCATAGGTGAGGCGCAGGCTGCCCGACACCGTGTCCATGCCCACCGCCGTGAAGGCGAAGCCCAGCATGATCGAGATGACGGTCTTGAAGGGCGAGGACCCGCCGAGGCCGATGAAGGAGGCGAAGGCGAGGAAATAGACGGCGAAGAACTCGGGCGAGGAGAAGCGCAGGGCGAACTTCGCCACCCAGCTCGACAATACGGTGATGAGCACCACGCCGACGAGCGCGCCGAAGCCGGCGGAGAGGAAGGCATAGGTCAGCGCTTCCGTAGCGCGCCCTTGCTTCGCCATGGGATGGCCGTCGAAGGTGGTCGCCACCGAGGAGGGTTCGCCCGGTATGTTGAAGAGGATCGACGTCGTGGAGCCGCCGAACAGCGCACCCCAGTACATGCTCGTCAAGAGGATGATGGCCGAGATCGGATCCATCGAGAAGGTCAGCGGCATCAGGAGCGTGACGCCGTTGGGTGCGCCGAGGCCCGGCAGCACGCCGACGAGGATGCCGAGCAGTACGCCGAGCATCATCAGGAGCACGTGATGCATGGTCAGCGCGACGCCGAAGCCATGCATGAGGGAAGCGATGTTTTCCACCCGTTTTCTCCCTGCTGGCCGCTATGCGCGGCTTCTTGGTGCGGTGGTGCGTCAGTAGATGCCGAAGAGGGTTTCGAGCGGCCCCTTGAGCAGCGGCACCTGGAACCAGCGCTCGAACAGCACGAAGAAGAAGCCCGTGATGCCGCCGGCGACGGCGAGCGCGAAGGGCCAGCGATAGCCGCCCTGGAATATCATGACGCCGGCGAGATAGACGAAGGTGCCGACGTAGAGGCCGAGCACATAGGAGCCAACCGTGAAGGCCGCGAGCGGCAGGAAGAACGCCATCACCCGCGCAAAGCCCTCGCGCGTGATGAAGGCCTCGCGTGAGCGCCTGTGGTTGAGGAAGGCCTGCCCCAGCACGCCGAGGCTCGCGGCGATGATGATGAGGCCGACATAGAAGGGGAAATAGCCCGGCTGCGGCCCGCCCTCGTCCCACCCGATCTCGTACTCCAGCGCGCCGAGGACGACGACGACGCCGGCGGCGAGCGTGGCGCAGCCGGTCGCGACCTCCATGGCGAAGCGGGAAACGAGGCTTCTTTCGTTCGTCGACATGGGTCTCCTCCTCGATCGGTTCGCCCGCTCTTGTCGTTGTTCATTCGGCGAATGGCGGCAACATTTGTCCCTCCCACTCGCGGGGAGGGACACGGGCAAGGGGCAGCATGCAGATGGCAATACGCTCCCTGACACGCTGCGACCCCCGCGCCAGTCTCCGGCAAGCCCTTGGCCGGCTTGTCGCAGACGAGAGCGTGTCGACGCCTCAGTTCACCAGCCAGCCCTCGGCGGCGATGACGGCGCGGCCTTCATCCTCATTGTTCCTGATGAAGGTCTGGAAGTCTTCGCCGGCGAAGAAACGGTTCGATTGCGACGTGCGCGTGATGTACTCCTGCCATTCCGGCTTCTCGCGCACCTGCTTCAGGAGGTCGACGTAGAAGGCGACGGCCTCCTGCGGCACGTCGCCGGGCAGGAAGACGGTCCGCGGCATCTGGTAGTGCTCGAGCGGCACCCCGGCCTCCTTGCAGGTCGGGATATCTGCCCAGCCCTTGCCGTCCACCACCGGCTCGCCCTTGGCCATCCGGTCGGGCGCGAAGACGCAAAGCGGGCGCACGCCGCCGGCCTTCCACTGACCGAGGTTCTCCGCGGGGTTGTTCGTATTGGCGTCGACATGGCCGCCGGCCAGCTGGGTCGCCGCCTCGCCGCCGCTCTTGAAGGGCACGTAGGTCACCTTGATGCCGGCGGCCTTCTCGATCTGCTTGACGAGGATGTGATCCGTGTCCTTCGACTGGCTGCCGCCGATCTTCATCTTGCCCGGCGCGGCCTTGGCCGCCTCGATGAAGCTCTTGGCGTCCTGGTGAGGGGAATCTCCCGGCACCCAGAGCAGGAATTCGTCGACCGCCATCGCCGCGACCGGGGTCAGGTCGTCTGGCTTGAAGGCGAGCTTGGCGACGAGGGGCAGCAGCCACTCGTTGTTGGTGGCGAAGATGACCTTGTGCGGCTCTCCTGCCGCCGTCTTGCCGTAGACGAAGCCTTCGGCGCCGCTGCCGCCGCCCTTGTTGACGACGACGACCGGCTGGTCGAGCAGGTTGTGCTTGGTGATGATGGCCTGCACGGTGCGGGCGAACTGGTCCGTGCCGCCACCGGGGCCCGACGTGACCACGAACTCGACCGGCTTCGAGGGCTTCCAGGCGGCCTCGGCCGCCGAGATGCCCAGTGCCGCGACGAGCGCGGTTGCCGCCATCAGTGCTTTCTTCATCATCATCGTTTCCTCCAGTTTCCTCTTCCCTGCCGCCACGGACCGGGCGGATTGTTCAGCCGGCGGCCGTGCGGGCTTCCGGTTCGTGCGCCGCAAGCCTCTTGCCGGCCATTTTTGCGGCGAGCGCGAATGCGGCGTGTGTTGCGCCGATGTTTGCGATGCCCTTTCCGGCGATGTCGTATGCCGTCCCGTGGGCGGGGGTGAGCACGGGGACAGGGAAGCCGGCGAGCAGGGTGACACCGCGGTCGAAGCCCATGAGCTTCATGGCGATCTGACCCTGGTCGTGGTACATGGTCAGCACGGCGTCGAACGCGCCGGCCCTGGCGCGCAGGAAGACGGTATCGGACGGAAACGGTCCATCGGCGGCGATGCCGCGGGCCTTGGCCTCCGTGATCGCCGGTGCGATCACCTCGATCTCCTCGCGGCCGAAGTTGCCGCCGTCGCCCGCATGCGGGTTGAGTCCCGCCACCGCGATGCGCGGGCGTACGAACCCAGCCTGGCGCATGGCGTCGTCGGCGAGGGCGAGGCCATCGCGCACGGCCTCGCGCGTGATCAGGCCGGCGACATCCTTCAGCGGCACGTGCGAGGTGACGCGCGCATTCCACAGGCCCTCGAGAATGTTGAACTCGCTCGCTGGACCGTCTTCCCCCATCTCCTCCTTGAGGAACGTGATCTCGTCCTCGTAGGTGGGGTGGGCGAGGCGCATGGCCGCCTTGTTGAAGGGGGTGAAGGCGACTGCCTGGGCATGGCCGGCCATGGCGTAGTCCAGGGCGGCGCGGAAATTGGCGACGGCGAAGGCGCCTCCTGCGCGGCTCACCTCCCCTGGGCGAATGGTGGCTGGGTCGAGATGGCCAAGGTCCACAAGGATCGGGCGGGTCTCGTCCGCGGAGGCCTCGGCCGGATCGCCAACGACGGCGATCTCGGGAGAAACGCCCGCGACGGCGGCGCCGGCGGCAAGGACGCGCCGGTCGCCGAAGACGACGAGCCGGGCGGCGGCGCGCAGATCGTCGAGGCCGAGGGCCTTGGCCATGAGTTCCGGGCTGATGCCGGCGGGATCACCCATGGCGAGTGCGATCGTTGGGGTGACGGTCGGCTGGGGAGCAGAATTGAGCGGCCTGAGAGCCACGGTGCGGACCTCCTCGAGATGACTTGGGGAAGCTAGAGGGGTGCAATGCTGTCGTCAAGTATGCTGTATACAGAATGCCATCCTACAGCGTTCAATTGACCGGCGCCCCGACCGCAGGCATCATGACCCTTGATGCGCAAAGGATTCGCCGAGGGAGTCGAAGGGTTTGCCAAGGGAGCGTCGGCGGGACAGCGGAAGAGGTCACGGCTGACCAGGCCCGACCCTTCGCCCGCCGATCCCTTCCCCCCAGGGCGACCGGACAAGATCCCTTGGCGATCCAAGGCGCTCCTATTCCGAGCCGAACACGAGGCCCAGGTCACAGGTGAGCATGACAGACGAGACCATCGCCCCGTCGGCGGACAGGCCCGAGGCGGCCTCCGATGAGGCTCGCCCCATCGCCCGGCGCACGCTGCACGACGAGGTCGTCATCCGCATTCGCGACATGATCACCGAAGGCCAGCTGGCGCCGGGCACGCGCGTCCACGAGGGCCAGCTCGGCGCGGCGCTCGGCATTTCGCGCACGCCCCTGCGCGAGGCGCTGAAGTTCCTGGCGCGCGAGGGGCTGATCGAATTGGTGCCGAGCCGCGGCGCCATCGTGCGCCGCTTCTCGCCGAAGGACGTCTACGACATGCTGAGCGTACTGGCGACGCTGGAGGCCGAGGCCGGGCGCCTCGCCTGCGCCAACGCCAGCGACGCCGACATCGCCGCGGTCGCCGGCCTGCATGCGCGCATGATGGCCTTTTACGAAAGCCGCAACCGGCTTGAGTACTTCAAGCTCAACCAAGCCATCCACACGGCCATCGTGCGCCTTTCGGGCAATGCGGTGCTCGCCGATATCCACGAGACGCTGCAGTCGCGCCTCAAGCGCATCCGCTTCCTCGGCAACCAGGAGCCGCCTAAGTGGGACGAGGCCGTCTCTGAGCATGAGGAGATGATCGCGGCCCTCACCGCCCGCGACCCCGACCGCCTCGCCATAATCCTCGCCAATCACATGCGAAACAGCTGGGAACGCGTCAGGGAGACGCTCCCATAGACCTCAGGCGGCGATCAGCGCTTCCCCATCGTGGCGCGCGATGGCGACGTCGACGACAGCGCCGACGGAGAGGCCGGGCGGCAGGCGCACCAGCGCGAAGCCCTCCGTATGGCCGACGTCGCCCCGCTCGACGAGGACACTCTGGCGGGTGCCGACCTGGGTGGCCAGAAACCGCCGGCGGGCCTCTGCGCCGACGGCGCGCAGGCGCCCGGCGCGCTCCTTCACCACTTCGCGCGGCAATTGCGGCATGCGCGCCGCCGGCGTGCCGGGCCGCGGCGAGAAGGGGAAGACATGGAGGTGCGTCAGCCCGCATTCGCCGACGATGGCGAGCGAGCGCGCGAACATCTCCTCCGTCTCGGTCGGAAAGCCGGCGATGATGTCGGCGCCGAAGACGATGTCGGGCCGTGCCCGCCGCACGCTTTCGCAGAAGCGGATGGCGTCCTCGCGCAGGTGCCGGCGCTTCATGCGCTTCAGGATCATGTCGTCGCCGGCCTGCAGTGACAAGTGCAGATGCGGCATCAGCCGCCGCTCGCCGGCGATGGCGGCGAGGAGCTCCTCGTCCGCCTCGACGGAATCGATGGACGACAGACGCAGCCGCGGCAGGTCCGGCACGTGCCTGAGGATCTGGCCGACGAGCCGGCCGAGCGGCGGCGCGCCCGGCAGGTCGCGACCATAGGCCGTGAGATCGACGCCGGTCAGCACCACCTCGCGATAGCCGTTGTCGACGAGGCGTTTGACAGCCTCGACCACTGCGCCCATCGGCACCGAGCGGGAGTTGCCGCGCCCGTACGGGATGATGCAGAACGTGCAGCGGTGGTCGCAGCCGTTCTGCACCTGCAGGAAGGCACGTGCATGGCCGTCGAAGCCGTCGACGAGATGCGTCGCCGTCTCGCGCACCGTCATGATGTCGCCGACGGCCGCCTTCTCGCCGGCGGCGAGCCCGCGCCAGCTCGCCGCCTCGAGCTTCTCGGCATTGCCGAGAACCTTCGCGACCTCGGGCATCGTCGTGAAGCTCGCCGGGTCGACCTGTGCCGCGCAGCCGGTGACGACGATCGAGGCGTCGGGCCGCTCACGCTTGAGGCGGCGGATGGTCTGGCGCGCCTGGCGCACCGCCTCGCTGGTGACGGCGCAGGTGTTGACGACGACGAGTTCGTCGTGCCCCGCCGCCTCGGCGTGGCGCTTCATGACCTGCGACTCGACGATGTTGAGCCGGCAGCCGAAGGTGACAACCTCGACGCCCATCAGGCCGTTTCCGCAAAGAGCTCCGGGGCGAACCGGCCTTCGTGCTCCAATTCGACCGGCCCCGTCATCATGACGTGGCCGTCGCTCTCGCGCCAATCGATGAAGAGGTCACCGCCCGGCAGGGTGATGCGCACCTTGCGACCGGCGAGACCCTTGCGCGCGGCCGCGACGGCGACGGCGCAGGCGGCCGAGCCGCAGGCGCGCGTCAGGCCGGCGCCGCGCTCCCACACCTTGACGACCACGTGCTCCGGGCTCTTCACCGCGGCAAGCGAGATGTTCGCCTTCTCGGGGAAGATCGGATGGTTCTCGAGGAGCGGCCCGAGGCGGGCGAGGTCGTGGGCCTCGACGTCTTCCACCCAGAAGATGGCGTGCGGGTTGCCCATGCTGACCACCGAGGGCGAGTGCAGCGCCGGCGCGTCGATGGGGCCGATCTGCAGTTCGATGGCGCGCGTGTCGCGGAACTCCTCGGCGAGCGGGATCTCGTCCCACCTCAGGCGCGGCGCGCCCATGTCGATGGTGAAGAGCCACTCGCCCTCGCGCCGGCAGGCGAGCAGCCCGGCCTCGGTCTCGAGCAGGAGCTCGTCGCGCGCCCCGTCCCGCGTCAGCGCCCAGGCGACGCAGCGCGTGCCGTTGCCGCAGGAGGCGGAGAGTGAGCCATCCACGTTGTAGATCAGCATGAAGGCGTCGGTGCCGGGCGTGCGCGGGTCGTTGAGCACCATCAGCTGGTCGAAATGCGAGGCGGGATCGGCCGCGATGGCGCGCGCCTCGGCGGGCGTGACGACGTGCCGCTCCCCGCGCAGGTCGAGCACGACGATCTCGTTGCCGAGGCCGTTCATCTTGAGAAAGGGGTGTCCGATCAGCGCGTTCATCGTGTCGTCCGGCGGCCGGGCCGCGAAATTTCCTCGGGTATATGGGCCATGTCGCGCAAAAGCGCGAGTCCCTTCCGCAACGGTGCGTCTCGCGGCCTCGCCCAAAGCCGCCTATGGTCGGGGAGACTGGGGAGGGCGATTCGCGGGTTCGCGCGAACGGTTGGGTGCAGCAGATGACGACGGCTTCGTGGCCCTTGATCGGTGCGGCTCGCGGCAGGATCTTCGCCGCCGCTTGCGCTCTCGTCCTCCTGTTCGCGGGACCGGCGGCAGCCGCGCCGGCGCCGGCTGATGCCCCGGCTGTTGGCGCTGCTTCGGCCGCTCCCGCCGAAGCCCCTCCGCCGGCGGACGCTCCGCCCCCGCCGCCGGGCCTGTCGACACCCGCGCAGCCGACGCTCGTGCCGCCGCCGGCCAATGCCGGCGATGTCGACGAGGTGACGCTGCCGGAGAAGCCGGCCGCCATCGCGGGCGGCCGGGCGCAGTGGGACGATATCGTCAGGACCCTTAAGGACGCCTTCGGCAAGCTGCGCAACTTTCTCGACGGTGCCGGTGTCAAGATCGTGGGTCGTCCCGTGGTGCTCTTCCTCGAGACCGACGACACCGGGTTCCGTTACGACGCGCTGCTGCCGGTCGAGGCGGCCCCGGCTGCGGGTGCAGTCCCGCCGCCGGAAGGCATCCGTTTTGGAATGACGCCTTCGGGCAAGGCCCTGCGCTTCGTGCACAAGGGCCCTTACGACGAGATCGATTCCACCTACGAGGCGATCACCGCCTATCTCGACGCCAAGGCCATCACGGTCCGCGACATGTTCATCGAGGAATATGCGACGGACCTGACGAGCGGCGACGATGCCGGCCTCGAGGTCTACATCTACGTTCAGCCGGTCGAGGCGGGCGCGCCTCCGCCCGCCGCCCCTCCTGGCAGCGCGCCGCCGCCGGCCTCCGCGCCCCCGCCCGCCACGCCGGCAGAGCCAGGTACAGACGCCCCGAAGACACCAGAAGCGGGAGCCCCGCAATGAGCGAGATCGCGGTCAAGCGCGTCTACGATCCGCCGGAGAAGGGGGACGGCAAGCGCATCCTGGTGGACCGGCTGTGGCCGCGCGGCATCGCCAAGGAGACGGCGCCGTGGGATCTGTGGCTGAAGGAGGTCGCGCCCTCGCCGGACCTGCGCAAGTGGTTCGGCCACGAACCGGCGAAGTGGGAGGAATTCCAGGCCCGCTACCGCGCGGAGCTCGAGGCGGCGCAGAGCGATGCCAAGGCAGGTCTTGCGATGCTGCGGGCCGAGGCAAAGAAGGGCAAGATCACGCTGCTGTCGGCCGCTCGCAACCGTGAACAGAACAGTGCCGTGCTGCTAAGGGCATTTTTGCTGGGGCGGCAGGAATAGGCTTCATTCCGGCCCGCCGCATGCAGACATCGCCGCCGAAGCTCCTCCCTCCCCCCACGCAGTAGGGGGAGGGTTGGGGGGGCGGTGCAGCAGGCAGGTAGTTTGCAAGTCATGGCTGGGGTCCCGTTGCCCTGGCGGAGCCGCCCCCCACCCCTAACCCCTCCCCCCGCAAGCGGGGGGAGGGGAACAGCGCGGCTCGTATGTGGCCTCTCGATCTTTATCTCTGCAGCGTCTCTGCAGCGGGCGAGACGGCGGCGCTCATTCCCTTTTCCTTGACTCGCAAGGCCTGCCGCAGCATAAGGACGCGGTCAAAGCCCGAACGGTCCGTTCGCGAGCCGCCGCCCAGCCCGTGAGGCTGGAGGTCAACACCCGACAGCGCGTTGCGCCCTCGGGTGCGTTTCGCTTTGGGCCCTCGGGTCACGGGAAGACATGATGCGACGCGCTGAGGCGGACATTGCGGAACGGATCGGGGCGGCCCATGTCGGGCGCAGTGCCTCGTCCTGCCCGCGTGCCGGCAGGACCCCATCGGAGGACCGCTAGACGATGTTCGAAAGCCTGTCCGACAAGCTGTCCGGCATTCTCGGCTCCCTGACGCGCCGCGGCGCGCTGACCGAGAAAGACGTCAACGAGGCCCTGCGCGAGGTGCGCCGCGCGCTGCTCGAGGCGGATGTCGCCCTCGAGGTGGTGCGCTCCTTCACCGATACGGTGCGCAGCCGCGCCGTCGGCGCCGAGGTCATCAAGTCGGTCTCGCCGGGCCAGATGGTCGTCAAGATTGTCCACGACGCCCTCGTCGAGATGCTCGGCAAGGAGGCCGAGGGGATCGACCTCAACGCCCCCGCGCCCGTCGGCATCCTCATGGTCGGCCTGCAGGGCTCGGGCAAGACGACGACGACGGCCAAGATCGCCCGGCGCCTCTCCGACAGGATGAAGCGCCGCGTGCTCATGGCCTCGCTCGACACGCGCCGCCCGGCGGCCATGGAGCAGCTCGCCGTGCTCGGCAAGCAGGTGGGCGTCGACACGCTGCCCATCGTCGCCGGCCAGTCGGCGGTGCAGATCGCCCGTCGCGCCATGGAGGCGGCCCGCCTCGGCGGCTACGACGTCGTCATGCTCGACACCGCCGGCCGCGTTACGGTCGACGAGGCGCTGATGGCGGAGGCGGCCGAGGTGCGTGCCGCGACTGCGCCGCACGAGGTGCTGCTCGTCGCCGACAGCCTCACCGGCCAGGATGCGGTCAATACCGCTAAGGCCTTCGACGGGCGCCTCGGCGTCACCGGCATCGTGCTGACCCGGATGGACGGCGACGGCCGTGGCGGCGCCGCGCTCTCCATGCGCGCCGTTACCGGCAAGCCCATCAAGCTCGTCGGTACGGGCGAGAAGGTCGATGCGCTGGAGGAGTTCCATCCCGGGCGCGTCGCCAACCGCATCCTCGGCATGGGCGACATCGTCTCCCTCGTCGAGAAGGCGGCCGAGACCATCGACGCCGAGAAGGCCAAGCGCATCGCCGACAAGATGCGCAAGGGCGCCTTCGACCTCGACGACCTGCGCGAGCAGCTCGGCCAGATGGAGAAGATCGGCGGCATGAAGGGCGTGCTCGGCATGCTGCCGGGCATCGGCAAGATGAAGGCCCAGCTCGAGAACGCCAATCTCGACGACAAGGTCATCCGCCGCCAGCGCGCCATCATCGATTCCATGACGCCGAAGGAGCGGCGCAACCCTGACATCCTCAAGGCCAGCCGCAAGAAGCGCATTGCCGCCGGCTCCGGCACCAAGGTCGAGGACGTCAACAAGCTGCTGAAGATGCACCGCCAGATGGCCGACGTCATGAAGATGATGGGCAAGGGGGGACGCGGCGGCATGGGCGGGGCGCTCGGCAAGATGTTCGGCCTCGGGGGCGGCATGCCGCAGCCGACGCCGGAGATGCTGGAGCAGCTCAAGGGGCAATTGCCCGGCGGCCTGCCCGAGACCATGCCCGGTGGCGCCGGCGGCCTGCCGCCGCTGCCGCCCGGTGGTTTCGGGGCGCCGAAGCTGCCCGGCCTGCCGGGGCTCGGCGGCAAAGGGCCGGGAGCGCCCGGTCTTCCCGGCTTCCCCTTCGGCAAGAAGAAGTGAGCCTTTGAAGAGATCAACCCGCTGCGCGTGCGGCGGCTGATATCGGCTCCGGCGGACCTCTGGGTGCCGCCGGGCTGGACCAACTGAAAGTGGAAAGGAAGAACCTATGTCTCTCAAGATCCGCCTGACGCGCGGCGGCGCCAAGAAGCGCCCCTACTACCGCATCGTCGTCGCCGATTCGCGCTCCCCGCGTGATGGCCGCTTCATCGAGAAGATCGGCACCTACGATCCGATGAAGGCCAAGGACGATCCGGCCCGCGTCGCGCTCGACATCGAGAAGGCCAAGGCCTGGATCGCCAAGGGCGCCCAGCCGACCGACCGCGTGCTGCGCTTCCTCGACAACGCCGGCGTCCTGAAGCGCCCGGCCCGCAACAACCCGCAGAAGGCCCAGCCGGGCAAGAAGGCACAGGAGCGCGCCGCCGAGCGTGCCGCCGCGGCCGAGGCCGCTGCCGCGCCGGCTGAAGCCGCCGCCGAGGCGTGAGCCGCCGCTCCTCAAGGGCGACCGGGCCGTCGTCCGCCGCCCCCGCTTCGTCGGGCGCGGCGCGGCGGCTCGTGCTCGTCGGCGAGTTCGGCCGCGCGCAGGGGCTCAGGGGCGAGGTGCGGCTCAAGTCCTACACCGCCGAGCCGGCGGCCATCGCCCGCTTCACGACCCTGCAGAGCGAGGACGGCAGCCGCCGCTTCCGCATCGAGGCGGCGCGGCCCGTCGCCGGCACGGCCGACATGCTCGTCGTGCGCGTCGCCGGCATCACCGACCGCACGGCGGCCGAGGCGCTGACGCGCCTGCGCCTCTATGTCCCGCGCGAGAGCCTTGATGCCGAGGCGCTCGACGAGGACGAATACCTGCAGGCCGACCTCATCGGCCTTGCCGTTCACAATCCGGCCGGCACGGTGCTCGGCCGCATCGTCGCCCTGCACGATTTCGGGGCGGGCGACGTCATGGAGGTCGCCCCGGCGGAGGGCGGCCCCACCGTGATGTGGCCGTTCACCAAGGCGTTCGTGCCGGAGGTGGACATCGTCGGCGGCCGGGTGGTCGTGGCGGCGGAGAGCCTCGCTGCGGGCGACGAGGACGACGAGGGCGAGGGCTGACCCATGTGGCAGGCCACCGTCCTCACCCTCTATCCGCAGATGTTTCCGGGCCCGCTCGGCGAGAGCCTCTCGGGCGAGGGGTTGGCGCGCGGCCTGTGGCAGCTCGACACCCATGACATCCGCGCCCACGGCCTCGGCCGCCACCGGGCGGTGGACGACACGCCCGCCGGCGGCGGCGCCGGCATGGTGCTGCGCGCCGACGTGCTCGCCGCCGCCATCGATGCCGCCGCGCCCGCGGACGACCCGCGGCCGCGCCTCCTCATGAGCCCCCGGGGGCGCCCGCTCGACCAGCCGCGCGTGCGCGCCCTTGCCGCCGGCCCCGGCGCGGTCATCGTCTGCGGCCGCTTCGAGGGCGTCGACGAGCGCGTCATCGAGGGACGCGGGCTCGAGGAGGTGTCGATCGGCGATTACGTGCTCTCCGGCGGCGAGATCGCGGCCATGGTGCTGATGGACGCCTGCGTGCGCCTCCTGCCCGGTGTCATGGGCAAGGAGGCCTCGGGCGAGGAGGAGAGCTTCGAGGGCGGCCTGCTCGAATATCCCCATTACACGCGCCCGCGCGAATGGGAGGGGCGTGCCATTCCCGACGTGCTGCTGTCCGGCAATCACGCCGCCATCGCGCGCTGGCGGCGCGAAGAAGCGGAGCGGTTGACGCGCGCGCGCCGCCCGGACCTGTGGCAACAGCGGAAGACTTGAAAGAAGCCGCGCCTATTTCTTGCCGTTGCCGGCGAAGGCCGCCGTCACGCCGAGGCCGATGTAGAGGCCGCCGCTGACATAGCGCTCAAGTCTGAGGAAGCCGCGGCTGCGCTTCAGCCAGTTGCCCGCCGTGCCGGCCGCGAGCGCATAGAGACCGTCGGTCACGAGGCCGAGGGCCGTGAAGATGAAGCCCAGCAAGGCGATCTGCATCGCCACGTAGCCGCGGCTCACCTCCACGAACTGCGGTAGGAAGGCGAGGAAGAACAGCGCCGTCTTCGGATTGAGCAGGTTGACGATGAAGCCGTCGCGGAAGAGCCGCGCATGGCTGTGGCGGGGCAGGGCTACATCGACCGAGGTGATTTCGGCGGGGCCGAAGAGCTTCCGGAGGCCGAGCCAGATAAGATAGGCCGCGCCCGCATATTTGACGATGCTGAAGGCGAGCGCCGAGGAAGCGAGCACCGCGGACAGGCCGACGGCCGCGGCGAAGACATGCACCAGCGTCGCCGCATGGATGCCGGCGATGGAGACGAAGCCGGCGAGTCGCCCCTGCTCGATCGAGCGGGCGAAGATGAAGAGCACGGCCGGGCCGGGGATCAGAAGCAGAAGAAGGGCGGCGCTGACGAACAGGCCGAGATTGGCGGCGCCGGGGATGACGATGTCCATTCCGCACGTCCTCGCGAAGGATTTTCGCCATCAAGCCTGCGGCCGGGCGAAGCTGTCAATCGGGATTTGCCAGCGGCAGATGGTGGGTCGGTGCTCTCACCCTCTCCCCGCAGGCGGGCAGAGGGTGAGAAGCAAAGACGAATGCGGGTCAAACAAGATCGGGCAGCAGCAAGGGCAGCCTGTGCCCGACGCGGGCCTTAGCTCTTGGCGCCCTTGGCGCGGTCGATGCCTTCCTGGACCAGGCGGCGGGCTTCCTCTGCGTCGCCCCAGCGCACCACCTTCACCCACTTGCCGGGCTCGAGGTCCTTGTAGTGCTCGAAGAAGTGCTCGATCTGCCTGAGCGTGATCTCGGGCAGGTCCGTGTAATTCTCGCAGCGGTCGTAGCGTTTGGTGAGCTTGCGCGACGGCACGGCGATGATCTTCTCGTCCTGACCCGCCTCATCCTCCATGATGAGGACGCCGACCGGGCGGCACGACATCACGGCGCCGGGCACGATGGCGCGCGTGTTGGCGATCAGCACGTCACAGGGGTCGCCGTCATCGGAGAGCGTGTGGGGAATGAACCCGTAGTTCCCCGGATAGCGCATGGCCGTGTAGAGGAAGCGGTCGACGACCAGCGTGCCGGCCTCCTTGTCGAGTTCGTACTTGATCGGCTCGCCGCCGATCGGCACCTCGATGACGACATTGACGTCGTGGGGCGGATTCTTGCCGATCGCGATCGCGTCGAGACGCATGGATATGTCACTCCTGAGGGCAGATGGTGCGCCGCACCCTTGCGGCCGCCCCTCTAGTACGCACGTGCGACCGGCTTCGCAAGCCGGCCCTTCATGTACAAGGCAGTGTCAGGCGAAGGTATAGGCGACCTTGGCACAGGACCGGCCGCCGAAGAGGGCGCTAGTTTCGGCCGCGACGCGTCCGCCCAGGCGCTCGTAGAAGCGGCAGGCACGCTCGTTGTCGGCAAGCGCCCAGACGACAAGGCCGCGCCGGCCCTCCGCCGCCAGTTCCTGCCGGGCTGCGGCGAACAGGCGGGTGCCAAGGCCGATACCCTGCATCACGGGGTCGATATAGAGCTCGTCGATCTCGCCGCCCTGTGGCAGGTTGAGGCTGCGCGTCGGCCCGTAGATAGCATAGCCCGCCAGCTTCCCGCCGAAATCGACGACGCTGATGCGGCGTGGCCGCGTCACCGCGTTGCGCCACCAGCGCGGGCCGCGCCGGGCGAGCATCTGCTCCAGGACGACGCCGGGCAGAACGCCCCGGTAGGCTTCCTTCCAGGCCGCATCATGCACCGCCGCCAGTTCCACCGCATCGGTGGGGCGTGCCGGTCGCAGGCTGATGACGAGCTCGCTCATGACAACCAAAATACGCGCGCTTCGCCCCCCCTTACAAGGCCCACACGCCTTGTTGAACAGGCTTTGTGTATCTACATCGGTGAGATTGCAGGCCTCGACCGGGGCTGCTATGCCCCGCGGGATGAAAGCCGTCTGCGCGCCGGGACCGTTCCGATGAGGAGCGGGACCAATGGCCGCATGTGTCGAGAGGACGCTTGATCAACCGTTTCCGAAAGCCGGAGGAGCGCTATCGGCGCCGCATGGCGCGCATCGCCCGCTGGGACAGACCCGTCGCCGACGGGCTCGACCGCTGGCGCGCCTGGGTCAACATGGTCTTCGTCGATCATGGCATCTTCCGGCTCGCCTACCTCAACCGTCACCGCGTGACCGAGCGCTTCTGGCGCGCGGCCCAGCCGGCGCCGCACCAGATCCGTGCGGCGGCGCGGGCCGGCGTTCGGACCATCGTCAACCTGCGCGGTGGCCGTGAATACGGCTCCTGGCCGCTCGAGCGCGAGGCCTGCGAACAGCTCGGCATCCGGCTGACCGATTTCGTCGTGCGCTCGCGCGGAGCGCCCGACCGTGCGACGATCCTCGCGGCCAAGGATTTTTTCGAGACGCTGGAATATCCGGTCCTGGTCCACTGCAAATCGGGCGCCGACCGGGCCGGCTTCATGGCGGCGCTCTACCTCGTCATCCACGAAAAGCGGCCAGTGGCCGAGGCGATGCGGCAGCTCTCGCTGCGCTTCGGCCATTTCCGCTTTGCCAAGACCGGCATTCTCGATGCTTTCTTCGAGACCTACCGGCGCGAGGGTGAGCCCAGGGGGCAGGATTTCCTGACCTGGGTTGCCGAGAGCTACGATCCCGAGCGGCTGGAACGCGAGTTCAAGCCCGGCTTCTTCTCCGACATGATCGTCGACCGCATCATGCGGCGCGAGTGAAATTGCCAGGTTATTTCGCCTGCACGGGCGTGACGTCGTCGGCGAGCTGCAGGCGGTAGAGCTTGGCATAGATGCCGTCGCGGGCGACGAGTTCGTCGTGCCGCCCGGTCTCCGCAATGCGCCCACCGTCCATGACGACGATGAGATCCGCATCGCGCACCGTCGACAGGCGATGGGCGATGACGATGGTGGTGCGCCCGCGCATCAGCCGGGCGAGCGCCTCCTGCACGGCCTTCTCCGATTCGGTGTCCAGCGCGCTTGTCGCCTCGTCGAGGAGAAGGATCGGCGCATCCTTCAGGATGGCGCGGGCCAGCGCGATGCGCTGGCGCTCGCCGCCCGAAAGACGCGCCCCGGCGCTGCCGACCCGCGTGCCATAGCCCTCCGGCAGGCGCATGATGAAGTCGTGCGCGGCCGCCGCCTTTGCCGCCGCTTCGATGGCCCCGTCATCGGCACCGGGGCGGCCGAAGGCGATGTTGGCGCGCACGGTGTCGTCGAACAGCACCACCTCCTGGCTGACGACGGCGATGTTGGTGCGCAGGCTGGCGAGCGTCGCCGCGCGCACGTCCGTGCCGTCGATGGTGACGCGCCCCTGCGTGACGTCATAAAGGCGCGGCACCAGTGACATCAGAGTGGACTTGCCCGAGCCGGATCGACCGACGAGCGCCGTGGTGCGTCCCGCCGGCAGGATGAGGTCGATGCCGTCGAGGGCCGGCACGTCGGAGCGGTAGTGGAAGTGCACGTTCTCGAAGCGAACGAGGCCGGAGGAGACGACGAGCGGCCGGGCACCGGGCCGGTCGAGGATGGTCGGCTTCTCGTCCATCACCGCGAAATAGCGCTTCAGCGCCGCCATGGCCTCCTGGACGATGGCGTTGAGATTGCCGATGGCGCGGATGGGCTGCGCCGCCATCAGCAAGGCGGCGACGAAGCCGGTGAAGTCGCCGACCGTGCTCTCGCCGCGCATGATGCGCCAGCCGATCAGCACCAGCACTCCCGCGACGGCGACGCCGCCGCCGATCTCGAGCAGAGGGTCGAGCTTGGCGCGGGCGTTGGCCGCCTTCATCCTGAGCGCGCGAACGGTCTCGAAGGCATCCGCTGCGCGCTGCTTCAGATAGTCCTCGAGCGAGAAGACCTTGGCGACACGCACGCCGGCGAGGCTCTCCGACACGTGGCTCGCCATGGCGCCGATCTCCTCCTGCGTCGAGGTGGCGACGCGGCGTAGCTTGCGGCCGATGCGCGAGATGGGCAGCGAGGCGAAGGGCGCGACGACAGCTGCGGCGAGCGTCAGCCACGGGTCGATCCACAGCATGGAGATGACGAGGGCGATCACCATGCCGAGATCGCTGAGGAAGACCGTGAAGACGCGCGTCAGCGCCTCCTTGATGAAGGCGAAATCCGTGGTGAAGCGCTGCGTCAGTGCCGCCGGGCTCTCGCGTCCGAGCTGGGCAATGTCGGCATCGATGAGGTGGGCATAGAGCGCGGTCTGCATGTCGGCCTCGACGCTCGTCACCACCTTGTTGGTGAGCACCGCGCGCCCCCACAGCGCTCCGCCGCGGATCGCTGTCAGCACGATGACGAGGACGGGCCCGAGGAGGAGTGCCTCCTCGTTCTTCTGCTCGAAGGCGTTGAAGGCCTCCTTGATGAGCAGCGGATAGGCGCCGGTGGCCGCCGAGACGACGGCGATGAGCAGGAGCACGAGCGCCAGCGTTCGCCAGTGGGGCCGTACCCATTCGCGCCACAGGCGCATGAGGGTCGGCAGGGTGTCTCTCGTGACGAGGGGCGGGCGCTTGCTCATGTGCTGAGCCGCTAGCACGGGGCGCCGCCCCGTACAACGGGCGGCACGCGGTCAGGCCGTCGCAGGCCGGGGGCCCAGGAACCGGAGGCACACGAGCGCCCAGGCGATGCCGGCGCTCCAGCCCGCCAGCACGTCCGATGGCCAGTGCACGCCGAGAAAGACACGGCTGAGCCCGACGATGACGATCATGGCGACAGCCGCGGCAAGGACGAAGTGGCGCGCCGCAGGGTTCGACTGGCCGGCTGCCGCGAGTGCTCCGATGACCAGGAAGAGTGTCGCCGTCAACATCGCATGGGCGCTGGGGAAGCTCGGCGTGTAGACCATGACCTCGTGGTTGACGAGCTCGGGCCTCGCGCGGGCGATGATATGCTTCAGGCCCGTGTTCAGAACGACCCCGCCAATGAAGGCGATGGCGATCACGCCCGCATCCCGGCGTGCGCCATCCGCGATGCAATAGGCGATCGCCGCAAGGGCCATGAACACCAGCACCGTGATGCTGCCGAGCGCCGTAGCATCGCGTGCGGCGACGATGAGCCACCACGGCCCGATGGGATTGCCTTCCCCATCGCGCAGGGCGAGCAGGATGCTGCGGTCGAGAGCTCCGATCGTCCCGGCGCCGAGGCTGACGGCCATGAGGACGAAGGGCAGGGCTGCAAGGCCGATCAAGGGCCACCCGGCCCGCCAGGGGACGACGGATTGGTGTGTGGACGCCATCGGAAGGCCGGACAATGTCTAGCCTGCCAGCTTGGCGGCTATCGGGCCGAAGGCATAGACAACCTGCTCGTAGACGCCCCGTTTGAAGGGAATGACAAGTTCAGGCAGCCGCTCCAGGCGCTCCCAGCGCCAGCTGTCGAACTCGGCCTTGTGGCCGTCGCCAGGGTGGGCGACGTCGATCTCGCTTTCGTCCCCGTCGAAACGGAAAGCAAACCAGCGCTGCTTCTGGCCGCGGTAGCGGCCCTTCCAGGCCTTGCCCATGAAGGCGCCGGGCAGGTCATAGGTGAACCAGTCGGGCGCCTCGGCGATGAGCGAGATCGAGCGGATGTTAGTCTCCTCGTACAGCTCGCGCATGGCCGCTTCCTGTGGCGATTCACCATCATCGATGCCGCCCTGGGGCATCTGCCAGGCGTGATCGGGGCTCACCTTCTCCGTATTGCCGTTGACCGGTCGCCGGCCGATGAAGACAAGCCCCTGCGCATTGAACAGCGCGATGCCGACACAGGGCCGATAGGGCAGATGTTCGAAACCCGACATGTTCAGCCTTTGGAATTGGCGATGAGGGACGTCGCCGGCACGAGCAGCACGCCACGGCGCTCGAGGCTCGCGGTCCAGCGTGCCAGCTGGCGCAGGAGGGAAGGAGATCCTTCGGCGACGACGATCGCGCGGCCGTTGCGCTGGGCCAGCCGCTCGGCCCGCGCGAAGGCCTGCTCCACGGCTTCGGCGGGCATCGTCTGCGGCAGCAGGAGGTCAGATCCCCCGGCGGCCATCAGGAGCAGGCCGCGTTGCTCGGCTTGCTGCGCAAGCGGCCCGAGCCGGTCCGCGCTCGTCGCGGTGAGGATGCCGGCGTAGCCGGCAAAGCATGCCATCGCAGTGATGAGGTCGCCGCCCGGAATCTCCGCGGGCAGCGACAGCAGGACTTCGTGCCCGCTCTGCCGCGCGGCTGCGGCGGCCTGCGGCAGGTCGACACCGGCCGCGGCGAGCGCCAGCGTGACGTCGGCCGGCAAGGTCTCGATGGCCTGCCGCGTTGCCGCCTCGGAAAGCCCGAGCCCGTCGACCACCACCGCGATGCGGGCGGGAGCCATGGCGGCGTGCGGAGGTGTCGGCCGCGCATAGACCTCGGCCGCCCGGCTGCCGTCATCGCCGATGCGCGGCAGGGGACCGGCCGGCGTGTCAGCCGTGACGCGCGGATCCGGCGCCGGCGCAAGGCCGGGCTCGCTGCCGTCCGGCACGGAGATGATGATGGCGCCGGGCACGTTGCCGGCCGGCCGGACCACGGCGACGCCGGCCTGCTGCTCGATGTCGGATGCGGGCCTGCGATTGCTTGCGGGTGGAGCGGCATTGCTCGGAGGTGCCGGCTTGGTGGCGGCCGGTACGTCCGCCTGTGCCGGTACCGCGGGGATTGCCGCAACCGGCGTCGCGGCGGGCCGCAACGCAGAGCGCGAGATCAGCCCCCCGGTTAGAAGATGCCCGCCAAAGAGAAGGACGGCCCCTATCGCGACACCCCAGACGAGGCCGAAACGCAGCAGGCGCTCCCGGCCGGACGCTGCGGGACGGCGGCCGTTGTCGCGTCCGAGCGGTTTGTCGAGATCCTTCAGCGTCGCTTGCGGCAAGATCGGCGTCTCCGACCGAGAGGTTCCGCGCTGGACCCTTGTCAGGGTCACGAATCACACGGCCCACGCCGCATTCTTTCAAGAATACGGGTGAGCCGTCGAGATGGCGCGCCCGGCAGGGCCGCGTCTGTCAGTTGGGAACGGCGGACTTCTCGGCCGTGGTCGCGGCGTCCTTGCGCGTGCCCTTCAGCAGCTCGAGCGCCGCCTTGAGCTGGGTGTCCTTCTCCGGGTCGGTCGGGACATAGGCCGACGAGCCGGAGGCTTCCTCCTCGCCGTTCTTCAGGTGGCCGCGCAGGCCCGCCTCGCCTTTGGTCTCGTCCTTGCCCTTGAGTTCGTCCGGCACGTCCTGCAGCACCTCGCGGTCCGGTTCGATGCCCTTGGCCTGGATCGAACGGCCGGAAGGCGTGTAGTAGCGGGCCGTGGTCAGGCGCAGGGCACCGTTGCCGCCGAGCGGGATGATGGTCTGCACGGAGCCCTTGCCGAAGGACCGGGTGCCGAGCACCGTCGCCCGCTTGTGGTCCTGCAGCGCGCCGGCGACGATTTCGGAAGCCGAGGCAGAGCCACCGTTGATGAGCACGACCACGGGCTTGCCCTTGGTCAGGTCACCGGCCTTGGCGTTGAAACGCTGCGTCTCATCCGCATTGCGGCCGCGGGTGGAGACGATCTCGCCCCGATCCAGGAAGGCGTCGGAGACGAGGATCGCCTGGTCGAGCAGCCCGCCCGGGTTGTTGCGCAGGTCGAGCACGTAGCCCTTCAGCTTGTCGCCCGGTAGCTCCGCCGCGATCTTCTCGACGGCGGTCTTGAGATTCTCGAAGGTCTGCTCGTTGAATTGGGTCACGCGGATGTAGCCGACGTCGCCTTCGGTGCGCGAGCGTACGGCACGGATGCGGATGGTGTCGCGCGTCAGCGAGACCTCCACCGGGTCGCTCTGTCCCTTGCGGCGGATTGTCAGCTTCACGGTTGTGTTGACCGGGCCGCGCATCTTGTCGACGGCCTGATTGAGGGTGAGGCCCTGCACCTGCTCGCCATCGATATGCGTGATCAGGTCGTTGGCGAGGACACCCGCTCGGGCGGCTGGCGTGTCGTCGATGGGGCTGACGACCTTCACGAGGCCATCCTCCATCGTCACCTCGATGCCGAGGCCGCCGAACTCGCCGCGCGTCTGCACCTGCATATCGCGGTAACTCTTGGCATCCATGTAGCTCGAATGGGGATCGAGCGACGTCAACATGCCATTGATGGCCGACTCGACGAGCTTCGATTCGTCCGGCACGTCGACATAGTCGCCACGGATCTTCTCGAACACGTCGCCGAACAGGTTGAGCTGGCGGTAGGTCTCGGCCGAGGCCGCCACCGCACGGGTCGTCGTGAACAGGGGCGACTGGGTGACGACGACCGCCGCACCCGCCCCCATGAGGGCGCCCACCATCAGAAGAGAAATCTTACGCATCATCCGCGAACCTTTTCGCCCTGCGATTTCGCCCACCAGGGACCTGGGTCGATCGACCCGCCATCCTTCCGGAACTCCACGTAGAGCACGGGACCGCTCGTACCTGCAAACGCCGTCGAGAGGGGTGTCGCC
Organism: Chelatococcus sp. XZ-Ab1; assembly: GCF_029309855.1. Classification (NCBI taxonomy): domain Bacteria; kingdom Pseudomonadati; phylum Pseudomonadota; class Alphaproteobacteria; order Hyphomicrobiales; family Chelatococcaceae; genus Chelatococcus; species Chelatococcus sp. XZ-Ab1. Next base: position 61,329 of record NZ_JARKII010000012.1, on the reverse strand, counting down.
GTCTCGCCCATGGCGGCGACCGGCTCTCCGGCGAGCACGAACTGTCCGAGCGCCACGGTGATCCGCTCCATGCCCGCCAGCAAGATATAGTATCCGCCGCCGGCGTTGATGATCAAGAGTTGGCCGAAGGAGCGGAACGGGCCGGCAAAGGCCACCCAGCCGTCCGACGGGGCCGAAACGATCGCGCCGTTGCGCGTCGCGATCGACATGCCCTTGGTGGTGCCGCCGAAGCCGTCCGGCGCGCCGAAACGGCGCAACGTGTTGCCGTTGACCGGCATCGGCAGCAGTCCTTTGGCTTCCGCAAAGGGTATCTTGGGGGCAAGACGCGCCGGATCGCCGAATGGTGCGGCGGCGAGACGTTCGCGCATTTCCCGCGCCTGGGCCTCTGCAGCCTGTCGCGCCTCCTCGGCGGCGCGCTGGGCGGCGGCGATCTCGCTCTCCATCTTTTGAATGAGATCGCCCAGGGATTGCGCCCGCGCAGCGAGTTCGCTGGCCTTGCGGCTTTCGTCGGCCTCGATCCGCTCCGCTTTCGCCAGCTCTTCCTGTCGGGCGTTGACGAGCGCGGCGAGGCGCTCCCGTTCGCTGGCGAGGGTGGCAAGGTCGCGCACCAGTGCCTCTCTGTCGCTGGCGATCGCGTCCTTCAGCCGCACGAGTTCGCCGAGATCGGTGGCAAGCGCTTCCGTCTCCCCCCGCAATTCGGGCAGCACGGCGCCGAGGAGGATGGAGGAACGCACCGCCTCAAGCATGTCGTCGGGGCTTGCGAGTACTGCCGGCGGCGGCCGACGCCCCATGCGCTGCAGGGCGGCCAGCACTTCGACGATAACATCGCGGCGGTTCTCCAGCGACTTGCGGATCGCCGTTTCGCTGGCGTCGAGTGTGGCGAGCCGCTGTTCGATGGCGCTTGCGCGGGCTTCCGCCGCCTTGGTGCGTTCCGTGGTCTCGATCAACGCCGCATTGAGCTTGGAACGGTCGGCGCGCAGACTCTCTGCCTCCGCGCGGATCCGGTCGCGGGCCTCCTCGCTCAGGCGCAACTGTTCTTGGAGCTTTTCGAGCTCCCGCTCCCGCGTCGCTCTCTCCTCCTCGGTCTTCGCCGCCCGGTCCAGCGCGCGCTGTGCTTCCGGCGGGATCTGCGGCACCTGTGCGGAAGGCGGCTCCTGCGAGCCTTCCGGGGCTTCCTGCGCGAGGAGCGGCGCGGCGAGGCCCGGCAGCAAGGCCAGCGCAGAGGCGATTCGGGTTGCCTCCGATGCTGTCCGGTTCAGAAGTCTCGACGGGCGCAGCGGCATCCTTCCTCCGGCAACCGGTCATTCGCGGTGGTAGGGATGACCGGCAAGGATGGTCATAGCGCGGTAGAGCTGTTCTGCAACAAGCACGCGCACCAGCTGGTGCGGCAATGTCATGGCACCGAAGGACAGGACCATGCGCGCCCGCTCTCGCACTTCGGGCGCAAGGCCGTCCGCACCCCCGATCACGCATGTAAGGGCCGTGGCTCCTCCGTCGCGCCAGCCCGCGAGCCTCCGCGCGAAACCTTGGCTGTCGAGGATCTTGCCTCGTTCATCGAAGGCAACGGCGATGCTGTCGCCGATCCTGTGCAGCAGCGCGACGCCTTCCTCCCGGCGTCGGTCCTCCTCGCGGCGAGCGCGGCTTTCCGACACCTCGGCCACCTCGAGCGCGGAAAAGCCAAGCGCACGCGCCCCCGCTGCGATGCGCTCCTGGTAACGCTCGATCAGCGCCCGCTCCGGCCCGGCCTTGAGACGGCCGACGGCCGCGATCGCGAGACGCATGGGGCGCTCAGCCGGCGATACGTTCGTGCGGCCGGTCGGCGCCCCACATCTTCTCGAGGTTGTAGAAGCCGCGCACCTCGGGCCTGAACACGTGAACGATCAGATCGCCGGCATCGATCAGCACCCAGTCGCAAGCCGGCACGCCCTCGACCCGCAGGGGGCCGATGCCTGCTGCTTTCAACACCTGCTGCAGCCTGTCGGCGATGGCGCCGACATGGCGATGCGAGCGGCCGGAGGTGATGATCATCGTATCGGCGATCGAGGTCTTGCCGGCGAGGTCGATTTCGACCGTCTCCTCGGCTTTCATTTCCTCGAGACAATGACGGGCGAGCGCCACAGGGTCGCCGTCGAGCCTGTCCACGGCAGTTGGGGCCGATGAGCCGACCGCCGGGGGAGGGGACGTATGTTCCGCCTCGCCATGGGGCATGAGATTCAGTGCCTGATCCTCTTCAATGAATGGCGCAAACCGGGCGCCACGAGCCTTAAGATAATCGTCATTGTTCCGCTCTTCAACGCCGCTGCTCGGCCGCCGGCCCGGTGCGGCTCCTCTGCGCGCGCAACAAGGTCGAGGACAGCGGCGAACGCGGCCCGTGCAGAAAGACCCAGGCCGGGGGCTCGCGTTGCATGAGCGCGGCCGCCCTGTGCTCGGGCAGGCGGAAGGATGCGAGCGCCACCGCCGCGCGCGCGCGGCAGGCTTTCAGTGTGGCGCCCGGCCGGTCCACCACCGCGATGGGAACGAGCGCGGCGATGTCGCGCCAGTGCTGCCAGCGATGGAAGCCGGCGAGATTGTCCGCCCCCATCAGCCACACGAAGCGGGTGCCGGGGCAGCGGCGCACCAGATAGGCGAGGGTGTCGTAGGTGTAGCGCGTGCCGATGCCCGCCTCGAAGCCGGTGACGTCGATGCGCGGATGGTCGGCGGCGCGGCACGCCGCCGCGATGCGCGCGGCGAGTGGCGGCAGGGCGGCGTTGTCCTTCAGCGGATTGCCGGGCGTGACGATCCACCAGATGCGGTCGAGGCCCAGCCGCTTGAGAGCCGTCAGGCTCGCAAGCCGGTGCCCCGCATGCGGCGGGTTGAACGTGCCGCCGAAGAGGCCGATGCGCATGCCGCGCCCGTGACGGGGCAGCGGGGGCGGCCCGGCGAAGCGCGTGTCGTGCATCAAGGCCGGGTCTGTCCGCTGCCGTGCACGCGATAGTTGAATGAGGTCAGCTGCTCGACGCCGACCGGGCCGCGGGCATGCATGCGCCCGGTGGCGATGCCGATCTCGGCACCGAAGCCGAACTCGCCGCCATCGGCAAACTGCGTCGAGGCATTGTGCATGACAATGGCTGAGTCGACCTCGGCGAGGAAGCGCGCGGCAGCCGCCGCATCCTCGGTGAGGATCGATTCCGTGTGATGCGAGCCATAGGTGTCGATATGGGCCATGGCGTCGTCGAGCCCGTCCACCACGCGAACGGCGATGATGGCGTCGAGGTATTCCGTGCGCCAGTCCTCCTCGCTCGCGGGCGTGACGCGCGCATCGACCGCCTGCGTCGCCGCGTCGCCCCGCACGGCGCAGCCGGCGTCGAGGAGCATGGTGACGAGGGGCGCGAGATGCGTCGCCGCGCAGGCGCGGTCGACGAGCAGCGTCTCGGCTGCGCCGCAGATGCCGGTGCGCCGCATCTTGGCATTGAGCACGACGGTCTGCGCCATGGCGAGGTCGGCCGCGGCATGGACATAGACGTGGCAGATGCCGTCGAGATGGGCGAAGACCGGCACCCGCGCCTCGGCCTGCACGCGGGCGACGAGACTCTTGCCGCCGCGCGGCACGATGACGTCGAGATTGCCGCCGAGGCCGCCGAGCATGAGGCCCACCGCCTCGCGCTCGCGCGTCGGCACGAGCTGCATGGCCTCCGCCGGCAGGCCGGCCGCCGTGATGCCGAAGGCCATGGCGGCGGCGATGGCCGAGGCCGAGCGGAAACTGTCGGAGCCGGTGCGCAGGATTGCGGCATTGCCGGCCTTGAGGCACAGCGCGCCGGCATCGGCAGTCACATTCGGCCGGCTCTCGAAGATGACGCCGACGACGCCGAGCGGTGTCGCCACGCGCTCGATGACGAGGCCGTTCGGCCGTGTGAAGGTGGCGAGTGTACGTCCGACCGGGTCGGGCAGCGCGGCCACGGCTTCTACCGACGCGGCGGTGGCCTCGACACGGCTCTCGTCCAGGGCGAGCCGGTCGATATAGGAGGCCGCCTGGCCGTTACGGCGCGCCTCCGCCACGTCCTCCGCATTGGCGGCGAGAATCGCGGCCTTGTTGGCGCGAAGGGCTGCCGCAGCCTCGTTGAGAGCCTGGGTCTTGATCCCTTCCGGGGTGATGGCGAGAGCACGGGCGGCCGCGCGCGCCCGGCGTCCGATGTCGTGCATAAGTGCGGCGATATCGTCGCTGCCGCTGATCACCTTGAGGCTCTCGCTCATCGTCCCCGTTCCCGTTCGCCGACCATCATAGCGGCCGGCCGTCGGCCAAACATCCGAAACCTGCGCCCCTTATTCTCTCCCCCTTGCGGAGGAGGGCTGGGCGCAGTTTTCGTCCATCTCATCCGCCCGCCAGCGTCATGTCGTCCCGGTGCACCATCTCGGCCCGGCCCGGATGGCCGAGGATCTGTTCGATGTCGCGCGAGGCACGCCCGGCGATGCGCTGGGCGTCCTCCACGTCATAGGCCACGAGCCCGCGGCCGATCTCGCCGCCGGCCTCGTCGCGGATGATGACGGCATCGCCGCGCGCGAAATGGCCCTCGACGCGCCGGACGCCGGCCGGCAGCAGGCTGGCGCCGGAGCGCAGCGCCCGCGCCGCACCCTCGTCGACAACGAGCGCGCCCTTGGCCTCCAGCGTGCCGGCGATCCACTTCTTGCGCGCCGTGACCGGGTTCGACGGCGTCAGGAACCAGGTGCAGCGCGCGCCCTCGGCGATGGCGCGCAGCGGGTTCTTCACCCGGCCATCGGTGATCACCATGTGCGTGCCGCCGGCGGTGGCGATCTTGCCCGCCTCGACCTTGGTGCGCATGCCGCCGCGCGACAGTTCCGAGGCGGCGCCGCCGGCCATCGCCTCGATGTCGCGCGTGATGCGCGCGACGACCGGGATGAGCTTCGCGTCGGGGTCGCTCCCCGGCGGGGCGGTATAGAGCCCGTCGATGTCCGAGAGGAGCACGAGCAGGTCGGCGCCGGCCATGGTGGCGACGCGCGCGGCCAGCCGATCGTTGTCGCCGTAGCGGATCTCGCTCGTGGCCACGGTGTCGTTCTCGTTGATGACGGGCACCGCCCGCATCTCGAGGAGCCGCGCCGTCGTGGCGCGGGCGTTGAGATAGCGCCGCCGCTCCTCGGTGTCGGCGAGGGTGACGAGGATCTGCCCGGCGGTGATGCCGTGATGGGCGAGAACCTCGGCCCAGGTGCGCGACAGGGCGATCTGGCCCACGGCGGCCGCCGCCTGGCTTTCCTCGAGCTTCAGCGGGCCCGATGGCAGGCCGAGCACCGTGCGCCCGAGCGCGATGGCACCCGAGGAGACGACGAGCACGTCGGCGCCGCGCCCGTGCAGTTCGGCGATGTCCTCGGCAAGCGCGGCGAGCCAGGCGTGCTTCAGCCGCCCGCGCGCCCTGTCGACGAGGAGGGACGAACCCACCTTGACGACGACGCGGCGGAACCGGTCGATCGTCGGGACGCCGGCCGTCGCGGAGGTCTCGGCAGTGGCGCTCAGGGATGCCACGAGCTCTCTCCCTCGCCGGCCCCTTCCTTGTTGGCCACCGCGTTGTGCGCGTGATCCTTCTCTTCGCCACGGGCGGCGTCGATCTCGGCGAGCAGCGCCCGCAGCGCCGTCTCCACCCCTTCGCCCGAGGCGGCGGAAAGCACGAGCGGCGTGCGACCCGCCGCGCGCTTGAGGCGGGCGAACTGCTCCTTGCGCGTCTCGGGATCGAGCGCGTCCGCCTTCGACAGCGCCACGATCTCCGGCTTCTCCGCCAGTCCGTGGCCGTAGGCCTCGAGTTCGCGGCGCACGACCTTGTAGGCCCTGCCGGCATGCTGGCTCGTGCCTTCGACGAGGTGCAGCAGCACGCGGCACCGCTCCACATGGCCGAGGAAGCGGTCACCGAGGCCGTGCCCTTCATGGGCGCCCTCGATGAGGCCGGGAATGTCGGCGAGCACGAATTCGCGCGCGTCAACGCGCACCACGCCGAGCCCCGGGTGCAGGGTCGTGAAGGGGTAGTCCGCGATCTTCGGTTTCGCCGCGCTCACGGCGGCGAGGAAGGTCGACTTGCCGGCATTCGGCAGGCCGACGAGCCCCGCGTCGGCGATGAGCTTCAGCCTCAGCCAGATCCACATCTCGGTGCCTTCCTGGCCCGGATTGGCCCGGCGCGGCGCCTGATTGGTGGATGTCTTGAAATAGGCGTTGCCGAAGCCGCCGTTGCCGCCGCGCGCCAGTACCACCCGCTGGCCGATCTCGGTGAGGTCGGCGATCAGCGTCTCGTTGTCCTCAGCAAAGATCTGTGTGCCCTGTGGCACCTTCAGCACCACGTCGGTGCCCCTGGCGCCGGTGCGATTCTTGCCCATTCCGTGCATGCCAGGCCGGGCCTTGAAATGCTGCTGGTAGCGATAGTCGATGAGCGTGTTGAGCCCTTCGACGCATTCGACGACGACGTCGCCGCCGCGCCCGCCGTCACCCCCGTCCGGGCCGCCGAACTCGATGAATTTCTCGCGGCGGAAGGAGACGCACCCCGCGCCCCCGTCGCCCGAGCGGACGTAGATCTTGGCCTGGTCGAGAAATTTCATGGCACCACACGGCTCCCGCATCCACGGCGGGGAGCGGTTTTCCTACAGGAGACGGACGCCCGCGGCAACGCATGGGCGTCGCCGCGGGCAGGCATCGATGGGTGGAGCCGGCGCTTCCGCGCTCACGCCGCCATCTGCTGACCGGTCCAGCGGGCCCGGCCGAGGATGGTGTCGTAGTGCGGCAGCATCCGGCCGTGCGCCCTGGCGGGCATCAGCCCTTCACCGACGACGACGAAGCCGAGCTTCTGCTGCACCTTGAGCGAGGCCTCGTTGCCGGCGAACAGGCCGGAGGAGATGTGAACCGCCCGGCTGTCGGCGAAATAGGCATCCACCACGGCGCCTGCTGCCTCCGGCATAAGGCCCTGGCCCCAGTGCTCCTCCCCCAGCCAGTAGCCGAGGTTCATGGCGCCGTTGCGCGGGGCGATGCCGACGAGGCCGATCGGTTCGCCTGCCTTCGTTACCGTATAGAGCGCCGCGCGGCCGGCGGCCCGCTCCTCGGCACTCTTCTCGATGTGGGCGGCGATGTCGTCCGCAGACACCGGCCATGGCACCTGCGACAGCCAGCGCACGACTGGCCAGGTCATCTGCCGGTGCAGGGCCGGCACGTCCTCGCGGCGCGGGGCACGCAGGGACAGGCGTTCGGTGCTGAGCGTATCCGGCATCATGGCTCTCCTCCGGACAGGGCGGGGGAAGGTTCTGCAGATGACACGAGGCAGGCTGCGTCAGCTGTGCGCTCGCGCACAGCAAGGCCGACGAAGAGCGGGTTGGTCCAGCCCTTGAGGCTCTCCCAGATGCGCCGCTCGAGCCTGAGGTGGTCGACCGGGAAGACGCCGCCGCGCGCGGGGAACGGCAGCAGGCCCGCCCCGTCGGCGTGGAAGCCGCACTTCTCGAGGACCCGCCGCGAGGCCGGGTTGACGACGCGCACGCTCGCGACGATGGCGCGTGCCTCGCTGTGCGTGAAGGCCGTGTCGACGAGCGCCCTGACCGCCTCCGTGGCGAAGCCGCAGCCCCAGAAGGGCGTGCCCAGCCAGTAGCCGATTTCCGGCTCGCCGGCAGCCGACCGGCGCAGGCTGATGGCGCCCATGAGCTCGCATCTCCTGCCGCGCGGCGCGAGGGCGAGCGTCAGCGCCTTGCCGTCGGCATTGGCGCGACGGGCCTCGTAGATGAAGCCTTCGGCCGTGCCTGGCGGATAGGGATGGGGGATTTGCGCCGTCATCTCCGCGACGGCTTTGTCACCCGCGAGGCGCTCGACAGCTCGGGCGTCGGCGAGACGCGGCCAGCGCAGCTCGAGCCGGGCGGTCTCGATCACGAAGGCGTCGTCGATGATCTCGCGGGTAAACATAGTCTCGCTCCGATCCTTGTGGCCCGTGCCGCCTCCCGCGGCCGGTGCCAGAAACGACGAAGGGGAGATGGCATCCCATCTCCCCTGTCGCATGGATCAGAAGCATTCGTCTGGAGCTTCGATCCGCCGGTTCGTGGGATGCCGGCGGTAGCTCCTTCGTCTCAGCTGCCGCCGTTTACTCTGCCGCCTCGATGGCGGGTACAACCGACACGTAAGCTCGGCCGAGTTTCGTGCCGAAAGCCACGCGACCGTCCGTGAGCGCAAAGAGGGTATGGTCCTTGCCCATGCCGACGTTCACGCCCGGATGGACGCGCGTGCCGCGTTGACGCACGATGATGTTGCCGGCAACGACGGACTGACCGCCGAACTTCTTCACGCCGAGACGGCGGCCGTCGGAATCGCGGCCGTTACGCGAGGAGCCGCCTGCCTTTTTGTGTGCCATGTCCGTTACTCCCGAATACTGTCAGAGGGGGGCAGCGATAGCCGCGCCGCGCCTCAGAGATCCTCGCCCGACTTCAGCTCGGCCTGATCGACCTTGGCGCGCGGGGGCTTGCCGGCGAGGAGCTCCTTCGCCTGCTCGATCCACTCGTCGCGCGCGATGCGGCCGCGCAGGTTGAGCTCTTCGTCATACTTCGCGACGTCCGCCTCGCTCCAGGCGGCGATCTGCTCCCAGGACGTGACGCCGGCGGCGCGCAGCTTCTTCTCGATCGTCGGGCCGACGCCCGCGATGAGCGACAGGTTGCTGCTGTCGCGCGCCCCGGTGGCGGCCGGGACAGCGGCTTCCTTGGCGGCCTTCGCCGGCTTGACAGCGGCCTTCTTGCCCGACGGCTTGGCGCCGCCGGTCAGAATCTCGGTGATGCGCACGACCGACAGGTCGTGCCGGTAGCCGCGCTTGCGCTTCGAATTCTGGCGGCGACGCTTCTTGAAGGCGATGACCTTGGGGCCGCGCGCCTGCTCGATGAGCTCGCCGGCGACCAGGGCGCCGGCAATCGACGGCGCACCTACTTCCACCTTGTCACCGTCGACGAGCATCAGCACGCTGTCGAAGGTCACGACATCGCCCGCCTCGGCGGCGAGCCTGTCGATCCTGATCACGTCGTTGGCGGCAACCTTGTACTGCTTGCCGCCGGTCTTGATGACTGCGAACATCTTTGTCCTCGTGTTCGTCTCCCGGCTCTCGGCGGCTACCCGCCCGGCCGGCTTCTTGTCAGCCTGCTCCGGCTTGTGACACGCACTCGAAATCACCGCCGTGCTAAGGGCGGTATCGAAAGAGAAGCGCGCGACTCGAAAAAGCGCGGACCAGCCGCGCCAGAGCGTTTCGATACATGCCGCGGCCGCGCCTGTCAATGAAAACGGGCGCTCGGCGGCATATTTCGGCGCTCGTCGAGTCGGAAGGAGGGCGCCGGGGGACCGGGGCGGCCACGGCCGCCGGTGCGCTCTGCAATCTTGTCGTGGTGCTGCACAGCGGCCACTTTCGTCCCATGGGGCTGCCGGCAGACGCGCTGCACATCCGCGACTGATCCGGCAGATAACGACGCGGCTCAGGGGGCGATTTCGCCCGGAGCGCCTGTAGAAGGCGTGGTAGCCGGCCCGCAGCCGAAGGCTTTGGCCGCAATTGTCCGCCCGTCACGGGGCGGAGGCGGATGGAAACGGTCGCGGGAAGACAATCCCGTTGATCGGGCGCTCCCATGCCGCACGCTGCTGCCTGCCATCCGCTGCGGCGTCCCCCGCGAGACGGGCCGCGGGGATCTTTATTCACAGGGCGACTTGATCTTGGCCCGGTTGCGCGTATATGAACGGCCCGCCATCAAGGAGAGGTGGCAGAGTGGTTGAATGCACCGCACTCGAAATGCGGCATAGGCGCAAGTCTATCGGGGGTTCGAATCCCTCCCTCTCCGCCAGTTCCCGTAAGCCAGAATGCTTGTTGCGCCTCAAATTTCGGCGCTCGCGTTGATCTCGCCGCCCGCCGTGTGTAACAAACGTGTGTAACACGCGTGTAGCAGCGATCTGTTTCGGACGGCCGGGGGCGGCATGGCGGGGCGGTTCCTTACAAAACGCGGCGGCACGTGGATCTATGTGCGGCGCGTCCCTGAAATCTACGCGGAACTCGACAAACGGGTTCTCGTGCGCATTTCGACGAAGGTGGCTGTCGCGGACGATCCCGCCGGCCGGCGAGCGGCGCGGATTGCCAGCCGACTCAATGCCGAAACCGAGACCTACTGGGAAACCCTGCATGCCGGGCGGGCGGACGAGGCCCGCCAACGCTACGAAGAGGCGAGGCGCAGGGCGCGCGCGATGGGTTTCGATTACGTCGATATGCTCTCTCTCGTAGCGCAGAAGTCGGCTGACGATCTGATGCAGCGAATTGAGGCGCTGGCAAAGGGGAGCAGGGCTGACGATCCATCAGCCGTCGCCGGTGTTCTGGGCGCAGAGGAACGCCCCGCGCTGAGCCTCGCCACGTTGTTCACGGAGTACGAAAGCCTCGAGAAGGCTTCGCTCGCCGGCATGTCGGAGAACCAGGTCCGAAAGTGGGGCAACCCGAAGAAGCGGGCCGTGGCGAATCTCGTCGGCGTGGTCGGCGACAAGCGTCTCGATGAGGTGACACGAGGCGATGCGTTAAAGTTCCGCGAATGGTGGCAGGATCGGGTTCTCACCGAGGGTCTCGACGTCGACACCGCCAACAAGGACTTCGGCCACATCAACCGCATGGTCCGCACGATCGACCGGCGGTATCATTTCGGTCTTCCGCCACTTTTTGCCGACATGCGCCTGAACGGCGCAGAGGAGAACCAGCGGGCCGCGTTCGCGGCGCAATTCGTCCAGGACAAGATCTTCGCCGCCGGCGCGCTGGCCGGGCTCAACAGCGAGGCACGGGCGGTTATCTACATAGTAGCGGAAACGGGGCTTAGGCTTTCGGAAGCGACCAATCTCACCCGTTCCACGATCCGCCTCGACGCCGCCGTGCCACACGTCCAGGTTCGGCCCGACGGACGCCGCATGAAGACGCCGCATTCCGCACGGGATATACCCCTCGTCGGCGTAGCTCTTGTGGTTGCCAAAGCCTTCCCGGACGGGTTTCCGCGGTATCGCGACAAGGCGGCGAGCCTGTCCGCCCTCATCAATAAGTACTTCTCGACCCACAATCTGCGACCGACCGACGAGCATTCAGCCTATTCGCTGCGGCACACTTTCGAGGACCGCCTTACGGCCGTCGAGGCGCCGGAAAAGGTCGTCGCGAGCCTGATGGGGCATAAGTGGATCCGGCCGAAGTATGGCGCCGGCCCTTCGCTCGAGCAGAAGCAGCAATGGCTCAAGCGGATCGCGTTCAAGCCACCGGCAGTGATTTAGCCCTAGCCCTTACGGCGACCGGCTACGGCGCCGCTCGATCAGCGTCTCCATCGCCCTGTCGATGCGCTCACCCAGCCGTTCGATAGCGGCCGCCATGCGCTCCTCGCTCGCAACGAGGCGCTTTTCGACGCGCGCCACGGCCTCTGCCGAAACGAACGTCTTGGCCGCCTCGAGCTTGTCGGCCGCGACCTCCTCCTTGAGCTTGTCGACCCGGCTGTGCAGGTCCCGGATCGACGACCGGCCATCACGCCAGACCCACACAATCGGCGCGGCCGCCGCGGTGAGGACGCCGGCGAGAAGCGCGATCTCCTGCCATTCGACCGTTGGTCCAAGCGCCATCATCGTCCCCCCATGACGCTCTTGAGCGTGTGACCGCCGCCGTAGATCGTCAGCCAGATGCCGCTGAAGGCGAGCAGGTGCTCGTAAGGAACGAGCGGGATCGGCACGGGCGCGAAGACGCTCGCGAGCGGCCCAAGCATCGCATTCCACAGCCACATGCCGATGAGCAGCCAGCTCATGGCGGGGCGCCAGCCGGAGTGCCACATACCCTTGGCGCCTTCGTCCGTGGCGAGCGCAGCTTGCGCCTTGCTCGCCTGAAGCATGTATTCGGCCCAGCGGTCGCCCTGTTCGGCTTCGACCTGGCGCACAGCGCCGCTTGCGCCCGGCTGGGCGAGCGCATCGGCTACAGCTTCCGGCGTCGCCTCGACGCCGAGGGCTTCCGCCACGGCCGTGCCGATGATGCCGCCGATCGTAGCGCCGGCCGGGCCGCCAAGTGCGGTGCCGAGGACCGGGGCGCCTGCCTTGATGAGGGTGCCAGCAAGATCTGCCCACTGCATGTTCAGCCCTCCATCGCCGGGGCGGAAAGCGCGCGGGCCCGCTGCGCTTGGATGTGCGAGCGCCACGCCAGCATGGCGATCGTCGCCGCGATCGCCAGCCCGAGGGCGATGAGCACGGCGACGGCGCTGGCGTCGAGCGATGAGGGATCGACCTGCGTGCCGGCCGCCCCACCGCCTGCTCCCGTCGCTGCTGCGCCGCCCGCGTTGCTCTTGGCCGACGTGGAGGCCTTGTTGCTCTCCGAGGCTAGGACCGCCTCGGGCTTCTTGCCGGCCGCTGCCGCTGCCCACGCGATCGCCTTGGCCTCGACGGCCGTGACGCGCCGCAACCAGCCCTTGCCGAACGTTCTCCATGTCGAGAGCGCCTGCAGGAAGCCGAGGCGCTTGGCGCACAGCTTCTTGACGACTGTGATCTTGTCGGGCGTCTGGACGGCGGCGGAGACGGTCTGGGGTCCCACTACCCCGTCCTGCGTGACGCCCAGGGCAGCCTGCAGCCATTTTGCGGCACGGGCGGGCCCCGAATTCACCGCCGGGTCGAAGGTCGCCAGATCGACGCCGTCGGGCAGCTGATCACATCGGACCTTGTTCCAGTAGCGGGTTCGGTAGATCTCGCCGGCCTCGGCCTTGGTGAGGTTCTTGATGTCGAGATGGGGGAACGAGTTGGCGGCGATGCCGTACTTCGTGCCTTTGAGCTCCCCGACCCCTACCTTGCCGCCGGTCCAGTTGCCCGGGTCGCTTCGGAGCGTGCTGTAGCCGCCCTCGAACTCGAAGATGACTTCCAGTGACAGAGGGAAGTTCTCGCGCATGACAGCGTCCTGCCGGATGGCACGTCATGCGCTCGTGGGTTGGTCCGCGCCAGAGCGCGGTGCACCTATGTACCCGCAGCGCGCCGTTCCAAGCAAGGCCCGCAGGCTGCCGGAGGCTTACGCCTGCTGAGTGGGGGGCACGACCGCCGAAATGATCCAGATCAATTGGGCGGATGCTCCCCTGTGCATGATTTGCTATAAGGCAGGCGGGGTAGGGGGAGATTCCTTGAAATGACTAAGCGGGAGCTGTTGCGGCTCGCGTGGGGAACGCTTGCGGTTATTTGCCTCATTATTGCAGTCAGCATTGCCTGGGACCGAAGCGGCAAAACTTGCACCCATCGCGACCCTGTTACTGGTCGGACGGTATCGTTGCCGACATGCCAGTGATGGTCGGGCGCTGCCCGTTGGCGGCGCCCGATGAGGAGAATCGGTCGTTGCGAACTGCGTGGATGGTGCCCAAGAGCGGTCTCGAGCTGGGCGCCGCCCTAGTGCCGGCTCGTCTTGCGCTCATGGCGCCCGACGCTCACAAGCAGGATCGGATGCCGCTCTTCACCAGATCCTGCCACTCGGGGCCAAGGGTCTCCTTGGCATCCAGCGCCTGCTCGTAGCCCGGGTCGCCCTTGTTGAACATGATGACCGTCAGCATGCGGTCATGGCTGCCATAGGTCACCGTCGTCGGCGTGTAGGTGGTGGTGCCGGCGAAGGTATTGCCCGAGATGGTGCCGAACGTGTTGGCCTGCATGCCGACGACGGCGGTGCGCACGTTGTTTCGCGACGAAGCGCCGGTGATGATGTAGCGCTCATAGCCGGCGCGGAGCGTTTCCACCGCCGCCGATTTCGCCGCCACGCGCGACGCACCCATGGCGCCGCAGGCCGGCGCAGCAGACGCATCGATGATGGCGGTGTTCGCCGATGTCCTTGTCGCTTGCGCTCCGGCACAGGCCGACAACAGCAATGCCGCCAGAACGGCGGTCACTCGTCCCTTCATCATTCCCCCAACCCCGATAGATGGCCGCCGCTAGGGCGGCCATCAAATGTGGGCGGGAGTGGAGCATGCGGTCAAGCGTCACGCCGGATCAGTGCATCCGCGCAGGTTGCAGGTCACGCAGATAGCGACCGAGCGCCTTGTTCTGGATCAGGACGCCATCTTCGCGTCGGCTCGCGTTGCGCTTCCGCGTCTGGATTGAGCGCTGAAGCGTTTCCTGGGTGATGCGCACTCCCTTGGCGTAGGGCCGCGCGTTCCACCGCCGGATCGCCGCGAGCGCCTCGCGCCGGCCCTCGTCGTCCCCCATGAGGCGCGCTGCTGCCCAGCGGTTGACGAGCTCGCGGCGCTCGTCAAGCACATGCCGCTCCGCGTTTTTGAGGCGCGCGTTGCGCTCATAGGTCTCGGCGATGCGCGCCGACGTGAACCCGATGGCCTTGGCAATGACGTCCCAGGCGCCCATCTGCCCGGGCTCCATGATCGCGTCGCCACGGCGCGTGGTCAGTCCATCGTTGGCATAGCGGTACGCCTGCATGGCGTCCCGGATGGCCTTGGGGGCCATCAGCTCAAGCCCTCGCATCGTCTTCCCCTGGCCGATCAGGGACAGGCCGTCGCCCATTTTGACGATGGTTGCGGGCACGACGCCGAGCGCCCCAATGATCGCGGCCATGTACCAGTCCCTTCCCTCGGCATTGTCGTCTGGAGCCCGGATGAAGAAATCCGGCATGCCAATGCGCGAGGTGAGGTCGATGTTGAGAAGGTGGCCCGGCACCCCCTTGAGGATCATGCCGCCGATGTCCGGTCCGAAGAGCTTGACGACGTTGCCCTCCATCTCGGCCTTGAAGTCTCGCGGGTCGTCCGGGTCGTCGAGCAGGGCACCAGCAAGCGCCATCAGGACATTGTAGCCGAACAGGCCCGTCACACCTCCCATCAGCGTCATCATGCCCATCACGCCCGCGAGCTGATAGCGCGCCTCGCGCCGAGCCTGCGGCGTCTCGCCCTTGAAGGCCTGATGGAAATCGCGGAAGAGGCGATACCACATGTTGAGCTGATAATTCTGGAAGACGGTGATCAGCTTCATGGCGTCGCCCTGCATGAAGCGGGCCCGGTTGCTGTTCGAGTAGTCGAAATGCGCCTTCCAGGTCAGCTCATGCGCCGTGTTCACGGCCGCGATTTGGTCTTGGCCGCGGGCTCGCGCCATCCGGTAGGCGGCGAGCGCCGTCACCTCACGGTTGGCGACTTCGGCCCGGTGGAACACCCACGAGATCGCGCCCATCACCTTCGCGCGCAGCGGGGAATATTCGACGCCGACGTCCCCCACACCGGCGAGCTCGTGCGACTGCGTGCGGTCGATCAGACCGCTGTCGTAGAATGCATCGAGCGCGCTGCGCTCCTCGGGGGAGAGGTTGGCCCGGCGCACATCGCCGGCGCCGGCAGCGAAATCCTTCGCCGCGCGCAGGATCGCCGCCGAGGCTTTGCCGGCACCGCCGAGCCGGGCGCCGAGGATCGGGATGCCGAGCATTGGCGTCTGCGTGAGGTTGACGATGGCCGCGGCCGGCGTTGCAGCGAGGTACCACGTGAACATCGTCGAGGTAACGGCCTGCACCGCCTTCGAGCCGGTCGGGTTCATGACCCACTTGTGGCGCTGGCGCAGCTCGTTCACGAGGGTCGTGCCGCGGGTCGGGTCGTCACTCGCACGTGCCTGCTCCGCCGCCTGGTTCACCGCCTCCTGCAGGCCGAGGCCATATTTCAGCCGCGCCATCTGATGGGCGGCATGGAACATGTGCGAGGCGAACACGCGCAGCGCATCCCGCTCGAAGCCGGGTGTGCCCTTGCGGTGGATTTGCCGCTTGCGCATGGACAGATCCGGCATGGTCTGGAGATAGCGCTGCCAGATCGCGTCCATCACCGCGTCGTCGACACCGGCGTTGCCGAGCAGGGTTTCGATCTGCGCAATGACCCGGGGGTCCATCGCCTGGCGCAGTTCCGACGTGTTGTCCAGCACCCCCGCCTCAACGGCCGCCCCGGGGAAGTCCCGGCCGGCCCGCGCGCGCAGGTCTTCCGCGGCACGGTCGCGGTCGGCGGCACGCTCAAAGCGGGAGAAGGACAGCACGGAACCGTCGACGTCCTTCACTGCCACGAAATAGCGGCCGAACCGCCCGAGCGGGAAATAGGGCGAGGGCACGCGCGAGCTCTCGAAGGCCTGCCGCAAGCGCGTGAGCCGCGCCTTCTTCGCCCATTCGGACTTGGTCGTTTCTGCGGCGCGGCGCTTCTTGGCCTCGTTGATCGCGTCGGCTTTCTCGATGTTGGAGAGCTTGCCGTCGCGCTTGATGCGATCCAGCTCGGCCCGGTAGCGCTTTTCGGCCTCGCGCGCCGCGATCTCCATCGACTGGCGGACGTTGTCCATGATGATCCGGTCGAGTTCCTCGGCCTGGGCCTTGTAGGCGTCCCGAACGGTCTCGAACAACTCACGCCCTTTGGGCGGAAGCGCGAGGAAGCGCTTGCGCAGAGGGCCGTAGGCTTCCGGCGGAGCGACATCGCCAAAATCCTGGGGCGAGCGCGATGGATCGACCCCGGCCAGCGTGGCCTCGTGCATCAGGTCCGCCAGTTCGGCGGCCTTGGCCTTGCCGTCCTTATCCAGCCCGAGGCGCGCGTAGCGGTACCAGTCCTGTGCCACCTTGTCGGCCGCGTCGTGCTTTCTGCCGCGGTAGGTGTCCATGGCGCGCTTGAGACGCAGATAGTCGTCCACGGCCGCCATGTTCGGCCGCTTCAGCTCGGAGAAGTAGTTGAGCGGCACCGCGGCGAGCACGGCAGGCTGCAGGTCGGTGAAGCGCCCCCTGAGCTCGCCGGCAAAGCGCTTCTGCACTGCGTCCCGCGCGGCTCGCGAAACGCCCTCCGCGCCCTCGGAGGCGATCGAGAATTTGGGCCCCGACCCGTCCTTGAACACATCGGCGGGCTTGAGTATCTTGCGGTGGGGTCGACGTTGGCTGGTCCCGTATGCCGCCTGACCGCGGTATACCACCTTGGGCAATTGGAGCCCTCTGGTCGAAGTCCAGCCGTCGACCCCTCTTTCATCCACATAGCGGAGCAGGCCGGCGTCGATCCACTGGCGAATGAAGCCTGCTCCTTCCTTGCCGTGGATGCTCGCGATCACGTTGGTGGTGATCCGGCCCGACTTGCGCCCGATGTGCACCGCCGCAACGATGGGGCGCCCCTTCCGGTCCGTGACGTCGACGAGCGCAACGAGGCTCCCCGGCGTCGTCGCCGAGTCAAAGACCATGAGAGGCGCATCCAGCCGCCGAATGGCCGACTTGATCTCCGTCGGCGTGAGCCCGTGCTTGTCGATCGCCTTCCAGATCGTGTCTTCCGAGATGGTCAGCGTGAGCTTTGGAGCGCCGAGCGCCTGGAATACCGCCGGCGTTTCGCCGATCGCGATTCCGCGTGGCATCTCACCGCCGCGAACCACGTGATCGACGAGCCGCTCGAAGCTGGGATCGATGGAATTGCGCGGCGCGGGGTCGGGGATGTGGGACGCGGGCGTTGTAGGGCCTGCGGCCTCGCGCATCGCCGCCAGTGCGAGCGCTCGAAGCTGTTCCGGCGTCACGGCGCCGACCTGACGCCCGAAGCGGCGCAGGAGCCACGCCTTGACCTGGCCGACGAGCTTGTCCACCCACCGCTTCATCGCCGGCGGGGCGGTCTCATAGTGCTCGACCAGATAGGCGCCGAATTCTTCGGCGCGCAGATCACCGGGCATATCCTGCCCGCGCGCCTCGGCGAGGTCGACTCGCGCCCGCGCGGCGGCGTGCAGTTCGCGCAGGCGCGCGCCGCCGCGCCTGGCTTGCGTGCGCAGGGCCTCGAGCTCGCGCATCAGGCCATTCCATGCCGGATCGCCAATCAGAGGTCGCACGCCGGCATGGAAGGCCTCGTGCAGGAACACGGCCGTCTCGGTACCGGGGCGGATCACGTCGGCGTTCATGCCGATCGTGCCGTCGTTCAGGGTCCAGGCCTGCGCGCCCGGCGCGCCACTCTCCGGCGGGCGGGCTTGCCCCGGCTGGTCATTGGTGACGATCACCAATCGTCCGGCGCGCTCCAGCGCCTCGATCAAGGGGCCCGCCGGGCCGGCGCGCAGCGCGTCCTTGAGCGCCTCGATTGACTGCCCCACCTGCGGGCCATCATCGCGCTCCGGCATCGACGGCTTGGCCGGGGCAGGAGCTTCCGGCTTCTTGGGTTGCAGCTCGGCGAGCACCGCGGCATGCCTCGCGCGGGCGTCCGCCAGTTCCTTTGATCCGGGCCAGTCTGCGAGCTGTCGCTCAAGCGCCGGCATTTGACGCTCGATCTCGGTGCGGCGGGCCCTGATCTGGTCGGGCTCCACCTGCATCCGGCGGAGCGCGTTCAGCACCCGCATGCCGAGACCTGCGGCATCAGCCGTCTCGACGTCCTCGACGTGGACGTCATGCTGCCGCTTCCCCTCGAGCACCACGTTGACCGACTTCGTGTGGACGTGCTCGAGCCGCGCCGGAAACGAGCCGATCGTGCCCAGCGCTGCTTGCTCGGCGCCGTTCGCGAGCAGCTCCCGCCCGGCCTTTACTATGGCCGCTCCGATGTCCTTCGGCTTCGCGAGCTGTTCGCCGCCGATCGTCGCGTCCAGGCCGCTCTCGGCCGCTGCGGCGGCTTTGGCGGCGTCGCGCTCCACGTCCGACAGGCGCTCGGACAGCGAGGCTGCCTCCTGCCGCAGATTCTGAATGCGATCGCGAAGACGGAACTGTTCGCGGTCGTGCTCTATCCGCGCGCCCTCCATGCGCCTGATCTTCTGGCGCAGATCCATCTCTTCGAGGATGAGCGGATTGCCTGACGCAGCGGCCTTCATTTCGGCCGCGTTCGCCGCCTCGCCGCCGATGTCCTCGATGACGCGTGCGCCCACATCGCCCTTGCGAAGTTGCTGGATGAAGCGAGCTTTCGTCTCGATGGTTTGCCATTGGCGGGCGTCGAGCGTGTTCTTGGTCGCGTAGCGCAGGATCTCGATTTCGAAGCCGTCCGGGTCCTCGGCATAGAGCTCGTTACCCTGACGGATGCCGCGGCCATCCCGCTGCTCGAGATCGGACGGGCGCCATGGCGCATCGAGATGGTGCAGGCCGACGAGCCTGTTCTGCACGTTGGTGCCGGCACCCATCTTGGCAGTGGAGCCAAACAGGAAGCGGACGCGGCCGGAGCGCACCTTGCCGAACAGCTCCTCCTTCTGGGCCTCCGTGTTGGCGTCGTGAATGAAAGCGATCTCGTCCGCCGGCACGCCGCGATCAATCAGCTTCTGCCTGAGATCGTCGTAAACCGAAAACTCGCCGTCGAGCGACAGAAACTCGTCCGGGCTCATCGCGTCGAGAGCCTGCTGTGCGGCCTCGTCGCCGTCTTCCGCACGCCGCATCAGCTCGCGAATGCGTGCCGCCTCCTTGGCGCGCGCCTTCTTCGGCGTGCTGAGATCGATGAAGACGAGCTGCGTCCCCCGCTTTTCGTTCCAAGCATCATAGATGCGCTTCATCTGGTCCGCGGCCGAATGGACTTTCGAGCCGGGAACGTCGCCGTGACCGGGCGAGAGCAGGCGCATGTCGAGCGCCGCCTTCCGCGCGTCCGACATGATCTTGAGCATGTTGTCGGCGCCGCGCTCCACCTTCTTGGGCAGATTCTCGGCGCGCCAGACCAACGACCCCTTCGGGTATTCGCCGGCGTCGTTCGGCTCGCCGATGAACCGCGCCTGCGCCGGCGACCGCTCGACCACGACATTCGTCGGCTTTCCGCCCTTCACGCGTGGGAGGGGCAGCGTTTTGCCCTCGGCGGCGAGCATCGCCCGGATGTCGTCGTTCGTGATGACGTCGGCGAACGAACGGTACCGCTGCATCAACTCCGGGATGTTCACGAACTTGGCGAAGCGCGAGTTGAGCTTGTACTTGCCGGACGGCGATAGCTCCCAGTCCGTCACCACCTCGCCGAAAACCCGGGCCCAGGCGTCGAAATGCGCGAGACCTTGGGCATTCAGCGCCGTCCCGTCGAGGTAGCGCATCATGGTGTACATCTCGGCCATTGTGTTGGAGATCGGTGTCCCCGTGGCGAAGATGATGTTGCGACCGCCCGTGCGCTGCAGAACGGACCGGGTTTTCATGTAGAGGTCGGCGGCCTTCTGGCTGCCTCCCGTATCGCCGAGGCCGGCCACCCGCTGCATCGATGTCGTGAAGCCAAGATTCTTGAACTCGTGCGCCTCGTCGACGAGGAGCGCGTCGACCCCGAGCTCCTCGAACGTCATGCCGGCGTCCTTACCGCCGGTGTCATGCAAGCGCTGCAGCTTGGCCTTGAGGTTGTCGCGCCATTTGGTGAGCTGCGCGACGTTGCGGGAACGCTCCCCCGTGGCGCGGCGCAACTCGGTGATGGAGTCCTCGAGATGCGACAACTGCTCCTCGATGAACTGCCGCTCGAACTCCTGCGAGACGCCGATCTTGCCGAACGAGGAATGCGCCACGATTACGGCATCCCAGTCGCCCGTGGCGACCCGCGCGAACAGGCGCTTGCGGTTCTCCGCCTCGAAATCCCGCTTTGTGGCCGCGAGCACCTTGGCGCCGGGATAGAGCTTGATGAAATCGGCGGCCCACTGCCCGACCAGGTGGTTCGGAACCACGATCATGGGCTTGCGCGCGAGGCCCGTCCGGCGCAACTCCATCGTGGCGCCGATGACGGCGAAGGTCTTCCCGGCTCCGACGGTATGGTCGGCGAGGGCCGTCCCGGACTGGAGCACGCGCCAGATGAAGTTCTTCTGGTGTGGGCGCAGCGCAATGATGTCGTCGCCGACCTTGCCGGGCAGCGTAAGATGTGAGCCGTCGAACCGACGCTCCACATCGGTGTTGAAGGTGTCGTTGTAGAGCCGCGCCAGGCGCTCGCGCCGGGTGTCGTCGGCCCAAACCCAGCGGCGCCATTCCGCTTTGACGCGCTCCACCTTCTCGTTGGCAGCGTCGGTCGCCGGCTGGTTCACGACGAACGTGCCGTCGCGGAGTTTGTCCCGGACCGTGAGCGTATGGCCGTTCAGCGCAGCATCCAGCACGGCCGCGACGGATGCCCGATCGGTGCCCCACAGCGACTGAGCGGCATCGCTCGGTCGGGCGGGGTCGACGTCCCACTTGGCGTTCGCACGAGAGTAGAACGCCTTCGCACCCGTTGCGTCCGCGATGTGGTTGGCGAAGTCGACGACGGTCTCGACAGGCAGCCATGGTGCGCCTGGCTTCACGTCGATGTCGATCGCCTCGATATCGGGCGGGATCACCTCGCGCAGGGCGGCGACATTGCGCCGGAGGGTCGGATCATGCTCCGCAGCACGCTCGGCCTCGGCCAGCTTGGCCTTCACGTTGCCGGACACGTACTGGTCGGCCGTCTGGTAGTCGCCGGCGGGCGTCCGGTAGAGGAGCGGGCCGAGCTCCTCGACGATCGCCGCCTCGGGCTTGCCGTAGAGGCGTGCCATCTCGACGAGATCGACGCGGCCATACTCGGACAGGACCGCGGCGAGGGCATCCTTGGCCGACGACGCGCTCTCCGGCCGGCGATAGGGCGACTGCGTGCGCTTCGAGAAGATTGCCGCCTTGCCGGCCGATGGCGCGCGCGGCGCCTCGCCGGTGCGCTTCGCGAGCTCCCGGCTGAGGCCCTTGTCGAAGTTCTCCTCGAGCGCGGCAATCTGCGGCCACGTCGGGTCATCACGAAAGAGCCGCTTGTTCGCGTCGGCGTTGATCGGGCCATGCTTGGCCACGAAGGAATCGTAGACCTTGTTCAGCCGTTCACGCAGACGGGCAATGCGGTCGTCGCTCGCACGCTCGTCGAGCTGGGCCTCGCGCAGTCGGGTGAAGGCGTCGCGGATCCGCACCATTCCGGTGACCCGCTCGCGCGCCCGCTCGTTCGGGAACTCGACGACGGCCGATCGCGCGTCGCCGAGAACGTCAGTCTCGCGCAGATGCACCGTCCCATCCGGCGCCAGAAACATCGATCCCACCGGGACGTCGGCAACAGCCGACGGCGCGGCAACCTTCTCCGGCGAAGCGGCGACGCCGAGCGGCGCGGCGATATCCTGCGGCAGGCGTTCAATCGCGCCGGCGAGCAATCGGGGCAGATCGTCACCGGGCCGAGCGACGAGCGCCGCGTCGCCAGGGCCGTACATCGTGCCGTAGGCGCCGAACTGGCCCAGCATCATGTCGGGATTGGCCGCGAAGTAGCTGTTGAGCGGGACGGTGCGCCCTTCCGGGTCGCGGAAATCCGTCGTTTCGACCCACGAGGCATCACCGACCGGCTCACCGTCCGCCCGCTTGCGAAGGAAAACGATATCGGTCGTCACCTCCGTTCCCGCGCCCTTGAGGAACGCGTTGTTCGGCAGGCGGATCGCACCGAGAAGGTCGGCCTTGCCCGCGATATAGCTACGTGCCGCCTTGGCATTGCCGTCGAGGAACCGGTTGGTCACGACCATGGCGAGAATGCCGCCCGGGCGCAGCGCGTCGATCGACTTGGCAAAGAAGAAATTGTGGATCGAGAACCGGTTCAGATGCCGGCGCGCCTTGTCGTAGAGCTTCTCTGAGCCGAACGGGGGGTTGCCAATGGCCAGATCGAAATGGCCGTCCGGCACGGCGATGTCCTGAAAACCAAGCGGGGCATGGATGTCCGCGGCGGGGTAGAGGTTGCGTGCGATCCCGCCGGTGATGTGGTCGAGCTCGACACCAGTGATCTTGGCCGCCTCACGCAGTTCGGCCGGCATGAAGCCGAGGAAGTTGCCGGCGCCGACGCTCGGCTCCAGCACAACGCCGCCGCGAACGCCCATGCGGCGCACGGCATCCCACATTGCCCGCACGACCTCGGGGCTCGTGTAGTGCGCGTTTCTGGTTGAGGATTCAGCGGCGCGATATTCCTCGGGCGAGAGAAGCTCGCGCAGCTCGGCGGCCTCCTTCTCCCAGCCCTTGGCGACAGATCCATCCTCGCGGGCAAAGGCCTCGCGCAGGCCGCCCCAGCCCACCCATTTCGCGAGCACGGACTGCTCATCGCGGGTTGCCGGGCGGTGTTCGGCATCCAGCCGGCGGAGCAGGCGGATGGCGGCGACGTTGTTGCGGAACTTGGTCTTTGCGCCTCCCGAGCCGAGTTCGTCGGCATCCGAGAGCACGTAATCGATCGGCCGCGCTCCTGCGGGGAGCGCGCCGTTGGCCGGCTGCTCTACGCCTCGGGCGGGTTCGGAATCTCGTAATCCGGATCGTCCAGGGCGCGCATCGCGTGGCTCTGCGCTTGCTGAAGCTCCCTCATCAAACTCAATGCCGGTCGGTCGGTCGGCTCGAGATCGTTCGTTTCGGGCGGAAGAAGGAGATGGTTCTGCCTCGCTGCCTGCCACGCCTCGTCCGGGCTCAGACCCTGCTCCTCGAGTGCGTTCACCTCGAGATAGGTCTGCTCCGCTGCGTTCCGCAGCGCCTCGTCCAGCGTCCCCGCCGCCTTCAATTCCGCGTACCGGGTCGGCAGGTGCTCCTTCCAGTGCTGCCGGCCGAGCCTGATCCAGTTCTCGAGGTTCATCTCGTCTCTCCAGCGCCGGCCGGGCCATCTCCGAGGGCGGAAGTCCCGTGCGCGCCTCTCGCGCAATCATATCAGCAAGATCGCCGGCCGACAGATCCACCGGCGCCCAGCGGTTCGCCCCATGCGCGGCGAAGGTGTCGCCCGCGTGCTCCGACGCCCGAAACATCACCGACACGCCGCTTGGCGTGGACGGTACGATGCCGCGCAGGGAAATGCCGCCAACCTGGGCGAAGACATTCGCCCCGGTATCGGGATGGAAGAGCACAAGCGACACGTCGCCGCTCACCGCTGGCCCCGCATTGTTGCGGCGCACCGGCTTCATCGGCCGGCCGCGACGGTCCA
Organism: Chelatococcus sp. XZ-Ab1; assembly: GCF_029309855.1. Taxonomy (NCBI): domain Bacteria; kingdom Pseudomonadati; phylum Pseudomonadota; class Alphaproteobacteria; order Hyphomicrobiales; family Chelatococcaceae; genus Chelatococcus; species Chelatococcus sp. XZ-Ab1. The sequence goes on along the minus strand of NZ_JARKII010000012.1, from coordinate 37,539 downwards.
TGGCCGGGGTGAAGCCGTGTTCTTGCAGCGCGTCCGCCACGGCGTTGAGGTAGGAGGACGCGTCCCGCAGGAACTGCTCCTTCACCGCCTCCCCATCGTCAGTGAAGCCGTCGACATGCTCGACGCCGAAGTCCTGCGTGAGAGTCCGATCTTGCGGCCGGCCGGTCTTCTTCGAGCGCTTCTTGGGCTTTGCCACCTCGGCGCCGAGGGCTGGCGCCGCTTCCGCGGGCAAGGCGCTGTTGAGCTCGGCATGGAGCCGGGCCGATTCCTCGGGGCTCGTCATGCCGGTTGTGTCGAGGCCGGGATATGCGCGCGCGCCCTCCCAGAACGAGAGCAGGTAGGGGCGGATGCCAGCGCCGAAATCGTCGGTCATCTGGCGCGCATAGTCCGCGAACGAGCGCACGCCCGCCTCGATGTAGGCCCCAGCGATGGTCATGCCGTCAACGAGGAGTTCGGGGTCGATACCCGAATTGACCTGGCCGATCTTCGACCTGATGCGGGCCCGTGCGGCCTCGACCTTGTCGGCGGTGAACAGCTTATTCCCCGCGAACGGGGAGGGCGCCTTTTCCGGCGCGGCGGACGCCTCGGCCGACTTCCCGGTCTTCTTTCGTGAGCGCTCCTTCGCCGGCTCGCTGCTGCGCGCCCGCGCCTCGGCGACCCGCTGCTGCGATGGCTCGTCCGCGGGCAAAACGACGGCGTCGACGATGCGGTTGACGTCGTACCAGGCGCCATGTCCGGTCGTGGAGACGAGGCGCGCGCTCTGTGTCATGCCTTGCGTGTGGATCGAAGCCACCCAGGCGGGTTTGCCGCGGAGTTCGACCCGATCGCCGATGCGCAATCCGGCGGGGTTTCTCTCCTCCGCCACCACCCCGTAGCGCGCGGGATTGGCGATTTGCTCGGCAATGCTCTCGCGCCAGATGGGCGTGCGGGAGAGCTCGGTCGGGGCCCGTTCGGCCTCTGCGGCCACTCGCGCGTAGACCTCGGCGGAGCGCCGCTCGAGGCCGCTCAGATCCTCTGGCACCGCCGGGAACTGACCGCCGCCGCCGGCGTGACGCGCGCCTCGCGCAAACGGCGTCTTCGTGTCGCCCTCGGCAAACCAGTGCTTCAGGTCGCCGACGGTCGTTCGCGTGATCTCGCCGAGCCCCTTCCACCCCTTTTCGTAATTCGCCAGATAGGCGGCGCGAGCCTCGGCCTCGGTGGCGAAGCCGAGCATCACCTTGTGCTCGTCGAAACGGCCTGTCTCCGGCGAAACCTGGTCCACGACGAAAACGGGTGCGTCATCCGACAACGTCTCGGTGCCGGGGCGCACGAAGGTGTCGATATGGTCCTTGTCGCGGCCGACCGTTCCTTTGAAGTAGCCATAATGGCTCTTCATCTCGACAGTCCACGGCTTGCCGCTGCGATCCGTTCCCCTGCGCGTCGAACCCGCCGGGTTCTCGATGGAGATGTCGAGGCCGCCGAGGCTGACGTGGCCGAGCTTGTAGTTGCCCGCTTCCTTCTGTGCCTGTGTCGGCTCGGGACGGTCGTTGCGCGGCGAAGTCGCGGCCTCGTGCGCGGCGGCTTCGAGCGCCGCCCCGGCTGCCGGTTCCTCGCGGGCGGCTTTCAGCTTGGCGCGGATCGGGGCGGGAAAATTCTGCCACAGCGTCTTATCGGAGCGCTTGATCCCGGCGCGAGCCATGACCTCCCGGCGCCCGGCGGGCGTAAGGTCCTTGTCCCACCAGGCTGACGCATCGCTTTCCGTGGTGGTTGTGGCAGGCCCAGCCGTGGACGCCGGTGCCTCTGCGACCTGCGAAGCGACGTCGGTTTCCGTCTTGCTGGTGGCGCGGCGGCTGTCTGCGGCGAGGCGCTTGCGGAGCGTCTCGTTGACCGGGTGGACCTTCACGGGCAACTGCGACTTCGCCTGCTTGGCCGCGCGCTCGACACGATAGCGATAATCGTCGGCGAGCTGGCCGAGCTCTCGTTCGCCCATGCCGAACGCCTCGGCGAGCGCACGCTGTTCGCCAGCAGATACCTCATCCATGTCGAGCCGGCCCCGGCCGCCGAGACGCACGGATTGGGTACGCAGGCGCCCGAGATCGTAGAGGCGGGCGTGCAGATCGTCCGGCAGCGCGACCTGCTTGCCGAGCACGCGACGGGCCAACGGCTCCTTGCCGACGACGGTTTCGCGCTCCGCGGGCGGGTTTCGCTCCGCCTCCTGGCGCTCGACCTGCTCGGGTGTGAGCTTCGAGACGTACATGTCCTTGACGGGCACCTGCGCTTCGGTGCCGTCATCACGGCGCACGAGGGCCTCGGCCGCGCCCTCCTCATAGCTCTGCACCGTCGCAGCAAAGCGCTCGATACCATCCGCGTCGACGATGACGCGGCTGCCCGGCTGTACGATGCGCTCGGTCGCGGGCAACTGCTCGGAGCGCGGCGGCAGTTCGGTGCGTTGCTCGGATCCCGGGGGCTCGGTGGCAGTGCTCAGCCCCTCGGGTCCGGCGGATGCGGCGTCGCCGGTGACCTGTTCGGCGGGTGCCGTGGGCGGGGCGGCCGTCGTTTCGGACGTCGAGGACGGCCGCCGCAAGGCCTCCATTGGCACCTGCAGCAACTCGCCGGTCACCGCATCGGCGATGATAGCCTCGCCGTCCTGGTAGCCCTCGACGCGCGCGGGAAAAGGGTCGATGCCGGGCGCCGCCACCTCGACTGTCTCGCCGACCGCCGGGGCATCTTCGGGCAGAGCGGCGATCGGGGTCGATTCCGTCGCACCACTGGGAGCCGCCGGCTCGGCCGCGGCAGCCGGCACGAGGAGTTGTTCGCCGACCATGGCCGCGCGGCCGTCGGGCAGAATGACGCGGCGCATCCCAGACGGCGCCCCGGACTGGTCCGGCGCAAAGCTGACCTCGACACCATTGAGCTCGCCCGGCCCGAGATCATCGATAGCCGGGTCATTCACGATGAAGCGCGGCTCCGAGGCTGCGGCGTCGGCGGCTCGTCGCTGCTCCTGGTCCGCGCCGTGGTTGAGAGCGGAGGCAAGGGGCCCTTGCTTGGGCTCCGGAGCGGGGGCCGCTTCAGGCGCGGGCGCTGCCGGCGCTTCGCCCGCGGCGTCCAAGGCAGGCTCCATCGTGCTCGGCTGGCTGGCTCCGCGGCGGATTGCTCCACCCGCACCGCCGATGGCGCCGCCGGCGAGGATACCGCCGACGGCGTTGTCGATGATCGAGATGGCCTTGTCCTGCGCGGTCTTATTCGACCCGAGCAGGTCCTGCACGGAAAGGGAAATGACCTCCTGCAGGGCTTCCGTGGAGCCTTCGGTGAGGGCACCCTCGGCGATGCCCTTGGCGATGCGGCGGACAATGGCGCCCTTGAGCGGCGCCGCCGCGACACCCGTGACCTTGGCCAGCGCCACGGTATCGAGGGCCGCCATCGGCACGCCCGCAACCGCCGCCCAGGCGGCGAGCTGCTTTTCCGTCACCTCGCCTGCAGCGAGGCGGGCCTTGATGCCCTCGTCCTCGCGCAGGGCCTGATAGACGTCGCCGAGGTTCTGGACATACGAGGGACCTGCGGCGCCGGCGATGAGGCCGACGAGGGGGTTCGCCGTGACGGCGGCCGTGCCGACGCCAGCCGCGACGCCGGGCGCCATCGAGCCGAAACCCTGCCCCAGGGCAAACGCTGCATAGTCGGTGACGTCGGAGACAAAGGCACCAATGCCATGCTCTGCCATGCCGCGGATCCCGGCGACACTGCCGACGCGCGGTGAACGCTGCCACGAACCCTTCTTGCCGTAGCCTTCGAGCGCGCCGCCCCACTCGCGAAAGGTCTCGATCCCCGTGAGGACGCCGAGCGCATCGAGCGCCGAGCCGAGCAATGCCGGATTTTGGTCGATCAGGGCGCCCTTGAGCCCCTTCATGAATTCGCTGGGCTGCTCCTTCTGCCATTGCTCACGCCATTTCGGCAGGTCCGCCTCGTCGACAGCCTGGTATCGTCCGGACTCCTCCTGCTCGAGGCGGGCGAGCATCGCGTCCAAGCCGCCCTCGTCTGGCTGCCCCTGCGGCGGTTCCTGCTGCGTCGCAGTCTCCGCGACGGGGGGCTTCCAGTCCCGCCACAGCCCCATCGGGTCCGACGGTGCGAACGAGGCATCGGCCACGACTGGTGCAGGCGCGTCCGGGCTCGTGTAGTCGCCCATGGTGCCGGTGGTGCCCTGGAGTGACCCCGGCGCCGCGGCACCGCGAGCGCCGGTGCCCTTGCGGGTCGCCCAGCCGCGAAAGTCGCCGGCCGTCATCTTGGCGAGGAACGGATTGGCGCGGATCACCTGTTCGCTGACAATATTGACCATCGGGGTTGATGGGTCGGCCTGGAAAGCATCCACGGCGCCGCCGGCCCCGAGGAAATGTGCGGCGTAAAGCGATCCGCCCTCGATCGGGATCCCGGCCCGGTTCAACACGGCGGCATTCTGCTGCGTGAACGGACGGATGGCTCGTTCCTGCTGGTCGGCGTCGAGCCGCCCATCCGGGGTGAGCCCAAGCTCGGGGTGCCGCCGGCGCAGACCATCCCATGTGCCGGACGTGAACTGGTAGAGACCCGTGGCGGTCGACTTCGGATTGCGTGCATCCGCACGGCCGCCCGATTCCGCCGCCTTGATGCTCGCGTAGTAGCTGTCCGGGATGACGTAACCGCTGCCGGCCTGTCCACCGCTCGCCGACGCTTTTTCGGCCGGCCTCTCCGCCGGTGCTGGCGCGCCGAGCTTGAAGAGCCCTAGCGGGTCGTCAGGCGACCAGTTGGCAGGATCAACGACGATCGGCTTCGTCTTGGAGATGTCCACGGGCAGGCTCCGGCGGCAGGAAGTTGTGCAGGCCCCAAGGGGCGGCCTCGATGGCCGCCATCTGGGCCGCATGGATCAGGGCGGCGATCAGGGGGAAGAGCGGCATGTCAGCGGATCGGGGTGCCCCAGGCTCCACGGGGTTTCCCGTCATCCTGCCGGCGCGGCACACCCCACGCGCCCACGGCGGCCGCGCCGGTAATGCCCGCTGGCGCCGGCGCGCCGGCCGGTCGGCGGGGCGGCTCTGGACGACTGGCCGGCGGAGCACCGGCTGAGGGGGCCGAGGCCCGCGAGGGTGGAGACTGGACCGGCTCGCCAGTGGCCGTGTCGACGATCACGCGCCTGCCGAGACCTGGCGCGGAGGATGCGCCGCCTGTGCCGATGCCAGGCCCCTCTTGCAGACGCATTTCCTTCTGGATCTCGTCTTCCTTCTCCTTTTCGGAGAGTTCGTCGAAGGTCTTGCCTTCCGGCCCGAATTCACGGCCCTTGCGCAGCGCCTTGATCGCGCTCGCCCGGTTTTTCCCAGCGCCGCCGTAGCGCTGATCGATCTGCTTCTTCTTCTCGTAGGTGTTGAGCTCGGTTTGCTGCTTGCGCTCCTCGGCCGCGCGTGCCTGATCGAACTGGTACACAGCCTCCGGGGACGCGATGCGGGCGAGCACCTCGGCTTCTCGCCCGAGGGGGATGTCCTGCGCGATGTCCTGTCCGTCAGGGCCTTTGACCGTGATGCGGGTGCCGATCGTATTGCCCTGCTGATCCGTGATTGGCGACACCGATCCGATCTGAAATTGATCGCCATAGCCCTTGAGCTGGGCGAGCTTCCCCGCCGTCTCGAAGCCCCCAGCCACGTCGCCACGCTGGAATTGCGACAAGGCGTTCGCGAAGAGCTTGGCTCCCTGCTTCGTTTCCGCCTTTTCGGAGAATTCGAGGTACTTGCGCGCGCCCTCGATGTCGCCGCTCTCGGCGAGTTGGGCCGCGCGGCGTTTCATCATGTAGGCGTAGGCGTCGTCGTTCAGCACGTCGCCGAATTGGTCTTTCGCCTCCTTGGCCGCGGCCTGCATGTCTCGCTTCTGCTGGCCCTCGTCCCAGGCCTGCCGGAGCTGTCGACCGATCCCGATGCCGCGGCCGAAGCCGTCCATGAAGGCACCAAGTCCCGTTCCCATCGCCATTTATGCGGCCTCCTTCGTCTTGCGGGTGCGCGCGAGACCCGGCATCACGTCGGCAGACCGGCCACCGGTCTTATTGGCCGCGGGGGGCTTCTTGCTCGAGCGAATGCCGACGGCGGTGGCGATGCGATCGACCTTGCGGTCCAGGTCCTCGATCGCCTTGTGGTGCAGTCCGAGCATGTCCTGGACGGCAATGGTCTTGCCGTCGCCCTTGCCCGTCGCCGCCGCGACGTCCTGCGCATAGGGCCCGATGTGGCGGCCCTCGTCGGCGACCCCGGGCTTGTAGTCCCATGCTTCGGCGGGCGAGGCCCGCACGGCGTCGAGCGCTTCTCCCTCTGGGATCTCTTCCTTGTTCGTCTTGGCCTTCTCGTCGGACGCGAAGATGCCAGCGACGCCGCCGACCAGCGAGCCGATGCCGCTCCACAAGCCGCTCGACGCCTGCGCGTTGGCGGCTTGCTGCGCCTTCCAGGCATCGACCTGCGTGGCGTACTGGCGATTGAGGGTGTCGCCCATGCCGGCATAACCGGCCATGGCGCCCTTGTAGCCCTGGCCCATGATGCCGGTTGAGGCGAGATACTGCTGGTTGGCATTGCCATAGAGGCCGGCGGCGCTGCTCCCCGCGCTCAGTCCGAGCGATGCGGCCTGCGCCGATTGCGTCGGGAGCCCGCGACCGAGGTTGGCGACGTCGGCCTTAAGGGCCAGGCCTTTGTCGCGCACGGCCGTGCGGGCCGCGTTGGCTGCTCCCGCTGCGCCTAGCGCCGTGCCCAGTTCGCCTGCCCGCTCGATCCCGGCGTAGCGGCCGCTGGTCGGACTGATGCCGAGCGACATGGCCTCCCGCCGCGCCGCGTCACGCTCGGCGCCGGCCGCGGAGAGCACATCGGCACGGGCCTCGGCGGCAGCGGCCGCCTGGCGCTCGGGCGTCGCATAGTCCGACGCCTCCTTGATGAACTCGTCCTCGAGCGGCTTGAAAACCTGCTCGTAGCGCTCGCGGTCGGATTTCGCCCACGCGAATTGCTGCTCGCCCTGCGCGATCTGCTGATCCGCGATGCGCTTGGTGATCTCGTCGAGTTCCTTCTGCCGCTCCTGAGAAACGGCGAAGGCTTCCTTGGAGAAGTCGAGCCACTGCTGGCCGGTCTCGGCCTGCTTGAGCGCTGCGGCTCCGATGTTCGGATCAGGCGCCGGAGCGGAGGCGCCCCCCTTCTTGCCCATGACGTGCATCTCCCGTGAGGGTGAAGCGAGCACGTCATGCGCAGCGCTAGTGTCTATTTATCATCGGACCGTCCCGCGGGAAACAGGCGCCGGCCGTGCTCGGGGAGCCATCGGCACTCCTCCCGCAGCAGGCCGAACAGCAGCTCGTCCTCGCCGTGCTCGCCGGCCTTGCGCATGCGGCCCTCCTCAACGAACCCGAACTTGCGTGTGATCCGGAGAGATTCCGCGTTGTGCTCGGAGATGATGGCGGTGATGCGCGGCAGGCCGCACTGCAGGAAGGGATAGGCCATCGCTCGGATCGCGAGCTCACGGCTGAACCACCGGCCATTGCCGCTGCTTGCCACATGCAGGAGGCAGTCGGTCGCGGAGAACCGGTCAAAGACGACAACGGCTCGCAGATCGCCGCCGACGACGCGTGCAATGACCTTGGCATCGTCGCGGAAGGTGATGCCGATGCACTTTTCGGCCCAATCGAGTAGCGCGTGGTGCTCGGTGGTATCGGGCGCAGGGTAGAGGTACCCGTCCTTGCTCGCGCGCGCCGACGGGCATGTCGCCGCCTCGCTCACGGCTTCGAGCGGTCCTGCAAGGCCATCGATTGGGCAGCGAGGAAGGTCCAGATCTTGTGCACATCGTCCACGAGCGCGTCGAACTCAGCCTTGGTCGGGCTGGCGCCGCCGGCTTTGGCGGACTTGGGGTTGGCGGGGAACTGAAGGAGCGGCTGCACGTCCTCGATGCGCACGGCGCGCAGGCCGGCAGCTGTCTTGGACGAGGCGCCTGACAGCGCGTCGATGCGCTCTTTCATCAAGCTGAACTCGTATCCCATCATTCTCGCCACCTCGTCATCCGGGCGGAGCGCCCTTGAGCTCGTCGATCGTCGTTGCCAGCGTGATCTTCTCGATGCGCGCATTGCTGCTCACTGCCACTTCCCACGTGTTGGCGAGAAAGCCGGCCGGCAGCCGCATGGGCGTGTTGGTGACCGGCGTGCTCGCCACCTGCTTGCCGTCGGCATAGATGATGGTCGCTGTCGCGGATGGCAGCGGCGGCACGTGCTGCAGCGCGTCGCCTGTCAATGCGCGCCCGTTGAGCGGCCCCGCGTTCATATCGCCGAGGACGCGCCGGCTCGCGATGATGGCCGCGTTGCTCGCCCGAACCGCCTCCTGCCGGGCTCGACGGCGCGCCGCCTCGGCCGCGCTCACGGTCGCGTCTGCCTCGACGAGCAGAGCCCCGAAATTCTGTGGCATCGGCAGGATGAACGGCTTCGAGCGCCAGTAGAGCGTGTCGCGCGAGCCCTCGGGCGGATCAATGCGCATGATGCGCCGCGAGCCGGCGAGCTGCACATAGAGGCCGCCTGTGGTCACGTCGAAGAAGGCGGCACTGGCCACGGTCGCAAACCGCGTCATGTGCGTGGCGGCGATGTCGATCATCACGGCCCCGGCCATGACTTCGTCATCGGCGCTGGTGGACCGGTAGAATGCGACGTAGCGGCCGGCGAGCTGGGCCGCCACCATGTGCTCCGGATCGATCTCCAGCCACGATTCGCGTGTGAACAGCGTTCCCGATACGATCGCGGCCGACCCGTCGCCGCGCACGGCTACGAGGCCCTCGTGACTTGGGTAGGCGATGGCAAACCCCATGTCGACGATGGCACGGGCGTTGATGCACGGCAGGTTCGCCTCGAGCTTGAGCATCTGCATCGTCGAGGGATGCGTGCCCGTGGCGAGATAGGGCTGCGCCTCCGTGAGGATGACGAGCGTGGAGCCCAGGGCACCGAGGCCGACGATCTGGGAATCGACCGTCAGCACGTATTTCTCAGGCCATGCGTGCGGGCGATACGGCTCGCAGAAGTAGACCCGCTTGCCCACGAAGGCCGCCATCATGCCGTTCGGCATCGGAATGATGCCGGTGAGATCGTCGGGCGGGGCGTTCCAGTCGACCGAGGGAATCGGATCCTGAAATGCCGTCGGCGCAATTGTATCGGTGAAATCGGCGCTCGAGGCGTCGCGCTCGGCAATGAAATAGAGCCCGGTGCCGGAACTGCCCGTCTGGGATCGATAGAACCGCTGGCGTGTCACTCCGCGCCCTGCCGGCGGCGCTTCAATCCCCGAGAGGGTGACGTTATTGCCCGGCTGCCAGTCCACGGCATTGCTCGCTGGCGTCGGCTCCGTCTCCTCGCCGAATTGCGTGACCCACGTGTAGACGTAGACGCGGCTTGTCACGTCGCCGGATCCTGTCCCGATTAGGGTCGCCGTGGGCGCGGCCGCCGGACGCGGCACGGCAAGCGGATAAGCTGTCCCGTCCGCCGTGCGCATCTTGGGCACGCCGTCGCCCGTGTAATAGAGGCGGTCCTCGGCCACGGGTGCCGGTGCTACGTCGACGCGGCCGGGCCACGAGAGCCAGGCTCCCTTGTGCCGATAGATGGTGCCGCGATCGAGATCGCTGACCTCGCCGTCTTCCAGCGCCACGCGCATGGGCGTCAGGCCGCCGTCCTCGAGCCTCGTATTGATCGCGTCCTGCGCACCGGTTGCGGGCAGCAGGCGCGGCAGCAGGCGGGGCTGTTCACCTGTGAAGCCCGTGATGACGATGACGGCCATGCGCGATCTCCTACGGCTTGTCCCGTCAGCTCCAGGTGATCAGGACGCGGCCGTCGCCGCCGCGGCCGGACTGTTCCCAGCCATCCGTTACCGGCGCGCCACCGGCGCCAACGACCACGGTCAGGATCTCACCCGGGACAGGCGCGCCGGGCGTGCTCGGCGTTACCGACACATCCGAATAGCCCCCGCCTCCGCCGCCTCCACCCGCCGCTTGGCCGAAACCGACGACGCCGCCCGATCCTCCACCAGGATAGCCGCCCGGCTGGGACCAGACGCCTTGTCCGGAGGTCCCGGGCGTGCCGGCGCCTCCATGGGGGGCGTATCCGCCGTGCCCCCCCGTATATGCCCAACCGGCCGTGCCGGCGCCGCCGTTCTCTGTGGTGCCCACCCCACCGGCACCGCCAGCTCCATAGCCGCTGTCATAGCGGCGGCCACCTTGTCCCCCGCCTGCCGAAACGCTGCCGCAGGACGATGCGCCTCCATTGGCGCCATGGTAGCTGCTGCCGGACCAGGTCGCACTGCCCGAGCCGCCCGCACCCCAGACACGGCGGCGGAGCGAGTTATAGAGCGGAACCTGAAACTGATAGGTGCCCGGCGTGGTGTATTCGGCCTCGCCCGCCGTCACGCCGCCGAGCAGTCCATCCATGCCCGGCAGCATCACAGCGTCCTCCAGTTGTTGAGGATCACGGCGTAGTGGTTTCCGTCCCGGTCGATCTTGTAGTTGATCATGAAGGTTCCGGTGAGCGGCGGGACCACGCCGTTCATGAAGCGCCATGACGAGTGGAAGCCGAAATTGAACGAGCCTTTGACGATGCGGATCGTCCCTGTTCGCTGCTTGGCGTTGGCGATCAGGTTCAGGGTGGCATTGCCGGTGAGCGTGCCGGCCCAGTTGATGCCGGCGTTGTGGTCTAGGGTGATGGCGCCCACGGTCTGAGGAAGATCCACCTCATTGGCGGCCTCCTGCACCTCGGTTCCGAGGTATCGACCCTCGGCCTTCTTGAAGAAGTCGGCGACCGACGATCGAATGCCGCTGTGCATGACTGTTCGTTTTTCGGTGCCAATCACGTAACCGAGAAGCGTTTCCTCGAGCACCAATTCGCCGGCCAGCGCGGACCCGTCGGCAGCGTAGCGAGTCAGACGGATGGTGTTGTCGCTACGGCTCCAGCGCAGCCGTGCGCGCGTGCCGCCGGCTTCGTCATAGAGCCAGAGGTCGGGATCGTCGTTCGCGTCCTTGGCCTTGACGCCGCCCTTGTCCGTGACGACGAGCGAGCCGCCCATCGTGAATTCGCCCTCAGTCTGTACGACCTTGGCAGGATCGAGCACGCCCGAGTGCAGCACGTCACTCCAGGTCGGCGTCACGACGGCCCCGGCCGTCACGGGGCCTGTGAACTCGGCGTACTGAAGCTGCTTGCCGGCGTCACCTGAGGCGATGAGGCGGATCGCCCGATAACCCGATGTGGACGACTGCGCGACACGCAGTTGGCCGGAATCACGGTCGACATAGACGTTGCTGCCGAAGTAGGCGATGCCGCCCACTGCGCCGGAAACGTCCGCCCATTGCCCGGCCGCGAGCTGCCGGCCTGTCGGCGGGTTGGCGTGCACCATTCCCGCGAGGGTGCCGCCGGCGCTCTGCAGGAAGCTGTCCATCACCCCTTTCGTCAGCCGGAGATCTACGTTGGCACCGGGGGCGAACGACTGTGCCGGGGTTCCCTCTTGGGCGCGTGTGACCGTGATGATGGCGCCGCTGCGCGCCGTGGCGCGCATGATTTCCATATTCCCGGCCTCGTCGACGACGGTTAGCGGGAACCACTGATCCGCGCCCGGCACGGGGAACAGTTCGGCATCACCCGAAGCCACCGTGATCTGTGTCGACGACGGCGTGATGGAGGCCTGCAATGTGCTGGTGGCGTTGTTGGCGAAGAGGATCGTCATCGGTCAGAACCCCGCGAACGCGGCATCGATCTGCTCGGTGGTGGTGATGGTGCCCGCCGCGATGCCGGCGAGGATCTCGGCTTCGATGCCGAAGGAGGCTACGACGTGGTTTCGGGCCGCCTGCGCCATGTCGATCACGTCGGCGTTCGACAGCGGACGAAACTGCCCGTCCGCGAATTTCCACGGGGCTGGCTCCTCCCGCAGTCCGGCGAGCGCGGCAAAAGCCTCCGACGTGATCTTGCTCTGGCTGCCGCGGTCCGTGTGAATCGGCCAGCCAGACCAGGTCGTGCCGCCGATTTCGACCTGCCACCGGCGCCTGGCGGCATACTCGGCGAGCGTCGGCGGCTCCGGTTGCGGCGCGTCCTCGAGCTCAAAGCTCTCGCGCGGTATGCCGTCGTCGTCCACGAGGGACGGCTCGCCGACTGCCACTTTGCCTGGCGGGATGATCGCCGGCTGGATGACCGCCAGCCCCGCATCCGCCAACTCGGCGGAGGACCAGCAGTGCTCCACGGCCATGATGTTGTGCTGGACCTGGTCGAGCCAGCCGTCCCATCGCTTCCAGACGCCGTTCTTCAGAAGTGCAAGGGCCATCGGATCAACTCCAGTCGATCAGCACGCGGCCATGTCCGCCCCAGCCGGACTGCTCCCAGCCGTCTGACACCGGCGCACCGCCGGTCCCGACGACGACCGTCAAGGTCGTGCCCGGAGCGGGAGCACCGGCTGCTCCCGCGGCGATCGACACATCGGAGTAACCTCCGGCGCCGCCGCCTCCACCGGCCGCGGCGCCATAGCCGACGACGCCGCCGGATCCGCCGCCGGGGAAACCGCCGTTGGCTGACCATGCCCCCTGGCCCGATGTGCCCGGGGAACCGGCGCCGCCTTGGGGTGAGCTCCCGCCTGGACCACCCGTGTAGGCCGAGCCGCTGCCGCCGGCGCCGCCATTGGCCGTGGTGCCCGCCCCGCCGGCCCCACCGGCGCCGAAACCGCCCGCATAGCGACGTCCGCCTTGTCCCCCGCCGGCGGAGACAGTCCCGCACGAGGAGGGCCCGCCGTTGGCGCCGTCATAGCTCGTGCCCGCCCATGTGGCACTGCCCGAGCCGCCAGCACCCCAGACGCGGCGGCGCAGCGTGTTGTACGCCGGCACCGTGAAGGAGTAGGAGCCCGGCGAGTTGAAGGCGGCGGACCCGGGCGTCACGCCACCGCCGCCGAATAGCGCGTTGACGTTGCCGACGATCATGGCAGCCCCGCGAGGACGGACGCCATCACGTAGCCCTGTGCCAGCACTGCGTAAGCGATGACGTTGCTCCGGCTGGCCACCGTGCTCATCGGCGGCACCGTGTTGTTGGCGAACTTCCAGTCCGCGCCGAAGGCAACCGTGCGGCCGCCGGTGGCGTCCTGCCGCAGCACAATGACGCCGGACTGTCCGGGCTTGGCATTGACCGGATTGGCGAGTGTGATGTTGCCGCCGAGGAAGTTATAGAAGTTGATCCCCGCGGCGAAGTCCGGCGCATAGGTGCCAGCGGCCAGGGTCGAGCCGGCATCGCCGGACAAGCCGGCATAGCCCGCCGCCGCCCAGACGTTGTCAGCTGTCAGAAGGCGATTCTGAACGTTCCCGCGGTATTGCTCGGCCGTCGCCTTGTGGTTGAGGTTCCAGACCGTGAAGCCGTTGAACGTCAGCCCGCTCCCCGCGGTGATGACCAGCTCCCCCTCAACGCCGACGCCGTTCTCGGCGTATCGCCGCAAGTGAACCGTGTCCGTTGCACGGTTCCAGAAGAGCAGGCCCTGGGGGACATCCTGATCGTCTCGCAGCCAGAAATGAGCGTTCCCAGCGGCAGAGGCGGTGGCGTAGAAGGACGAGCCGCCCAACAGATAGCCATTGACCGTGAAGTTGTTGGTGACGCGCAGGTTCCCGTCGACGTTCCCGCCCGCAGTCTGCAGCAGCGCCAGCAGCATGGCCGCGGTAACCCGCAGGTCGACCCGCGCGCCCGCAGGGAACGCACGGGCGGTCGTGCCTTCCTGTCCGCGCGTAACCGTGATCACCGCTCCGCTGCGCGCCGTGGCTCGTACCAGTTCGACATTCCCGGCGGCGTCAACGAGGGCCAGCGGGAACCACTGGTTCGCGCCGGGAGCGGGGAAGCGGCTCGCATCCGCCGAGGCGACGGTGATGCTCGTCGCCGCGGCGGTGATGGCCGACTGCAGTGTCGTGGTGGCGAAATTCGCGAACAGGACGGTCACGGCGCCGTGCTCCTGATCCGCAGGCGAAACGAGACGTCCTTGACGCGGCCCTGCTCGGTCGTGGCGCGAACGGTCACGATCTGATCCGTCCCGCTGGTCCCCCCGCTCACCCACACCCGAACAGTCGTGTCGGTGGGCTCCGTCGCCGTGATGAACGCGGATCCGTCCGAGATTAGCGACACGGCGCTGACGATCACGTCGCCCTCGGGCAGCCAGCGCGCCAGATCGACGTCGTAGTCGAGCACATCGTCGGGATCCTTGAAGAAGGTCGCGATCGGCATCATGGCGCGACCTCCCTGGCGTCCCCGAGCACTGGCATGGCGGGGTCAGGCGGCACGACCATCGCCCGCTTCGTCGGCTCCACGCGGACCTGCCGCGGCTCGATCGGAACCGCGCAGCGACGGACGGCCGGCAGGAGGATACGCTCGCGCCACCACAGCGCCGCTGAGGCCAACAGGGCAGTGCGCCCAGTGCCGGATGCGACCGCGCGCCTCGTCGCCACGGCCTGCGGTGTCACACCCACGATCGCCGCGCCTGATGTTGGCGAGCGGCGTCGACCGATGGCGGCCGCGGTCAGCGCCATCGCGCTCGCGCCACCAACCGCGGTCCGGCGAACGGCGGAGGCTGTGGCCGAGAAGGAGGCGGCGACGGCTGCGGCAGCGAGCGACACAATGGTCGACAGCCTTGCCGACGGCGCGAGCACCATCCCGCCGCTGGCCGAGGCGCCGATGATGAAGCTCCCGCCGGCAAGTTCCGGTCCGGTGCCCATGGTGCTGCCGGCGATCGAGCCACGGCTCTCCAGCATCGATCAGTCCACCGACACGTCGAGTTCGGTCGCGCGGATCACGACCTCATCGCTCGGATTGATCGTCTTGGACTCGCTGAGGGCACCGGTCAGCAGGCACGTCCCGCCCGTGGCGGCAGTCCAGATCCCGAAATGCGTGACGGTGACGGGGTTCGCGCCGTTGTTGGCCGGAAACAGGATCAGTTGGCTGTTTTCGGTGGCCTTGTTCGCCGCGGCGGTGAAGCCGCTGCCCACGGCGCCGCCGCCTGCCGGATCCTGCCGCGCATAGGCCGGCCAAACCGTCGTCTGCACCTCGTTGGCGGTGCCGTTGGCGCCGGGATTGCCGGTGTGGAGCGAGACATAGACGCGCGACGGCGGCGTGATCGCGACGCCGCGCAGGTAGCAGTTGAGGATGGCGTTGCCGGTGGAGGTTGTCGCGGGCATGACGGATCGCTCTGAGGATCGAGCACGTCATGCGCTTCGGGCTGCTCGGAATGTACCGCACGCTCCGGTGCCCCGCAACGTCAGCGCTGGCCTGTAGTGTCCCAGCTCAATTTGCGGCGGCGTGCCTTGCGACCCGTGTGCGGATCGCAGTACCCATCACGTCGGCTGGGCCTGCGCCAGTCGCCATTCCGCCGCCTCTCGAACCTTCGAAGAGAACTCGGCGGGAAACTTCCGCGCGATCGTCGCTTCCATGGTGTAGTCGACCAGCCCAAGGTCGCAGAGTCGCTGAAAGCCGCTCTGAATGGTGCCGCTTTGCACGAGACGAGCCGCCGCCTCTATGGTTCCGTAGCGCTCCCGCATCGCAATGAAGGCGGTCGGATTGTAGCCGCGCTCACGCGAGCGCCTGACTGACTCGTCAACGTACTTTTCCAGCTCGGCGCTCGCCCTTTTCACACTGTCGCCTCCCGTGTGTTCCGGTCAGCATATGGGAGTGCGAGCTGGCAGGCGATAGCGTTGCACGTCGACGCGCAGCGTCAGACACTACCGCTCGCCGTTAGAAGAAACGGGCGCGGGTCCGCCGAGGTGCGTTCATCTGCGGTCGGGCGGCGCTCGCCGCGATGCGCGACACTTCAGCGTCGAATTGCGTGAGAAGCGCGCCCGCGAGATCGGGGTTGTAGACCTCCGGGTTCGGGACCGAGAGGACCAATCCGGCGGCGCCAGTGCCGATTACCTCGCCATAGTCCTCGACGAGGAAGTCCGGGAGCATGAGCGCGTTCCGCGACGGAACGAGGACCGTGCGCAGCTTGAGAGCGCCCGTCGCCTTCGGCACCACAGTGATCACGTTGGGCTGAAGCTGCGTGATGAACCTGGGCCGCTCCGAATCGGCGGTATAGTCGCGCCAGCGGGGATCGTTCATGTCGAGCCAGCCGACGTCGCGGAACGTGAGCGGGTAGCCGAGCATTTCGGCCCACTCGATGCGGTGGATACGGGCGTTCTGCGAGGCGTAGAGGGCTTCGCACTCGGGTGACACAACGACGAGCTCGTCCTCCTCCCGCCACAGCTTCGCCCGCCGGCACAACGTCTTGGCCGCTTCACGGATTTTCGCCAGCGCCTCGAGGTGGGGAGCCGACGGCGCCCGCGTGAGCACCTCGGGAAGCAACTCCTCGATGTCGACCATGTTTGTCATGGCTTACCCGTTCCGCCTGGTGCTCGGTGATGCGCGGCCTTCGGCGTCCGCGCCGATCCCAAGGGCGGTCGAAAACGCCTGGAAATGGGTGGCCGCTCGGCCGGGATTGGCGCCGGTGTCGTCCTTGCTCTGGGCCCGATACAGCACATAGTCGAGGATCGGCGTGGCGTAGACGTCCTTGAGGCCGACCGCTGCGTTCCACGATGAGAGCAGGTTGGTGTCGCCCGCCGCCATGAGTGGTGCCGGCAGCACTGACACGATCGCCTCAACGAGGCCGCCCCCGTCATTGCCGGGGTAGACCCAGAAGCGCAGCGGATCCTCGACGTCCACGAAGAACTGCTTCACCTCGCGCCGCCGCTGGACGACACGCTCGTCGTGCCAGTTCGGCTCGCGTGCATCGAGGGCCGCCCGACTGGTTGGGCCGATCGCGCGGCCGGCGAGCCGGGGAGATTCCGCGGAGCGCAAGTTGCGCGTGATCGATATGAGCTGCTGCGGGGCCGGCGTGCCGTCCGTTGGCACGTTCTGCAGGGTTCCAGCCTGAAGGTGGATGACGATGTCCCTCGTCGAGGCCGACGGCTTGGCGATCACAATGGCCCGCACGGCGTCGTTGATCCACTCGGCCAGCTCGAGGAGCGTCCAGCGCACGTGGTCCTCGTCCAGCAGGAGGATGCCGGCGCGCCGCATGATGTCGGAGCCGATGATCGCCATTCCGCGCTCCCGCCGCCGGCTTTACTTGAGTTCGCCTGCGTCGCCCGTGGCCGCGCCCGTCGGCTGCGGTGTCGGCCCGGCAGCATCGGCGCCGCCGCCCGGAGCAGCTCCATCGGCCCCGCTCGCCGCAGCCTTGGGCTTCCGCCCGCGACGCGACACGGGCTTGGGCGTATCGGTCTGGCTTGCCGTCCCCGTGGCAGCCGGTCCATCTGGTATGCCGGTCTGCGCCTCGGCGCCTGGGGCATCACGAGCATTCGGTTCCGACCCGCCGATGGTCACTGTGACGACGGAGACATTATCGCCGCTGCCGCCACCGCCTCTGCCCGCCATTGCTTCACCAGCGGGCGGCTGGGGTGCGCCGGTCTGGTGTGTCGCTGGGGCCGCCGGTTTTGGGGAGCTGGGCGCGGGCTCCGACTTCGCCCCGCGCGGCGGGGCAATTCGGTAGTGGACGACCGACAGCAGGCAGTGCAGATGCGCCGGGTTCTCGACGAGCGCCACGTAGCGGCCCTCGTCATCCCGGGAGAAGATGTACATGTGCCCGGCGATGGTCGTTTCGGCATAGCCGGCGGTGCATTCGATCAGCGGCATGGAGAGCTCCTGTCATAAAGCTGCGCCCGCGATCGGGGGAACGCCGATCGCGGGCGCGCACCGTGGCCGGGGCGACCGGCTCAGCCGACCACGGTGAGCGTGATTCCGATCACCCCCTCACCCGGCGTGGCGGGCGGATTCACGATCTTGATGCCGATTGAGCGCGCCGTCGGGGCGAAGCCCGTGCGATACGCCGTCGCGCTCGTGGGTCTGGCGACACCTCCCGTGCCGGCGATGGCGGATGCGGCGAAGAACTCGTTGCCACAGGTCCGCGTATCGTCCTGCTCCTGCCATTGGCCGGACATGAGCCCGATATCGATGGCGAGGGTGGGAGTGCCGTCGGTGTCGAGCTGGTCGGCATCAACGACCATGTCGACCGCCCGGGCGTCCGGCGGGATGACGGCTGCCTCGATGATGTCGCCGGCCTGCACGGTCGCGGGTACCCGGACGGCAAAGCGATGGACGATCGCGACGCCGCCGGTGTGCTGCATCGGCGAGTTGAGGATGCCCTTGGCGTAGTCGGACTGGATTAGGGCCACGGTGGCCTCCGTGATGACTGTGCTGCCTGGTGGGAGGGCGGCCGCCAGCGACGGCCGCCCGGCTGTCGTCACGCCGATCAGGCGGCGTTCGGATCCTTGCAGTAGGTGTCGATGCTGAAGAGGCCGAAGTCCTGCCCCTGGAAGCGCGTCTTCTTCACACCGCAGATGGTGCCCGATCCGATGCTGAGGATCCGCTTGTAGTCGGTCAGCTGCTCCTTCCAGTCGAAGCGCATGCCGGACGTGGAGCCATAGGCGACGACGCCAGCTTGCCGGCCGAGGAACAGGGCACGGCCCGCGGGCAAGTTGCTGCTCGCTCCATAGTCGCCGAAGCGGATCGCCGACTTGTGGCTGTGCAGCACGACATTGTTGATCATGCCGAGGGAGCCCTTGAAGATCGGGTTGTTGCGACCTTCGGAGGCCGCCGCGGCCTTCTGGATGTCGAGCCAGCCGCCGGAACCCGTGTCCGTTCGCAGATCGTGCTCCTGAAACGGGTTCATGAGGCAGACGTAATGCGCCTCGCCGTTGATCTCGAGCGGCACGATCTCGGAGACCGTCGGGTTGACCTCCCGCATCATCTCCGCCTTGGTCTTGGCCCGCTCGATGAGGTTGCGGGACATCGTGTCGTTGGCGGTGATGGCGGCCTTGGACGCGGCCGTGCCAGCGAACATGAGGTGCCCGTCGTCCGGTGCGGTGATCGGATTGCCGGCGATGCCGGCCCAGGTCACGGGGGTGTTGAAGCCCTCGTTGATGCCGCGCGAGCCCGAGAGGTAGATGAAATACATCTCGTCGACGAAGCGGGCCCAGTAGTCCGACATGCGATTGCGCGCGATCGGCCGCAGCTTGTGCACGGTGCGCTTGCGCGTCATCACGCCACCGGCGTTGACCGGATAGAACATCTGGTCAATCGAGATGGTGTCGGTCGCGAACTTGAGGTTGCGCTCCTTGCCCTCGGCGCGGGCGTCGCCGTAGACGGGCTCGCCGGTCAGGAGGAGGGCAAGGTCGAACGAGATGGTATCGCCCGCCTCGTTCTCGAGCTCGGTGAGGCGCTGGATGCAGTGGTTGTCGGACTCGCCGACGAACTTGCGATCCCAGTAGCTCTTTTTGGAGCTCTCGACGAAGAGGGAGGCGGACCAGCGCTTTACGGCTTTGGGATCGCCAACGGCGATCGTGGTAGCACCCGGCATGATGTGCCCCTGTCACGAGTGGTGAGAGACGAGCACGTCATGCGCTTCTGGTAGCCCTGCTTATACGGCAGGACGGCGGGTTTCTCAACTGTCGCCGGCGGGCGGCAGGGCCTCTGCGCCCGTCGGCAACGTCTGCGCCGCTGGGCTTGGCTCAAGGGCATCGGCGCGTCCGCGGAGCGGGGCGACGCCTTTGATCTTGTCGCCGTCCAGCACCAGCATGACGCGCCGGCTGTCCTTCGACTTCTTGACCTTGAGCCATCCGAGGTCGCCGATGGCGACGACCTCGTCGAACTTCACCGTGAGCACCAGCGGCATCGGCCTCTCCGGTCACTGCATCAGGTAGCGTTCGCGCTGTGCCTCGGGCATGCGCGCCAACGCTTCCTCGAGGGCCGTGCCGTCGAGGCGGTCCAGATGGGCGAATTCTCCCTCGCCGGCATCCTCGACATCGGCCGCGGGCAGATGCGCCAGCGTCGGGGGCAACTCGCGCTTCTGGCGTTCTCCCTTCGCCTGTTTGGCCGGCGGCTGCGCCTGGGCAGACCCGATCACCTTGGCAAGGTTCTCGTGAGCCTGCTTGAGGATCCGCGGATCGAACTGGTTATCCGCACTGGCCTGCAGATGCCGCACCTCGGCGTCGAGCAGGCGGAAGAGCTGGCTACCGGGCTCGTACTGCTTGTGCTCGGAGAGGAACGCCTCGACACCCGTCTCCCAGGCCACCCGCGTTGCTTCGGCGCTCAGGGAGGCCTTAAGCACGGCCTCTCGCAGCTCCCGCTCCTCGGACTGGATGGTGCGGCTCTGCTCGCGATACTCTCGCGCGGTCAGTTCGCCAGCGTCGAACTTGTCGGCGAGCTCGTCGAGGCGCGTCTCGAATTCCTTGAGCTTCGACTCGGCATCGGCCGGCGCCTCGAACTGCGGAAACTGCGACGGCGCGGGCTGCTTGGCCTCCGGCACAGCATCGCCGCCTGCAGCGGCCTTATCGACCCCGGAGGCGTCGGCCTCGGCGCTGCTATTTGCCTGGTCGTCGGCGTCTTCACCAGGTGCGTCCTCTTCGGCCTCGCCGGCCTCGGCTCCGGCCTCGCCACCATCATCCTCCTCGTCGCCTTCGCCCTCGTCGCCTTCGTCGTCGGCGTCCTCCTCATCGAGGAGCGCGGCACGCTCCTCGTCGGTAAGCATGGCGAGGTCTTCTTCGGTGGGTTTGTCCGTCACGGCAGTCCTCCTGCTTGCTGCGGTTCAACGCCGCCCGGTGCTGGTGGGGGCGGCTGCTCGGTTTGCTGCGCGGCCGCGGCCTCTGCTGCGGCCGCCATGGCGTCCTTGTCGGACTGCGCCTTGAAGCCGGACTCGGCGAGGATGTGATCGGCGACGTCGGCAGAGGCCGGCACTGCGATCGCTTCCCGGGCGGCGGCCAAGGCTTTCTGCTGGGAGCCGACATTGGCGCCGACCAGGTCGGCCCGGAGCTTCTCGGCCTGCGCCAGCGTGCGCTCTGCCTCGGCCTTGACCTTCTGGAGGCTGGCAATGGCAGTCTCCATCTGGAGCTGCTGGGCCATGGCCTCGGCCTGTTGCTTCTGCTGCATTTCCGGCGACGGCTCGTCGGCGTCCGGATCCGACTGCCCAGTGATGGCGCGGATGCGCTTCACGAGCTCCTCGCGGCTGGGCACGTCCATGTTCTCGACGACGAGGTCGAGCATGGCCATGACGAGCGCCGGTGCCGTCGGCGCCAGCTTCGACATGAGGTCGAGGAGCTCGTCGACGGCAGCCTGACGGATCGTGGCCCGCCAGTCGGACTCGGAGATGACGAAATCGGCCTTGGTGCGAACGATGTCGTTCTCGGGCAGTCCGTCGTTGACCGTGATGTATTCCGGCGTACCCCGCATGTTTGTGATGCGGAACGCCTTTTCCTCGGTCATGAACTGCTCGACGTTGACGAGGATCTTCTCGCCGCGCACCTGCTGCGCAAAGCGCAGGTTGTCGAACAGGCCGGCGGTCGCCATGGCGCCTTGGTCCTGCCGGCTGATGATCGCCTTGCCGGAGGAGGCATTGGTGCGGCGGCCGAGGAGCTCGTCCGTCACGCCGGACGCCTGCTGGATCATGGCGATCGAGCGCGACATGAGCTCGAGGTGGTACTGCGGCAGCTCGCGTTCGACGTCGATCCGGACCGCACCCAGCTTGCCGGCCTTGACCACCATGACGCCATCGGGCCGCTGTGCCTCCTCGACGAGCTCGTCGAGATCGTCGGCGGCGCCTTCCTCGACCAGCATCTTGTTGGTGCTCAGGATGTAGAGCGCCTTGCTGGCGCGCTTGTTGATGTCCTCCTGGATGTCGCGAAGGCGCCGGATCATCCCGTAGGGCAGGTTGTCGCGCCCGCGGCGGTAGGCCCAGATCGGCGTCAGCGGGAAGCGATTGTGCCGGTACGGGCTCGGCCCGAGATAGAGAAGGCCAGATGTCGTCATGATAGCGACGTGGACGCGCATCGTGACCTTCTCGGCGATCTCCGCGACGCCCGATTCAGTCTCCTCGATGTGGCCCGGAGACTGCGGGTCAAAAACCTCGCCCGCGAACGAGCCACCGGCGATCTTCTGCGTCTTCACCGGCATTCGAAACCAGATCTCGATGAGGCGCACACGCTCGCGATAGGCTGCATCGAGGTCTTCCGGCCCGAAGCGGCCGACGTTGTCCAGCGAGAACTCGGGATCGTCCATGGCTTCGTCGCCATAGAGCGAGAGGCCGCGGAACTCGTCGGCGCGCTCGGCGGCCTTGCGGATCACCGCGCGCCGCTTCGGGAACATCGCCGACGCAACATCGAGGTCCGCCCATTTCGTGCGGATCACATACCGTCCATCGTACAGGTCGGGCTCGGTGGCGGCAGAATCGTGCAGCACGTTGCGCCACGACTCGTAGCGCGAGTAGAGCGGCTCCTCCTCGTCATCGCCCTGTACGCCGTCTTCCATCCAGCCGACGCCAACCTTGATCGCATCCTCGAAGGCGCGGGAGACATGGAACGGAGTTCGATTGCAGTCCGAGAGGTACTTGAGGATCTGCGTCTTGCGCTCGGCGGGCTTGGCGTCGTCCTTGCGTCGGGGAAGCACCTTGAAGTCCGTCCTCGCGCGCTTCTCGGTGCCTATGACCCAGTCCACGGTCGTGGCGATGACGTTGTAGACGAGGGGCTTCTGGCCGCGCCCCTCGAGCTCGGCCGCATCCGCTTCAGACCACTGCAGGCCGTCGTAGAAGTCCTGATCGAGCGCCATCTGCGCCCGGTTCAGTCCCTGCCGGTCGAGCTCGCGCAGGTAATAGCCCATGAGCCGTCGGTGCAGGGCCTGCATTGCGCCCGTATCCAGCGCGTTGCCGGTCTTCGGCCGCATCTCGGCCAATGCCCGGCCGTTCTGGTCGAGCGAGGCGCTCTTGCGCTTGGTCGTGCCCTCGGTGGACAGGTCGAACACCGGCGCCTCCCTATCGGCCGACCCGCGCGGCCGGCACGACCGGCGTCGCTGGGCGTCGATCGAGCATGCCGTTCGGCCTGGCCGCCGGCGCGGTCCCAGCAACTTCCGGCCGCCGGAAGACGGGTGGCACGGTGACGAGAAGACAGTGGCGCGGGCCGCCGTGCAGGGAAGGCGCGACCAGGTGGGGGGCCGGCTCCTTGAGCCCCTTCACGTGCTTCAGCCCCTTCTGCATGGGGACGCGCAGGATGTAGCGCTCGCCGCGCTGGGTCTTGAAAGCCTCGAAGGGGCCCGTCTCGGCCCCGACGATGCGCATCTGGAAAGTCTTCGGGTTCCACGCCACCCGGAAGCGCGGCCAGCCTTCCAACTGGGCCAGGAGCTCCTGCGTGAAGGAGAGCGTGATCCGCTCCGCCCCGCCGCGCAGCTCGGTGGTGGAGATCGTCAGCGCGCACTGCTTGGGCGCCACCTTGCCCTCTGGCAGGATCTCGACGAAATCGTCGTAGCCGTTGTCGTCTTCGCCGATCATGCCACGCCTCCCACGGGTCTGCCGGTGTTGGGGATCACCTGCACGCAGCGGTCGTCCCAAAGCTCGACCATGCCGAGGTCCTTGACGCAGGTGATGTCGAGGCGGGGGAGGCCGTGCTGCACGAGCCAATCGTGGATGACGCGCACCACCTCGGAGCGCTCCGGCTCGGCGCAGGCGACTCGGGCGGTGAAGATCCGCACGGTCTTGCCGCCGGCGATCCATGCGCGCACACGCTCGAGCATCGCGGGCACGGGCGCGCCAATGTGCTCGATGCCCTTCCATCCGTCGTAGTGGGCAAGGGTCCCGTCGAGGTCGACACCGATCCAGCCGGCCATAGTCAGTTTCCCCTGATCCCGCCCGCCCGAGCGGCAGCGAGGTTGCGCAATCGGCGGCGTTGGCGCTTGGTCTCGGCCGCCGTCAGGGCTTCGGTCACGCGCGGGCAGGGATCCCGATGCCGTGGGAGCGGCCAGGACGGCGCTGGGGCTTCCGACTCTCGCAGCTCGGCCCGGCTCATGACGCGGGGCGCCGGCAGGCCGGCGGCGGCGAGCGGAGCCATGACGGCGAGCGCAAGCGTTCCAACCATCCCAAGGCGCGTCATTCGTGCACCTCGATGGCGTGCTGCTCGCCTGTCTCGCGATTGGTGATGACCATCTCGCCGATGGCGGGGCCGGTCTCCTCCGCGCCCGGCGGCAGCGGCGCCATCTTCACCAGGTCGTCGAGATGGTCGTGGATGAGGCTGGCAATGCGGATGAGGACCCGCATGTCGTGCTCGTTCAGCCGCAGGGCTTTCGCGAACTGGTGTGCTGTGCGCGCTGCGACGACCGGATTGCCGATGTCCTCGTACCAGACCCATGCCGAATCCATCGGCACGATGCAGGGCAGGGTGGTGTCGGCGTACTCCTCACCGGCCCGGACCAGAACGAGGGCCGGGCGCCACTGGCCTTCCGGATTGCGGAGCCATGTGCCGACGAGGGTGATGCCGTGGAGCGTGCGCGACCAGGCGCGCTTTGTCAGGTCGAGGGCGAGCGTCATGCCGGCGCGATTCGATGCGTCGGGCCAGCGCTTCCGCGCGGCCGTCCGCCCCCATTACTTCCTCCCTAGCACGCGTTCGTGCGCAAATCCATCGATCCATGCACAGACCGTGCGCAATAGCGGATCAACACGCGCGAAGAATGCATATGCACGCCCCATGCCCGGCACGGCACGAAGCGATCACAGAATGGAAGGGAGGTATTGCGCGATTCGCCGTTCAGCACTAGCGTCAGTAATCGGCGGCCGAAAGTGGTCTGCGCATCAGAAATGCGAGTATTATAATGAGGATTTGTATATCATTAAAAAGAAACACGTTTCAACTATATGTCGAGATGCATGCGCGTGCACCCGATATAACGCTACATCCCATCGATGTGATAGCGGCGCTGCTCTTTATGCAGATTGCCGAGCGTATGGTAGGCTAGACGCCTTACGCTGTATCGCGACCCTGCAGCCCGACGGTGCACCCGCCGGCCTGCCTCCCTCGCCGGCGCCCCGCGGCGCCTCGTTGGCCCAACCTTGCTGTGGTGTCACCGTGGAGCGACGTGACCTGGACGCCATCGCCGCCCGCCTCTCGGCCGAAGCGCCGGGCGTCGTCATCCACCGGCCCGATTTCGGCTGGTCTCTGCATTGTCGGCACCCCGTCCGCGACGAGGCGATGATCGTCTACCAAGCGCCGCGCGATGATATCGACCAGCCTGAGCTGCGAGCCGATCTGGCGGCCGTCGAGCGCTGGCTGTCGTCGTAGCCCTCTGGCACATTCCACGTGAACAATTGTGAATTAGAGGCGTCGCCTACACGCCCATCGCGCCGGTCTTCCTCTTTCGCTTCCACCCGCTGCTGGCGCGCAGGATGTGCGCGATCTGCGCCTTCTGGCGCAAAGCGTCGGCTGCGTGCTGGTGGCCGTTCTTGGCGATCTGCGGCGACCAGGCTTCAAGCCGGCCATTCCAGACCTTCGAGAAGCCGTCGAGATGCGCGATACCGGCCTTGCACGCTTCCTCGTCGAGCCAATAGTTCGTGAAGTCCTCGCGGAGTTGGTCGATTGCCTGCGTCACGTCCGGCGTGCGGGCCACGATCTCGATGTTGCGCAGGCCGAGGTCGTTCAGCTGGTCCGCATAGGTCTTCAGGTGCTCGCCGCCCGGCAAACGCCTGTCAGCGTCGTGGGGCAGGTAGTGAGTGCCAAAGGACGCACCGCGGTTGCCTGCCCACTCATTGAGCTGGCGCACATAGTACGACGGCGGCTCGCTTGCTCCCTCAATGAAGCCGACCCAGTGGTCTCGTGGCCCGACCTGCTGGTGCAGCCAGATCGCCGTGTCGTCGTCCGTGCCGATGTCCCAGAAGGTGTTGACGGGCAGGCCGGCATTGATGGGCACCCGCGTAATGCGGCCCTCACGCCGGGCGCGTGCCAGTTGCTCGGCGAGCCACAAGCCATCGGTGGCGACCTGGAATGCCTCTTCGAGCGTTGTCGGGTACTGGCGCCACATTTTTTCGTTGGCGCCGCCGTATTCGGAATCGCGTTTGGCGACATACCAAGCCCGCTTGCGCGGGCCAATCTCGCGCCCGATCGTCGTTTCCATGCGGGAGAAGTAAGCGTGATCCTGCGGAGAAATGGCCACGAGCTCCGGGTCGATCTCGTATTCGGCTGCATCCCACCACGACGCGAAGTGCAGGCGGAAGTCGAGCCTCGACAGCTTGCGCCCGCTCAGCTCCTGCGCCTGCGCTTGGCGGACCATGTCGGCGAAGATGCCGTAGTTGGATTCGACCGTGCTCTCGACGACGATGATCCCCTTCTCGGCCGCCGGAAATGACCCCTCCTGGATCTCGCGTGCGCCTTCGGGGTCGCGCAGGCATTTGATGCCGTACTCGGACACGTGCAGGAAATCGAGCGTTCCGCCACGAGCCGACGCCGACACCGTCATCACCGAGCCGTTGTCCCATCGAAGCTCGGTGACGTTGTCGACGACAAGAGGCACCATCTCGTGCCGGATCACGGGTGGAAGTCGGTCGTAAGCGAATTTGATCTTGCTGTTGCGGATCTTTTTGGCGGTGTCCTTGTCCTGGGCGATGACGGCGGTGTCGCTCAACGGGACGAACAAGCAGCGGTCCAGCATGATGATCTGGACGGCCGTCGAGAATCCGCGCTGCCGCGCTTTCGGGACGAGGTTGCGATACCAGAGCCGATCGATGAACCTGTCCTGCACCTCGTTCGGCTTGAAAGTGACGGTGTCGCCATCCTTGTCCTTAATCTTGTAGAGGTTGCGAAGGCGCCAGTGGGGGTCCTTCAGGGCCTCCTCAAGCTGGACCTCGGTCATCTCATGCAGCGGCGGATACCGTCCTTCCTGCACCACGCGGCTCAGCCCTCCTCGCGCGGGCCGATGGCCCGCGGCCGGTCGACGGCAGGCGTGTCGCTGTCCTGTGGCCCGATCGAGCGCCCTGCGATCTGCTCGAACAGCTTGCGCATCGGCGGCGTCGTGTCGTGCTCCACGCGCTCCTTGAATGCCTGCACGTCGACGTGCCGACCGATGAGCTCGAGGCGCTTTGCCCGGTCGGCGATTTTCACCTTGCGCAGCACTCCGATCTGCTGGCGCTCTTCGCCGCGGCCCTCCCAGAGCTCCTCAACCTCGATGCCGGCCACGAGTCCCTTGCGCCAGGCGACCGGCCATTCGTGCACCGGCTTCAGGTTGCCATCCTCGCCGTACAGGTCCTTCAGGTCGGCGTCGGCTTCGTCGGCGAGGCGCTGGAGCAGCCAGTCGGCGTTGATCTTGGTGCGCTCGCTGCGCGCCTCCTTGCCCTGGGCGATCAACTCCGCGACCCGGGGGCGTCGAAGAAGATCATAGCCCATCTTCTCGGCGCCGCTCTTGGCGTAGCCCGCTCGGATCGCCGCCTGGGTGGCGTTGAGGTCGATGAGGTATTCCTCCGCGAACCGCTTCTCACGATCGCTGAGCTTGCTCTTCCGGCCCGGGCGGCCGGGTTCCTTTTTCTGCTCTGCCATCTGCCTATTCCATGCCGAGCGCCTGCATGTACAGATCGAGGATCGCTCGTTCCTCCTCGCGCTCCTCCGGCGGCTTCTTCCGCAGACGCAGGATCGTGCGCACGGCGCCGGGATCGAAGCCCCGCGCCTTCAACTCGCCGAACACCTCCTTCACGTCGCCGGCTACGGCCGCCTTCTCCTCCTCGAGCCGCTCGATCCGCTCGATGAACTGCTTGAGCTCCGCAGCGGCCACGCCATCGGCCGCCGCCTCACCGGTCTCCTCCTTGCTGAACATCTCCGCGGTGGTGCGGCAGCGCTCCGTCTCGTTTCGCCTGCGCAGCACCTTCAGCGCGGCGCCAACCATGTCCATGGGCACGTCGCCCGTGTCGATCTCGCCCGTCTTGATGCGGATCGTGGAGCCATCCATCCGCTTCTCCCTTCTCGTCATTGCCGCGCCGCCGTGGGCGCGCCGTGGTGGATAGCTGCGAGGCCGGCCAACAGGGCTTGGCTTTCGCCCTCTGCCTCGCAAAGCCTCAGCAGTTCCCCCAGCAGCCACGGCCACCCGCTTCCACGTCTCGAAGCCTCCCGCTCCGTTGCCCCGTCGCAGAGATCGGGCCGCTCGCCGAGAAGGGACACGCAGGCGTCGGCATGCTCGATATGCGCCGATAAAGCCGTCCACATGTCCCGCTCCCAGCGAGTGCGGCTGTCTGAGCGAAGGGGGGTAAGGGGGGATTTAATTCTGGATTCTGGAATATGGGCGATAGGCACCCTACTAGGTGGCCTATTGAATGACCTATTAGGTCGCGAGGAAAATTCTTTGCTGTCAGGTACTTGTGCAGGGGGCTCCGTGCCTGTTCCCCGCTTCTCTGCGGCCCACCGCTTCTCGATGACTGCCTTGCGGCACTTCGCGGATTTCTCCTGATCACGGACCATGCGGCGTGAGAAGACGACGCCCTCGCGCGTCATGTCGAAAACCCCCGCCTCACGAAGCTCAGCCATGAGCGACCGAACCTCATCGGCGGAAATGCCGACCATGCGCGCTAATGCGTCGTCTCCTACGCGGCGCCCATTGACCAACAGATGGCCGTAGGGGCGTGCCTCGTGCATGATGCAGAGGCACTCCATCCACAGGCCGCGCGCCGCGAGGCTGACGACCCGTAGAGCTTGATCCCCCCGCCAGTCGCGGGGGAAGAACTTCATCCAGGGCTTTGCGGCGCTGCTCATAGCCCGCACCCCGCGTCGATCGGCTCGGAGCGGTCACTCACGTGGCGCCTCCCGCCCTTGCTGGGCGTCGACACGCTGCACCGCGTGTATCACCGTGGTGTGGTCGCGCAGGAAGAGGCGTCCAATCTGGGGCAGAGACAGGTGCGTCTCGTATCGCGCCCGCCACATCGCGTACTGCCGCGCCTCGGCAACCCGCTTCTGGCGGCGCTCCGACAGGATATCGTCGCGGGGTACGCCGTAGGCTTCGGCGACCTCGCGCTGGATCCGGCGGACGTGGGCGACGTCTCTCGCGTGCTGCGATAGCCTCGCCGCCTCGATGTCGCGTGCAGTCGGCGTCATATCGGCGACGAGCCGATACTTCTGGCCCGCGGCGACAGCCGCAATCTTCATGCGGCCGAGCACTTCCCGTCGGACTTCCTCGGGCGGCGGCGCTGATGGCGCAGGGGGCGGCAATGCCCTCCCGACGCGTTGGGCAGGGACCACCGGGTGCGGAGGCCGAAGGCGCCGGCGTATCGCGTCATAGCGCTGCATCATTTCTGCTGGGTTATCAGGCTCCTGCGTGCTCATTCGCGCTACCTCGTCCCAGGCATCGGCCGTGCCACGGCCTCTTCGATCGTTCGGCGGATGCTATGGCGTGCCTGGCGGGCAGCTTCGTCGTAGTTCCTCGGCGTGCAGGGCAGGGTGATCGCCAGCCGGCCGGGCCCCCACGGCCAGAAGACACGCAAATGGGTGGTCTTGTAGATCTGCACATCCTTGATCCCGAGACTCGCGAGCAGGTCGAGCGCCGCCACGACATGGGAGCCCAGGCGGCGCGGGTTCTTGATCGGCTCGCGAGTCCTCATCGCCGGGCATCCCGATTGGCTGTGGCTTCCCCCGTGTGGGCCCCGGCGCGCGCGAATGGGGGCTGGGAGCGCGCGCCGGGGCTTTCACGTCTCCCGCAGGCGCTCGGGCGACGTGACTGGTTCCGGCAGCGGCTGCAGGCCATCGCCGGTGTTGACGCGAAGGATGTGGTTCATCGGCAGCGGCGTCCGGCTGCCGGCCGAAAGTGCGGTCATGTCGGACGTCGACCACTGATGGCCGTCGCAAAACGCGTCCTCGGGACGAGGAGGCGGGGCGATGTGGGTAGGGTCGGCGCCCACATCGAGGCGCCGCGCGGCGGCGGCGCGAATGGCCTCGGCGTTGTTCGCCAGCCAGCGGAGGGTGGTGAGGGCGGCGGCGAGATGCTCGCGGAAGAGTTCCGCTTGCGAGCGGCCAAGGCCGGCCTCGCCCCCGATTGCGCGGGCATGGCTCACCGCCTTCTCGAGGGCGCTGACCTGCGACATGAGCGATATCCGGCGTCCGGTCATGGGCGCCTCGGCACGATTCGGGTGCTCATAGGCCCCTCCGCGTCTCGGCTCCGGCGGGTCGTTCGCCCCGCTCGACTGCCTGCTGGATTTCGAGATCGAGCCCGCTCGTCATCGCGCATCCCCGCCGGTCGCAGCGTGCCGCGGCATGGCTCGCTCCGGGTCATCGAGACCCCATAGCGCTGCGGGCGCCGATGCATGCTGCTTTTCGAGCGCGCGGCTGAGCACGA
The DNA here is from genome assembly GCF_029309855.1 of Chelatococcus sp. XZ-Ab1. Classification (NCBI taxonomy): domain Bacteria; kingdom Pseudomonadati; phylum Pseudomonadota; class Alphaproteobacteria; order Hyphomicrobiales; family Chelatococcaceae; genus Chelatococcus; species Chelatococcus sp. XZ-Ab1. The sequence continues at coordinate 7,430 of NZ_JARKII010000012.1, read as the reverse complement.
GGAACGTCTTGGCCGGGAATCGCCCCTGGGCCCGCCAGTTCGTGACAGCCTGCATGGAGCGCCCGAGGAGACTGGCCGTTGCCTTGGTCCCCCCGAGAGCGTCGATGACGTCGGATACGGTGCGCAGTTGCGTGTCCATGCGCCACATTTAATACAAGATTTGTGTATCTAGCAATGCTTTATCGACTACACAAAACATGTACCCGAGAATGATGGCGACCCATGCAACTCGCAGCGATCGAAATTCGGATGGCCCGAACGACAACCGTCAGTCCCGTGGATGTAGGGGAGCGCGTGCGCCTCCTCATCGATGCGATGGGCATGTCGGCGACGGATTTTGCCCGGCTCTGCGGCCTCACGCCGCAGCACATCAACAACTACACCTCGGGCCGGGCCATGCTCAGCGTGACGGCCGCGGCGGCAATCGCCGCCGCAACCGGGGTGACCTTCGACTACCTCTATCGAGGGGACAGGTCGTCCCTGCCTCTGAGGCTGGTCACATTGCTTTCGGACGAAGAGCGCCGCCGCAGCGCCAGTTGATCCTCGGCGTCGAGAACCCAGTCCAGCTGCTCGCGCGCGAGCCTCAGCACCGTCAGGGCGTCATCACGCTTGTCGGGTAGCTGCATAAGGATTTGGATCGCCAATCTCTTGAGATTAATCACCTGTTGCCTCCAGCCTCGGTAATAACGAGCGGGGGCATCGGAAGGCGGCGCCTGTCTCCGCCGCCTGACAACGGGGGGTTCGTTGCAAATGTGCGCGAGTCGCGACCTGGACGTGCATTCAGCGCGACAATGACGTCGGCCTAGTTCCGGTTGAGGTTAATGCCGGGTTGCCGCCCGCGCGCGTCGATCGCGTGGGCGATCGATATCCTTTGTTCCTGTTTCCTCTGCGGGCTGCTGGCCATGCGCCGTTCACGTCCGTGATACAAGATTTGTGTATTTTATCTCTTGCATTACAAGATTTGTGTATTAGCATCCTCTCCCAGGGCGTGGGGGCTGTGCCGCGCTCGTTTTTCCCTGGAGGGTGCCATGCATTTCTACCAGTGCGCGGCCTGCGAGACCTTCGAGCGCCTGCGCTATGTGCCGGATGCCTGTTCCGTCTGCGGCGGGGCAATGTACCGGGCGGATGAGCCCGACACCGTCGAACAAGACGAGGGCTACGCTGCCGAGGCGGCTGAGGTCGGCTTCGCCGACGACCCGCCGCCGGCCGCTCCCGTCGGGGAACGCGCGGCCATCTGGTGGCTCGCGCTCGGGGCAGGGGCCGCCCTCATCATCTCGTCCGGCGTCGACGACGGGCTTGAGCGCTGCCTGGAGCGCTACAGCACCGCCACCTGCGTTCACTCCCTCTATCGGTGATGCCATGGACCGCGTCGCCCGTGCCGAGCGCTGTCTGATGGTCGCCGCTTACATCGTATTGCGGCACGGCCAGCGCTACGCGCCGGTGATGGAGCGGCTTGAGCAGGAGCTGGCCGAGGCCCGGCTGGCCGAGAGCGCGCTGGATCGCGCGAGACGAATTCTGGCTTCCGGTGCCGTCGAAGCGCGGTCCGGCGCCAACCTCCCACACCAACTTCCAGCAAGCGGAGCCGGACATGGCCCCCATCATGCCGAATGTCTACCAGCGCTCGCACCGTCGTCTCGTGGCCGCGCCGACCGGCGACACGGAGCAAGCGCCTGACCCTCGCCACGCCCGGATCGTGGGGTCTGCCCACCTCGTCGACGCTCGCCGAGCCCTGAATGAGGCGATCGCCGTTCTGGAGCGCGGCTCCACGGTCGGCGTGGCCCACCTGGTCGAGGCGGCGCGCGGCAGCGTCGGCCGCGCGGCGCAACTCTTCTCAGCACTTCCCAAGCCGCGACGCTGAGCGACGCATCAACCCGGAAAGGACCGACCCAATGTCCCTGCGTGACGTCATGCAGCGCGTCTCCGCCTCGGAAAACGAGGACGACGCCAAGATGCTCGCCACCATCATCAATGCCGACGTGTCGGTGCGCACCACTTTGACCGGTCGTGGCCACTTCGAGCCGACGGATGTCTTACGCCTCGGTACCGTCGTCGCCCTCTACAAAGGCTTGAACCCGCTCGGCACCGAGTTCGACCGCTACGCGCGGGCGGGGTCGACCCCGAAAGGCGAGGGGCGTCCGACCATCCAGGCACATGTCCCGGCGCCGCAGGGGGGCACCCTCTGATGAGCCGGAGCGACATTCTCATACGCGTGGCCGCTTCGGGCGAACCCTGCCCGTGGGTCTTCATTGACCCCGTCTCGTCGGCCGCCCGCCAATGGTGCATCGACTGCCTTCCAGATGAGGCCGTCTCGTCGCCGGCCGGCGTCTACGTCCTGCCCGAGAGGGCAGTGACGGCGTGCATCGCCGCAGCGCGCGCGGAGGGCTTGCGCGTTTCGGCCCATGCCCCGCAGCCGCAGGGGAGCGCCGCATGAGGCACGTCCACATCGATCTTGCGGCGCTTGAGCAGGCGCCACGCAAGTCCTTCGCGGGCATCCTTGAGGACGGGAAGGCGGCGGCCAGGCACGACAATGACCGCTTCGTCATGGACATGCAGCATGAATGCGTCGACGTCGTCGTAGCTCTGGCGCTGACGGTGGCGCGTTGGCGCAACGATGGCCGCGCACTTCCTCTCATCTCCCAGGCTGTCGCCTCGGCGATCGCGAACATCATCTCGGCTACCACCTCGACCATTGGCCATCCGAGTGCCGTGCCAGTCGTGCTGAACCTGCTGTTCGAGAACCTCGGGAAACTGCTGACGGAGGCGCCCGGTGTGCATGGGGAGATGCGCACCACCCAGGTGCACGTCCCGGTCCAGCGGGGAGGGACGGCCTGATGACCACCTTTCATGCCCCGACGCTGCATGTCGTGTTCTGGTGTCCTTATCGGGACGACAAGTACGAGATTTACGAGACCGTCGCGGCCCCGGGGTCAGCGCTCAAGACCGCCGCGGGCTTGAGCGACTGCGGCTATCCCGCCGAGGCCGTCGAGTATCGCCCCCTCCTTGCCGGCGCCCGCGTGGCCAGCGTCGGGACGATCGCCGCGATGTTCTTCGCGAGCGTCGGCTTCCTTCTGGGCCTTCTGGTCTGAGGGATGCCCATGCCGCGTGGCGCCCGCTTCGTCGACCGATTTGATGACTTCCACAACCGCTTGCGGGTGCTGCTCAACATTGAACGCGCCGACCTCGTCGATGCCGGCGTGATCCGCCCCACTGATCACAACGCATGGGGCACGTTCCACCGAGATCCCTTCCGTTTCTTCATTCGCGCCGACGATGCCACCGCCCTGAAGCTGTGGGCCATCGTCGAGCGCCGCGCCACCGGGAGCATCACATGACCGTCGACGAGATCACTTCCGCGCCACCGTCCGCCCCCGCGGCGGCGGACGGCGACGGATGGGAATGGGCCGTTGTCGAGCTGTTCGGGCACCGGCGGCTCTCCGGGCGCGTCCGTGAGGAGGAGCGGTTCGGCGCCAAGATGCTGCGCATCGACATTCCCGTGAAAGGCGAACCCGCCGTCAACGGCTGGACGACGCAGTTCTACGGCGGCGCGGCCATCTTCTCCGTCACCTTCACGGACGAGGCCGCCGTGATGCGGATCAATCGCCCTTACGAGCCGTACCGGGCGCAACTGGCGGTACGCGATGACTTCGCCGATCCGGACGACGAAATGAGCGTCGCCGGCGACGACGAACTCTGAGGTCCGCTATGCCGCTTCCCCGCCGTCACCAGCGCAGCCGCGCCAAGGGCGCCCGACTTCCCGAGGGCGTCGTCTATGTCGGAAGGCCCTCGAAATGGGGCAGCCCGTTCGACATCCGCTCGCCCGCGGTCACCGCCATGCTCCATCACGCCATCGAGCGGACGAAGGAGCAGTACCGAAGCGCGCCGCGCCAGTGGCGCCGGTGGATGCCGCGGACGGCCAAGAACCGCCAGTGGGCGGCCAAGGAGCTCTATCGCAGTTGGCTGCTCGGCACGCTCGACGAACTGCCGGAGCCGGTCCGCACCGCCCTGCCGGCGCAACTGCCGGTGCCGCCCTCGATCGAGGAGATCGCGGCCGAGCTCGGAGGGCGGGAAATCGCCTGCTGGTGCTCCGTTGACGCACCGTGCCACGGCGACGTGCTGCGGCTCGGGGCGAAGGCCGGCCGTCTCGCGATCACCATCAACTCGCCGCCGCCAGACATCTACGGCACGACGCCGGCCGACCTGAAGCCGCGGCGCACGCCGATGTTCATCGGGATGTAGGCATGGCCGAGCTCCTCCCGCCCGGTCACGTCTTCGCCGGCCTGCGTGCCGCAGGATACCGGACGATTTACATCGATCCGCCGTGGAAATTTTCGTCGGGCCCCAGCCGAAACCCGCGCCGCCACTACCCGACGATGAGCGTCGAGGACATCAAGGCGTTGCCCGTGTCCGACCTGGCGCATCCAGACGGCTGCCGCCTGCTCATGTGGATCACGGTGCCGCTGTTGCACCGCATGCGTGAGGTGCTGGACGCCTACGGCTTCCGCTACTCGTCGGCGCGCGTCTGGGCGAAGCTCTGGCCGTCGGAAGACGAGATGTTCATCTACCCGAATTCGCTGGCCCGGGGCACGGGCTACGAGGTCATCGGCAATTGCGAGCTCCTCGTCATCGGAAAGCGCCGTCGCCCGAAGCGGCTCGGCAACATAAAGCCCGCTTCGCTCTTCTTCGCCCGCCGGCGCGAGCACAGCCGCAAGCCCGACGTTGTCCGCGACGAGATCGCGCGCCTCTACGAAGGCCCGCGGGTCGAGATCTTCGCGCGCACGCAGCACCCGGGCTTCGACGTGTGGGGCAACGAGACGTCGAAGTTCGCACCGCAAATGGTCGGAGCGGACCAGTGACATCGCCTGCTCGCCCCGCGTTGCGCTGGTACGGCGGTAAGTGGCGTCTTGCGCCGTGGATTATCCGCCATTTTCCGCCGCATCGGATCTATGTCGAGCCGTTCGGTGGGGCCGCCAGCGTCCTGCTCCGGAAGCCTCGTGCATATGCGGAGGTCTACAACGATCTCGACGAAGAAGTCGTGGGCTTGTTCCGCGTCCTGCGGTCCCCGGACTCTGCCGCCCGGCTGCGCGCGCAACTTGCCCTGACGCCTTTTGCCCGCGCTGAGTTCGAGCGGTCCTACGAGCCTGCCCAAGATGAGGTCGAGGCTGCTCGCCGCCTCGTCGTGCGCTCGTTCATGGGGTTCGGCGCGAACGCTCATGCAACCGACAGCTCGGGCCATCGCCAGACAGGCTTTCGCGGCAACTCTTCCCGGTCTGGGACGACCCCAGCGACGGATTGGCGAAATTACCCGGATGTTCTGCCTACGATTGTCGACCGTTTGCGCGGCGTGACCATCGAAAGACGCGACGCGCGGCTCGTCATGGAGCAGCATGACGGGCCGGAGACGCTGCACTACGTCGATCCCCCGTACCTGCAAGAGCTGCGCTCGCCAGGCAATCCCTACGACCTGAAGCGCCGACTGTATCGGCATGAGCTCGATGACGTCGGACATGTCGAGCTGCTGACCTCCCTGCGTCAGCTGAAGGGGATGGTCGTTCTCTCCGGCTATCCGAGCCCCCTGTATGACGACGCTCTGAGCGACTGGGAGCGTGTCACCACCGTCGCTTTCGCGGATGGCGCTCGGAAGCGGACGGAAGTGCTCTGGCTAAACCCAGCTTGCGCGCGCCGAAGCCGGACGATCAGCCTTTTCGACGTTGCCGAGGAGCGATCATGCGCAAGCGGAGCATCGCCGGCAGCAGCCACTCCTAATCCCGAGACGATTACACCATGACGGCGTTGACTATCGAGCGCGAATATCGCGTCGCCCATATGTGCTGCAGCATCGGCGGCGGCGCCAAGGGCTTCCGCAAGGGCAGTGCCCGCGTCGGCAGCATGCGGGCGAAGTTCCGCAACATCGGCGGCATCGACGTCGTGCCGTCGGCGCTCGCCGATTTCGAGCACATGGCTGGGTGCAAAGGGACGCTGCTCGACCTGTTCTCGCTCGACCAGTATCGCGCGTTCCACGGGAAGGAGCCGCCGCCGGGCTGGCGCGAGGCGACGCCGGCGGACATTCACCGCGCCTTCGGCTACGAGCGGCCGCACATCGTCTTCATGTCGATGCCCTGCAAGGGCTTCTCCGGACTGCTCGCCGAGAAGGTTTCCCTCAGCCCGAAATACCAGGCGCTCAACGGCCTGACGCTCCGCGGCGTGTGGCTCTTGCTGGAAGCCTACAAGGACGATCCGCCGGAATTCCTTCTCTTCGAGAACGTCCCGCGGATCGCCACCCGCGGCCGCTGGCTGCTCGATCAGATCCAGGCGATCTACGACGCCTACCGCTATGCCTGGGCCGAGACGACGCACGACTGCGGCGAGCTCGGCGGCCTCGGGCAGTCGCGCAAGCGCTTCCTGATGGTGGCGCGCCACCGCGAGAAGGTGCCGCCGTTCCTCTATGAACCGCCCAAGCGCCGGCTCCGCGGCGTCGGCGAGGTGCTCGAGAAGCTGCCGCTGCCGGGCGATCCCGCCGCCGGCCCGATGCATCGCATGCCGTCGCTGCAGTGGAAGACGTGGGTGCGTCTCGCCTTCGTCGAGGCGGGCAGCGACTGGCGCAGCCTCAACCACCTTCGGGTCGAGAATGGCGCGCTCGCGGACTACGGGATCGCGCCCGAAGGCGACTGCCAGTCGAGCGTCCTCGGCGTGCGAAAATGGGAGGAGCCGAGCGGCACGGTCGCCGGGCGGTCGAGCCCGACGAACGGCTCGTACAGTGTCGCCGACCCGCGCTATGGCAACTGGCACGATGGCGCCTCCAGCGCGAAGCTCCGCGTCACGGACTGGAACGGCTCCTCGTTCTGCGTCACCGGCGCGCAGCAAGTCGCGTCCGGGGCTCTGTCCGTCGCTGACCCCAGGATCGATGGGCACGCGAAATCGGTACAGATGGGCGTTCGGCAGTGGGCCGAGCCCGCCGGCGTCGTGACCGGCAAGATGTTCGTGGGCGGAGGCCCCAACTCTGTGGCCGATCCCCGCATTCCCGGCCCCCCTCGCTTCAACAACGTGTTCCGCATCGTGCCATGGGGCGGCACGTCGCCGGCCATAGCCGGCCCGGGCGGTCCGGCCGGCGGCCTCGCGGTCGCCGACCCTCGCGCGGATGCCGGGTTCGGCGGCAAGGGCAAGTATCGCGTCACCGCGTTCGGCGAGGCCGCGGGCACCGTCATCGGCGCCAGCACGACGGGACAGGGTGCCTTCGCGGTTGCGGACCCGCGTCCCGACTGCCTGCCGGCCGACCGGGAGACGTACCGGACCCAAGGCCATTATGGCGTGCGGCGCTGGACGGAGCCGACGGGCGCTGTGCCGGCCTATGCCAAGTACGACCGGGGCGCTTGGGCTGTCGCCGATCCGCGCGAGCCGCAGGCGCTCGGAGACGCGGCCGCGTTACCGGCGCC
>NZ_JARKII010000011.1:0-158219 GCF_029309855.1 Chelatococcus sp. XZ-Ab1 | reverse complement strand
TCTTCAACAAGATCAAACACTTCCGCCGTATCGCCACCCGCTTCGACAAGACGGCGGAAAACTTCCTCGCCGCCGTGAAGCTCGCGTCCATCCGCATCTGGCTACGCGGTTATGAGTCTACGGCCTAAAATCCAACTTGGTTCTGCATGGGGTTCAGGAGACCTCCCAGATTCGTGGGCAGTACGCCTTATCTGCCGCGGGTATTTCCACCACCATTCACTCCCCTCACTTCACAGAAACCCGATCCACCGCCCTGCGACGATGGCACCCATCCAGGTGACGAGCGACAACGCCGCCGCAGCCCGCACGCCGGGATGAACCGGCCCGCCCGCGGTGGCCGCCTGCCAGGAATTCCGGCGGCGCAGCAGGAGCGCGTTGGCGACACCGATGGCGACGAGGCCGAGCTTCGTGAGGAAGGCCGGGTTCGCGACATATTCGGCCGGGCGCACCGAGAACAGGAGCACGCCTGTCAGAACGGTGAGCACGATGCCCACCGCCGCGATGCGCGTCAGGAAGGACGCCAGCACCGGGAGCGGATGGCGCCGGAAGAGGCCGACGAGCCGCAGATCGAGCGGCACGATGGCGCCGACGATGAGTCCAATCGAGGCAATATGCGCCGCGTTGAGAAGGAGATAGGCAAGGCTCGAGCGCCGCAGCAGCGCCGCGCCCGGCCAGGCGGCGAGTGCCTGGAGCGCCTCGCTGAAGAACCCGCTCAATTGGTCCTGATGCGTTCAGGATAAATGTCGTAGGTCTTGCCGCCAACAGTGATGCGCACGGCCTTCATCCGTTTCTCGCCCGCATCCTGCGAGCGGTTGCCGATGGCGACGATCTCATCGCCGACCTTGGCCGAGCTTTCGACGAAGCCCGCCCGCTCCGTCTGGCGCGGATTGCCGAGCTCGACGCGCCATACGCCATCGGAGGCGGTCTCGATGTCGAGGGTCGGATGCGGGGGACCGATATAGATGTCGCGAATCGTGCCCTTGAGCTCGATCTGGTCTGCATCCGCCCATGACCAGCCGTGATGGGCCGCGGCGCCGGCCAGCACCGGCAGCACGAACATCGATGCGACGAAGAGGCGCGCCACGATTACGCGCGCGAATTGTCCTGCAGTGCGCTGCGAGCCCATGGTGCGCTCCCTTGCGGCGGATGCAAGCGGACGCAAACGGTAGGGAGGGCGCTACGTCCGGTCAACGACCGGCCGATCAACTATCGGCGAGCGACGAGTCCTCAGAAGAACGATCGCACCAGTCCGCCGACAAGCATGTTCCAGCCGTCGATGAGGATGAAGAACAGCACCTTGAACGGCAAGGCGATCACCGTTGGCGGCATCATCATCATGCCCATGGACATGACGAGTGTCGCCACGATCATGTCGATGACGAGAAAGGGCAGGAGGATGAGAAAGCCCATCTCGAAGCCGCGGCGCAGCTCCGAGATCATGAAGGCCGGAATGATGATGCGCAGGTCGATCGCCTCGCCTTCGGCGCGCGGCGCGAAGGAACCGGCGGAGAGGTCGTCGAAGAGCTGCAGGTCCTTCTCGCGCACATGGCGCAGCATGAACTCGCGGAACGGCGTCGTGACCTTCTGGTACGCCTCCTCGTGCGAGATCCGGTTCTCCGTCAGCGGCTTGAGGCCTTCTTCCCAGGCTTTGTCGAAGGTCGGCGCCATGACGTAGAAGGTCATGAACAGCGCGAGCGAGATCATCACGATGTTCGCCGGCGTGCTCTGGAGCCCGAGGCCCGAGCGCAGGAACGACAGCGCGATGACGAAGCGGGTGAAGCTCGTCACCATGATGAGCAGCCCCGGCGCCAGCGACAGCACCGTAAGCAGCACGATCATCTGCACGATGCGGCCCGTCATCGCGCCCTCGCCGCCCGGCAGGAGCTGGCCGAGGTCCGGCAGCTGGTTGTTGGCCTGGGCGAAGGCGGCGCCCGCCATCAGGGCGACGACAGGCAGGGCGAGCCCTGCAGCGAGGAACGGTCGGCTACGCAACTTCATGACCGGTCACCCTTCACTGCACGATCAGCGTCTCGATCAGCAGCTCGCGCACGCGACCGTCGGCGCGCACGCGGGCCCGCTCGTTGAGATCCTCGCGCAGGTGCTGCAGACCGCTCGGCCCCTCGATCTGGGCCAGCGTCAACGTCTTCACATAAGCCATCATGTCCTGGCGGATCTCGCCGCCCATGACGTCCGGATTCTCGATGGTGCCGTTGTCGAAGATGATCGAGGTCTCGAGGCGCACCCACACGTCGGCCGGCTCGGAGAGGTTCGCCACCACCGGCTCGAGCGTTTTGATGACGGTGTTGCCGGAATATTTGAGCGGACGCGGTGTACCCTGCGCCGCCTCCTTCTCCGCGTTGGCGAGGCGCTTGACGGTATTGGCGAGGTGAATGCCCGACAAGCTGCCGACACCGAGCGCGATCAGCGTCAGCATGACAAGCGCAGGTAGCCAGCGCTCGCCGCCGCCTGCCTCCTTCTTCCGCTTCTTCAATAACGGCGCCCGCGCCATGTGCCTGCCTCTCGCCTGCCCGCCGCGTCAGAACGGCACGATGAGATCGTAGATCTGCTGTCCCAGCGCCGGCTGCTGCACCTCCATGCTGCGCCCACGCCCGCCGTAGGAAACCCGCGCCTCGGCGATCTTGTCGTAGGCGATGGTGTTGTGGCGCGAGATGTCGGACGGCCGCACGATGCCGGCGATGTTGAGGACGCGCAGTTCGTAGTTGACACGAACCTCCTGTGAGCCGCTGATGAGGAGGTTGCCGTTCGGCAGTACCTCCGTCACGACGGCAGCCACCGTGAGCCGCAGCTTCTCGGAACGGTCGATCTGCCCCTTGCCCTTGGTGTTCGAGCGCGAATTGATGGCGAGGTTGCCGAAGATCGAGTCGCTCGTGGTGCTGTTGCCGTAACCGAGGTCGAGGCCAAAGTTGACGTTCGAATTGCGCGAGCGATCGCTCTCGTTGTCGAACTGCGCCTTGTCGTCCATCAGGATGGTGACGGTGATGACATCGCCGACCTGACGCGCGCGCGGATCGGCAAAAAGGTCGCGCGTGCGATCAGACCACAGCGAATGATAGCTGCCCGGCCGCTTGTAGGCGGCATAGGCGGTCGTGGGCAGCGGCTCACGCTGCACATTGAGGCCGTAGCCTACCGGCGTCATGTTGGGCTCGCGCCCGATCTCGTCCACCTTGACGGCGCAGCCGCCGGAGAACAGCGCGAGGAGAACGGCGAAAGTGCCGCAAAGGGTCGTCTTCATCACGATTTCTCCGCCGCTCGCTCACGCGGGGCACTGTCGATGAGCGTGCCCGTGAGCTGGGCGGCGCGCCCCGGCTCCATCTCGTTCAGGATGGCGCTGGAGATGCGCGGGTTGAGCCTGGCGATGATGGCGGCGGCCTTCTCGTCCTTGAGACTGGCGAGTTGCTGGGCCGCGGCATCGGGCCGCATGCGACTGAAGATGGCGACGAGCCCCTCGTCCGCCTGTTTCAGGAACTCGTTGCGCCGGCGCAGCCACTCCTCGTATTCGGCCCGCTTCTTCTCCAGCTGAACGATGCGCTGCTCGATGTCCTTCTCGAGCGAGGAGAGTGTCTGCATCTGCCAGGCGAAGCGCGCGTCTGCCGCTGCGTCGGCCACATTGGCGCAATAGGGATTGGTGCGGGCCGCCTCCGCCTGGGCGCGCGCCGTCTGCACCGCATCCTGGGCCGCGGCCCCGTAGCCGAGCCCGGCAATCGCACCCGCAACGGTGATCGTGGCAAACATGCGCATGATCAGCGACCTTTCCTCCCGTCGCGCGGGTCGAGCGTGTCTTCCCGCATCCACTGTCCGCCTGTCCTTCCGCCGCACTTCACGAGGGTCTCACTGCACGACGAGGTCGGCCTGCAGGGCGCCGGACGTCTTGATGGCCTGCAGGATGGAGATGATGTCGCTCGGCTTCAGGCCGACCTGGTTGAGACCGCGCACGAGCGTCTGCAGGTTGGAGCCCTCGATGATGCCGACGCGGCCCGTCTGCTCGCGCGCCTGCACCTCCGTGCGCGGCACGACGACGGTCTGACCCTCCGAGAACGGCTCTGGCTGCGAGACCATCGGCGTTTCCGTGACCCGGACCGTCAGGTTGCCGTGGGTCACGGCAACGGTCGATATCTGCACGTCGGCGCCGATGACGACAGTACCGGTGCGCTGGTCGATAACCACGCGCGCCGGTGTGTCCGGCGCCACCCTCAGTTCGCCTATCTCAGCGATGAAACGGGCCGGATTGACGTTCGCTGGCCGCTCCAGGACCACACTGCGGAAATCGCGCTCCCCTGCGACGCGCCGGCCAAAGCGGCGCATGGAATAGGCGTTGATGGCATCAGCGATGCTTGCCGCCGTCCTGAAGTCCGGGTTGTGCAGTTGCAGGACGAGCCGCCCGATGTCGCGCAGCCCGCCGGGCACCGTGCGCTCGACGAGCGCGCCGTTCGGGATGCGGCCGGCCGTCGGTACGCCTTGGGTCAACGTCTCCGCCTCGCCCTGAGCCGAGAAGCCGGACACGGCGATCGGCCCCTGCGCCACGGCATAGACCTGGGCGTCGCCGCCCGTCAGCGGCGTCACGAGCAGCGTCCCACCCCGCAGCGATGTCGCGTCGCCCATGGAGGACACGGTGACGTCGATACGCGAGCCGACACCGGCGAAGGCCGGGATGTTGGCCGTCACCATCACCGCGGCGACATTGCGCGTGCGCAGGTTGCTGCCACGCACGTTCACGCCCATGTAGTCGAGCATCGACTGTAGCGACTGCTCGGTGAAGGGCGAGTTGCGCAGCGTGTCGCCTGTCCCGGACAGGCCGGTGACGAGGCCGTAGCCGATGAGCTGGTTGTCGCGCACGCCCTGGATGCTGGCAATATCCTTGATGCGCGTTGCAGCCGCCGCGGGCCCGCCGAGCAATAATGCGCCGATGACGCAGGTGGCGATGGCAAACATGGGCCGCATCATGGGACGCCCACCCGGATCGATCCATCCGGCTGCACGACGCCCGAGACGATGAGCCCACTGTCAACATTGCGCACGCGGATATGCTCTCCCGCGCCCGCCGACTGCAGGGGCGTCGCGAGCGCCGTGATGATGAGCCCGTCCGCCTCGAAGACGAGCCGTGCGGCAACGCCGCGCTTCACGATTTCGGGCTCGCTCACCGCGTTGTAGGGGATCGGGTTGCCCGGAAGCAGCATGCGCCGCGCGCTCTTGCCGATCACCTGCCCAGCGTCCACGACGCTGGCGAAGCGGGCCGTGTAGCCGGGCGGGAAGGCTCGTTCGGTCAGCATGCTCTCCGTGATGACATCGCCGGGCCGGATGGTCATCGCCGGGACCGGCAGCATGTCAGCGCGCACAAGCGTCGGCGTGAGCGCCGCCAACATGGCAATGAGGCCGGCCAGGGGCCGGATCATGCCGGACATGCGCGATGCTGTGCCGGTTGCCATGGCGATCACCAGTCCGATCAACGGATGCCCTTGGAGACGGTGGCCGCCATCTCGTCCGCAGCCTGGATGACCTTCGAGTTCATCTCGTAGGCGCGCTGGGCGCTGATGAGTTCTGTGATCTCCTTGACCGGATCCACGTTCGAGGATTCTAGATAGCCTTGCAGGATCTTGCCGTAGCCAGGGTCGCCGGCCACGCCGAGGACGGCCTCTCCAGAAGCGGTCGTCTCGCGGTAGAGGTTGTCGCCGAGAGGTTCGAGTCCGGCATCATTGGCGAAATTCGCCATGACGAGCTGGCCGAGTTCCTGCGGCGCTGCCTCGCCCGCCACCTTTGCGAAGACCTGGCCGGTGGCATTGACCGAGATCTCGATGGTGTTTTCCGGCACCACGATGTTCGGCTGGACGAGATAGCCCTCGATGGTCACGAGCTGTCTGTCGGCATTCTTGTTGAAGGAGCCCGCGCGCGTATAGAGGAGCTCGCCATCCGGCCCCGTGACCTGGAACCAGCCGCGGCCGTTGATGGCAAGATCGAGCTCGTTCGTCGTCTGGGTCAGCGGCCCCTGCCGGTGCACGTAGCGGATGGCCGCCGCCCGCACGCCGAGGCCGAGCGTTGCCCCTTCCGGGATCGGCGCCGTATCGGCGACGTTCGGAATGCCCTGCATCCGCTCAACTTGATAGAGCAGGTCAGCGAACTCGGCACGCGCCCGCTTGTAGGCCGTGGTGTTGATGTTGGCGATGTTGTTGGCGATGACCTCAACATTGGTCTGCTGGGCGTTCATGCCCGTCGCCGCGATGGCGAGTGCTCTCATCGGATCCTCCTCAGATCGCCATCCGGCTGATTTCCTGGTACGCCGAAACGACCTTGTCGCGGATCGCGATGGCCGTCTGCAGCGTCTGTTCGGCCGACATCACGGCCTGCACGACCTGCTGGACTGAGGCCTGCCCCTGGATGCCGGAGAGAGCCGTTGCCTCCCCGGTGCGCATGGTCTCCACCGCCTGGCCCGCGACTTGCGCCAGAATTTCGCTGAAATTCGTGGTCTGGCGCACGGTGGCGGCGGCGTTCACCGCCTGCATCGCCGAGAGCCGTGCCTGGGAGATCGACTGCAAGCCGCCGAGGTTCGACGTCAGGGACGAGATCTGGTCAATCATGAGGAGCTTCTCAGCAGGTCGATCGTCATGGAGATCATCGAGCGCGCCTGCTTGATCATCTGCAGGTTCGCCTCGTACGAGCGATTGGCCTCGCGCATGTCGGCCATTTCGATCAGCATGTTGACGTTGGGATATTTGACGTAGCCATCCGCATCGGCAGCAGGGTTGCCCGGCTCGTATTCGACACGGAAGGGCGCCTTGTCCTTGCCGATGCGGTCGACCTTGACGGTCGCGGCACCGAGAGCGCGGTCGAGTTCACCCTTGAAGGTGACGGTCTTTCGCGTATACGGCTCGGCCCCGGCGGTCGAGCCGGTCGACTGGGCGTTGGCGATGTTCTCGGAGACGATGCGCAGACGCACCGACTGGGCCTCGAGCCCCGCAGCGGAAAGACGGGCGGAAGCCTGTAGCGGGTCGATCATCAGGATCCCTTCACGCTCATCAGGTACATGCGGTGGAAAGACCGCACGATATTCGTATTCAACGAGTAGTCGCGGTTGATCTCGGAGGCCTTGAGCATTTCCTGCTCGACGCTGACGCTGTTGCCCGAATGGACGATCTCCCAGCTGTCGCCCTTGCCGACCTTCGTCGTCCTGGCGCCCGCCTCGTCGATGCTGATATGCCGCGCGTTGGTGGCGGCGAGCGTCAGGCGCGTCTTGTCCATGACCTCCTCGAAGGGCAGGACGTCCCGCGCCTTGTAGCCCGGCGTATTGACGTTGGAGATGTTGCCCGAGACCGTCGACTGCCGGACCGAAAGCCAGTCGGCCTGGCGGGCCGCGACCTTGAAGAGATAGACGGGGTCCAACAGAACGCCTCCTGCTGTCGAATGCCGAGGCGTTTATAGGTTGTTAACCTTGCACGAAGCTGTCCGGGACCTTTCCCCGTGGCTCAGCCGCAGAAACTGCGCGCGTTGGGCGTCCAGGCGCCGAAACCGACAGCGACGAGGTTGGCAATGACACGGCAGACGTAGCGCTTCTGCGCTGCATCATTGTTCGGCCCCGCGTGATAGCGCGCCACGGCCATCGTCCAGGTTCCCTCGCGCTCCTTCAACTCCTTGAGAAAGCGGGCGGCATATTCGACGTTGCGGCGCGGATCGAGCATGCTCTCGAGCGAGGGAAAGCGGTCGCTGTGGTAGTGGTGGTTGATCTGCATGCAGCCAAGGTCGATCAGCTTGATGCCGTCGCGACGCGCCTCGTGGAAGCGGCGCACGGCCGCCTGTGCATCTGGCGCAAAATAGGCCGTGCCGTGGATGTTCATGGCATAGGGCTGCATGGAGCCGCGCCGGCCCGTCTCCGTCAGGCCGACGGCATAGAGTACACCGACTGGTACGCCGTACTTGGCGGCGGCCCGGGTGATCTCGCCCTCGCAGACGGAGCCGCCACTGGCGGAAGCGCCCGCGTTAGAGATAGATGCCGCTGCTGCTATCGCGATCAGAAACCCGGCCCGCATGGCCATCGCCCCCTCCCTCACGCCGGGATCCCTGGGCCTGTTCCTCGCCCCGCGACGACGAGGCGCCACGGCCGCCCCCCCAAGTCTCGCCCTGGAACGCCTGCTGGCCAGCAGTCTGCTGACCGCCGCCCTGCTGCAACTGGCCGGAACCGGCATCGGCCGAGCTTATCTGGAGCGTTACCACTTCGGGCCGGTATCCGGCCGCGCGCAGAACGCCGGTGAGCGCCTCGCTGTCGTTCTGCAGCATCTGCACGGTGCGCGCATCGCTGGCGCGCATGTGCACCTCGATGCCATCGCCGACGAGCCGCAGACGCACGCTCACGCTGCCGAGATCGGCCGGATGCAGCTGGATATGCAGGATCCGGACCGGCCCACCTGCGTGCTGTCCCGTCTGCGCCTGATGCGCGGCCATCGTCGCCGCGCCGGATTGCGCATTGCCGGACGCCAGGCTGCGCATTTCCCCGGCGAGCCGCTCGCCGAGCCGCTGCAGCGTCGGGGCCGGCAGCCCCTCCCCCTGCCCGTTTCCTGCGTTCTGTACCGCGACCTTCGGGGCACGCAGTGCAGCTGTTTCGGCCGCCGGAATGGCCTGGCGCCGGCCTTCGCGCAGCGCGACAGGCGGCGCGCTCTCGATGCGTCCCTTCACCCGCGGCAGCGCCTCCTCGACCGGCTCGCCCTCTCCGGTCTGCGGCTTCACCATGCCGACCGGCTCGAAATGCGTCTCGCGCCCGGCCACCGTCATCTTCGGCAAGGGGCGCTCCTTCGGCTGCGGCGCAATGTCGACGCCGAAGCCCTGCTTCGTATCGGTCAGCCGCTGGGCGGCTGCAGGACGCTTGTCGACCTCCGCCTCCTGCAATGCCGCGCCGTCCGGCTCGGCGGCGGCCTGTTTCGGCCCTGGTCGGTCCGACACCGGCAGGCTCAGCCCTTCGGCCCCGCTTGTCCGCGTGTGGCGAACGCCGCCCTCCACACCACCGCCCGCCTTTCCTTCCGCGTTGTCCGGCAGCGCTTCAGCACCCTCACCCTCGGCGGAGCGAGGATCGAGGGGCCCGGCTTCTTCCCCCGCGCCTGCCGCTTCGCCGAGCCGCTCGACCAGCGCCCGCAGCGATCGTGCGGGCATGGCGTCGGCCCGGTCCTCCGCCTGGGCTGCGGCGCCGCGCGCTCCCGCGCCCTGTACCTTCTCGAGGAGGGTCCTGAAGGCATCCCCCCCCTGCTTGTCGTAAGCCTCGCCCCTCGCGCCACTGTCGGCCGCCACATCGCGCTGGGCCGGCATGCGCAGGAAGGACGGATCGAGCATCGTCATTCTTTGTCTCCCTTCGCCCCTTCGAGCAGGGCATCCACCGCTCCGATGAGTTCCTGCGCCCGCGTGATCGTTGGCGTCGGCTGCTGTACGACGGATGTTGCAACGGGCGTCGGCCGAGCCGGACTGGCGGCCGGCGTCCCCGCCTGCAGCGGCTGCTGGGGATCGGCGGGCGGCGATGCCGCGCGTTGCGGTGCCCGAGCGGAGGGGGGCCGGTTGGCCGGCGTCGGACGGGGTGCCTCAGCGCCAGCCGTCGCCGCAGGCTTCGCGCCAGGGCGCACCTGTCCGGCCTTCGGCTTCGGTTCCTCCTTCTGCTTCGGCTCCGGCGCGATCGGCTCGTCGATCTCGCCCGTTTCCGGCAGGGCAGCCGGCCATTGGCGAATATGCCTTGCGAGCCCTTGCGCAATGTCGAGCAGTTCGAGATCCGCCGCCGACAGGCGCGTGCGATCGATGCGGCGCAACTCCGCGCGCGCTTCGTCATAGCCGTTTTCGGTCACGATCTTGGCTGCAGCCTGATAGAGGCGTGCACGTTCAGCCGTTTCCTCACCCGGACGAGAAAGGGCCAGTGCCTGCCGGGCCGTATGGATGGCCGCCTCGATGCGCCCTTCGTAAACTGAGGCGCGCGAGACGAGCAGATAGAGATCGCGCCGGGTGGCCGGGTCGAGACCCGAGAGCATGCCATCGAGGCGGCCGAACCGGTCCCGATCCTTCGTGAAATCGAGACGCGTCAGAGCGGCGGCGAAACGCTGCTGGAAATTGCCGGCATAGACGGAATGCCGATAGCGGCGCATGTAGCGCTCCGCCAGCATCTCGAAACGATCGAGGTCACCGAGCTGGCTGGCAACAAAGATTTCGCGGCGCAGGGCCGCCTCCTCCACCAGGGTTCCCGGCATCAGCAGGCGGGCAACGGCCAGCATTTCCATGGCCTCGGACGGCTTGTCACGCACCATGAGGGCCGCCTTGACAAGGGCGATCTGCCCGCCGAGACCCGGTGCCAGGCCGCGTGGCGCCACCGGCTGGAGCAGGTTGCGTGCCTCGTCCTCCCGTCCCTCGACATAGGCAAGCGCACCGAGAAGCAGCCGTTCGTCCACATTGGGCCTCTGCTCGAAGCCGAGGAGGTGGCGGATGACACTTGGTTGTCCACCGCTGAGCAGGTAGACGACGGCAGCCCGCGCGTTCCGCGGCTCCTGCCATACCGTCGCCGGCGCCGCCATGAAACGCTCCTCGATCAGCTTGAGCAGGGCACGCTGGCCGGTATGGGCCGCCGTCGAGCCCGCCGCGATCTGATCCTGCATGCGCTGCAGCGTCCGCACCAGCTCGTATGGCTGGGCCTCCATCTCCTCCCCAGCGGCCGGCGCGGCCCCTGCGAGCGCAATGAAGCCGGCAAGAACGGCGGCGGCCAGCGCCCTCACGGGCTCTCCTCCTTGAGGAGAATCTCGATGCGCCGGTTCTCCGCCGCATTCGGATCATCGGGAACCTTCAGCAGCCGGTCCGCATGGCCCTCCACCCGCTCGACCCGGCTGTCCGACAACCCGCCACGCACCAGCATGTAGACGGCCATGTGCGCGCGCGCCGTCGACAGGCGCCAGTTGTCGTAATCCGCCGAGCGGAAGGGGCGGCCATCGGTATGCCCGCGCACGACGACCTTGCCCGGACGCTTCGACAGCGTCTCGGCGATGCGCTGCATGATGCGGACCACCTGCGGCTGCGGCTCGGCCGAGCCGATGGCGAACATGCTGAAATTGGCCTCGTCGGTGAGGCTGATCAGCGTGCCCTCGCCCGACTTCTCGATCTGGAGATGGGGCACGGCCGCCCCCTCGCCGGAGAAGGCCGCCTGCAACTCCTGCCGAAGGGCCGCCAGTTCGTCGCCGGTCTCGGCAACCGCAGCAGCCTTTTCACCGGCCGCGCTCTCGCTCGTCGCGGCCGGGACGCCCGCCGCATCGCGCGCCAATGCGTCCGGTTTGACCCCCTTCGGCGCCTCGTTCACGGTGCGCGGCTCGCCGGGGGTTTCCTCGCGCGCAGGCCGAAGCGGTACCGTGCGCCAGTAGGTCGGATCGAACGGATCGCGGTGGGCCTCGCCACCGGTGATGCCAATGTCCGCCGTCTCGCCCATGACGAGGTCAACACTCGTCGGGACCGGCTTCGGATCGTTTGTTGCGGCTGTTTCGGAGGCGAGTTGCGCCAGGATGGCGTAAGGATCCTGGAAGAGGGCGCTGTCCTTGTACCGGGCCTGGGGCGCCTGCGCACTGCGGCTGGCAACGCCTTCCCCGGCGCCCGGTCCCTGCTCCCGGGGCTGGCGGCCGTCGTCGGTGCTTGCCCCCGGCCCCTGACCGGGCTGTACGTTGAGCGGCTGGCCCTGGTTGTCCGGCTCTCCGGACGGGTGACCCACGGTCGGGTCGCGCAGACCCTTGCGGTCCGTGACACTGTCGGCGAGCTTGAGCGGGTTGAAATATTTCGCGACCTCGCTGCGGGTCGTCTGATCGGTCACGTTGATCAGCCACATGACCAGGAAGAACGCCATCATCGCCGTCATGAAATCGGCATGGGCAATCTTCCACACGCCGCCGTGGTGGGCTTCCTCTTCATCCAGTTGGCGCCGGACGAGGATGATTTCGGAAGGGGTCTTGTCGTTCATGACGCGTCCTGCCCAACGGCTGCCGCGAGCTCGGCCGCCCAGCCGGCGAGCCGCGTTTCGATGACCGTGTCGTCGGCGACGACACGCACGTCCGGCCCGGCGCCGGGCACAAAGCGCACGGAGGCCGCCAGATCGCCCAGATGGCTGGCGAGTGCGGCGGCGAGGTCGTCCGACGCACTGATCTCGATCAGCTCGTGCCGTGTCGTCTCTGCCAGGGTGCGCACGGCATCGGCAAGCGCCGCCAGCGAGCGCTGGCGCTGGGCCTGCTCCAGGAATGGCGTCAGCGTCCGCGCCAGCGCGGCCGACAAGCGCGACTGCATGGAATCGAAGGCAGTGTGCATCGCCCCGGCAAGGGCCTCGCCTTCCGTACGCGCCCATTCGGCCCGCGCCGCCGCCAACTGCTCCTGAAACTGCTCGCGCTCCACGCGCAGCTTGTCCTCCCAGGCAGCTTCGGCGGCGGCCCAGCCTTCGTTGCGCCCCTTGTCGAGCGCCTGGGCGATCATGATCTCGGTATCACGTGTCGGCGGTTGCACGAAGGGCGGTGGCCCGGCGCGCCGGGGCGCCGGCTGTGGCAGCCGGCGCTCCTCCGCGTCGAAATCGATGAGAAAGCTGACCAGCGGCGGTCGCGGCATCAGGCGGCATCCTCCTGATACAGCCATTGCTTGAGGATGGCCGCCGCCTGTTCCTCACTGAATTCGACCATCTGCTCCAGCCGGCGCTGCGGCGACTGGTTCATGCGTATGGTGAGCTCCTCGATGAGATTGGCTCCTTCAGCCGGACCGGCGATCTGCGGCACCTCCGTCCCGGGTGGCAGGGCGGGCTCGCCGGTCGCCGCAGCGACTTGCGTCTCCTCGGCTGGCGGACGGGCGAGGATGGCGGCGACGGCCGGCTTCAGACCGAACCAGATGACGAGCAGGGCGACGACAAGGATGGTCGCGGCATTGATGAAGTTGCCGGACTGGCGCACCAGGAGTTCGCCGATGCCGATCGGCGGGACAGGCTCCAGATTGCGCGAATCGGCGACGAAGCTGACGGAGGACACCTTGACCTGATCGCCGCGGTCCGTGATCGCTCCCGCCGCCGATGCGACCAATTGTTCGATCTCCCGGATCTGCTGCGCGATCGCCGCATCGGTTGCGCCCTCGCCGGCCAGCGACGCGAGGCGCTCGCGATTGACGAGCACTGCGATCGACAGCCGTTCGACGCGGTAGCCGTCCCGCACGGTCTCCACCGTCTTGCTGGAGATCTCGTAGTTCGTGACTTCCTCGCGCCGCTGGTTGTCCTCGCTCGACACCTCGCCGCCGTTGGCCTGCACCTGCTCGTTGGGCAGGTTCTGCTGCACGGTCGTCGGGTTCTGGTTGTTGCTGTTCTGCGAGACCTCGGTCTCGCGGATGGTGCGGATCGAGCGCTCCACCCGCGACTCGGGGTCGTAGATCGTCTCATTCGTGCGCGTGCGGTCGGTGTTGAGACGCGCGGCGACGCTGACCTCGAAATTGCTGAGGCCGAGATAGGGAACGAGCGTCTTGCGGATGTTATCCTGGATCTCGAGGCTCACGGTGCGCTCGAGATTGGCCATCCGCCCGGTTGCGGCGCTCGCTGCGTCGTCGCCGGCGAGCACCAGCGTGCCGTCGGTGTTGAGCACCGTCACCTTGTCGATGCTCATGCCCGGAATGGCGGCTGCGACGAGGTGGCGGATGGCGCGCGCGGGCGTGACGCTGTCGGCCGTCTCCGTACGGATGACGACGGAGGCGGAGGCCGGCTGCTCCTCGCGCCGGAAGGAGCCGCGGTCCGGCAGCACGATGTGCACGCGCGCGGCCTTGATGCCGCTCATCGTCTGGATGGTGCGTGCGAGTTCCCCCTCAAGCGCGCGCACGCGCGTTACCTCCTGCATGAAGGAGGTGAGGCCGAGCGAACCGAGATCATTGAAAAGCTCATAGCCGGAATTGGCGCTTTGCGGCAGGCCCTTCTCGGCGAGCAGCATGCGCGCGCGGGCCGTGTTGCCATAGTTGACCAGCACCGACGTGCCGTCGGCACTCACGTCGAACGGGATGCCGGCATCCTTGAGAACGGCGCCCATGCGCGACACGTCCTCGCGTGTCAGGCCGGTGTAGAGCGGCTCCTGTTGCGGGCGGCTGAGGTAATAGGCGCCGAGCCCGACGACGAGGAAGACGGCAAGGCCGATGAAGCCGAGCGCGATCAGACGCCGCGTCCCCAGGTCCCGGATGTTGGCCCAGAGCTGTTCGGCCTGTGCACGAGAGGTCATGAACTGCTTCTTGCTCCTGCCAAAAATGCTCTTGTCGCCCTTGCGATGCGGACCGCTGCGGTTTTGGGCGAGAGACCAATGCCGCGCATCCCGCCGCAATACCTCGGCGCACAACGTCGCGTTGTGGTGCCGCAGTCTCCCGCGCGAACCTTGTCCGGAGGTTGCAAAGAAAAAGGCCGCGCCCGGCGGGCGCGGCCTTTCGCATTCGGCAAAGCGTCAGTATTAGCCGCGGAAGAGCGACAGGACGTTCTGCATGGAGGAGTTCGCGATGGAGAGGGCCTGGATGCCGAGTTGCTGCTGCACCTGCAGCGCCTGCAGCTTGGTGGATTCCTCTTCCATGTTGGCGTCGACCAGCTGGCCGACACCGCGCGTGATGGCGTCCGACAGCGCAGTGACGAAGTCGTTCTGGATATCCACGCGCTTCTTGATGGAGCCGAGGTAGGAGGCCGAGTCCGTCAGCTGGTTGAGGACTGCATCGACGCCCTTCGTGACGTTCTCAAGCTCCGTGAGGTCCGCAGCAGCGTTCGTCACGCCACTGATGTCGAAGGTGAAGACCGAAATCTTCGCGCCGGCAGTGCCCGTACGCTGGGTCACGGCAGTGAACGTGTAGGCAGTGCCGGTATCATCCTCAAGCGCCTCGTCGTAGAGGCCGACCTGACCGTTCGCATCGAACAGGTGCATCTTGGAAATGTCGATGTCGATCTTGTCGATCGTCACGGCACCGCCGGCCCGCGAGAACGAGGCGACGACGGCGCGGGTCGCGTTGTAGGCGGTCGCGCTCGAGTCGACGTCGAGCCAGTTCTCGCCGTTGAACACCGCCGACGAGGCAGAGGCCTTGAGCTGGTTCTGCAGGTCGGTGATCTCGGTCTGCACCTTGGCGCGGTCGACGCCGGCGTCACGGGCAGCGACGAGCTTCTTCTTGATCTCGGTGACGATTTCCTTCGTCGTGTCGAGCGCCGTGTACATCGTATCGATGGTCGCGGCGCCGAGACCGATGGCGTCCTTCACCGCCGAGAGGGCGGCGTTGTCGGACTTCATGGTGGTGGCGATCGACCAGTAGGCGGCGTTGTCCGACGCCGTCGACACGCGCATGCCCGTCGAGATGCGATTCTGGACCGACGAGAGATTCTTGTTGGTGGCCGTCAGCGTCTGCAGAGCAGTCATCGCCGAGGCATTGGTCAGCAAGCTGGACATGGCTTTCGTCCCTTCACATTGAGATGTGGATTGTTTGAAAGGGACATGCCGGGCTCGCACCGGCATAGCGGAGCGGCATCATGCCTTTGAGGGGCGCCGCGGCACAGCGCAGCCTCAATCCGCTATAGGTGAGCCGAGATTAGAAGGGCAAGCTTGTGCGGGGCTTGCGTGGTGGCGGGTGCCGGCACTGCAGGACACAGGGAGCCGATCATCCCTGCCACCCTACATACAAACATCCAGCCTATGACAGCACTGAGCCAGCTATATGTCGTCATGGCCGGGCTTGTCCCGGCCATCCACGCCCCCCAACGTTGCCCGACGGTTCAAGACGTGGATGCCCGCGACGAGCGCGGGCATGACGCCGGGAACCGCCGTTCAGGTATCTTGGCTGGGAGTGCAGCACACCCTGCCTATTCGTCTTGGCCGGGCTTGTCCCGGCCATCCACGCCTCCAACGCTGCTCGAAGTTCCAGGCGTAGATGCCCGCGACAAGCACGGGCACGAGGATGGGAAATGCTGCGCTTCGCAACCCCCGCTCCAGCATCCGTCAATCGAACCGCCGCGCAGCCGTGGCGGATACTTATGGAAGCATCCTCATAGACAAAGGCCGCGCTTCTTGCGAAGCGCGACCCCTTCACGGTGCAGCTTACCGTCGTCTTAGCGGAAGAGCGACAGGATGTTCTGCGTCGAGGAGTTGGCGATGGAGAGGGCCTGGATGCCGAGCTGCTGCTGCACCTGCAGCGCCTGCAGCTTGGTGGATTCCTCTTCCATGTTGGCGTCGACCAGCTGGCCGATGCCGCGCGTCACAGCATCCGACAGCGCAGTGACGAAGTCGTTCTGGATGTCCACGCGCTTCTTGACGGAGCCGAGGTAGGAGGCCGAGTCCGTCAGCTGGTTGAGGACTGCATCGACGCCCTTCGTGACGTTCTCAAGCTCCGTGAGGTCCGCAGCAGCGTTCGTCACGCCACTGATGTCGAAGGTGAAGACCGAAATCTTCGCGCCGGCAGTGCCCGTACGCTGGGTCACGGCAGTGAACGTGTAGGCAGTGCCGGTATCATCCTCAAGTGCCTCGTCGTAGAGGCCGACCTGACCGTTCGCATCGAACAGGTGCATCTTGGAAATGTCGATGTCGATCTTGTCGATCGAAACGGCACCGCCGGCCCGCGAGAACGAGGCGACGACGGCGCGGGTCGCGTTGTAGGCGGTCGCGCTCGAGTCGACGTCGAGCCAGTTCTCGCCGTTGAACACCGCCGACGAGGCCGAGCTCTTGAGCTGGTTCTGCAGGTCGGTGATCTCGGTCTGCACCTTGGCGCGGTCGACGCCGGCGTCACGGGCAGCGACGAGCTTCTTCTTGATCTCGGTGACGATTTCCTTCGTCGTGTCGAGCGCGGTGTACATCGTATCGATGGTCGCGGCGCCGAGACCGATGGCGTCCTTCACCGCCGAGAGGGCGGCGTTGTCGGACTTCATGGTGGTGGCGATCGACCAGTAGGCGGCGTTGTCCGACGCCGTCGACACGCGCATGCCCGTCGAGATGCGAGTCTGCGTCGCGGTCATGTTCTTGTTGGTGGCCGTCAGCGTCTGCAGAGCAGTCATCGCCGAGGCATTGGTCAGCAAGCTGGACATGCTTTCGTCCCTTCACATTGAGATGTGGATTGTTTGAAAGGGACATGCCGGATTTGAACCGGCATAGCGGAGCGGCATCATGCCTTTGAGGCGCAAGCTAGGACCGCCTCAATCCGCTATGTTTTCCACCTTAGCTTGCAAATATTACCGGTTTGTTGCCATGCGTGCACGCCAAAAATAGAAGCGCTTCCTCGCCGGCCGGCGAGGAAGCGCCTTCAAGGGGATAAGGGCGTGCGGCAGCTCAGCCGCGGTCGACGAACATGTAGCCCATATAGCGCTTGGCCTCGATCGGGTCGTAGCCGAGCCGCTCGCGCAGCTTCTTGCGCAGCTTGCTGACGTGGCCTTCGACCACGCTCTCTTCCACCGCCTCGTTGTAAAGACCGTAAATGGCGTTGAACAGCTGCATCTTGCTGACGCGCCGGCCGCGTGCGCGCACCAGATATTGCAGGATGTGACGTTCGCGGCGAGGCAACGTCACCGCCTCGCCGTCGATCTCCGGATCGCGGCCGTCGTAAAAGACCTTGAGCCGGCCAATCGTGGTCTTCTCTTCGGCGCTGTTCACGCGCCGCCACACGGCCTCTGCCCTCGCCAGGATTTCCTTTACGTGGACCGGCTTGCGAACCACGTCGTCGATCCCGGCGGTAAAGAGCTCGAGCGTCTGTTCCAGCGAGCGCGTCTCGCTCAACGCGATGATCGGCGCACGGCTGTGGTTGCGGATGAGCTCGGGATAGCTCGAGCGGTCGGCAAAGTCGCCGAGCACGAACCCCTGCACCGCATTGAGATCCACGGTCGATGCCGTCTCCAGCCATTCCCGGAACTCGCCCGAGTAGAAGCCCATGGACGGCACGCCCTCGCGTCCGAAGCTTGCCACATAGCCGGATGTGACAAGTTGCCTTTCGTCAACAACGATATACACAGCCTGACCCCCCAGCCCGTTCGAAAAATCAGTCATCACGCCACACCCGATCAATCAAGATCAGGCACGCAGCACTGATTTACCTTGATAAGGCGACATATATCGTTTGGTCATTACACAATTATAATATCTGCGATTTTATCGTTCTGTAGATATCAGCTCCATATCTCCCCTCTCGTGAGAGAGGAATACGCACTCCACCCCGCACTCGACCGCCGACAGCGACAGGCAATGCCCGGACAAGCCTGAGCACGGAAGATGCCGTCACATGGAGCGACCGATCATCCGTCGACGACACCCAACACGCCGCAGCGATCCTGAAGCCTTGACGACGACACCTGAAACGGCCGCGCCAACAGCGAATCAGCAATTCAAGAATTATTAATCATCCGTTAAGGGTCAATACGTTTTGTATCGATTTGGAATGCATGTGCTGCACTGAGTCATTTTTGCATCGGTCCGCTACAATTATCGCTAAAATTTTAACGGCAGCGCCATGCCACCAGCGCGCGAAAAGCGCTTGAAACGGCCATCTCATCAGCCTTCAGCCGACCCGATGACTTGAGCCCTGGAGTGCGGTGGAGAACGCGCGGGACATCAGCGATGCGGGAACGTCCCGGCAGGGTGTCATGGGCGCGCGGCAGCATCGCGGCCAGCCGTCACCCCCGGCGGGAGCGCACCACCGATGTGACTGCCGCGCTCCAGGCGACGTGGACGGCGCGCGTCACATGCCCGTCGCCGGACTGCAGATCGACGAGGCCCGAGCGCATGACCTTGCGCACGATGCGCAGGTAGCCGCGGCCCTGGCTGGTGATCACGACGGCTTCCCGACCGATGAGGTTACGCGGACTATCCCCCGTTCGGTCACAGACAACGATGTCGCCGGGATCGTAGCGCGGCTGCAGCGCCGTCCCGGCGATCCGGAAGCCTATGGCCTGTGGCGACATGGCGACGGGCGTCTCGACGCTGAAAACCGCACGCGGCGGCCCCGCCCTCAGCCGGGGCCGGACGCTGCCGCCGTCGCCGACCTCCCCGGCGATGTCGAGATGGTGTCGCCGGGGATGTCGGCCCTCCCCGGTCAGGAGCCAGGCGAGACTGACGTTGAGACACGCCGCATAATGCTCGGCAACGGCAGACCGAATGCCGCGCAAGCCGTTCTCATGGGCGCGGTAGGTCACCTCACTCCAGCCGAAGGCCCGCGCCGCCGCAGCCGCACTGGCAAAGCCCGCGCGGCGCCGGGCCGCCCGGAGGCGCTGAGCGATGCTGTTCTCGGAATTCATTCCGGCCCCCGGCAGGAGGAGGCCCAGCAGGAACGAGACGCCGCAGGACGACGCAACTTCCGCCCCCCAATCGTCGAGGGCATCCGCTCGAAGTCGAGCCGCGCCCATCTACAAGTCTCTGATATTAAAAGTTGCTGCCAGGTAAGACAAGCCGGACCGGCAGCAGCCTGCCAGACCGTCTCGACCAGCAGAAACCATCGGATTTACACGCTTAAAATACAAAGTGGCACGCCCTGCCCCCGGCAGGGCGTGCGCCACAGGCCCATTCGAACGAATGCGCAGAGGATTACTGCTCAGCGAAGACCGCCTCGATCTTGCCTTTCAGTGTCTGCGCATTGAACGGCTTGATGATGTAGTTGTTGACGCCGGCCTTCTTGGCAGCGACGACGTTCTCGGACTTCGCCTCGGCGGTCACCATGATGAAGGGCGTGTGGGCGAGCTTCTCGTCGGCGCGGACCTGCTTGAGCAGTTCGTAGCCAGTCATCGGCTCCATGTTCCAGTCGCTGATGACGAGACCATAGTCGCGCTCCTTCATCTTGGCGAAGGCCTCGGTGCCGTCAGCCGCCTCGTCGACATCCTGAAAGCCGAGCTGTTTCAACAGGTTGCGGATGATGCGAACCATGGTCTTATAATCGTCGACCACGAGGATCGGCATCGAAAGATCAAGCGCCATAGTTCACTCCACCGCTTTGCACTTTGTTGACAGGGGCGCATTTCGCTGCGCGGAGACTCTTGCAGAAAACTTGCACGAAGCTTGCATGACGGAAGCCGGACCGTTTGCCTTGGTTGAAGCCGAGCACGTATAGTAACGCCCTGAATTGACCAATCCTTAAAAAGGGAGGTGCCGATGACTGCGGGCCATCGGCCGTTTCGCATCGAATCCATGGTCGAGACCGGTTTCGGCGACACACTCATGGGGAGCCCGGCGGTGTCGGCGCAGCTCGAACAGATCACGCAGCAGCTCGCCGAGTTGCGCACTCTGGTCGAAGCCATCAACAGCCGCGACGAGCGAATCGGTCAGATCTCGGAAGGTGGCGCCTTTTGGCAGGATGTCGACGCCATCCAGCGCAGCATCCAGAGGACGAAGCTGGAGCTCGCGACACTTCATGCCAAGGGTCTGCGCGGCGAGCAGAAGAGCCGCGTGACAGACGAGCTCGACGCCGTCGTCTCGGACACCGAGAGCGCCACGGAGACGATCCTCTCCTCGGCGGAGGCCATCAACGACGCCACAGGCGTGCTGATGGAGCAGCTCACGGGCGAGCAGCAGGAACTCGCCAACCACATCTACGAGCAGGTTATCCGCATCTTCGAGGCCTGCAACTTCCAGGATCTCACCGGCCAGCGCATCGGCAAGGTGGTCGGCACGCTCAAGTTCATCGAGGAGCGTGTCGCCAGCATGATGGAAATCTGGGGCGGGCCGGACAGCCTCTCGAGCCTTGCCGAGGCCGAGGTGGAGGAAGAGGAGGAGAAGGGCGACGAGGCCTTGCTCAACGGGCCGCCGCTCGCCGGCGACATGAACGTCGTGTCGCAGGACGACGTCGATTCCCTCTTCCGCTGAAGAGCATCCCCACTCTCATTTCCCTTTCGCCATCGGACATCTGCTGGCGGCGGCATGAACGGCCGCCGCCAGGTACGGCCGCTCATGCCGGCTGTCGACTGACGGCGCTCGCGGGCCCGGCATTGACTCTCGCGTTCTCCTGAGTCGTTATAGAACGAAACAGGAACAAAAATCATGAGCGCGGTGCAGGATACATTGCAGGCGCTGCGGCGGAGCATTGCCGCGATCGAACCGGCGGCTTCCGAAACAGGCCGGCGCTTCACATGCGGGGCGCCGGCCGTGGATGGGCTGCTGGGCGGCGGCTTCCTCCGGGCCGCGGTGCACGAGATCTTCGCGCACGAGGAGGCGGATGCCGGCGCCGCTGCCGGTCTTGCCGCCGCCCTTGCGGCGCGAGCCGCGGCGGATGACCGCCGCGTGGTCTGGGTGCGGCAGGGTTTTTCCGTGGCGGAAACCGGCGCGCTTCACGCGCCGGGCCTTGCCGCCCTCGGGCTCGACCCGGGCCTGCTCGTCGTGGTGACGGGGCCCGATGCCACCTGCGTGCTGCAGGCGGGGGCGGAGGCCTTGCGCTGCCCGGCGCTCGGCGCCGTCGTCATCGAGCCGTGGGGCGACCCGAAATCCCTCGACCTGACGGCGAGCCGCCGCCTCGCGCTCGCGGCCGAGCAATCCGGTGTTCCCGCCCTTCTGCTGCGCATCGCGGCGACGCCCCGGCCGAGCGCGGCGGCGACACGCTGGTCGGCCGCCGCCGCCCCGTCCCGGCCGCTGGCCGCCAACGCCCCCGGCCATCCCGCCTTCGACATCACCTTGCTGCGCCATCGCGCCGGCCTTGAGGGCCGCCGCTGGCGCCTGGAGTGGCACCGTGAGCACCGTCTCTTCCGCGAGCCCGCGCCGCTATCTCGCCCTGTGGTTCCCCTTCCTGCCGGCCGACCGGCAGCGCCGGACCTCGCCCCCCTCGCCCGCACAGGCTGAGGCGCCGCTCGTCCTCGTCGAGAAGGTCTCGAGCGCGCTGCGCCTTGCCGCCGTCGACCGGCAGGGGTTCTTGCTCGGCCTCACCCCCGGCCTCACCCTGGCTGATGCGCGCGCCCGCATTCCCCATCTCGTCGCGGTGGACATGGACCGCGCGGCCGATGCCGCCCTGCTCGCCCGCCTCGCCGACTGGTGCGACCGCTATACGCCGCTCGTCACCGTCGAGGAGCCCGACGGCCTCGTGCTCGACATCACCGGCTGCGTCCATCTCTTCGCCGGCGAGGCCGGCCTGCGCCGGACGGTGATGCAGGGCCTCGCCCGCGGTGGACTGACCGTGCGGGGCAGCGTCGCCGGCACGCCCCAGGCGGCAGCGGCGCTCGCCCGCTTCGGCCGCAAGGCGCTCGGGCGGCACGACATCGTCCCGCCCGGCGAGGAGGAGATGGCGGTGCGGCCGCTGCCGGCGGCCGCGCTCGGCGTCTCGCCGGAAGTACTGCTCGCCCTCACCCGGGCGGGGCTGAAGACCGTGGGCGACCTGGCGGAGCGCCCGCGCGCGCCGCTTGCCGCCCGCTTCGGCGCGGACCTGCCGGTCCGTCTCGCGCGTATCCTGGGCCAGGAGGACATCGGCATCTCGCCGCGCCGGCCGCTGCCACCCTGCCTCGTCGAGCGGCGCTTCGCCGAGCCCGTGGCCCGCGAGGAGGACATCGACGCCGCCCTCGCCGGGCTCGCCCACCGCGCCGGCCGCATCCTCGCGGAGCGCGGCGAGGGCGGACGGCGCTTCGAGGCCGCCTTCTTCCGCGCCGACGGGCGGGTCACGCGCCTTGCGGTCGCCACCGGCCGGCCGGCGCGCGACGCGGCCGTCGTCATGCGCCTGTTCCGGGAGCGGCTCGCGGCGCTCGCCGATCCCCTCGACCCCGGCTTCGGCTTCGACCTGCTGCGCCTTGCCGTCACGGCCTGCGAGCCGCTCGGCGAGAGCCAGGTGAGCCTCGACGGGCGAATGGTCGAGGACGAGGAGGTCGCCGCCCTCGTCGATCGGCTCGGTGCCCGCTTCGGCGGGGCGGCCGTCCTCCGCCCGGCCTTCGTCGACACGCACATTCCCGAAAGGGCCGTGCGCATGGTGCCGGCGGCTCTCGACGACGACGGGACGGCGCCACCTTGCGGCTGGCCCGTCGAGCGGCCGGCCGATCCCCCGGCGCGGCCGGTCCATCTCTTCGATCCGCCACAGCCCATCGAGGCGCTTGCCGAGGTGCCGGACGGGCCGCCGCTGCGCTTCCGCTGGCGGCGCGTGCTGCACGAGATCGCCCGCGCCGAGGGACCGGAGCGGATCGCGCCCGAATGGTGGCGCGACGAGGCGGGTGAGGAGCCGACGCGCGACTACTACCGCGTCGAGGATGCGAGGGGACGGCGCTTCTGGGTCTTCCGCCAGGGCCTCTTCGGCGAAGCGCCCGCCCCGCGCTGGTTCCTGCACGGGATCTTCGCATGAGCGCTCATGCCCCAATGCCGGCGGCAGCCTATGCCGAGCTTGCTGTCACCACCAATTTCTCCTTCCTGCGCGGCGGCTCCAAGGCCGAGGACCTCGTCAAGCAGGCGCTCCTCCTCGGCCTTGCCGGCATCGGCATCGCCGACCGTAACACGGTCGCCGGCGTGGTGCGGGCCCATTCGGCGCTCGAGGAGATCAGGACGCTTCTGCAGGAACAGGGCAAGACGCTGCCTCCCTTCAGGGTCGTCGTCGGTGCCCGCCTCGTCTTCGCCGACGACACGCCCGACATCCTCGCCTATCCGGTGAACCGCACCGGCTGGGGGCGCCTGTGCCGCCTCCTCACCATGGGCAAGCTGAAAGCGGACAAGGGCGAGTGCATCCTCACCCGCGCCGATCTCGTGGCCGATGCGCGGAACCTCCTCCTCATCGTCATGCCCGGCCAGCCCGAGGGCATGTCCCTCGACATCCTCCGCGAACTGAAGGAAGCCGCTCCGGGCGCCACCTGGCTCGCCGCCGCCATGGCCCATGGCGGCAGCGACCGGCGCGACCTCGCCGGGCTGAAAGCGATCGCGGCCCGGGCCGATGTGCCGCTCCTCGCCGTCAACGACGTGCTCTATCACGAACCCGCCCAGCGTCCGCTGCAGGACGTGCTGACCTGCATCCGCGAGGGCGTCACCATCCACACGGCCGGGCGCCTCCTGGCCGCCAATGCCGAGCGGCACCTGAAGCCCCCGCAGGAAATGGCGCGGCTCTTCCGCGATGCGCCTGAGGCGATCGGCGAAACGCTGCAGGTCCTCGACCGTATCGACTTTTCGCTCTCCGAACTGAAATACGACTATCCGGAGGAGCCGGTGCCGCCCGGCAGGACCCCCCAGGACTGGCTCGAGGAGCTGACCTGGCGCTGCGCCGCCTTGCGTTATCCGCAGGGGATATCGCAGAAGGTGGAGAAGCTCCTGCGGGAGGAACTCGCCCTCATCGCCGAACTCGATTATGCGCGCTACTTCCTCACCATCCGCGACATCGTGCGCTATGCGGAGGATCATGGCATCCTCTGCCAGGGGCGCGGCTCGGCCGCCAATTCCGCCGTTTGCTACGTACTCGGCATCACCGCCGTCGACCCGGAGGATAACGACCTCCTCTTCGCCCGCTTCATCTCCAGCGAGCGGCGCGAGCCGCCGGACATCGACGTCGACTTCGAGCATGAGCGGCGCGAGGAGGTGATCCAGCACATCTACGAGCGCTACGGCCGCGACCACGCCGGCATCGCCGCCACCGTCATCAGCTACCGCCCGCGCAGCGCCATCCGCGAGGTGGGCAAGGCGCTCGGCCTGACGGAGGACGTGACCGCCCGCCTCGCCGGCACGGTCTGGGGGAGCTGGGGCTCGCCGATCGCCGACAAGCACATCCGCGAGGCTGGGCTCGACCCGAAGAACCCGGTGATCCGCCGCGCGGTCGACCTTGCGACGCAACTCCTCGGCTTTCCCCGCCATCTCTCCCAGCATGTCGGCGGCTTCGTGCTGATGCGCAGCCGCCTCGACGAGACGGTGCCCATCGGCAATGCCGCCATGGACGAGCGCACCTTCATCGAGTGGGACAAGGACGACATCGACGCCGTCCGCCTCATGAAGGTCGATGTGCTCGGCCTCGGCATGCTCACCTGCATCCGCAAGGCCTTCGATCTTCTGCGCAGCCACTGCGGCCTCGACCTCGATCTCGCCGCCGTGCCGAGGGAGGATCCCGCCGTCTACGACATGCTTTGCAAGGGCGATTCCATCGGCGTCTTCCAGGTGGAGAGCCGGGCGCAGATCAACATGCTGCCGCGCCTCAAGCCGAGGGAATTCTACGACCTCGTCATCCAGGTCGCCATCGTGCGCCCCGGCCCCATCCAGGGCGACATGGTGCATCCCTACCTGCGCCGGCGAAACGGCGAGGAGGAGGTCAGCTATCCCGCTCCCTCGCCAGAACATGGCCCGCCGGACGAACTGAAACAGGTGCTCGGCCGCACCCTCGGCGTGCCCCTCTTTCAGGAGCAGGCCATGAAGATCGCCATGGTGGCGGCCGGCTTCACGCCCGAAGAGGCGAACGGCCTGCGCCGCGCCATGGCCACCTTCCGCCATGTCGGCACCATCCATACCTTCGAGAAGAAGATGGTCGAGGGCATGGTGGCGCGCGGCTACGAGCGCGCCTTCGCCGAGCGCTGCTTCAACCAGATCAAGGGCTTCGGCGAATACGGCTTTCCCGAGAGCCACGCCGCCTCCTTCGCCAAGCTCGTCTACATCTCGGCCTGGATCAAATGCCACCACCCGGCCGTCTTCGCCTGCGCTTTGCTCAATTCCCAGCCCATGGGCTTCTATGCCCCGGCGCAGATCGTACGCGATGCGCGCGAACACGGTGTCGAGGTGCGCAACGTCGACATCAACGCAAGCGTCCACGACAACACGCTCGAGAAACGCCCGGACGGCGCGCTCGCCCTGCGGTTGGGGTTTCGCCAAGTGGACGGTTTCAGCGCGGACTGGTCGAAGGCGCTCCTGGCCGCGCGCGGGGTCGGCTACGACAGCGTCGAAGCTCTGTGGAAGCGCGCTCGCCTGCCGCAGCGAGCCCTGAAGATCCTCGCCGATGCCGATGCCTTCCGCTCCATCGGGCTCGACCGGCGGGAGGCCCTGTGGGCCGTGCGCCGCCTGCCCGACGACGCGCCCCTGCCGCTCTTCGCCGCCGCCGCGGCACGCGAACTGGCGGACGAAACCGATGCCGCCCTGCCGGCCATGCCGCTGTCGGAACATGTGGTGGCCGATTACCAGATGCTGCACCTGTCGCTGAAGGCTCACCCCATGGCCTTCCTGCGCGAGGGCTTCCGGCGCAAGGGCGTCAGGACCACGGCCGAGATCGCGGCCCTGCCGGACGGCGCTTTCGCCAAGGTCGCCGGCGTCGTGCTGGTGCGCCAGCGCCCCGGCAAGGGCAACGCCATCTTCATGACGCTGGAGGACGAGACGGGCATCACCAACGTCGTCCTGTGGACGCGGCGCTTCGAGCGCTTCCGCCGGCAGGTCATGAGCGCGCGGCTCGCCCTTGTTGCCGGGCGGGTGCAGAAGAGCCCGGAGGGCGTCGTCCACCTCATGGCCGAGGTGGTGGACGACCGCTCGCAGGACCTTGCCGCGCTGTCGCAGGCGCACGAGGCGCGCACGACGCTGTCGCGCGCCGACGAGTCCGCCCATCCACAACATCCGCGCTCCGCGGGCCATCCGCGCAACGTGCGCATCCTGCCCAAGTCGCGCGATTTTCACTGAGCACCGGAGAAGGATGCGACACCTCCCCCCGCGCAGGAAAGATGCCCACACCCCGGTTGCTGCAACTGCCGGACGCACGGGCGCGCAGCAAACGGGCATCGCTCTGCCCAAAAAATCATCAGCGCGTTTGTCGATCGGGCCCCGCCTGCAGCCTGCGCGCCGCCGGCGCGGCTGGCACGGGGCTTGCTGCCCTCCCGAGGCAACAATCATCCGGGGGTGGAGCAACGACAATGCGAAATCGTTTCCAGAAGATACTCGCAACGCTCGCGACGGCGGCGACAATCGCGTTGCCGGCCGCAGGCGCCAGCGCTCAGGACGTCATCAAGGTCGGCATCCTGCATTCGCTCTCGGGCACGATGGCCATCAGCGAGACGACATTGAAGGACGTGATGCTGATGCTCATCGAGGAGCAGAACAAGAAAGGTGGCCTCCTCGGCAAGAAACTCGAAGCCGTCGTCGTCGACCCAGCCTCCAACTGGCCGCTGTTCGCCGAGAAGGCGCGCGAACTCCTCACCAAGGACAAGGTGGCCGCCACCTTCGGCTGCTGGACCTCCGTGTCGCGCAAATCCGTCCTGCCCGTCTTCGAGGAGTTGAACGGCATCCTCTTCTACCCCGTCCAGTACGAGGGCGAGGAATCCTCCCGCAACATCTTCTACACGGGCGCCGCGCCCAACCAGCAGGCCATTCCCGCCGTCGACTACCTGATGGAAAACGAGGGCGTCGAGCGCTGGGTGCTGGAGGGCACGGACTACGTCTACCCGCGCACGACCAACAAGATCCTCGAGGCCTATCTCAAGGCCAAGGGTGTCAAGGACGAGGACATCTCCGTCAACTACACGCCCTTCGGCCATTCCGACTGGCAGACCCGCGTCGCCGACATCAAGAAGTTCGGTTCCGCCGGCAAGAAGACGGCGGTCGTCTCCACCATCAACGGCGACGCCAACGTGCCCTTCTACAAGGAACTTGCCAACCAGGGCATCAAGGCCACCGACATCCCGGTCGTCGCCTTCTCGGTTGGCGAGGAGGAGCTTGCCGGCATCGATACCAAACCGCTCGTCGGCCATCTCGCGGCCTGGAACTACTTCCAGTCCGTCGACACGGCCGAGAACAACGATTTCATCGCCAAGTGGAAGGCCTTCACCAGGAATGACAAGCGCGTCACCAACGACCCGATGGAGGCGCATGTCATCGGCTTCAGCATGTGGGTGAAGGCGGTGGAGAAGGCCGGCACGACCGATCCCGACGCCGTCATCGACGCGCTCATCGGCGTCTCGGTGCCCAATCTCTCGGGCGGCTATTCCACGATGATGCCGAACCACCACATCACCAAGCCGGTGCTCATCGGTGAGATCCAGGAGGACGGCCAATTCTCCGTCGTCTCGCAGACGCCGGGCCTCGTCGTCGGCGACGAGTGGTCGGACTATCTCGACGGGTCGAAGGACCTCATCGCCGATTGGCGCGCCCCGCTCTCCTGCGGCAACTTCAACGTCAAGACCGGCAAGTGCGGCGGCCAGGGCCCAGTCGCCCAGTAGGCGCCCGACGCACCAGGCCGGCGGCATCCAGGCCGCCGGTCATTCTCCCGAAAGACGCGCGATGTCACGCCTCATCTGCCTCATCCTTGCGCTCGCCTGCGGCCTTTTTGCCGCGCCGGTCTGCGCGGCACCGGCCGATACCGGGGACGCGCTCCTCCTCATCGCCAGCGGCCGCTTCCCCGACATTGAGAAGGGCGTCGATCTCCTCGCCCGTTCGGGCGATGCCCGCACGCAAGCCATCATTGAGGCACTGCGCGACGGCCGCCTCGCGGTCGCCGCCGACAAGCGCGTGGTCATCGAGGGCGCGAACGGCGGCTGGTCGGACGCGGCGACGGGGGAAGCCCTTGCCGAAGCGCCTCCCTCGCCCAAGGCCGTGCGCCTCAACAACCGCATCCGCCGCGCCGTCGAGGCCGCGCTCGGCGCCCTGACATTGATGGCGCCCGACGCCGCCGCCCGCCGCCAGGCGGCCGAAGCAGTCTTCCGCTCGCGCGATGCCACTGCCCTCGCAACGCTCGACGAGGCCATCGCCCACGAGGAGGTCGCCGGCATCCGGCGCCTAATGGGCGAGGCCCGCGCCGCCATCCTGCTCGGCGATGCCGGAGCCTCGGACCTTCAGAAGATCGAGGCCGTCGACATCCTCGCCACACGGGCCGACCAGGATGCGCTCGCGCTCCTGCGCGCTGCCGCCGCGCAGGGATCGCCGACGGTGCGCGAGGCTGCGGAAGGCGCCATCACCGCCGTCGAGCGGCGGCTTGCCGTGCTGTCGATGCTGCAAAATGTCTGGTACGGCCTATCGCTCGGCTCCGTGCTGCTGCTCGCCGCCATCGGCCTCGCCATCACCTTCGGCGTCATGGGCATCATCAACATGGCCCACGGCGAGATGGTGATGATCGGCGCCTACACCACCTTCGTGATCCAGGAGCTGGCGCGCACTCACGCCCCCGGCCTGTTCGACTGGACGCTGCCGCTCGCCATCCCCATGGCCTTCCTCGTCGCCGCGCTCGTCGGCGTGGCGATCGAGCGCGGCATCATCCGCCATCTCTACGGCCGCCCACTGGAGACGCTGCTCGCCACCTGGGGCGTCAGCCTCATTCTCCAACAGACGGTGCGCTCCCTCTTCGGGCCGACGAACCGCGAGGTGGGCGCCCCCTCCTACATGGCCGGCGCCTTCGACCTCGGCGGCCTCACCATCACCTACGGCCGGCTCTGGATCATCGTCTTCAGCTTCGCCGTCTTCTCGGCCCTCATCGTCGCGCTGAAGGCCACCTCTTTCGGCCTCAAGATCCGCGCCGTGACGCAGAACCGGCGCATGGCCGCCTCGATGGGTATCCGCACATCATGGGTCGACACCATGGCCTTTGCGTTGGGCTCGGGCATCGCCGGGGTAGCCGGGGTGGCCCTGTCGCAGATCGACAACGTCTCGCCCAACCTCGGCCAGAGCTATATCGTTGACAGCTTCATGGTCGTCGTCTTCGGCGGCGTCGGCAACCTGTGGGGCACGCTCGTCTCGGCGCTCACCCTCGGCATCGCCAACAAGTTCCTCGAGCCCTTCGCCGGCGCCGTGCTCGGCAAGATCCTGCTCCTCGTCTTCCTCATCCTCTTCATCCAGAAGCGCCCGCGCGGGCTCTTCGCCCTCAGGGGACGGGCGGTGGAAGCATGACGCGACGCCCCATCCTCCTTGCGATGCTCGACGGCAAGGGCGCCATCTTCCTCGGTGTCCTCGCCGCCCTCGCCGTCCTCGTGCCGCTGTCGAACCTCTTCTTGCCGGAGACATCGCCGCTGCACGTGCCGACCTATGCGGTCTCGCTCCTCGGCAAGTATCTCTCCTACGCGCTGCTCGCCCTGGCGCTCGACCTCGTCTGGGGCTACTGCGGCATCCTCTCGCTCGGCCACGGCGCCTTCTTCGCCCTCGGCGGCTACGCCATGGGCATGTATCTCATGCGCCAGATCGGCCCGCGCGGCGTCTACGGCCACCCCGTGCTGCCGGACTTCATGGTCTTCCTCAACTGGCAGGAACTGCCGTGGTACTGGTCGGGCTTCGACATCTTCCCCTTCGCGGCCCTGATGGTGCTCGCCGTGCCGGGCCTCCTCGCCCTCGTCTTCGGCTGGCTCGCCTTCCGCTCCCGCGTCACGGGCGTCTATCTCTCCATCATCACCCAGGCGATGACTTTCGCCCTGATGCTCGCCTTCTTCCGCAACGACATGGGGCTCGGCGGCAACAACGGCCTC
This sequence comes from Chelatococcus sp. XZ-Ab1, assembly GCF_029309855.1. Classification (NCBI taxonomy): domain Bacteria; kingdom Pseudomonadati; phylum Pseudomonadota; class Alphaproteobacteria; order Hyphomicrobiales; family Chelatococcaceae; genus Chelatococcus; species Chelatococcus sp. XZ-Ab1. The sequence continues at coordinate 127,933 of NZ_JARKII010000011.1, read as the reverse complement.
ACCGATTTCAAGGATATCCTCGGCTTTTCCGTGCAGGCGCAGGGCACGCGGCTTGCGCTCTTCGTCGCGACGGTCATCGCACTCGCTCTCGGCTATGGCGTGGCGCGCTACATGGTCACCTCCACCTACGGGAAGGTGCTCATCGCCATCCGCGACGCTGAATCCCGCACGCGTTTCCTCGGCTACCGGGTAGAGCACTACAAGCTCGTCGCCTTCACCGTCTCGGCCATGATGGCGGGCGTCGCCGGCGCACTTTATGTGCCGCAGGTCGGCATCATCAACCCGAGCGAGTTCTCGCCCGCCAACTCCATCGAGGCGGTGGTGTGGGTCGCCGTCGGCGGCCGCGGCACGCTTGTCGGCGCGGCCCTCGGCGCCGTCGTCGTCAACATGGCGAAATCCTGGCTGACCGGCGCTCTGCCGGAGCTGTGGCTCTTCGCCCTTGGTGCGCTCTTCATCGTCGTCACGCTCTACCTGCCGAAGGGCATCGTCGGCACGCTCTCCGAGCGGCGAGAGAAGCGCAAGGCGACGGCCACGGCAAAGACCGCTGGGATCGCGGCCGAGGCGGCGGAGTGAAGCGATGACCAGCCCCACCCTCACCAACACCGTGCTCTATCTCGACGGCGTCTCCGTCACCTTCGACGGCTTCCGCGCCATCAACAAGCTCTCGCTCGCCATAGCGCCGGGCGAGATGCGCGCCATCATCGGCCCCAACGGCGCCGGCAAGACGACGATGATGGACATCATCACGGGCAAGACACGACCCGACGAGGGCGAGGTGTTCTTCGGCGGCATGATCGACCTCACCATGCTCGACGAGGCCGAGATCGCGGCACTCGGCATCGGCCGCAAGTTCCAGAAGCCGACGGTGTTCGAGAGCCACACGGTGGCCGACAACATCCGCTTGGCGCTCGCCGGCGCGCGCTCGCCCTTCTCGGCCCTCTTCGGCGCCCGCAACCGCATCGCCGAGGAGCGCATCGACACCATTCTGTCGACCGTACGCCTCACCGAGCATCGCGGGCGCCTCGCGGCCGATCTCTCGCACGGCCAGAAGCAGTGGCTCGAGATCGGCATGCTGCTGGCGCAGGATCCGAAGCTCCTGCTCGTCGACGAGCCCGTCGCCGGCATGACCGACGCGGAGACCGCCGAGACGGCGCATCTGCTCAAGGAGATCGCCCGCGAGCATTCGGTCGTCGTCGTCGAGCACGACATGGCCTTCGTCCGCGACCTCGGCTGCAAGGTCACCGTCCTGCATGAGGGCTCGGTGCTGGCCGAAGGTTCCATCGACGCGGTCTCGGCCAACGAGCGCGTCATCGAAGTTTATCTCGGACGGTAGAATGCCATGCTGAGCGTCGATTCCATCGATCTGCACTACGGTGCCGCCCAGGCGCTGCGCCGGGTCTCGCTCGACGCAGAGGCGGGCAAGGTCACCTGCGTGCTCGGCCGCAACGGCGTCGGCAAGACCTCGCTGATGCGCGCCATCGTCGGCCGCCAGCCGATCTCCGCCGGCCGCATCGGCCTCGACGGCGCGGACATCTCGCGGCTCGAGCCCTATGATCGTGCCCGCCGCGGCATCGCCTTCGTGCCGCAGGGCCGCGAGATCTTCCCGCTGCTCAGCGTGCGCGAGAACCTGGAGACCGGCTTTGCGCCCCTGAAGAGCGGCGACCGGCACGTGCCGGACGAGATCTTCACGCTCTTCCCCGTGCTGAAGGACATGCTCGGCCGGCGCGGCGGCGACCTCTCCGGCGGCCAGCAGCAGCAGCTCGCCATCGCGCGCGCGCTCGTCACCCGCCCGAAGGTGCTGGTGCTCGACGAGCCGACGGAGGGCATCCAGCCCTCCATCATCAAGGACATCGGCCGCGCCATCGACTATCTTCGCGGCAAGGGGGACATGGCGATCGTGCTCGTCGAGCAGTTCTTCGAGTTCGCCCGCGACCTGTGCGATACCTTCGCCGTCATGGAGCGCGGCCAGATCGTCCTTTCCGGCACGCGCGACACCATGGTGGAGGACGATGTCCGCCAGCGCCTTGCGGTCTGATATGCGGTCCGACATGGGCCACGCCGGCGCGGCTCCGGCCGCATCTGTCCCCGGCGTGCCCGCTTTCGTGCGCGCGAAAGGCGGCGTGCGCGTCGCATTCGGGACAGCCGGCGAGCGCACACAGGCGCTGACGGTGGCCGAGAGCGGGGGCTACCGCATCCGCTTCCCGCGGAACGCCGACATCTGCGAAGGCACCCTCATCAACACCGGCGGCGGCATGGCGGGCGGCGACCACATGCGCGTCGACATCGCCCTCGCCCCGGGCGCGCAAGCCCTCGTCACGAGCCAGGCAGCGGAGAAACTCTACCGGGCCGAGGATGCTCCCACCCGCATCGACATCGCGCTCAGACTCGGCGCGGGCAGCCATCTTGCCTGGCTGCCACAGGAGATGATCCTCTTCGACCGGGCGCGGCTCGTGCGCCGGCTCGACGTCGAGATGGCGCCGGACGCCTCGCTCACCCTCGCGGAGAGCCTCGTCTTCGGCCGCACCGCCATGGGCGAGGCGGTTACCGAAGGGCGTCTCGACGACCGCTGGTCGATCCGCCGGGACGGCCGGCTCATCTTCGCGGAGGCGGTCAGGCTCGACGGCGGCATCGCGGCCCGGCTCGCACGCCCGGCCATCGGCGGTGAAGCACGCGCGCTCGCCACGATCCTCCACGTCGCCCCCGACGCCGAGGCGCAGCTCGACGCCATGCGCGCGACTCTCGCCGGCGCGACGAGCGAATGCGCCGCCAGCGCCTGGAACGGCCTGCTCGTCGCCCGCCTGATGGGACCCGACCCGGCGGCCCTGCGCGCCGACCTCGTGCGCACGATCGAAGCTTTCCGCGGCCGCAGCGTGCCGCGCTACTGGTAGCTGGAGGAGATGCGATGAACCTCACCCCGCGTGAGAAGGACAAGCTCCTGATCGCCGTGGCGGCCATGGTCGCCCGCCGGCGCCTGGAGCGCGGCGTCAAGCTGAACTACCCCGAGGCCATCGCCCTCATCACCGATTTCGTGGTCGAAGGCGCGCGCGACGGCCGCTCGGTCGCCGACCTCATGGAAGCGGGCGCCCATGTGCTCACGCCGGAACAGGTGATGGACGGCGTCGCCGAGATGATCCCCGACGTACAGGTGGAGGCGACCTTCCCCGACGGCACCAAGCTCGTCACCGTGCACAACCCCATCCGTGGCGCAACCGGCGCGCTCCAGCCGGGCGAAACGCTGGCCGGGCCGGGCGAACTTGTCCTCAACGAAGGCCGCGAGACCGTGACGCTCACCGTCGCCAACACCGGCGACCGACCGATCCAGGTCGGCTCGCACTACCATTTCTACGAGACGAACCCGTCATTGTCCTTCGACCGTGACAAGGCCCGCGGCATGCGCCTCGACATCCCCGCCGGTACCGCCGTGCGCTTCGAGCCCGGCCAGACGCGCGAGGTCACGCTCGTTGCGCTCGCCAGCGAGCGCAAGGTCTACGGCTTCCGCCAGCAGGTGATGGGCAGACTGTAAGGCGTACCGTTAAAATGCTATCCTCCTTCAAATTTGTAAGGAGATATCTAATATGACGCACATAGGCGCCTCTACGGTTACCAGCAAGGGGCAGATAACCCTTCCTGCCTCCCTGCGCGACAAGTTCGGCATCAGGTCCGGCGACCTCGTCGAGTTCTTCGAGGGCTACGACGGCACGATCAGGATGCGCATCAGGGCCAAGAGCGCCGCGGCGCTCGCCGGCATGCTGGCCCATCTCAAGCCCGATCCTCGTTTCGGGTCTGACGATGAGGCCATTGCCGCGGAAACGGCTGCGCGTGACGAAAGGTCGAAGCGCTCCGCTTCGGATGAAGCCCCGTGATCGGGCTCGACACGAACGTCCTGCTGCGGGCGTTGACCAACGACGACCCGGCGCAATCGCCGAAAGCGGTGCGGCTGCTCGAGACATTGAGCGCCGAGGCGCCGGGCTTCGTCAACAGTGTCGTCCTTGTCGAGCTCGTCTGGAACCTGCAGCGGCGTTACCGGGCGAGCCGCACCGACGTGATCATGGCCATCGAGGCGCTGCTGGAAAGCCCCGGCTATGTCATCGCGGACCGCGATGCCGTCATCGACGGCCTCGAAATCATGAAAGCGGAGCAACTCGACTTCGCCGACGCCCTGATCGCCGCCCTGAACAAGCGCGCAGGCTGCGACGGCACCCTGACCTTCGACGGAAAGGCGAGCCGAAGCCGGCTCTTCCGTCCCGTCTAGCCAGAAAGGACGCCCATGCCCTTCCCCTTCTCCCGCGCGGCTTACGCGGACATGTTCGGCCCGACCACGGGCGACAAGGTGCGCCTCGCCGACACCGAGCTCTTCATCGAGGTGGAGCGCGACTTCACCACCTATGGCGAGGAGGTGAAGTTCGGCGGCGGCAAGGTGATCCGCGACGGCATGGGCCAGAGCCAGGCGACGCGCGCGCAGGGGGCGGTCGACACCGTCATCACCAATGCGCTCATCGTCGACCACTGGGGCATCGTGAAGGCCGACGTCGGCCTCAAGGGCGGGCGCATCGCGGCGATCGGCAAGGCCGGCAACCCGGACATCCAGCCGAATGTCACCATCGTCATCGGCCCGGGTACCGAGGTCATCGCCGGCGAGGGCAAGATCCTCACCGCCGGCGGCTTCGACGCCCACATCCACTTCATCTGCCCGCAGCAGGTGGAAGATGCCCTGATGTCCGGCATCACCACGATGCTCGGCGGCGGCACGGGCCCGGCGACGGGAACCAATGCGACCACCTGCACCCCCGGCCCCTGGCACATCGAGCAGATGATCCGCGCCGCCGACGCGCTGCCGGTGAACCTTGCCTTCGCCGGCAAGGGCAATGCCGCGCTGCCAGGCGCGCTCGTCGAGCAGATCGAGGCCGGCGCCTGCGCCATGAAGCTGCACGAGGACTGGGGCACGACGCCCGCGGCCATCGACTGCTGCCTCTCCGTCGCCGACGACTACGACGTGCAGGTAATGATCCACACCGACACGCTCAACGAGTCAGGCTTCGTCGAGGACACCATCGCCGCCTTCAAGGGCCGCACCATCCATGCCTTCCACACGGAAGGAGCCGGCGGCGGCCATGCGCCGGACATCATCAAGGTGGCGGGCCTGCCGAACGTGCTGCCCTCCTCCACCAATCCGACACGACCGTTCACGGTGAACACACTCGACGAGCATCTCGACATGCTCATGGTATGCCACCACCTCGATCCGTCGATCCCCGAGGACCTCGCCTTCGCCGAGAGCCGCATCCGCAAGGAGACGATCGCGGCCGAGGACATCCTGCACGACATCGGCGCCCTTTCGATGATGTCCTCCGACAGCCAGGCCATGGGCCGCGTCGGCGAGGTCATCACCCGCACCTGGCAGACGGCGCACAAGATGAAGGTGCAGCGCGGCCATCTGCCCGGCGAGAGCGGCAACGACAATCAGCGAGTCAAGCGCTACATCGCCAAATACACCATCAACCCGGCCATCGCCCACGGCGTCTCGGCCCACATCGGCTCGGTCGAGGTCGGCAAGCTCGCCGACCTCGTGCTGTGGTCGCCGGCCTTCTTCGGCGTGAAGCCGGACCTCATCGTCAAGGGCGGCACCATCGCGGCCGCCGCCATGGGCGACCCCAACGCCTCCATCCCGACGCCGCAGCCGGTGCACTACCGACACATGTTCGGCGCCCTCGGCAAGGCCCTGACGGAGACGAGCGTCACCTTCGTCTCCAAGGCCGCCCTCGACCGCGGCATCGATCACAGGTTGGGCGTCGAGAAGAAGCTGCTGCCCGTCGACAACACCCGCTCCGGCATCTCCAAGGCCTCGCTCATCCACAATGGCGCGACGCCGGATATCCATGTCGATCCGGAGACCTATGCCGTGACGGCCGACGGGGAACTGCTTGTCTGCGAGCCGGCCAAGGTGCTGCCCATGGCGCAGCGGTATTTCCTGTTCTGATGCAGATACATCCGACATCGGGCAGGTTAGTAGCACAAACGCCGTTTCCTGCTACTAACGCGGGCACATCGCCCGACTGAACTGGAGAACATCATGCTCCGTGCCGCTTCCGTCGTCCGCCGCCCGGCCGTCAAGGCCGAGCGCGTCGTCGACACCGTCACCCTCGTTCATGACGACCGCCACCGCCGCCGCGTGACCCTGACCGCCGACGGCGGCCTCTCCTTCCTGCTCGACCTCGACAAGGCGACCGTGCTCGACGACGGCGACGCCCTGAAGCTCGAGGACGGGCGGCTCGTCGCCGTGCGCGCCGCGCCGGAAAAGCTCATTGAGATCCGCGCCGAGAGCCCGCTGAGGCTACTCAAGGTCGCCTGGCACATCGGCAACCGCCACACGCCGGCCGAGATCACGGCGGACGCCATCTTTATCTCCGACGACCCTGTACTCGCCGAGATGGTGCGCGGTCTCGGCTGCGCCGTCGCCAGGGTGGAACGCCCCTTCCGCCCCGAGCGCGGCGCCTACGATCACGGCGGGCACGATCACGGGCATGGTCACAGCCACGGGCCTGATCATTCCCATGGGCACGACCACGCGCATCACCATGAGCATGGCGCCTGCGATTGCGGCCACGATCATCACGACCATGACCATCACGAGCATGGCCACCACCATCACGATCACGGGCATGACCACAGGTGAGGCGGCGCCCGCCGGCGCCTCGCCCATGCTGACCCTGATGACGTGGCTGTCCCCGGCCTTCCCGGTCGGCGCCTTCGCCTACAGCCACGGGCTCGAATGGGCGGCCGAGGCCGGCGATATCCGGGATGCGGCGAGCCTTGAGAACTGGCTCGCCGACATCCTCGCCCACGGCGCCGGCCGCAACGACGCCATCCTGCTCGCCGCGTCCCACCGGGCTGTGACGGCCCGCGACCGAGCTGCCCTCGCCGGCGTCGCGGAGCTGGCGCTCGCCCTCGCCACGACCCGCGAGCGGCTGCTGGAGACCGTTACCCAGGGCAATGCCTTCGTGCTTACGGCCCGCAAGACCTGGCCGACGCCCGCCTTCGACCTGCTGAACGGCGCGTGGGAGGGCGACGTCGCCTATCCCGTCGCGCTCGGCGTCGCGGCGGCGGGCCACGGCCTGCCGCTCGCCATGACGCTTGAAGCCTTTCTCGCCGCCTTCACGGCCAATCTCGTCTCGGCCGCCGTGCGCCTCGGGGTCGTCGGCCAGACCGACGGGCAGGCGGTGACGGCCGCGCTCGTGCCCCTCTGCCGGCAGGTGGCGGGCGAGGCCGAGGCGGCGGGCCTCGACGATCTCGGCGGCGCCGCCTTCCGCTCCGATCTCGCCTCGCTCAGGCACGAGACGCAATATACCCGCCTGTTCCGCTCGTGAACGGGCCGAGCCTCAAGGAGACGAACCCATGCCCTCCCCCAACGGTCCCCTGCGCGTCGGCATCGGCGGCCCCGTCGGCTCCGGCAAGACGGCGCTGATGGAGGCGCTGTGCAAGCGCCTCGCTGGCACCTACGACCTGTGCGCCATCACCAACGACATCTACACGAAAGAGGACGCCGAGATCCTGACGCGCACCGGCGCCCTGCCGGCCGAGCGCATCATGGGCGTGGAGACCGGCGGCTGCCCGCACACGGCCATCCGCGAGGATGCTTCCATCAATCTCGCCGCCGTAGACGAGATGATGCGCCGCTTCCCCGGGCTCGACCTCGTGCTCATCGAATCCGGCGGCGACAATCTCGCCGCCACCTTCTCGCCCGAGCTCGCCGACATCACCATCTACGTCATCGACGTCTCGGGCGGCGAGAAGATCCCGCGCAAGGGCGGGCCCGGCATCACGCGCTCCGACCTCCTCGTCATCAACAAGATCGACCTTGCGCCTCATGTCGGCGCGAGCCTCGCCGTGATGGAGCATGACACCAGGCTCATGCGTCCGTCGCGGCCTTACGTCTTCACCAACATCCGCAGCGGGGAAGGCGTCGAGACGGTGGCGCGCTTCATCGAGGAGGCCGGCGGGCTGAAATCGGCTGCGTGAATGGCCCGACATTTGCGTGATGCGGCAGCAACAGCGCAACCAACGAGGCCAGCATCCATGCCGACCAGAACCGCCCGCCTTGCCGCCCTCGGCGTCCTCACCCTCGCCGCATCCCCGGCACTCGCCCACACCGGAGCGGGCGCTGCCGCGAGCTTCATGGACGGTTTCCTCCATCCGCTCGGTGGCCTCGACCATGTCCTCGCCATGGTCGCCGTCGGCCTGTGGGCCGGCGTCTCGGGCGGCCGCGCGGTCTGGTCCTATCCCCTCGCCTTCCTGTCCTTCATGGTAGTCGGCGGCCTCTTCGGCATCGCCGATGTCGGCCTGCCCGCCGTCGAGATCGGCATCGCCCTGTCCGTCGTGGTGCTCGGGGCGGCGCTCGCTTTCGGCCTGAAGCTGCCGGCGGCCGCGGGCGCCGCACTTGTGGCGGCCTTCGCCGTCTTCCACGGCCATGCGCACGGGGCCGAGATGGCGGCCGGCGCCGATGCGGCCGGCTATACCGTGGGCTTCGTCGCCGCCACGGCCCTGCTGCACGGCATCGGCATCACGCTCTCCCCCCGCGCCGTGCCGCGCCTGCCGCTCATGGCGACGCGCGCGGCCGGCGGGGCGATGGCACTCGCCGGCATCGGTCTGCTCGTTCTCTAGGCAGAATGCCCGATCGGGCGGCAGTGCGTCACGCGACCGGCCGCCCCTCCACCGGATAGGCCGGGTCGATATATTGCGGAATGGCCGTCGTCCCGGGCCGCACCACGGCATCGACGGCCGCTTCGTCGTCCGCGTCGAGGGAAAGATCGAGCGCGGCGAGATAGGCCTGCCACTGCTCCATGGTGCGCGGCCCGGCGATGACGCCGGTCATCAGCGGATTGGCTAGTACCCACGCGCCGGCGAAGGCGCCCATGTCATGGCCGCGCCGGTCGCAATGGGCCTTGAGCCGCGCGGCAGCTTCGAGATTGGCGGGGTGGAACTCTGTCTCGCCCATGCGCTTGTCGCCGCTCGCGGCCCGGCTGCCCTCGGGGGCGGCGGCACCGGGCGCATACTTGCCCGTCAGCACGCCGCGCGCCAGCGGGCTGTAGGCGACCGTGCCGATGCCGAGTGCCGCGCAGGCCGGCAGCAACTCAACCTCCGCCGGGCGATAGAGCGCATGATAATAGAGCTGGCACACCACCGGCCGGTCGATGCCGATCTCGTCGCACAGCGCCGCGATGCGTGCCACGCGCCAGGCCCGGTGGTTGGAAACGCCGAAATAGCGCACCTTGCCGGCCCGGATGAGGTCGGCCATGGCGTGCACGGTCTCCTCGAGCGGCGTCTCGTTGTCTTCCTTGTGCAGGTACTGGATGTCGATGGTCTCGACGCCGAGGCGCCGCAGCGAATCCTCCGTCGCCTGCATGATCCAACGGCGGGAGAGGCCGCGCCGGTTGGGCCCCTCGCCCATCGGATTGGCGAGCTTGGTCGCCAGCACCCAGTCGAAGCGCTGCGCCCGGATGGCGCGGCCGACGATCTCCTCCGAGCGGCCGTCATTGTAGGCGTCCGCCGTATCGATGAAATTGACGCCCGCCTCGCGCGCATGGGCGATGATGCGGCCCGCCTCGGCCTCGTCCGTGCGCCCGCCGAACATCATGGTGCCAAGGACGAGGCGCGACACCGTCAGGCCCGAGCGGCCGAGCCGCCGCATGGGCATCGTCTGCGTCATGGGATCATCCCGCAAGCTGTGGGGCCTGAGGCCCGGAAAGAGGCGCGATGAGACCATGAAAGCCCAGGCCGGACAACCCGGCCGGGCATTGCTCTATCGCGTTGCTTCGGCCTGGTGCGGATTGAACAGTCGGCCCCGTTCCGCCCACAGCACCACGGCGAGGCAGGCAAGGCCGAGGCCGAGATAGCCGCCGCACAGGGGAATGACCGTGCCGTCGAAGGTGCGGCTGATGAGGGCGCCGGTGATCGCGCTCGCAACGGTGGAATAGAAGCCAATGAAGGACGAGGCGGTGCCGGCGATGTCGCCGAGCTCGTCCATCGCCATGGCGTTGAAATTGGGCATCGTCAGGCTGAAGAGGAAATGGCTGACAGCCAGCAGGCCGACGAAGACGGAGAGCGGCGGCAGCCCGCCCGTGGCAAGGGCGATGACGAGCAGCAGCCCCGTCGTCACGCAGAAGCCGCAGAGCGCGGCATGGGACATGCGGCGCATGCCGAAACGGCCGACGAGCCGCGAATTGAGGTAGGACGCCACGCCCTGCATGATACCGAGCAGGCCGAAGACGAGCGGGAAGCCGACGGGGCCGAGGCGGTAGCCGTCGGTCTCGAAGACCTGCGCCGCAAGGCCGATGTAGATCATGATGCAGCCCTGCATCAGCATGATCGCGCTCGCGTAGCCGAAGGACAGGCGCGAGGCGAGGATGCGGCGCACGTCGACGAGGATCGGCCTGACCGCCGCCGGCTTGCGATAGGCCGGGTTGAGGCTCTCCGGCATGCGCAGCGCGAACCAGGTGAAGATGAGGACGGCCATGACGAACATGGCGACGACGATCATGTGCCACTCGCTCGCCGCGAGGATGGCGCTGCCGACGGCCGGCGCGATAATCGGCACGGTGATGAACAGCATCATGACGAGCGACATGACGCGCGCCATCTCGCGACCGGAATAGCGGTCGCGCACAAGGGTGACGACGAGCACGCGCGCCGCCGCCGCCCCCGTGCCCTGCACGAAGCGCGCCACGAGCAGCATGTGGAAGCCGTCGGCCATCAAAGCGAGCCCGGTGCCGGCGACATAGATGGCAAGACCCGCCATCAGCGTCGGCCGGCGGCCGACGACGTCGGCCACCGGGCCGAAGAACAGCTGCATGATGCCGAAGCCCGCCATATAGGCATAGACGACGAGTTGCAGGTCGTTGCCGTCGACGACGCCGAACTCCTGCTGGATGGGGCCGAAGGCCGGCAGGATGCTGTCGATCGAAAAGGCGGCAAGACTCATCAGCAGCGCGACGAGCGCCACGAACTCGAAGAACGGCGGGTAGGCCGGCGCGAAACGCTCGCCACCGGTCTGGGGCTGGGTCGACAGGTCGGTTCGCATGACAAATCCGTCGCATCCCTGCCGGCAGGCGGGTGCGGCCATTCTCAGGATGATGACCGTTCTACCCGCGACCGCCCCGCGCCGGCAAGGAAGGACGAGACCTAGCTGCGGGGAAATATATGCATGATATGCATGTCGCCCGTCTTAATGCCGTCAAAGAGGCGCGTATGGCGCATGATGCCAGCGCGGCGCGGCCGTCGGTTCATGCGAAGCGCGCCCATGCCGAAAAACGCTCCGGCTCGCCCTCCCCGTCCCGCCCGCGCTTATCGCGACCTCCACACACGCCGGCACTAAGCTGAAAGGCTTGAATGGCAACAGCAACGCGCCCGTTGCGTCTCTTCGAAGTGACGCAAATCGGGCAGGCCCAACCTGCTTTGGGCAAGTCCGGCCAAGACGGGGGCCGTTGCGCTCCGCGGCCCTCCACTTCGCACCACGCAAAGTGATAACCACCAGCCGTGGGCAGCGATCACCCGATCCACGGCGGGCGCGGGATGGCGAGATGCGCCTGGCGCAGGGCTTTCGACCAGCGCTCGCGCAGGTCGCGGAAATAGGGCTCGTCCGGCGCGATGCGATAGGAGATGGCTGCCTTCAGTTCGTCGCGTCGGCACGCCGCCACATCGACCGGCAGGCCGACGCTCAGGTTGGAGCGCAGGGTCGAATCCATCGAGATGAGCGCGAGCTTCAGCGCATCGAGCAACTCGACGTCATAGGAGATCGAACGGTCGAGGATGGGTTTGCCGTACTTGTGCTCGCCGATCTGGAAATAGGGCGTGTCCTGCGTCGCCTCGATGAAGTTGCCGGCGGCATAGACCTGGAAGAGACGCAGCCGGCGATCCTTGATCTGACCGCCGATCAGGAAGGTCACGTCGAAGGACATGCTCTGCTGCTGCAGGGCCTCGCCGTAGGTGCCGTAGACCCTGCGGATCGCATCGCCGACGAGCGTCGCCGCCTCGAACATGCTCTCGACGTCCATCAGCGTCCTGCGCATGCCCGCGTCCGTCTCGATGCCCTCGGTGAGCAGGGTCATGACCGATTGGGAGATCGACAGGTTGCCGGCGGTGGCGAGCATGATCACGCGCTCGCCCGGCTCCTCCAGCACGGTGAGCTTGCGGAAGGTGGCGATGTTGTCGAGCCCGGCATTGGTGCGGGTGTCGCCCAGCATCACGAGCCCCTCGCGCACCAGGATGCCGACACAATAGGTCATGGCTGCGCCCGCCTTTCCCGCAATATCCCTCGCCGCCGGCTTTCGGGCGGCGACGTTGCGATAGAACGAAGCCGCGCCCCGAGGCAAGCCCGCGTCTACCCTCAGCTCTGGATCTGGCGCCGGGCGTGCTCCACGCGCACGCTGACGTCGAGGCTCTCCTGCCCGCCACCGTAGCGGCTGCCGAGGATCGGCGCGGCCCCGTGGTAGTCGAGCGCGGCGGCGAGCCTTACATAGGCGTCCGTTGGCGAGAGGCCGTGCGCGGGGTCGAAGCCGACCCAACCAAGTCCGCCGACATGGGCCTCGGCCCAGGCGTGCCCCGCCTCCTGCACGACGAGCCCGTCATGACGCAGAAGATAGCCGGACACGTAGCGCGCCGACACGCCGAGAACGCGCGCGGCACTGATGAAGATGTGAGCGAAGTCCTGGCAGACGCCGTGGCCGAGGGCGAGCGCCGCGCCCGCCTTCGTCGCCGTGGTCGTCGCCTCGGTGTCGAAGGCCATGCGGGCGTGGATCATGCCCGACAGGTCGTGTAAACCGACGATGGGATCCCGCCTCATCGCCTCGCGCACCTCGCCCGCAAGCGCGAGGATCGCATCGTCTGGCTCGGTGAGTGTCGTCGTGCGCAGGAAGAGGCCGGGCGGGAAGCGCTCCACCGTGCCGCGCACGACGCCGGCGCTGTCCTGCGTCTCCACCTCCCCATCGACGGTCACCGAGAAGGACTGGATCGGCCCCTCGAGCGTGAAGGCATGGGTGATGTTGCCGAGCGCGTCCTCCCCCGCCTTAAGCCGGCACGGGGCGTCGACATCGATGCGCCAGTGGCGCACGTGCTGGCCTTCGTGGCCGCGCGGCGTCAGGCGCAGAAGCTGGATCGCCGACTTTGCGGGCGGGGAATAATCGTAGCGGGTGGTGTGCGACACACGGATGCGCATGGCCCGGTTCAGCTCAGGTATTGCTCGGCGATGGCTGCACCGAGCTCGTTGTTCTGGGCGAGGAAGCTCTCGACGAATTCATGCAGGCCCGACTGGAAGATGGTCTCGATGGAGGTGTTGCCGAGACGCATGTGAACACTGCGGGCGAGGCGCTGGCTGTTGCCCTGCCAGCCATAGGCCGTGGAGAGCTCGTCGAGATAGCCGTTGATGCTGCGGTAGCAGGCAGCAAGCGAGCGTGGCATGTCTTCCTTGAGGATGAGGAGATCCGCCACGAGCCAAGGTTTGACGCTGTCGCGATAGACCCAGCGATAGCTCGTCAGCGCCGAGACGGAGCGCAGGATGGAGGCCCACTGGTAATAGTCGAGCCCGCCGCCGACTCGTGCATGATCCGGCAGGAGCACATGGTATTTCACGTCCAGGATACGGGCGGTATTGTCGGCGCGCTCGGTGCACAGGCCAAGGCAGGTGAACCAGAAGGCGTCCGTGCGCAGCATGGTCCGATGGGCCGAGCCGTCGAAGCGCAGTGCCGCCTCCTTGGCGAAGGCGAGGAAGCGCGGCAGATCGGCGAGCGACACGCCGCGGTCGACCCAACCCTGCATGGTCAGATAGCTGTCGTTGATCGCCTCCCACATCTCGATGGTCAGCGCCGTGCGCTCGGCGCGGGCATTGGCGCGAGCGATCTCGAGGCAGCGCCGGATGCTGGAGGGATTCTCCGGCGAGACGGCCAGGAAGTGGACCACCGCCTCCGGCGTCACCTTCTCGTGCGCGGCGGCGTAGGCAGCGGTGCAGCCCGCCGTGGCGATCGCCGAATCCCACTCGCTGGTCAGCCCGCCGTAAGCGGTCGGCAGCGAGGAAAGGCGATAGGCGGCATCGAGAATGCGCGCCACGCTGTCGGCCCGCTCCATGTAGCGCGCCATCCAGAACAGATTGTCGGCCGTGCGGGAGAGAAGCGTCATCGGTCGTTCGCCATCATTCGCCCAGGATCCAGGTGTCCTTCGTGCCACCGCCCTGGCTCGAATTGACGACGAGCGAGCCTTCGACGAGCGCCACCCGTGTCAGCCCGCCGGGGACAATGCGCACCTTGTCGGCGCCGGTCAGCACGAAGGGGCGCAGGTCGACGTGACGCGGGGCGATGCCCGAGCCGACGAAGGTCGGGCAGGTGGAGAGCGCCAGCGTCGGCTGGGCGATGAAATTGTCGGGCCGGCGCTTGAGCTTCTCGGCGAAAAGCCGTCGCGTCGCCGCATCCGCCGCCGGGCCGACGAGCATGCCGTAGCCGCCCGAGCCGTTGACCTCCTTGACGACGAGGTCTCCGAGATGGTCGAGGACATAGGCGAGCGCCTCCGGCTCGCGGCAGCGCCAGGTCGGCACGTTCTGCAGGATCGGTTCCTCGCCGAGATAGAAGCGCACGATCTCGGGCATATAGCTGTAGATCGCCTTGTCGTCGGCGACGCCCGTGCCCACCGCATTGGCCAGGCTCACGTTGCCCGCCCGATAGGCGAGCATCAGCCCCGGCACGCCGAGGACTGAATCAGGTCGAAAGGCGAGCGGATCGAGAAAATCGTCGTCAATGCGGCTGTAGATGACGTCGACCCGCTTGGGCCCTTGCGTGGTCCGCATGAAGACCGTCTCGTCGCGCACGAAGAGATCACGTCCCTCCACCAACTCGACGCCCAGCTTGTCGGCGAGGAAGGAGTGCTCGTAGTAGGCGCTGTTGTAGGGCCCTGGCGTCAGCAGCACCACGCACGGCTCCTCGCCGCGTCGCGGCGCGATGGAGTGAAGCGTCGCGAGCAATTCGTCCGGATACCCGTCGACCGGCGCGATGCTCTGGCGGGAGAACAGTTCAGGGAAGAGCCGAATCATCGCCTCCCGATTCTCCAACATGTAGGAAACGCCGGAGGGCGTGCGGGCATTGTCCTCGAGCACATAGAACGTATCGGCATCGACGCGCACTACGTCGATGCCGGCGATCGCAACGTAGATGTCGCCTGCGAGGCGCAATTGCGCCATCTCGGGCCGAAAGTAGGGATTGCAGAGGATGAGCTCTTCAGGGACGACACCCGCACGCACGATCTCGCGATGGCCGTAGACATCCTTTAGGAGGGCGTTGAGCGCCTTCACCCGCTGCTCGAGCCCGTGGGACAGCTTGCGCCACTCGTTCCCGGCGATGACGCGGGGAATGATGTCGAAGGGGATGAGCCGCTCCTGGGCCGCCTGTTCGCCGTAGACGGCGAAGGTGATGCCGATGCGGCGAAAAAGGAGTTCTGCCTCCTTGCGCCGCTGATCGAGGAGTTCCGCAGGGGCCTCATCGAGCCACCGCTTCAGTGCCGCGTAGCACGGCCTGCAACCCTCTCCGAAGCCGCCCATCTCGTCGAAGGCTCTCGGCGTCATGTGTCCTCCCGCAGCAACGCGCCTTGACGAAGCCTATCAAATTGCGTGCCAAATCGCCCGTGGAAAGCTGAAGCGAGGTGGGAGCCGCCACATAGCCGCCCAAGAGATGGGCAAACTGATCGCGGATTGGCCGGAAGCATGCCCTTTCAGTGGCCAGTCCGCCGGGCCGGCAGGGACCGAGGCAGTCTATTGTCGGCGGGCATCAAGATTCTATGATGGATCGATTCGTTGAATGCACGCGGGTCTTCACATGCTGCCATACCCGATCGCAGGGGATGAGGAGGCCCGTCTACAGTCCCTCGAGATGCTGGGTATCGTCGGCACCCCCACCGGGCCTGACTTCGATGCCGTGGTGCGATTGGCAGCATCCTTCTTCGATTGCCCGATCAGCGTGATCTCCTTCCTCGAGAAGGACAGGCAGTGGTTCAAGGCCCGGCACGGCCTCGACATCGAGGAGACGCCGCGGCGCTACGCCTTCTGCAACTACGCCCTCGTCGAGAATGGCGTCTTCGTGATCAAGGACACGCACGCCGACCCGCGCTTCCACGACAACCCGTTCGTCCAGGGCCCACCCTACGCACGCTTCTATGCCGGCTGCCCACTGCGCAGCGACAGCGGCCACCAGCTGGGCACGCTGTGCCTGCTCGACACGAAGCCGAGGAGCTTCGACGCGGACAAGGCCCGCATACTGACCGAATTCGACCAGGTGGTGGAGGGGCTGATCCGCGCCCACGCCAACGCGGTCAAGCTTGCCGTGTCGGAGGCCAATGCCCGGTGTCAGAGCGAGGCGCTCGCCCGCCGCAACAGGCTGCTCGCGCAGACGGAGCACCTCGCCTCGATTGGCGGATGGGAATATGACGCCGCGACGGGGGAAATCATCTGGTCGGACGAAGTCTACCGCCTGCACGATCTCGAAATCGGCAGCCGCCTGCACATCGACGATGTGGTCGCCCGCTACACGCCGGAGGCCGGCGCCGCCATGCGACGCCAGCTGGAGCTGACCGCAAGCACCGGCAGTCCTTGTTCCTTCGAGGCTGACCTCGTCACCGCCGCCGGCGAGCGGCGCACCGTGCGCGCGATCGGGGAGCGTGTGGCGGGCGACGACGACGGCCACGTGCGCGTCGTCGGCGTCGTCCAGGATGTAACTCGCGAGATCGAGGCCACCCAGGCCCTGTGGCGGGCGGCTCACCTTGACGGGCTGACCGGTGTCGCCAACCGCGCCGCTTTCAAGACCCATCTCGAGGCGGTGGTGGATAGAGCCGCCGCCGCCGGCAGGCCCGTCTGGCTCCTGCTGCTCGATCTTGACGGCTTCAAGGAGATCAACGACACCTGCGGACACCATGTCGGCGACCGGGTGCTGATCGCGGTCGCCGAACGGCTCGGGCAGATCTGCAGCGGCCGGGATATGTTCCTCGCCCGCCTCGGCGGCGACGAATTTGCCATCGTCTGCGACGAGAGCAGCCAGGTAGACGGCGCCGAGCGGGTGGCTGCTCGTGTCGTCGCCGCCATTCGAAAGCCCATCCGCATCGGCAGCGATCGCCATTACGTGACGACGACGGTCGGCCTTGCCACCTATCCGACCGATGCCACGACAGCCGACGGACTGCTGAAATGCGCGGATGTGGCCCTCTACACTGCCAAGCGGCGCGAGCGCGGCGCGGTCGGAACCTACGCTCCGGAGGTCGCATCGCTGTTCGATGAACGGCGACTGGCCGTCGAGACCGTGCGCAAGGCCCTTGCGAGCAACCGGCTCGTGCCATTCTACCAGCCCATCGTGAAGCTGCGGAACGGCCAGCTCAGCGGCTATGAAGCTCTCGTGCGGATCCGCGGGCGCGACGGCATGCTTATGTCACCGCAGGCCTTTTCCCACGCCTTCGCCGACCAGGACAGCGCTCGGCGCATCGGCGAGCGCGTCCTCAACCTGGTGACCTCCCATCTCGCCGAACTGCGCGCCGAAGGTTTCGAGGGACCGATCGTCATCGGCGTCAATGCGAGTGCGGCAGAATTCGCCGGCGGCGACTTCGCCGAGCGCTTCCTGCGCCAATTGCGCGCCCGCGATATTCCACCGTCCTGGATCAAGCTGGAGGTGACCGAGACGGTGCTGATGGGCGAGCAGGCACGTAACGTCCGCCTCGCGGTCGAGGAACTGAGCGAGGCCGGCGTGCCGATTGCACTCGACGATTTCGGCACGGGCTATTCGTCGCTGACGCACCTCCGGGACTTCCCGATCAACTGCATCAAGATCGACCGCTCGTTCGTCGCCGGCATCGGTCGGGAAGCTGAAAGCCCGGCCATCATCCGTGCCCTCATCGAACTCGCGCACAATCTCGGCCTGACGGTCATCGCCGAGGGTGTCGAGACGGACGTGCAGCTCGAGTTCCTGCGCGCCATCGGCTGCGACGCGGCGCAGGGCTTCCGCTTCAGCAAGGCCGGGCCGTTCGACATGTTGCGCTCGCAGCTGCGCAAGCAGGATCGGCCCGCCCTGCACTATCCCGCACGCCTGCGCTGACGAGGGGCCGGCGCGGGCCGGCTACGGTTCGTTCCGTCCCTTGCTCAGACGCAGATAGTGTTCGGCATATTGATAGAAACGTTCGGCCTCGATGCGGTGTCCGATGCGCTCTTCGCCGCGAGCGAGCGCGAGATAACGCTCATAGGTGCGGCGCGCCTCGGCGCCGGCCGGTTGCCGCTCCGCCGAGCGCGGGCGGATAGCCTGGGATTCATCCTGGTTCATGGGTCATGACCGTGAAGCCGGCCTCGCCGGCTCCGCTTGCATTCACGCCCGGCTCAGCCGAGCACGTCGGCGACGATGGCCCGCAGTTCGCCGCGCGACAGGCCGCAAGGTTCGGGATGCCAGATTGGCTCCTGGGCCCGGCGCATCATTGCCACGTCCGACCGACGAGACGTCTCGGGTCGCCGGGCAGGCCCGGTCGCCACCACATGCGGCGCCGGACGCGCCCGGGCAACCACGCTCTTCAACTTCTCCATTTTACTCATGATCTGTCCGCCGCGATCATAGCCGCAGCAATGTCCTTCTTGTTCTGGGTAAACGGGCATCGGGGTGCGGTCGACGCAACCCCAAGATCAGCTGTCCTCCCGGCCCTTCCGCGCATCCTGCGCATCGGAACCTGCCCGAGACGCTGATATGGGAGGGCAATGCGGCGCTTTCAAGTCGCCGCAACCGCCGCGTGTCACTGAACCCGCGCCGCCGCGCTGATACGATTGTAATGAAAGAATTACATCTGTATAAAGGAGTCGCATTCGGAACGGGCGACCAACGGGGCGACCATATGGGCAAAGCTCTTTTCCTCCACGGCGCGCACGATGCACGGGTCGCCCCCTTCAACCTGCGCGAGGGGCAGCCCGGCGAGGCGCTGCTCGAGGTGGCGGCCGTCGGCCTGTGCGGCAGCGACCTGCACTATTACAAGGACGGCGGCATCGGCTCGGCCAGGATCCTTGCGCCTTTCGTGCCGGGTCACGAGTTTGCCGGCTATCTTGCCGAGGACCTGCCGGCACGCGGGCTGGCCCGCGGCGACCTCGTCGCGGTCGACCCCAACCATGCCTGCGGCCACTGCGACCATTGCCGCTCGGGCCACCCCAACCTCTGCCCCAACGTCGAGTTCATCGGTGCCCCGCCGTTCGACGGCGCCATGACCGAGCGCATCTGGGTGCCCGAAGACCTGATCGTGCCGCTGGCCCATCGCTTCACGCCCGAAGAGGCGGTGATGCTGGAGCCGCTCGGCGTCGCCATCCATGCAGTCGACCTCGCCAAGCCCCGGCTTCTGGAACGGGTGGCGCTCGTCGGCTGCGGCCCGATCGGTCTTCTCATCCTGCAGGTACTCAAGGCGGCCGGCGCCGGCGAGATCCTCGCCGTTGACCCGCAGCCGCACCGCCGCGACCTCGCCACGAAGCTCGGCGCGACGCGCGCGGGCGCCTCGGTGGCCGAGATCCGCGATTGGACGAAGGGCGAGGGCTGCCCGCTCGTGGTGGAAGCCACCAATGCGCCCGAAGGCTTCCGCGATGCCGTGCTCGCCGCCCGCATCGGCGGGCGCGTCGTCCTCGTCGGCATCCCGGACGGGGACACCTACACGCTGCCGGCCGCCGAGGCGCGCCGGCGCGGCCTCAAGATCAAGTTCGCCCGGCGGATGGGGGACGTCTATCCGCGGGCCATCGAACTCGTCGCGACCGGCAAGGTCGACGTGAACGTGCTGGTCAGCCACCGCTTCACGCTGGACGAGGCGCCGGAGGCCTTCCGCCTGCACGCCGAAGACGCCCCCGGCATGGTCAAGAGCATCATTTTTCCGAACGACAATAATCAGGGGAGACGCTCATGAGACTGTTCACGCATGCTGCGGTCGGTGCGCTCGCGCTCGCTGCCGCGGCCCTCTGCGCGCCGGCGCAGGCGCAGGACTGGTCGCTCGAGAAGGCGGCCGAGCCGCTGAAGGGGACGCAGATCAACGTCGTCTTTCTCGACCGCCCCGGCTATCGCGCCATCATCCAGCTGCTGCCGGAGTTTGAGAAGAAGACGGGCATCAAGGTCAATTACGAGATCGTGCCCTACGAGAGCTCGCGCGAGAAGCAGGTCCTCAACTTCAGCTCCAACGGCGACCTCACCATCGCGCTCGTCGACCTCGTCTGGATCGGCGAATTCGCCGAGAACGGCTGGATCGTACCGGTGGAGAAATTCACCAGCGACCCCGCGATCACCGATCCGAAGCTCAATCTCGACGGTTTCTTCCCGCTGCTGCTCGACGCCTTCGGCTCCTGGGGCGGCAAGGTCTACGGCCTGCCCTTCGACAACTATTCGGGCCTCCTCTTCTACAATCAGTGCATGCTGAAGGAGGCCGGCTTCGACAAGCCGCCGGAAACCTGGCAGGAGCTCTACGAGACCTACGCGCCCAAGCTCACCGACAAGGCCAAGAACCAGTTCGCCTTCGCACTGCAGTCGCGCCGCGGCGAGACGCAGTCCGCCGACAGCTTCATGCGCGTGCTGTGGCCCTTCGGCGGCTCGCTGCTCGACAAGGAATTCAAGTCGAACCTCCTGAGCGAGGAGAGCCAGGCCGGCCTCAAGTTCCGCCAGGACCTGATGCAGTACATGCCGCCAGGCATCGTCTCCTATGATCATGCCGAGGCGGTCAACGCCCTTGCACAGGGCCAGGTCGCGATGATCACCGAATGGTCGGCCTTCTATTCGACGCTCATCGACCCGGCGACGTCGAAGATCGTCGACTGCCTCGCCGTCGCGCCCGAGCCTTCCGGCCCGGCTGGCCGCCTGCCGGCCCTCGGCGGCTTCTCGCTCGCCGTCGCCGCCCAGGCGCCGGAGAAGGAGCAGAAGGCCTCCTGGCTGTTCATCCAGTGGGCGACCTCCGAGGACATCGCCCGCGCCTATGTGGAAGCCGGCGGCGTCTCCGGCCGCAAGAGCATCTACGAGGATGCCGACATCAAGGCCAAGTACAAGTTCGTCGAGCCGATGGTCGCCTCCTGGCAGAAGGGCGTGCCGGAGTTCCGTCCGCGCTTCCCCGCCTGGCCGGCCATCTCCGAGATCATCGCCGAGTGGGGCACCAAGATGATGCTCGGCGAGGTGTCCACCGAGCAGGGCGCCAAGGAGATCGGCACCCGCATGGAAGACATCCTCGCCAAGGAAGGCTACTACGACGGCAAGAAGGCGCTGCTGCAGTAACGAGACGCTCCGCCGGCCCGGGCGAACCCCGGGCCGGCCGGCATCGTCCCAACGTGTGACAGCACAGGCGGAGCCTCTTCCATGCCCTCGCTCTATCAACGCGCGCTCGACGAGCTCGGCGCGGTCTTTGCCCGTATCGACGAACAGGCCGTCGATGCCGCGGTCGAGCGCATCGCCGCGGCGAGGCGCATCGCCCTCTACGGCGTCGGTCGGGAAGGCCTGCAGATCAAGGGCTTCGCCATGCGCCTCTTCCACCTCGGCCGAGACGCCGCGGTGGTGGGCGACATGACGACGCCGCCGCTCGGAAAAGGCGACCTGCTCGTCGTCTCGGCCGGGCCGGGCGCATTCTCGACGGTTCTCGCGCTCATGGGCGAAGCGCGGAAGGCGGGCGCGGCGTGCCTCCTCGTCACCGCGCAGCCCGGCGGCGAGGCGGCGAAACAGGCCGACACGGTCCTGACCATCCCCGCCCAGACCATGGCCGACGACCGGGGACCCGCCTCCTCCGTCCTGCCCATGGGCTCGCTCTACGAGGGCGCGCAGTACATCCTCTTCGAGGTTATGATCCTCAAGCTCAAGGATAAGCTCGGCGTGAGCGCCGAGGCCATGCGCGCCAACCACACCAATCTGGAATAGGGACGTGATGAGCGTCGAGGGACAGGCACTGGCACAGGAAGCGGCCCGGGCGAGGCCCGCCCGCAGACGCCGGCTCGAGCACGGCCGCTGGACGCCGCTCTTCTTCCTCGCCCCGGCTGTGGTGACGCTGCTCGCGATCGGCCTCTACCCGATGCTGTTCGCGCTCGTCACCTCCTTCCGCCGCTACAATCTCACCCGGGCGCGCGAGGGCTTCCCCTTCGTCGGCTTCGAGAACTACGGGCGCGTGCTGAGCGACCAGACCTTCTGGGACACGCTCCTGCTGACGGGCCGGTTCTTCCTCACCGTCATGCCGATCCAGGTGGCGCTCGGCCTTCTCATCGCGCTCATGCTGCACCGGCCGGGTTGGGGCTTCATGCGCTCGCTTGCGCGCGTCTCGCTCGTCGTGCCGCTCGCTACTACCTATGCCGTCGTCGGCCTCCTCGGCAACCTCATCTTCAACCGCAACTTCGGCGTCGCCAACCAGTTCCTGTCCTGGTTCGGCTTCGCGCCCTTCGACTGGCTCGGCAATCCGAGCGGGGCCTTCGCCGCCATCGTCATCATGGACGTCTGGCAGTGGACGCCATTCTGCGCCCTCATCTTCCTGTCGGGGCTCTCCATGGTGCCCGTCGACATCGAGGAGGCGGCGCGGCTGGAGACGAAGAGCCACTGGGCGCTGCTGCGCCACGTGCAGCTGCCCTATCTCCTGCCCGGCCTGACGGCCATGCTCATCCTGCGCTCAGCGGACGTTCTGAAGCTCTTCGACATGATCTTCACCATGACACGCGGCGGGCCGGGCACGGCGACCGAGCTCATCTCCATCTACATTCAGCGCGTCGGCTTCCGCGTGTTCGATCTCGGCGCGGCCTCCGCCCAGGCGATGCTGCTGCTCCTGTTCACGATCCTGCTGAGCCGACTCTACATCCGCATCTTCTACCGGGAGATCGAGTGATGGTGTCCCGCCCCGCGGCACGCTTTGCGCATCTGGCCGGCCTCGTGCTGGTCTTCGCCTTCGCCATGTTCCCGTTCTACTGGATGGTCTCGTCGAGCTTCAAGGACCAGGGGGACCTGCTCGCCTCGCCACCAATGTGGCTCTTCGAGCCGACGATTAAGCACTACGCCGAGATCTGGGCGGATCAGAAGGTGACGGCCGCCATCGTCAATTCGCTCATCGTCGCCGTCTCGACGACCGCGCTCGCCGTCCTCCTCGGCACGCCAGCGGCCTATGCGCTCGCCCGCTTCGAGTTCCGCGGCAAGTCCGACCTGTGGTTCTGGTTCATCTCCAACCGCATGATCAGCCCCATCGTGCTCGCCCTGCCGGTCTATCTCCTCGCCCAGTCCCTCGGTCTGCTCGACACGCACCTCGTCCTCATCCTCATCTACCTCACCTTCAACCTGCCGATCGTGGTTTGGATCTGCACGGACCAGTTCCGCTCGATCCCGCCCGAGCTGGAGCAGGCGGCGCGGCTCGAGGGGGCGAAGCAGTTCGACGTCTTCTGGCGCATCTACCTGCCGCTCGGCCTGCCGGGCGTCGCGGTGTCGGCCATCTTCAGCTTCATCTTCTCGTGGAACGAACTGCTCTATGCGCTGGTGCTGACCCGCCGCAATGTGCAGACGGCGCCAGTGGCAGCGACGAGCTTCATGTCCGGCTACGAGTTGCCCTGGGGCAAGATCATGGCGACCGGCACGGTCATCGTCCTGCCGGTCACCATCTTCGCCCTCATCGTCTCGCGCCACATGATCCGCGGCCTCACCATGGGCGCGACCAAATAGGGAGGCGGCGATGGCGCTCGGCATCAATCTCTCCTTCTGCGTCAAGCGCTGGGTGACGCCCGCGCTTTGGGCCCGCCTCGTGCGCGAGGAACTCGGCCTCGACCTCGTGCAGCTCTCGTTCGACCTCGTCGATCCGCTGTGGCCGGACGAGGTGTTGGACAAGACGGCCGCGGACATGCGCAAGGCCTGCGCCGAGCACTGCATCATGGTGCACAGCGGCTTCATCGGCCTTGCCCACTACACCTTCAACCAGTTGCTTCATCCCGAGCCCGGCGTACGCGACGCCGCCGAGCACTGGCTCGCTCGCGCCTATGCCTTCTGCGGCAAGGCCGGCATCCGCGCCGCAGGCGGCCCCCTCGGCGCCATCGGCGCCCGGCTCGACGCCGTAGAGGCAGACGCGATCCCGGCCGCTGACTATGTTGACCTCACCGCCCGCCTGAAACGTCTCGCCGAGAAGGCGCAGAGTCACGGCCTTACCGAGCTCTACATCGAGCCGACGCCGCTCCGGCGCGAGTGGCCGTGGACGCCCGGGCAGGCACGGCGCCTGAGCGACGACCTCGCCGGTGCCGCGGTCCCCTGGCGCTACTGCCTCGACTGGGGCCACGCCATCCTTTCGCCGCCCTATGCGGGTGAGGAAGCGCGCGTCGAACCGTGGCTCGAGACGATCGGCCGCGAGATCGGCGCCATCCACATCCAGCAGAGCGACGGCCGCCTCGACCGCCACTGGGACTTCACCGAGCCCGGCATCGTCGATCCGGAGGCCGTCGCGGCGACGCTCGCACGTTTCGGGCTTGCCGACCGGCCCGTCTTCCTCGAAGTCTTCTACCCGTTCGAGGAGACCGATGCCGCGGTGCTCGACCGGGTCCGCCGCTCGGTCGCGGTGCTCGCGCCGGTGCTCGGTGGGGAATGACGCGATGAACGATCCCGTTGCGGGCACCACCATGACCGACCCGCCGCGCGCCGCCCAGCGCAGCGCCGGCGACGAGGTCGCGGCCCGCGTGGTCTGGTACTACTACGTCGGCAACCTGACCCAGCAGGAGATCGGCGACCGGCTCGGCCTCACGCGCCTGCGCGTCAACAAGATCATCGGCCAGGCGCGTGTTGACGGCTCGGTGCGTATCGAGGTGCGCCTGCCGCTCGCCTCGTGCGTGGCGCTGGAGGAGGAACTCGCCGCCCGTTATCGTCTCGCCGAGGTGGCGGTGGTGCCGGCCGTACCCGGCTATGAGGACCAGCAGCGCGTCATTGGCGAGGCCGCCGGCACCATGCTGAGCCGCCTGCTGGGCGACGGCCAGTCCATCGGCATCGGCTGGGGTCGCACGCTGAGCGCCAGCGTCGCGAGCCTCGGGCCACGGCGCCTGCCCGCGAGCCGCGTCGTGTCGCTCATGGGCGGGCTCACGCGCGGCTCGGGCACCAACACCTTCGAAGTCGCGACGCGCCTCGCCGAAGCCATCGGCGGTGAATGCCACTATCTCGCCGCCCCCATCTATTGCCCGAGCGAGCACAGCCGCAACGACCTGCTGACCCACTACGGACTCGCCGACGTCATGCGCCGGGCGCGGGAGGTGGATGTCGCCCTCGTCTCCTGCGGCGACGTCTCCAGCCACTCGCTGCTCGCCGCCACCCAGACCGTGCGCCAGCACCAGCAGGCACTCGAGGCTGCCGGCACCATCGGCGACCTCCTTGGCACCTTTCTCGATGCGCACGGGCGGCCCATCGCCCATCATCTCAACCAGTGTGTTATGGCCCTCTCGCCGCAGGAACTGAAGGTCGTCCCGCGCTCCATCCTCGCCTCGGGCGGGCTCAACAAGGCGCCGGTCGTGCACGCCATCCTGTCGGGCGGCTACGTCAACCGCCTCGTCACCGACGAGGACTGCGCCCGCGCGATCCTCGGCATGCCACTGGAGAAGGTGCCATGACGTCCGCCCCGCAACTCCTGCTCGCCGTGGACGTCGGCACCCTTTCGGCTCGCGCCGGGCTGTTCGACCTCGCCGGCTGTCTCCTCGCCACCGCTGCACGGGAGTTCCCCTTGCTGCGGCCGGCGGAGCATCATGCTGTCTATCGCATGGACGACATCTGGACGGCGGTCGAAGAGGCGATCCGGACCTGTCTCGTTGCGGCCGGCACGGAGGCGGCCGGACAGGTCGCCGCCCTCGCCTTCGATGCCACCTCCTCCCTCGCGCTCTCCTACGAAGGACCGCCGCCGCTCGCCGGCGAGGCGGACGTATTCTGCTGGATGGATCACCGTGGCGAGGCAGAAGCCGAGGAGATCGGCGCAAGCGGCGACCGGCTGCTCGCCTATACCGGCAGTTCCATGTCGCCAGAAATGCACACGCCGAAGCTCGCTTGGCTGGCGCGGCGCGACCCGCAAGCCTTCGCTCGCGTCACCGGCGCCCGCGACCTGTGCGACGAACTCGCCCGCCGGGCGACGGGCGAGGACCGTCACTCCCTCTGCGGCCTCGCCTGCAAATGGGCCTACCTGCCGGCCGATGCCGAGCCCTGGCGGCACGACCTCCTCGCGCGCCTCGGCCTCGGCCGGCTGCCTCAGCTCGGCGCACTCGCGGCCCAGCCGCTACCTGTCGGCCACCGGCACGGCCGGGTGACGGAGGCCGTCGCCGCCCGCCTGGGCTTGCCTGCCGGCATTCCCGTCGCTGTCGGCCTCATCGACGCTGAGGCCGGCACGCTCGGCGTCCTGGGTCGCGGTTTTGCCGGCAACATGAACCGCACGGTGGCGCTTATCGGCGGCACGTCCACCTGCTACATGACCTTCGCGCCCGACGAGCGCCGCATCTCCGGCGTGTGGGGTCCGTTCAGGGACGCGGTCTTTCCAGGCTACTGGATGCATGAGGCCGGCCAGTCGCTCGCCGGCGCGGCACTCGACGCTGTGCTCGCCCACCATCCCGGCGGGCCGCGGTGTGCCTCGGCCGATGCGCATGCGGCCGCAGTCCGCGACATCCTCGCCTTCCTCGAAGCAGAGGGGCCGGCTTTCGCCGCGCGCCGGCATCTCGTGCCCGACTTCCTCGGCAACCGCGCGCCGCTCGGCGACGGCAGCGTGCGCGCCATCCTCGTCGGCGTCGGCGAGGATACGAGCCGCCGCGCCTTCCTCGAAACCTACTATGCCACGGCCCGCGCGCTCGCCCTGCAGGCCCGGCACATCATCGAGCACCTCAATGCCCACGGCTATGCGCTCGATCGCGTCGCCCTCTCCGGCGGGCACCTGCGCAACCCGCTCATGGTGAGGCTTTACCGCGACGCGCTCGGCGATGCCGCGCTCGTCCTCAGCAACAGCGCCGAGCCGGTGCTACTCGGCACGGCCATGGTCGCTGCCGTCGGGGCCGGCCTGCAGCAGGATCTCTTCGCCGCGCTCGACGCCATGGCTCCGGCGCAGGAGAGCCTCGCCCCCGACCCGCGCTGGCGCGCCGCGCACGAGGCCGCCTATGGCGTCTATCTGAAGCTGTTCGCCTTCCGCAACGACATCGAGCGGGAGGCGAAGGCTCTTGCCGCCTCCGGCCAGGACAGATGAAAGGAGCCCGCCCGACATGAGCTTTCTCAAGCTCGAGCAGATCGTGAAGCGCTTCGGCGATGCGACGGTCATCGACCATGTCGACATCACCGCCGAGCGCGGCGAGTTCGTCGTCTTCGTCGGCCCCTCCGGCTGCGGCAAGTCCACCCTGCTGCGAATGGTGGCCGGCCTCGAGGAGGTGAGTGAGGGTGCCATCTACCTCGACGGTGCCAACGTGACCGACACGGAGCCGGCGGCGCGGCAGGTCTCCATGGTCTTCCAGTCCTATGCACTCTTCCCGCACATGAGCGTGCACGACAACATCTCTTTCGGCCTCAGGATGGCAAAGACCCCGCGGGAGGAGATCGACCGGCGCGTGGCCGAGGCCGCGCGCATCCTGCAGATCGAGAGCCTCTTGCAGCGCAAGCCGCGCCAGCTCTCTGGCGGCCAGCGCCAGCGCGTCGCCATCGGCCGCGCCATCGTGCGCAACCCGAAGCTTTTCCTCTTCGACGAGCCGCTGTCCAACCTCGATGCCGAGCTGCGCAGCCAGATGCGTGTCGAGATTGCGCGCCTGCACCGCGACCTTGGCGTCACCATGGTCTACGTCACCCACGACCAGGTGGAGGCGATGACGCTCGCCGACCGCATCGTCGTGCTGCGCGCCGGCAGGGTCGAGCAGATCGGCTCGCCGGCCGACCTCTACGAGCGCCCCGACAACATCTTCGTCGCCGGCTTCATCGGCTCGCCGAAGATGAACTTCCTCAAGGTCTCCGTCGCGGCGGTGAACGGCGGCGCCGTCACCGTGCGGCACCCGGCGCTCGCCGCCGACCTCACCTTGCCCACGCGCCATGCGCCGAGGGTCGAGCCGGGTGAGGACGTGGTGCTCGGCCTGCGGCCGGAGCATCTTTCGGTGGGCGACGGCGGGGCCGCATGCCTCGCCCTCCGCGGTGAGTTCGCCGAGAGCCTCGGCGCCACCTCGCAGCTCTATGCGCAGACCGGCAACGGCGAGACGCTGATCCTGCAAGTGCCGGGCCGCCGTTCGCTCGCGCCGGGCGAGGGCATCCGCGCGGGCTTCGATCCTGCCCAGGCCTATCTCTTCGACGGCGCCGGCCGCGCCATCTGATCGGAGATCTCCATGCCGACCTATCTCGGGCTCGATATCGGCACCTCCTCGGTCAAGGCGCTGCTGCTCGACGAGAGCCAGACGACCATCGCCGAGGCCACCGTGCCGGTCGGCATCTCGCGACCGCATCCGCTGTGGTCGGAGCAGGATCCGGAAGAATGGTGGCAGGCGACACTTACCGCCACCGCCAGAGTACGGGAC
Source organism: Chelatococcus sp. XZ-Ab1 (assembly GCF_029309855.1). Taxonomy (NCBI): domain Bacteria; kingdom Pseudomonadati; phylum Pseudomonadota; class Alphaproteobacteria; order Hyphomicrobiales; family Chelatococcaceae; genus Chelatococcus; species Chelatococcus sp. XZ-Ab1. The sequence goes on along the minus strand of NZ_JARKII010000011.1, from coordinate 99,435 downwards.
GCCGCGCCCGAGGCATGGCGGGGCCTCGCCGGCATCGGCCTCTCGGGCCAGATGCACGGCGCCGTGCTCGTCGATGGCGAGGGACGTGTGCTGCGCCCGGCCATCATCTGGAACGACGGGCGCTGCGCCGCAGAGTGCCGGGAGTTGCAGGAGAGGGTGCCGGACTTCACCCGCCGCGCCGCCAACATCGCCATGCCCGGCTTCACGGCCCCCAAGCTCCTGTGGGTGCGCCGGCACGAGCCGGATGTCTTCGCGGCGACGCGCAAGGTGCTGCTGCCGAAGGACTACATCCGCTTCCGCCTCACCGGCGGTTATGTCTCGGAAATGTCGGACGCCGCCGGCACGCTGTGGCTCGACGTCAACGCCCGCAGCTGGGACGACGTGCTCATCGAGGCCTGCAGTCTCACGCGCGCCCATATGCCCGAACTGGTCGAGGGCTCGGAGCTGTCCGGCCGCCTCTCGGCCGACACGGCGGCGCTCCTTGGCCTTGCCGGCCGGCGCGTGCCGGTGGCCGGCGGCGGCGGCGACAATGCCGCCTCGGCCGTCGGCATCGGTGCGACGCGCGCTGGCGAAGGCTTCCTCTCCCTCGGCACCTCCGGCGTGCTCTTCGTCGTCACCGACCGGCTGACCGCCCTGCCCGAGCGCACGCTGCACGCCTTCTGCCACGCCCTGCCCGGCCGCTGGCACGGCATGGCCGTGACCCTCGCCGCGGCCTCGGCGCTCACCTGGGTCGCGACCCTCGTCGGCCGCGCCGGCGACATCGCGGGCCTGCTCGCCGATGTGGAGCGCTTTGCGGAAAGCGAGCGCAACCGCATCCACGCGCCCCTGTTTCTTCCCTACATCACCGGCGAGCGCACGCCGCACAACGACGCCGACGCCACCGGCCTCTTCGCTGGCCTTCGGGCCGAGCACGGGCCGGACGCGCTCACCTATGCCGTGCTCGAAGGCGTCTCCTTCGGCCTCGCCGACGACCTCGACGTGCTCGACGAAGCCGGGGCGCGGCTGGATAGCTGCATGCTCGTCGGCGGCGGCTCGCGCAGCCGCTTCTGGGGGCAGATGCTGGCGGACATCCTCAACCTGCCGCTCGACCTGCCGGCGGGGGCCGAGGCGGGCGCGGCGCTCGGCGCGGCCCGGCTCGGCATGCTCGCCGCGGAGGCCGGCAGCGAGGCGGAGATCTGCCGCAAGCCGCCACTGCGCGAACGCTTTTCACCGCGCGGACAGGATGGCTATGCCGAACGGCTGGCGCGTTTCCGCAAGCTCTATCCGGCGGAAAAGGCGACGCGCGGCATGCCCTCCTGAGCCATAAAGGCGGCATTCGCCATTGTGATCGCGGCCGGCCAGCGTATATCGATGCGCACAGGTTTCTCGCAGGCAGGGCATCTCATGACCACACACCAGCGCACCATCGTCGCATCGATCGACCCCGTGAAGCTCGACCGGCTGGCGGAGGTCGCTGTCAGGGTCGGCCTGCAGCTGCGCGAGGGGCAGGACCTGTTCCTCACCGCGCCGGTCGCCGCCCTGCCGCTGGTGCGGCGCATCGCCGAGCACGCCTACAAGGCCGGTGCCGGCCTCGTTACGCCCATCCTGTCCGACGAGGAATTGACGCTCGCCCGCTACCGCTTCGCCAAGGATGCGAGCTTCGACCGCGCCCCGGTCTGGCTCTACGAGGGCGTCGCCAAGGCCTTCACCGCCGACACGGCTCGCCTCGCCATCGTGGGCGACAACCCCATGCTGCTCGCCGGTCAGGACCCCGCTAAGGTTTCCCGCGCCAACAAGGCCAATTCGCTCGCCTACCAGCCGGCGCTGGAGAAGATCGCCGGCTTCGACATCAACTGGAACATCATCGCCTACCCGACCGCCTCCTGGGCCAAGCAGGTCTTCCCCGGCGACGAGGAGGACGTCGCGGTCGCGCGCCTCGCCGAAGCCATCTTCGCCGCGTCGCGCGTCGACGGCGAAGACCCCGTCGGCGCATGGGAGGCGCACAACGCGGCGCTCAGGCTGCGCACGACCTGGCTCAACGGCGAGCGCTTCGCGGCGCTGCACTTCACCGGGCCGGGCACCGACCTCACCGTCGGCCTCGCCGACGGCCACGAATGGCACGGCGGTGCCTCGACGGCGAAGAACGGCATCACCTGCAACCCGAACATCCCGACCGAGGAGGTGTTCACGACCCCGCACGCCCTGCGCGTCGAGGGTCGCGTCGTCAGCACCAAGCCCCTCTCCTACCAGGGCACGCTCATCGACGAGATCGCCGTGCGCTTCGAGGGCGGGCGCATCATCGAGGCCAAGGCGAGCCGCGGCGACGAGGTGTTGGGCAAGGTGCTCGACACCGACGAGGGCGCGCGTCGCCTCGGCGAGGTGGCGCTGGTGCCGCATTCCTCGCCCATCTCGAAGAGCGGGCTCCTCTTCTACAACACCCTCTTCGACGAGAACGCCGCCTGCCACATCGCGCTTGGCCAGTGCTATGCCAAGTGCTTCGAGGGCGGCGGCGCGCTGAGCCCGGACGAGATCGCCGCCCGCGGCGGCAACAAGAGCCTCATCCACATCGACTGGATGATCGGCTCGAACGAGATCGATATCGACGGCATCAAGACGGACGGCACCCGCGTCCCCGTTTTCCGCAAGGGAGAGTGGGCGTAAATACGGCGCGCGGCGCCGTCACCGGCGGCGTAGCAGCACCGAGAAGCGCACGCCCCCGCCCAGCGCCGCCGGCTGCCCGAGGCCGATGGTGCCGGCGCCGTGCAGGTCAATGGCGTCGAGGTGCAGCGGCCGCTCCGGCTCGCCGTCGAAAGCGATGAAGCTGCCGTTGGTGCTGTGGTCGGTCAGCATCCACCGGTCGCGCCGCAGCCCGAGCGTGGCATGCCGGCGCGACACCCGGTCATGGGCAACGACGAGGTCGTTGCCCGCGTCCCGCCCGAGGGTCACTTCGCGCTCTCCTTCGAAAATGCGCACTATGCCGGCGCAATCGAGCTGCAGCAGCGGCCGCAGGACGGTGGGGGGCGAGCGGGACAGCACGTCGACGGCCGTCAACCCGCCGCTCTCCTGCCAGACCACTTCGACAATGCGTGTCGCCTCGCTCTTACCCTTGACAGAAAAGCGCGTCAGCTCCCGCGTCGCCGCACGCTGCGCCGGCGGGAGGAGCCCCGCGAGGTCGCCACTGGTGATGATCTGCCCGGCGCGGGCGATCTGCACCATGCGCGCCGCGACATTGACCGTGTTGCCGAAATAATCGGCCCCGGTGCGGATGGCCGGCCCGTAGTGGAAGCCGATGCGCAGCGCGAGCCGCTTCGCACCTTCGGGCCCCGCCTGGGTTTCCATGCAGCGCTGCATGGCGAGCGCCGCATCGAACATCGCTGCAGGATCGGGAAAGGCCGCCATCAACTCGTCGCCGATGGTCTTGACGACGGCGCCGCCGTGCGCCGTGACGACGCCTGTGGCAGCGCGCAGGCATCCCTCGATGGCGGCGAGGGCGGCGCGGTCCCCCAGCACCTCGTAGAGCTGCGTGCTGCCGGAGATGTCGCCGAACAGGATGCCGATCTCGCAGGACTGGCCGGCCATCGTCGCCACCATCCCCTTGTCGCCCGGGCCCATCACCACGCCCATGTCGCCTGCCGGTTGTAGCGGCCTTTGGCGCGCGGCGGAAGCGGGCCGCCCGTGCGCGCCGGCACCCGTCGGCGCCCCTCCTGTGCTATGAATAGGAAGAAGAAGCGGGGACACCGCCGCCTTAGAGAGGGGCGGGGACGGCAGACATGGACGACGCCCTGAGGCAGTTCCGGGCAGCGTTCCCGGAAAGCGCCTGTCTCGACACCATCATGGCGCTGCGCTTCGGCGGCACCGCCATCGACTGTCCGGCCTGCGGCAGGAACGGCGGCTTCGTGCGCGACGTGAAGCACCGCGCCTTCGCCTGCCGCGCCTGCGGGCACGCCCTCTACCCCTGCGTCGGCACGCCCTTCGAGCCGCTGCGCATTGCACTGTCGGACTGGTTCTTCGCCGTGAAGCTCGGCAGCGGTCGCAACGGCGGCCCCTCGGCACGGGCTCTACAGCGCCGGCTCGGCTGCCCGGCCGGCACCGCACGATACATGCACGACGCCTTGAAGCGCCTCGCGGCCGCGGACGCCGCCGGCCCCCTCGTCGGATGGTACGTTGCCATAGCCAAGCGCGTGGGAGACGGCGGCGCGGCAGCGGCATCACCGACTGCTGATCCCTCCGCTCTGGCAACGCAGGAAGCCGTGGCGCCCGTGCGGGCGCGCCTTCGTGGTCATCATCTCGTTGCCGCGGCGAGCGGCCTCATCGTCGTGGCGGCCATCGGCACCGCCGTGCTTGCGCTGCGGCAGGAAAGCGCCACAGTGCCGTCCGACAGCGCGCCGGCGCTGGTCGCGGCGCCGACCCCGCCCTCGATTCTGCTCTCCGCCGTCGAGGACGATCTCGCCGCCGCCCAGCAGGCGGTCGACTTCATCGAGAAGGAAGAGCCGACCATCGTGCCGCAGGAGCGGGCGGACCCCATCGTCACCTCCCCCGGCAACGCCAACCAGATCCTCACCTTCGGCCCCATCAAGATCCGCCGCCACCTCGTCGAGACGATCGTGCGCGCCGCCCGCGTGGTCGGAGCCGATCCTTCCCTGCTCATGGCCGTCGCAGACAAGGAATCGAGTTTCGCAACCGAGGTGAAGGCCAAGACCTCCTCGGCAACGGGCCTCTACCAGTTCATCGAGAGCACCTGGCTCGGTGTGGTGAAGGACTTCGGCGCCAAGCACGGTCTCGCCGGCGAGGCGGCGCTCATCCAGCGCGTCGACCGGCGCCATGTCGTCGCCGACCCCGGCGAGCGCGCCCGCATCCTCGACCTGCGCCGCGAGCCCTATCTCTCGGCACTGCTGGCCGCCGAGATGCTGAAGCGCGACACGCTGCGCATCGAACGCCGCATCGGCCGGCCGCTAACCGGCGGAGAGGTCTATCTCGTCCATTTCCTCGGCCCGGGCGGTGCCGAGCTGTTCATCGACGCCATGGAAGGCGCGCCCGACCGGGTGGCCGCGGAGCTCCTGCCCAAGCCCGCGGAAGCCAACCGGCCAATCTTCTACGACAAGGCCGGCGGCACCCTCTCCCTCGCCGAAGTGCACAAGAAGTTCGAGGCCATGATCTCGGTGCGCCTCGCCCGCTACCGCGAGGTCAAGCGCATCCAGGCGGCCGTGGAGCCGGCGCCGGGCAAACGCGTCGATTGAGGCCTATTCCTCCAGCCTGAAGTACTTCGCCGCGACGCCCACCTTCTGGCCCGTCCGGTCGATCTCGGCAAAAAGCAGCGGGAAGAGCGTCGCTGCATCCAGGGTCTTGCCGCCCGCAAGCGTGGCGAGCGGCGCCGGGCTCGCGAGTGCGAGGACCACCTGCGGCCGGGCCCCGGTGCCGCTGGTGCGCTCGACGCGCAGGCTGAAGGACAGCGCCTCGGCGTCCTTCTTCAGGAAGCTCGCCAGGTTGTGCACATAGCCGTCGTCGGAGACGAGCAGCACCGTGACCTCGCGGCCATCCGTACCGGCGACCGTGCCGCTCAGCGTCTCGCCGCTGCGCAGGCTGAAGGCGACGATGTCGAGCCGCGGCGGCTCCCCGCGCAGCGGTCCCATCTGGCGCAGGAAGGCGACGAGCGGGCATTGCGCCCCCGTCACCTGCCGAAGGCTGATCTGCGCCTCGAAGCCGTTGACCTGCCGGAAGGCCTCGTCGAACGCCACGAAGGGCTGCGTCGCGGCGCCGTAGCCCTCCACCTGCGCGGCATTGGCGCTCACCTCCACGGGATTGAGGAAGAAGCAGTCCCCGCCGCTGTATTCGTCGATATAGCGCGTGATCTCGGCGATGCGCGGCACCGGCCCGGCCGGCGCGGGCGCCGTCACGGCAGGCGTCGTGGGAACGAGCTCCGGCTGTGCCGGCCGCGCGGCAACATCGGTCCTGCTCTGCGACGGGGCCGGAAGCAGCGGCGGCGGATCGGCGCTGCCGGCCTCGGGCCGTCCCTCCGCTGGCTGAGCCGGGGGCAGAGCCGGCGCTGGAGCTGCAGCTGAAGCAGGCGCCTCCTGAGGCGTGCTGTCCACCTCCGTTGCGAGAGGCTCTGGTGCGGCAGGTGGCGCAGACTGCGCTGGCGGGGGCGCGGGAGGCGCGACAGTCTCGGCCGCCGGGGCGGCCTGCGGCACTGGCAGAGTCGCTGTGTCCTGCTGCGTCGGCGCACCGTCGTCGGGTACGAGGGCGGGCTGTTCGCCTTGCGCCGCGCTTTCCTCCACGTTCGGAGGGCGCGATGCCGGCGTCAGCACCGGGGCTTCGACCCTGCGTACGCCGAGTTGCGGACCAAGCAGCGATTGCAGCAGCGGCATGCCCGCGATCCCGGCTGCAACCGCCACAGCCGCCGCGCCGGCGAGCCCGGCAAGGGCCAGCGGCCGGCGCCCGGCAGGAGCCTTCTCCGCCGGCGGCTGCCAGGCGGCGACCTCGGCCATGGAGGCCGGCCGGTCCTCTGGCCGTGGCTGCAGCATGCGCGTGATGAGCGGCCGCATGCGCGCATCGATGCCGGCAAGATCCGGCACGGCCCGGCGCTTCTCCACGATCGCACTCTGGCTGCCGCCCATGTCGAGCGGCCGGCCGAGGAGCGCCTCCGCCAAGACGAGCCCGAGGCTGTAGATGTCGGACTTCGGCCCGACGTCCCCACCGTGGAGGCCGAGTTGCTCGGGCGAGACATAGTTGTACTTGCCGGCGAAGCCGCTGCCGATCACCGTCGCCTCGCCGAGCCTGGTCGAGCGGGCGATGCCGAAGTCGATGATCTTGGCGCGCCCCACGTTGCCGCCGGGCAGGATGACGTTGTCGGGCGAGAGGTCGCGGTGAATGATGCCGAGTTCGTGCGCGGCGGCGAGGCCGGCGGCGACGCGGCGGCGCAGCAGGTCGACCTCGGCAAAGCTGAGGGGCCCCGCCTTCACGCGCTCCGACAGCGCCTGCCCGTCGACGAATTCCATCGCGAGATAGGTGAGATCGAGCACCGGGTCGCGCGAGAACACGAAATAGCGCACGATGGCCTCGTGATAGAGCTCGTGCAGCGCCGAGGCCTCCTTGCGGAAGAGCGCGATGGCCGCCTCGTTCTCGGCAAGATCCGGCCGGATCGTCTTGATGGCGACCGCATCGCCCGTCTGGATGGCATGGCCCTTGTAGACCTCGCCCATGCCGCCGACCGCGACGAGCCGCTCGATCTCGTAGATGTCGTTGAGGCGCGTGCCCGCGACGATGCGCTGGCGGGCCGGCGCGATGCGCGTCTTCTCGTCCATGGCTAGCCTCCCGCCCGCGGCCCGGGCATGCAGCGCACCGCCACCACAGTGACGTTGTCACTCGCCCCGCGCTCCAGCGTCAGCGCGATGAGGTCATCGCAGGCCACCTGCGGCGGCGCGCCGGCGACATGGGCGAGGATCTCCTCGTCTGCAACATGGGCGGTAAGCCCGTCGCTGCACAGAACGAAGATGTCCCCCGGCGCGACCCGGCCCTGGTGGATCTCGAGCTCCGGCTCATCGCTAACGCCGATGGCCCGCGTGATCACGTTGCGCCGCGGCCAGACGCGCGCCTCGTCCGCGGTCAGGAGCCCCAGGTCCACCATCTCCTGCGCCTCGCTGTGGTCGCGCGTGAGCTGCGCGATGGAGCCGTCGCGCACGCGATAGATGCGGCTGTCGCCCGACCAGACGCAGGCCTGATCGCGGTCGAAGACGAGCAGCGCCGCGAGCGTCGTGCCGAGAACGCCACCACGCGCGCGGCTCATCTCCCGGAGCTGCCGGTTGGCGCGCAGCACCCGATCCTCCAGGCGAGCGAGGAGATCGGGCGCCGATGCCGGCGCGCCGATGGTTTCGAGCACAGTCATGAGAGCGGCGCTGGCGATTTCGCCGCCTTCGTGGCCGCCCATGCCATCGGCCACAGCCCACAAGCCGGCCTGCGGCCGGGCGAGGAAACGGTCCTCGTTGAGGCTCCGCACCTTGCCGGTATGAGTGGCGGCACCGGTTTCGAACGTTGCGGCCATCTGGTGCATCGGTAGCGGCTCCGTCACGCAATGGCTCGGTCGAAGGCGCCTGTCAGCATGCCGGCGAAGAGATGCGGGTCCGGCATGCGCCGGGCCACTAGCAGCAGGGGAGGAAAGCCGGGTCCGCCTGCCGTCCACCACATGCTGGCAGCGGCATAAGCGCGAGCATAATCCTCGACACGGAGGGCAGCCAGCGTCTCGGGCAGGGCGGCAAGCGGCGCCCTGATCGCGACGCTGCCATCGGCGAGGCGCATCATCCCCTCCGGTGGCGGCAGCACAAGGTGCGCGACCGGCGGGCGCAAGGTGGCGAGCGCGGCAAGCAGGCCTTCGTAGGTGGCGCCCTCGGCGAGCGCCGAGAGCAGGAGTTCCTCGGCCCCAGCGAACCATCCATCCTGCGGGTCGAGCTCGGGCGGGGGACAGGCCTCGCCCGCCTCCGCCACGGCGAAGACGCTGAGCGGAAAATAGCGGCCGATCCCATCCACGGAGGGCATGAAGACGCCAGCGACGGTCGCGCCGCAGAGGTCGGCGCCGAGCCAGAAGCGCCACAGCGGCGCCTTCAGGAACACCTCCTGCCAGCCCGCGCCGAGCCTGAGGCGGCTGGTCGATAGCCCGCCCTCCATCCACTTCTCCCACAGGCCGATGAGGTCGCGCGGCAGCCCGGTGGCGACGAAGTCCCGCTTGGCCGGCAGCTTGCCGAAGAGGCCGAGGCGCATGTCACAGCCCCGTCGGGCAGCGGAACTCCCGGAGCGCCGGGAGCACGAGCGGGTTGAGCAGCGAGCCGACGTTGAACTGGTAGGACACCTCGCGGCCGCCGACGAGGAAGCTCGCGACGATGCTGTCGCCGCGCCGCAGGACGGAGCCCGCATCAAGCAGCCGGAAGAGGGACCACGTGCCCTGCCGCTCCAGCCGTGCTCCCTCGCTGAAGAAGCCGCCGCCGAGGGTGATCGACGTGCGGCCGATGCCGCCGCCCGGCCAGTTGACGTTGGTCGGCGTGTTGACGCCCTGCTGGCTCGCGACAACCGTGCCGTTGATCTCCAGCTGGGCGCTTTGCGCATCGCCGCTGAGCGTCAGCGGCGTCACCGCCATGGTGAAGGACGGCATATTGCCGCCGGTGGGGAAGAAGGCGTCACGCACTTGCGCCGCACGCTGGAATTCCCGCAATGTCGCCGCCGAGAGCGACTGCGCCACCCGGTTGTCGCCCCGCCACGTCCATTGGGCGGCGGACTGATCGGCATAGGATGCGAGGTTCTGGCTGAAGAAACGGTCCATGATGCCGCCGGGGGCGAAGAGGCGTGCGAAATCGGCAAGCGGCACCTCGCGCCCGCTGCCGCGCACGAAGGGATAGCGGTTGGTAACGATCTGCTGGCACACGCGCGTCACCTGATCGGCGAGCGCCTGCTGCAAATTGACCACCGAAGCGCCGGCCGCATCACCCTCGAAATCGCCCGCCGCCGAGCGGATCATCTGGTCGAACGGCGCGGGAAAGCGCGAGGCCGTGGCCCGCAGCACCGCGATCTGCGGCACGAGCGCGTTGTTGGCCTGCGTCGCTTGGGCCGGGTTGATGGCCGAGACGGCGAGGTTCTGGTTGATCTCGCTGAGGCTCTGCAGCAACTGGTCGACCGGCCGGCGGCCGAGATCGCCATCAACGAGCACGTGGAACTGCTTGAACAGCGCCTCGATATTGGCGCCGGGCGCCTGGCCATCGGAGGAGATGGGGGCCGGGCCGGCCGCCCCGCCAGTCACGCGTTGGCCGACGCCAGCCTGCCCGGCGATGGAACCGACGCGCCCGGCCGCAGAGCCGATGCGCCCGACTGAACCGCCAAGCTGCGAAGCAGCCCGCGCTGCCGCGTCGATGGCCATCGCGGCTGCCTTGCCGTTGCTGGCGCTATCGGCAGGCGCCGCCGGGCGCTCGCGCGTCAGCCTGGTCTCGTCGCGGATCGATTCGAGCAATTGCTTGATAGGCGAGGTCGCAGCCGCAGCCGCGCTCAGTGCGACATATTGCGGCTTGTCCGCCGTCAGCGGACGCAGCTTGAGGCGCAGCAAAGCCTGCTGCCATGCGGCGACGAAATCGCGCGTATAGAGGCGCAGGATATCCTGGAAGAGCGTCTGGTATTGCGTCGCCACCGCCGCTTGCTGGCCGGCGGGGCCGAGCACCCAGCGCTCGCGCTCGACCTGCGCGCCGATGTCCGGCAGGCGGGCGATCAAAGCCTCGTGAAAGCCGTCGTAGGTATAGAAATAGGGCACGCGGATGCTTTCGAGGTCCTCGCCGCCCGTGCCCTCGAAGACGAGGGCGGTGTCCGCCCCGCCGCGGAAGGCGACCACCCAGTCCTTGTGACTCTGGCCGCGCGCCTGCGACTTCAGCAACTCGTAGGCCCGCTCGGAGAGGCTCATCCGCGCCAGCGTCCGCTGCGCGTCCTCGATGAGCGCGTTATTGAGCGCAATCGTCGCCTCGCCCGTCTCGAGCTCCAGCATGGCGAGGAGGTGCTCCTCCAGCGCCTCGCGGCCGCGTGCGTTGGCGGCGCCAGGAAAGAGATTGTCCGCCCAGTCACGCCGCATCCAGGCGAGCACGAAATCGGCGTCGGTCGGCACCTGGCCGCCGATCATCAGATAGACCTTGAGCGCCTCGTAGAGGAAGCTCGGGTTGTTGCGATTGGCCTCGATCTGCTCTTCGAGACGGAAGATGAGGCGCGAGCGCAGCACGCGCTCGAGCGCCGCGTGATAGGCGGTCTCGGAGGCGGACTGCAGGCGCTCGCGCTGGCTGAGGCCGAAGGTGGCGGCAAGCGGTGTTGCCTCGTCCCGTTGGGCGTAGCCGGCCGGCATGTAACGCAGCTTGTGCAGAAGCGGCAGGATCTTGCCGAAGTCGCGCTCCACCACCGTCGTCTCGCGCAGCACGGGCGCGGCGATCTCGCGATATTCGGCAACGGCATTGCCGGAGAAGGCGATGAGGTCCCGGTTCCTGCTGTAGCTCAGCCACCACAGGGCGCCGGCGGCGACGACGGCGGCGGCGATCACGCCGAAGGCGGCCGCCCGCAGCATCCGCGCGCGCCGCACGGCGGCACGATTCGTCGACACCCAGCCGGCTTCGCCCAGCATGACCTTGCGGAAGAGATCCGTCAGGAAATAGCTCTTGCCAAGACCCGAATAGGCCGCGCCCGCCGCGGCCTCGGCACCAAAGTTTCTCGCGAGCGTGCCGATGAGCTGATCGATCGGCGTGCCCTGTTGCGTACCGGAGGTGAAGTAGAAACCGCGCAGCGTCGCATTGACATGATAGCGTGTCGGCTCGAAGACGCGGTCGAGAAAGTCGACCACCGCCCGCTTCAGCGTCGCCATCTGGCTCGGAAAGCTGAAGAGGGCGACCCGCGCCTGGGGCGTCGGCTCCTCGTGCAGGCGGTCCGGCAGCAGCTCGTTGAGCCGGGCGATCAGCGCGTCATATTCCCCCGGCACGTCGGCGATCATATTGCGCGTCCTGTCGCCGGTCTGGAACGTATGGCCGAAGACCATGCGGCGCTGGCTTTCCGTGAAACTGCCGAAGAACTCCCGGAAGCCGGCGACGAGATCGGTCTTGGTCAGGAGCGCATAGACGGGAAAATCGACGCCGAGGCGCTGGTTGAGCTCCATCAACCGCTTGCGGATCGCCCCCGCATGGGCGGTGATCTCCTCCGAGCCGGCGGTCAGGAGATCCTCGACGCTGATGGCGACGAGGACGCCGTTGATCGGCTGCTTCGGCCGGTTCTCCTTGAGGAGATCGAGGAAGGCAAGCCAGCTCGCGCGGTCCCCCTTGGCGTCGCTATCCTGCGTCGTGTAGCGGCCAGCGGTGTCGATCAGCACGGCCTCCTCGGTGAACCACCAGTCGCAGTAGCGCGTGCCGCCGACGCCGGCGACCGCCTGCGGCGTGCCCCCGCGCGCGAGGGGGAACTTGAGGCCGGAATTGATCAGCGCCGTCGTCTTGCCGGCCCCGGGCGGGCCGATGATGAGGTACCATGGCAGATCGTAGAGATAGTCGCCGCTGCCGCCCTTCGACTGGCGGAGGGTGGCGAGCGCATCCTTCATCCCCTCCTTGAGGGCCTCGGCGTCGCTCTCCTCCGTCGCCTTGGCGGCAATCCCCTCCTCCAGCTCGCGGCTCGCCTTCCGGCGCCGGTAGAGGCGCCAGGCAAGAAGCCCTGCGACGGTGAGCACGACGATGCCGATGAGCGCGGCACGCGCCCAGGCATCTTCCAGCGGCCGTATCTCGCCCAAGGCGAGGAGCGGCCCCGCCAGCCACACCAGCAGGCCGAAGGCCACGAGCCCGGCGAGCGTCGCGCCGAGCGCCAGCGCACCTGCCAGCGTCAGGCGGCCTCTGCTTGTCCCTCTGGCGTCTGCTGCGGGCATGGCACGTCAATGGCTCCGCTCGATGAGGATCTCGACGCGACGGTTCTTGGCGCGCCCGTCCGCCGTGGCATTGGAGGCGATGGGCTGGTCGGCCCCCTTGCCCTCGGTGGCGACGCGGCCCGGATTGGTGAGCTGCGCCTTGATGACGTCGGCGACCGCCTTCGCCCGTTCCTGCGACAGTACGAAATTGGAGGGGAAGCGCACGGTGCGGATCGGCACATTGTCGGTGTGGCCGACGATCTTGACCGTTCCCGGCTCCTTCTCCACCGCCGCCGCGATGCGCGCCAGAAGCGGCTTGAACTCGTCGCGCACCATCGCCTGCCCCGGCGCGAACAGCGGCAGGTCGGAGATGCGGATGAGCACCTTGTTGCCGCTCTCCTGAACGAGGATCTTCTCGCCTTGGAGGTCCTGCTGCAGTCGGCTCGCCTGGGCGGAGGGCGGCGGAGGCGGCGGCGCCGAGAAGACGCGCCGCTGGATGCCGATCTCGGAGGTCGGGTGGACGGCGATGAGCGATGCCGCGACGGCCTCGGCATCATTGCCGAGTAGGCTGCGCAGAAGGAGGAAGAGACCGAGAAGGACGACCCCGGCAAGCGAGGCGACGGCCCACACCGGCACCCGAAGGCGAGCCGCCTCCGCCGGAACGGCCTGCCCCTGCCAGCGCGGCGACAGTTCCTCATTCGCCCGCTTCACACGGCGCAGCGTCTCGTAGAGACTGCGCTCGATCTGCTGCAGCGCCGCCACTCCGCCGGCCGAGGTGCGGTGCACGCCCTGGAAGCCCAGAGCAAGGCACGCGTGCATGAGCTCGAGAAGGGCGTAGTTGACGCTCGGATCGGCCCTCGCCCGCTCCAATTCGTCGAAGAAGCGCACGCCACCGACGCGTTCGCCGAAGAAGCGGCTCAGCATGCTGTACTGCGTCCACACATGCCGATCCTCGCCGGGAATGTTCTGGACAATGTCGTCGGCGGTGGCCGCAAGCACATATTTGGCGACGCGCGTCTCGTCCGCGGGAAGACCTGCTGCGCGCACGTCGCGCTCGAATTCCGAGATGCTGTCGGCCACCTGTTCCATCAGCTGGGCGTAGGGCGCCCTGAGCGTGCCCACCCGCAATTCGCCGAGAAGGAGAAGAAGCGGCCCGGCGGCCCGCATGAGGGGATTGTCGTTCGGGGTGAGAAGTTCCTCGCGCCGCAGCACGAGCGCCCGGGCCCGCCCCTCCTGCCGCTCCCCGCCCGCGGCCTGCGGCGGCGGGACGGCGGCGACCCACTCGTCGCCCGCATTCTGTCCTGGAGGCGGGCTCGCCGCCGGCGGTGGAGGCGTGGCCGGTGGAGGCGTGGCGCTCGGAGGCGGCGCCGCCGGGCCGCGCCCGGCCGGCCGCGGCCGGATGATGGTGCGCTCGCTGCGCCCGAAGGGATCGCGCGGGCCGTTGTCGTCGCCGCTCATCGCCGCCCCTCCAGCACCGCCCAGAGTTCGAGCTCGAGGCCCGGCCAGTCACCGGAGAAATGCATGCCGATGGAGGTCGCCGTGCTGAACTCCGGCCACAACGGCGAGGTGCGGTCGAGATAGAAATAGACGTGATCGGTGATCGCCCGAATCTGCGGCGGCGGCGTCGGCAGGTGGATGAGCGGCACACCCGGCAGGTGGGCATGCACGATCTCGTTCATCTTGGTGTTGGGCCCGACCTTGAAGAGATGCGGGAACTGGTTCTGGATCTCCGTCAGCGGTCGCTGTGCCGCCACTTCCAGCACGAGCGTCGCGTTGCGGAACAGCGCCCGGTCGCGGATGGTCGAGGTGAAGGCATTGTGCGCCCGCTCGACGATCTCGAGGCGGATGGCGCGGCGACCGATCTGAGCGCTGAGGAAGTCCTGGATGTCGCGGATGACCGGCGCGAAGACCGGCTCGAGGTCGTCGTGGTCATAGGCCTGGTAGTCGCGCGCCCTCCGCTCGGCCGTGACGAAGGTGGCGAGTTCGCCGGCAATGCGCAGCAGTTCCTCGTAGAGCCGCTCGGGATGCACGTAGCGCGAGCGGCGGAAGTGCTTGAGCACCGGGATGTGCCGGTTGAGCAGCTGCAGGATGAGATAGTCGGCGCTCTGCAGGCCGCCGCCCGCCGTCGGGTCGGCGGCATAGCGGGCGAGTTCCTCGAGCTTGTTGTCCATCCAGCCGATGACGCGGTCGATCCAGCCGTCGACGACCGGATGGGCGCTGCACGTCAGCACCGGCGGCGCGAATTTCTCGTCGAAGATGACCGCCCGGTCGCGCACTTCGAGGATGCGCGCCACGGCGAGGTTGACGAAGCCCGGCTTCGGCGTCCGGCGCAGCTCGTAGGCGAGGCGCGGATAGGCGACGTCGATCTCCTCCTCGACCCTGAGCGGCGAGGTGGAATCGATCATGAGGGCGCTCGCCGAGACGAAGCGGCTCGCGCTGTCGGCCTCGCCGTCCTCAACCTCGCGCGTGTTGGGCGCGGCGACCGGCAGCGACAGCCACACCACCTGCTTGGTGGCATCCTCCGGCACGTCGAGCGGCGCAGGCAAGGGACTGTTGTCGGGCACGCTGAAGGGCGTGCCATCCGGCATCACGCCGCTCGCCCGGCGCAGGCCGAACTTGCTCTGCTGCGCGAGATCCCGGTCGATTTCGAGCGCGGAAAAGCCCCAGGGATAGGGCGTGATATGGCGGATGCGGCTCTCGACCAGATTTTCGAGGTAACGATCACTCTGCTGCAGGTGATGCGGCCTCAGGAAGAGACCTTCCGACCAAACGACCTTGCTATACCAGGACATTTGCTTTCCCGCCGGTCTCGCCGAAGAAGTATAGACTGCACCCGCCCCGTCGTCACCTGTCGCCTGCAGGTTGTCGCGGGGCCGGCCGAAGTCGTCGCGCAAGCAGTGCGCTTGATCGCACGTTGGCCCGGGCGCAAGATGACTGACGTGCGGGCGCGCACGAGCCCTGAAGCCCATTTGTCGGGGATCGCCGGATGCCGAAAGGTTTCGCCGCGCGGGTCACAGACCCGGTTCTCCATCCTCTGCCGGGCCTGCTGTCGCCTGGGCCGGGCAGCCCCACGGTATTCATCGGCGGCCTGCCGGCCTGGCGCGGCGTCATCGCCGGAGCCGCGGCCGCCATCCAGTCGGCCAAGGCGGCGTCGGAAGCGACCATCCGCGCTGCCGAGGCCGCGACGATCGCCGCCGCCGGCACGCCGGGCGCCCCCGCGGCCAAGGCCGCGGAAGAAGCGGCCAAGGCCGCCGCCGCCACGGCGATGGGATCGACCATCACCGCAGCCGCTGGCGGCGCCGACATTCACTTGTGCGCGACACCGCTCCCGATCCCGCCGCATGGACCGGGAGTCGTCGTTGACGGCTCGATGACGGTGCTCATCAACAATCTCGCAGCCTGCCGCATGGGCGACACCATCGTTGAGGCGGTGGGCCCGCCCAACAAGATCGCCATGGGTCTGCCGACCGTCATCATCGGTCCGTAACGCGTGCCGTGGCGCACGGCGGGGCCGCGCGAACGAAGGTTGATGACTGCGGGGGCCGCGGCAAGGGAGAAGCACGATGGCCATGCGCAGGGTTCCCGATCGTGAGGCTGCCAAGGCGGCGCGGTTCACGCATCAGACCGTCGAGCATTTCGGGAGCGATCCGCAGCTCGCGAAATCCCATGCCGAGACGCGCAACGGCCATGTCGTGAAGGTGCTGTGCTGGCTCGCGCTGCTGCGCGATGCGCAGAACCGCTCGCTGGCATTGTCGCCCCTTCCCCGCGTCACATGCGAAGAGGCGCGGTGGCAGCATTTCCGCGAACGGCGCCCACGCCAGGCGGCGCACGTGCTGCCAGGGCAGGTCATGGTCGACGGCCGCTATCCTTGGCTCTATTTCAAGGACATCACCCGTGCTCGCACCCTGCAGTCGCTCTTCGCCGAGGTGCGCGCCCTGCCCGCCAATTTCAACAAGGCCGACAGCGCCGCCGAGAACAAAGGCCTGACCGAGGCCTTCCGCGCCGCCGCCGAATACGTGCTGCGTGGCCACGCTCCGCTCCGGCAGGACATTGCCGAGGCCTACCGCACGCTGTGGGTTCCTGGCGCCCGCGCCGCCTATGCGGCTGCTGAGGAGCAGAAGCGATCGCGCCCATCGGTGCCCTCACCCGTCTACGACATCGAGCGCAATATCGTGAATCTGGAGGAAATCGCGGAAGCTGGCCAGTCACAATGGGACGTGCACGATCAGATTCGCATCCTCATGCGCTATGAGGCGAGCCTCGACGAGGTGCCACCGGAACTGCAGCCGCACAAGATGGACGAGATCCTCGGCCGGTCCTGACTGCAGGCCCACAAAGGGACGCGCTTCAGCCGCCCCGTCTGCCCTTGTCGTAGCATTCGGCGAAATAAACCATGAAGGCATCGACGAGGCCATGCTCGTGCGGCGCCGTCTTCGCCTGCCAGCGCGCAACATAAGCATCCCACAGCCGCGCCTTGCGCGAGCCGATGAGGCCGCCGATCCCCACATCCCCGGTCGCCTCGTCGATGGCTTCGGGGGCGAGATCTTCCATCAGCAGGCGCAACGCATGCTGCATGGCCGAATAGGTCTTCACCTGGTGGATCTTGAGATCGCGAAAGCTCTGCGCCAGCGTCTGCCGCGCATCGAGATAGCCGCTCTCCGGCGACCCGAACATCCGGCGCAGCGCATCGTCCACCGTTGGCGAGAATTTGAGCGGGTTATTGTCGACGGCCTGGATCGTCGTCTGGCTGGCGCTGCGGGCAAGGCGCTTGCCCTCGGCGCGGGCGGCGAGCAACTGCTTGAGATCGTCGGCGACGAGGCGCATGAGCACGCCGAGATGCTCCGCGAATTCGCCCACATCACGGCCGGCAAGCGCCTCCTCGGGCAGGCCGGCGCCGCGCGCGAAGCGGGCGAGGAAATCGGCGCCTTGCGCGGCAGGAAACGGCACCGCTGGTGGCGGCCCCTGCTCTGCCGCACGCGCAGGCTCCTGTGCGGGGGGCGGCGCGGACGACGGCTCCGGCGGCTCGCTCCACGGATTGGCAGCTGCAGGCGCCGGCGGCCGACGCGGCGTCGGGACGGGCGGCACGGGCGCAACGGCCGGTGGCTGCGGCACGGGCGCCGCCGCCCAGGACAGATCCTCGCCGGCAGGGACGCCGCTACGGGCAGGAGCCGGCCCTGCCGCACCAGCGCCACGCTCTGCCGCGGCGACATCGGGCGTTTCGACCGCCCAGTCGAGAAAATCCGGCCGCACGGGACGCAACTCGCGCGCCGGCTGGAAGTCGCGCCGCGGCGCGGGGGGGGCGGCATCGGGCGCGCTGTTCCAGAACCCGGTCGCGCGTGCAGACGGTCCGGGGGCTTCCTCTGCCGGCAGCGACGCCGGCTCGGTCGCATTGAGCGCGACCGCGATGATGTAGTCGCCGATCTCGATGCGGTCGCCATGGCGCAGCCGGTGCGGCGACTGCATGCGCTGCCCCGAGCCATTGAGATAGGTGCCGTTGGTCGACACGTCGGTCAGCCAGTAGGCACCGTCGTGATAGCGCACTTCGCAATGCTTGCCGGAGACGGTGCGGGTCGAATCCGGCAGGGTCCAGTCGAGGTGCTGGTCGCGACCGATATCGAGCCCGCGGGGGCCGGAGACGGAGACGCTGAGCGGGCCGCCGTCGGGCAGGCTGGCCATGTTCTCGATCGTGAGCGTCAGGGCCATCGCCGGGCTCGCCCTCCTCGCATCGGCGCCGCGCACGTCGCATCGCCTGCCGATCCTAGACCAATTTGCGCGCCGGTTGTATCGGCTCAGCGCCTCTCGCCGTCGGGCGTCAGCAGCGACAGCCCGGTTTCGAGACAGGCCGCGATCTGGCCGCCGCGCTCGTGCGCATCCACATGTGCCAGTGCCGTAAGGACGGCAGTCTGCGCCGCCTTGGCGGTGAGGTGGGGCGGGCACGGCACCGTGTGCCCTTCCACCAGGCTGCCGCCGGACCAGGCCGCTGCCAGCGCCGCCCAGGTGGCCGGGCGGCCGTGGTCGCCGGCCGAACCGAGGGCGAGGGCGGCGCGGCGCCGCCCGTCCTCCGGCTCGCGCACCCAGTCTTCGGCGGCGGCGAGCGCTGCCGCCTCCTCTCCGGCCGACTGCGGCACGAGCGCCCGGACGCACCGGCATGCCCACCAGACCGCCTCGCGCCGCGGCAGGAGATAGGCGCAGAAGGTGATCGCCTCCTCCGGCGTCTCGCCTGCTGCGAGACGGCGGGCGAAGGTGAGCGGCGGCTCTTCCGTAGGCGGGGCGGCGATGTCCTCCCCCGCTTCCGGAAAGGCCTCGAACAAGCTTTTCGCCGTGGGAAAGCGCACCCGCTGCATGGCCGGCCTCAGTTGATCTGGACGATGCCACCCTTGATGACGACGGTCGCGTCACCCTTCACGCTGGTCTTCGTGCTCTTCACCGTCACGGTCGGCGACTTGATGGTCACCCCCGTCGGATCCATCGTGATCGTGCTCATGCCGACTTTGAAGCGGATCTTCAGCTTCGCCGTGACGTAGAGGCACCCCTGGTCGATGTCGAGGTGATCGTCGCCCTTCTTCAGGGTTGTCTTGCGTGCGAAATCGCCGGTCGGCTTCTTGAGATCCTGGCCGATCTCCCGCGTCTCCTGGTGCCGGATTACGGAGGCGAGGTCCTTCTGCGCGTGCAGCGTGACGACCTCCTCGCCCTTCTTGTCCTCGAACTTCAGCTCGTTGTAGCCCCCGCCGCCTTTCGTGGAATTGGACTTGAGGCCCGAGACGGTCTTGTTCGCCGGCAACTCATAAGGCAGGTCGTGCTCGTCGTTGTAGACTGTGCCCACGACGAGCGGCCGGTCCGGGTCACCCTCGAGGAAGGCGACGACGACCTCCTGACCGACGCGCGGGATGACCTGCCCGCCCCAGCCCTTGCCCGACCACATCTGAGCGACGCGCACGCGGCGCGACGTCGTCTTGTCGTCCCTGTCCCAGTGGAACTGGACATAGATGCAGCCGTACTTGTCGACGTCGATCTCCTCGCCTTCCTCACGGTTCTCGCCGACGACCCTGGCCGTCTGCAGGCCGGTGATGACCGGCCGCGGCGTCACCAGCGGCGCGCGGAAGCGGCGCTCGGTCGGCAGGAATTCGTAGGAGCCGCTGTAGATCTCGTCCTCGCCCGAGCCCGCCTGCGAGCGGTAGGCCTCGGTCGAGAAGCCGTGCCGGGCGCTGGTCACGAGATAGTCGCCCTTGTAGCTCTCGCCGGGCACCTCGCCGACGCGCACCAGAGCCCCGGGATAGAGGCTCACGGCATCGCCGCTGGCATGGCGCTTGTCGTCCTGCGCCTGCGCCGCCTGCACACGGATCTCGGCGAAGCGTTCGCCGTCCTTGCGATCGGTGTAGCGACCGGGATAGTCGTAAAGCTCGTAGGCCCTGGCCCGGGCGGCTCCCTCCTCCCTGGAACGCTTCAGGTCGGCGCCAGACTTCGTGTAGTCGTAGTCGTTGAGCTCGACGCGCCCGGTTCGCAGACGCCGCTCGCTGAGCCAATGCGTGAGGTGCTCGCACTGACGCTGATCGTGCATCCCGCGCGGCAGGAAGGGAAAGGCACCGTCAGCCGGCGCCCCGCCGCGCGCCGCCGAGGGGCGCAGTTCCTCGTGCGCCGATCGGGAATCCGCCAGCACCAGCGTGTGCCCGTCGGCCGTATGCTTGAAGTAATAGTAAATCCCGTGCTCCTCCATGAGGCGTTGCACGAAGTCGAGGTCGCTCTCCCGATACTGGACGCAATAATCCATCAACTGGTAATCGTCCGACAGACGCAACTCGTAGCGGGCGCCCCTTTCATTGTCGAGAACGTCACAAATGATCTCGGGTGCACGCTTGTTGTGGAAGATCCGGCAAGTCGCCTTCTGAGACAGAAGCCACAACCAGGGCCTGAGCACAAAACGGTAGACCTGTTCGTGCTCGCGCACGTCGAGACGTTGGCATTCGGCTGCAATGCCGTTGAAATGCCGCTCGCTGCCGTCGCGCAACCGGAAGCTGACGGAGCACTTCTCGCCCAGGAATGGCTCGAGATTGGCGCTTCGCTGCTTACTCAGAGCATCTATCCTGTATTCGAATAGTTCACTCAGCCCCTCACGAGCATCGAAGCGAGTTAAGACGAATGCATCGTCGCCTAGTGGTGTCTTGAAGGAAGCAATACGCCGTGCCTGACTGAGATCGGTGCTCATGGATCAGCCTTCGACGCGTGTTGTGGCGCACGTACGGAACTTGACAATATAGGAAAATGGGAGCATCGTCGAGCAGTCAAAGACCGGGTGTGCTCCCATGCGCAGCAAGGTCCCTACAGTATTCGCGCTTGCGTTGCTTGTTCCCCTCTGTCAAACGGCAACGGCGCAGACAGCCTACAATGCCAACGACATCATCCGGCACTTCGCGCCGCAACCGGAGCTCGGCGCGACCCGCGGGCTGTGCATCGGCACCGAGGCCGAGTGCAAGCCCGCCCCGGCCAAGCCGGTGGTAGAGCCCTTCGATCTCGTCGTGACCTTCGACTACAACTCCGACGTGCTGACGCGCGAGGCGCGTCGCAACCTCGACGAGTTCGCCAAGGCGCTCAACGACCAAAGGCTCGCCACCGCCACCTTCCTCGTTGAGGGGCATACGGACGCGACCGGCAGCGAGGCCTACAATCTCGGCCTGTCGGAGCGCCGGGCGAGTTCCGTGGTGCGCTATCTCACCGAGAAGGGCATCGACGTCTCGCGGCTGACGGCGAGAGGCTATGGCAAGACACGGCCGCGCACGGCCAACCCCTATGATGCCGCCAACCGGCGCGTCGAGACGCGCCTGGAGATCCGCTAGAGCATTTGCCGCCGAAATGGACGCCGGCCGGCGAAGAACCGAAGGTCCGTTTCGGCGAAGACGCTCTCCGCTCGGCAAGAGCTGCAGCCGCGATCTCCGGCATTTCGGTGCCCCCTCGCAAGGAACTTCGCCCGCCGATGCCGGAGATCGACTTTTCCACCCTCACCGCCCCCGTCTCGCAGGATGCGCCCTGCGGGCCTGACCTCGAGCTCGCGGGCGATGCCAACTACATGAACTTCGTCGCCCGCCTCGAGGGCCTGCTGCCGGCCTCCTTCCTCAGCCACGACGCCGAGGGCCGGCTCGTACCCTTCGACAGGGGGAGCATCGACATCCCGGCGGAGATTTCGGCTCTCGCCGGCCTGCTCGCCGGCACGCGCGACCTGCGCCTCCTGGTGCTGCTGGCCAAGCTCCTCATCCTCAACCGCGATCTCGACCAGTTTGCTGCCTGCCTCGCCGGAATCGCCTCATTGCTAACCGAGCGCTGGGGCGAGGTGCATCCCGCCGGTGAGGATGGCGACTTCACGCTGCGCTGCGCGGCGCTGCAAACCCTCGACGACATGCCGACGGTGGTCATGCCGCTTCAGCATGTGCCAATCGCCCACAGCCGCCGCTTCGGCGCGATCAGCTATCGCGGCCACCTCGTGGCAAGCGGCGTCGCCGAACCGCGGGACGGCGAGGACGCTCCCGGAGTCGCCGCAATCGAGGCCGCCTTCACCGAGACGCCTCTGACGGACCTCGTCTCGACGCGCGATGCCCTCGCCGTCCTGCGTTCGGCACTCGCGGGCATCCGCCTCGTGACGCTGGAGAATGTCGGCGCCGCGGAGGCGGTGAGCTTCGAGCGGCTGTCCCCCCTGGCGGACGCCATGTTCAAGCTTCTCGACGAGGCCGTTGCCCGGCGGGATCCCGGTGCCGGGTCCGCTCCGCCCACCAAGGCGCAGGATAACTCGCCGAGCGAGGCGCCGCGGCCACTCGCCGGCCCCGGTCCGGCAACTGCGGTCATCGCCGCGCCGCACGAAGCCTCCGCCGCGCTCGCCGCAGCAGCAGCCTATTTCCGCCGCGCGGAACCGTCGAACCCGGCCATCCTCCTTGTCGGCCTTGCGCGAGAGCTGATCGGCAAATCCTTCGCCGACGTGGTTCGCATCCTGATGCCGGAGTTCACCGATCGGGCCGCTTTCCAAATCGGCAGCCGCCAAGTCCTGGAACTGCCGCTGGAGCGCCTGGCCGGCCTCCTGCCGGACGACGGCGGTCCCCTGGAGGACGAGGCCGCTTCTCTGGCGATGGGCGGCGAGGACGGCGACGAAGATCCGGGCAGGGGACAAGCCGCGACTGTTCCGGGAACGGCGCCGTCCGCGAACGACGCCGGCGGGCCGCGGCCGCAGCTGGCGGCGACGAGCCGGCGCGAGGCGCTCACGCTCATCGAAGCGGTCGGCACATATTACCGCGCTGCGGAACCCTCGAGCCCCATTCCGCTCCTGACCGAGCGCGCGTGCGGGCTCGCACAGCGCGATTTCCTCGGTCTGCTAAAAGATGTATTATCGGATCAGCTAAGGTCATCCGATGCCGAAGACTGACGCCGTGCTTGCGAAAACGACGTTGCTCTTCTTGGCTCGTCGAGTTGCCCGTGGGCAATCCGAGTAATTGCGCCCTGACGGACGCGCTGACGCGCAGAAGGGGATATCCGATGGCTGCAGACTCCGGACAGAAGTTCATCCGTCGCAACCGCGCGCCACGCGTGCACATTTCTTACGAGGATCCCTACGACGCCGAGCGGCAGATCGAGCTGCCCTTCGTCATGGGCGTGATGGCAGACCTGTCCGGCAACGACGCCGGCATGGAAAAGCCCGACATCGCGGACCGGAACTTCCTCGACTTCGACATGGACAACTTCGATCAGCGCATGGCGGCCATCGAGCCGGGCGTGTCCTTCAAGGTCGCCAACAGGCTCGGCACTGAAGATGGCGAGAGGCTCTCCGTCACCCTGCGCTTCCGCAAGATGGAGGATTTCGGTCCGGCCGCCATCGCGCGGCAGGTGCCGGCGCTCGCAAGGCTCCTCGCGGCGCGCGAGCAACTCGCCAACCTCCTGCGCTACATGGACGGGAAGGCGGCGGCGAGTGACCAGATCAAGGCCCTTCTGGCCGATCCGCAGCTGATGCTCGCCCTCAAGGAGCGGCTCGCCTCCGCGCCGGGCGGGAGCGAGGCAGCCAAGAGCGAAGCGCAAGAGTAAGGCGAGAGTGCCATGGCCACAGCAGCTGGACCCGAACGGCAAGCGAACGAAGCCGTCGTAACGACGCGCGATGCCGATGAATTCGCTTCGATCCTCAAGCAGAACTTCAAGCCCCGCACCGAGCGGGCGGCGACGGAAGTCGAGAATGCCGTCGCGACGCTGGTGCAGCAGGCTCTCGCCGACACCAGCGTGATCCAGGAGGACGTGCTCGACACCATCGAGAGCATGATCGCGCGCATCGACGAGAAGCTGACGGCGCAGATGAACGAGATCCTGCATGCGCCGGAGTTCCAGCAGATCGAGAGCGCCTGGCGCGGCCTCCATTATCTCGTCTTCAATTCCGAGACGGACGCGACCCTCAAGATCCGGGTGATGAACATCTCGAAGAACGAGATCTACCGCAACCTGCGCCTCTTTCCCGGCGCGCGCTGGGACCAGAGCCCGCTGTTCAAGAAGGTCTATGAGCACGAGTTCGGTCAATTGGGCGGCGAGCCCTACGGCTGCCTGATCGGCGACTATCACTTCAGCCACACGCCGACCGACGTGCAATTGCTGCGCGACCTCAGCAAGATCGCGGGCGCGGCCCATACGCCCTTCTTCGCCGGGGCCGATCCGACGCTGCTCGGTATGGACGCCTGGACGGAACTCGCCAATCCGCGCGACCTCGGCAAGATCTTCGACACGCCGGACTATGCGGCCTGGAAATCGCTGCGCGATTCCCCCGATGCGCGTTATGTCGGGCTCTGCCTGCCGCGCGTTCTGTCGCGCCTGCCCTACGGCGCCAAGTCCGAGCCGGTCGAGGAATTCGCCTTCGAGGAGGAGACGGACGGGCACAAGGGCGAGAAATACGCCTGGATGAACGCCGCCTATGCCATGGCGGTCAACATCAACCGCGCCTACAAGGAATATGGCTGGTGCACGCGCATCCGCGGCGTGCAGTCGGGCGGCGAGGTCGTCAACCTGCCCACCCACACGTTCCCCACGGACGACGGCGGCGTCGACCTCAAATGCCCCACCGAGATCGCCATCAGTGACCGGCGCGAGGCCGAACTCGCCAAGGCGGGGCTCATCCCGCTGGTCCACCGCAAGAATACCGACAAGGCGGCCTTCATCGGCGCCCAGTCGCTCTACAAGCCCAAGACCTATTTCGGGCCCAACGGGGTCGAGGCGACGGCATCCGACAACCTTTCCGCGCGCCTGCCCTACATGTTCGCCGTCTCGCGCTTCGCGCACTACCTGAAGTGCATGGTGCGCGACAAGATCGGATCCACCAAGGAGAAGGAGCAGCTCAAGAAGTGGCTGCAGGACTGGATCTTCGAATATGTGGACGGCGACCCCCTCAATTCGACAGAAGAGACGAAGGCGCGGCGACCGCTCGCGGACGCGCGCATCGACATCTTCGAGAACGAGGAAAACCCGGGCTATTACGCGGCGAAATTCTATCTCAGGCCCCACTACCAGCTCGAAGGCATGGATGTCGGCCTGAGTCTCGTATCCCGCCTTCCGGCACCTGTTAATCAGTGAAAGGTGCCTGACAACGACGGCAGGGCCGGGGCCCTGCCGCACAAGGTCCGCCCGATGCCGCAGTGGCGGCACGCGAGGGCGAGGGCCTTCAGTGTCTAGGGTCGAGCCGGGCTGCAGATAACCGTTGGAGACCTACGATGGCATCAGTCGACTACTTTCTGAAGCTTGACGGCATCAAGGGCGAATCGCACGACGACAAGCATAAGGAGGAAATCGACATTCTGTCGTTTTCCTGGGGCGCCAGCCAGTCGGGCACCGCCCATTACGGTGGCGGCGCCGGCGCCGGCAAGGTGCAGTTGCAGGACATCGTCTTCACCATGAGGATGAACAAGGCGAGCCCAACGCTCTATCTCAAATGCGCCAAGGGCGAGCACATCCCCAAGGGCAAGCTCACCGTGAGGAAGGCGGGTGGCAAGCAGGAGGAGTACCTGGTCTACGAGTTCGAGGACATCATCATTTCCTCCATCAACACGGCCGGGCACGACAGCGCCGAGTCGAGCATCCCCATGGAGCAGCTGGCGCTCAACTTCGCCAAGGTTAAGATGACCTACAAGGAACAGAAGGCCGACGGCTCTCTCGGCGCCCCGGTCGAGTTCAAGTGGGATGCGAAGAAGAACATCTCGGCCTAGAGCGGCGGCTGGCCGGCAGCGCCGCCTTGATGGCGGCGCCCGCGCCTTTCCGGCGATGCCGGGCAGGATGCGTGAGGTTCCATGGTGAACCCGAAGAGCAAGGACAGGCTGCGCCCGCCGCTCATGTACGCATTCCGGGAGGCGCATGCGGCCCGCGACGCGCGCAAGAAGCTCGACTTGAGAGACGAGGCGGGTGAGCGCATCGTCGCCGGGCGGCGCGGCGCCCCGCGCCTCGCCATCACCGATCCGAAACTCAGGCAGGAAGTGATCCGCGACCTCGAGATTCTTCTCAACACCGTCAATCTCGCGTCCTCGCTGCCGCTCGACGCCGCCGAGCACGTGCGTTGCTCGATCCTCAACTACGGCCGGCCGGATCTCGTGCGCCGCTCGATCGACGAGTTCTCCGTCGGCAGCATCGGCGCCGAGATTGCTGAGACGCTTGCCCGCTTCGAGCCTCGCCTTGCACGCGATTCCCTGACGGTCGTACGCGACGACAGCGTCGATGCCGCGGCGCTGCGCGTGCGCTTCCTCATCGCGGCCGCGCTCGGTTGCGAGCCCCTGGCCGCTTCCGTCGAATTCGTCGCCGACGTCGAGCTCGACACCGGCAAGGTGGTCGTCGCCCGCCGCTGAGGTTGCGACAGGGCGACCGGAAAGGAACGGACTGCCGATGAACAGGGAGTTTCTCGCGCTCTACAATCGCGAGCTTCAGGTGCTCAACGAGCATGCGCGCGAATTCGCCGAGGAATATCCCGGCATCGCCGAACGCCTCGGCGGGCTCGTCGCCGAGCGCATGGACCCGATGGTCGCGGGGCTCCTCGAAGGCGCCGCCTTCCTTGCTGCCCGCGTGCAGCTGAAACTCAAGCACGAGTTTCCCGAGTTCACCAACAACCTCATCGAGCAGCTCGTACCGAACTATCTTGCCCCGACGCCCTCTGCGATGCTGGCGAAGATCGTGCCGCCCTATTCCGACCCGGGCCTGCGTGACGGCAGCCGCATCCGCCGCGGCGCCTATCTCGATGCAACCTACCGCGAGCGCGACCGGCGCGTGACCTGCCGCTACCGGCTCGCCGCCGACGTAACGCTATGGCCCTTCGACGTGGCGGCGGCCGAATATATCGCCAATCCCGCGAGCCTTCAGGCGCTCGGCGCTGCCGGCGGGGCCGACGCGGCAGCAGGCCTGCGGCTCACCCTCTCCCACCGCCTTGCCGCGCGGCGCGAAGACGAGCCGGCCGACAAGGATGCCAAGGAGCCCACGGGCTGGTTCGCCGGCTGCCGCACGACGGATCTTCCCATCCACATCCTCGGCGCGGAGGCGGACGCGATCGCGCTCTACGAGCAGATCTTCGGCCACTGCACCGGGGTCTATTTCCGCTATCTCGACACCTATGGGGACCCCATCGTCATACCGATGCCGGCCGACATCCTCGAGGCGGTCGGCTTCGGCGAGGACGAGGCGCTCCTGCCTCAGGACAAGCGGATCTTCCGCGGCTTCGAGCTGCTGCGCGAATATTTCCTCTTCCCCCGCAAGTTTCTCGGCTTCCGAGTGAAGCGGCTCGCCGAGGTGCTGCCGCAGGTCAAGGCCAGGTCGCTCGACATCCTCCTGGCCTTCGACGAGGCGCACACGCGCCTTCCGGCGGCGGTGGAGCCGGGCATGTTCGCCCTCTATGCGGTGCCGGCGATCAACCTGTTCGAGAAGACGACGGAGCGCATTCCCGTCCGGCCGAACCAGCATGAATATCACGTCGTGCCGGACCGAAGCCGCAACCTCGACTATGAGCCGCACCGCATCCTGGAGGTGCATGCCCATTACACGGGCGGGCGCGAGAAGGTGCCGGTGCGGCCGCTCTATTCTGCCGCCGCGGCCAGCCATCCCGGCGGTCCCTTCTACACCATCCGCCGGCTGCCACGTCGCCGCTCCACCGAAGAGCGCCGCTGGGGCGCACCATCCGACTACACGGGCACAGACGTCTTCATCACGCTCGGCGAGCCGGCCGGAACAGGCGACGGGGAGAGCATCGCCGAGCTCAGCGTGCGGGCCCTGTGCTCCAACCGCCACCTGCCGGAGCATTTGCCCATCGGCGAAGGCGGGGCGGACTTCCGGCTCATCGACAACGTGGCACTCGACGTCTTCTGCATCGCCGGACCGACGCCGCCGCGCGAGCCCGTCGTTTCCTACCGGCAGAGCCGCGGCGAGAACGCCTCGACCGGCACGGTCGCCTGGCGGCTTATCGACATGCTCAGCCTCAACCATCTTGGTCTCGTCCGCCACGGCGCAGGCCAGAATGCGGAGGCACTGCGCGAGATCCTGTCGCTCTTCGCGGATCTTTCCGACAGCACCACCGAGCGCAGGCTGCGCGGCATCCGTTCGCTGACCAGCCGGCCGGTTGTGCGACGGCTGCGCGCGCGCGCCGGCACCGGTGCCGCACGCGGGCTCGAAATCACGGTCACGCTCGACGAGAAGGCCTTCGAAGGCAGCGGCGCCTTCCTGCTCGGCACGGTGCTCGACCGTTTCTTTGCCGAATATGTCACGCTCAACCATTTCACCGAGACGGTGATCTTCTCGACAGAGCGCGGCGAGATCCTGCGCGGGCCGCCGCGCGCCGGATCGAGGACGCTGATGTGACCGCCGGGGGCCCGCCGTGAACGAGAACCCGCGCACCGCAATGGCCGATGCCGTCGAACTGTCGGCCGCAGAAAACAGCCGCGCGGCTCAGGACCGTTTTCTCGACGCTCTTCGGCGCGCGCCCTGGCGCTTCGACTTCTTTACGGTCCTGCGCCATCTTGAGCGCAACCATCCCGAGTGCCCGCGCATCGGCGACAGCGCCACCCGCCGCGACGACTACGTTGCGCTCGGAGAGGATCCCTACCTCGACTTCCCCGCCTCGACGCTCGCCCGCGCCGACCGCGACAGCCGCGAGCGTGTCCGGCTCTTCGTGAAGTTCCTCGGCCTGCTCGGCCCGCAGGGCGCCCTGCCGCTTGCCACGACCGAGGAGGCGCACGCCTGGCACCTGGCGCATGACGACGCCTTTCCGCGATTCCTCGACATCCTCAACCACCGCTTTCTGCAGCTCTTCTTCCGTGCCTGGGCCGATGCGCGGCCCATCGCCCAGCACGACCGGCCCGACCTCGACCGTTTCGGCGCCTATATCGGCGCGGCCGTCGGCATCGCCTCCCCGCATATGCGCGGGCGCGACACGGTGCCGGATGCCGAGAAGCTCGCCTTCGCCGGGCTCCTTGCGCCCCAGGCGCGCTCGGCTTCGCGGCTGCGCAGCTTCCTCGCCGGCCTCTTCGACGTCGATGTGGAGATCGAAGAATTTGTCGGCTCGCGCCTCGTCTTCCAGAAAGATGAGCGCACGCATCTTGGCCGACAACACTGCGGCCTCGGCATCGATGTACTCGTGGGCGCCAGCGTCTTCAGCGTCGAGGACAAGTTCCGCGTCCGCCTTTTCACGGACAGCCTTGCCGACTATCGCCGCTTCCTGCCCGGTGGCGACCGCTCGGCCATGCTGGCGGATGCGGTTTTCCACGTCCTCGGCGACATGCTCGACTGGGACGTGGAACTCGCCCTGCCCGCCGGCCGCGTCGAGCCCGTACGTCTCGGCCGTTCCGGCGAACTCGGCTGGACGAGCTGGATGGCTCCAAATTGGGCGGCGACCGACGAAACGGTGCGGCGGGATGCGCGCTTCCACCCCGCCGAGCGTCTGCGGCGCGCCCGCAACATCAACGCCCGATAGCAAGGGGGCGCCCCATGGCCGACATTTCGCTCGAAGCAGTCACCGGCAAGCTGAACCGCGTTGGATACGAGACCTTCATCCAGGCCCTCCGCCAGGCCAAGGGCGCCGGAAACCGCCATGTCGAACTGGCGCACTGGCTCTTCCACATCCTGCAGCACGACGCGGCCGACATCACCCTGACCATCGACCATTTCGGCCTTGAACGCGGCCGGCTGCTCGCCGACATCGGCCATGTCGTCGAAGGCTTCGCCAAGAACGAAACCGAGATGCCGGGCGTGTCCAACGCCGTCATCGATGCGCTCGACCGCGGCTGGCACTATGCCACCCTCTTCTTCGGCGAGACACAGATCCGCACGGGCCATATCCTCGTCGGCGCGCTGAAGTCGCTCGAACTGCGCCGCGCCCTGACGAGCGCCTCGCGCGAGTTCGGCAAGATCCCGGTCGATCAGCTGGCGAGCGAATATCGGGCCATCTGGGCCAGCTCCGAGGAGGAGAACCTGCGCCCGATCGACGGCGCGGGCCTCAGGGCCGCCGGTACGCCGGGGGCGGAAGCCGTGGCGGAGCAGGCCGGCACCACGGCGCTCGACCGCTTCTCGCACGACCTCACGGCGAAAGCGCGCGCGGGGGAGATGGACCCGATCGTCGGCCGCGACGAAGAGATCCGCCAGATCGTCGACGTGCTCATGCGCCGGCGCCAGAACAACCCGATCCTCACCGGCGAGGCCGGCGTCGGCAAGACGGCGGTGGTCGAGGGCTTCGCCCAGCGCATCGCCGCCGACGACGTGCCGCCGCCCTTGCGCGGCGTGCGCCTGTGCGCCCTCGACATCGGCCTGATGCAGGCCGGCGCCTCCATGAAGGGGGAATTCGAGCAGCGCCTGCGCTCGGTCATCGACGAGGTGCAGAGTTCACCGCAGCCCATCATCCTCTTCATCGACGAGGCGCACACCCTCATCGGTGCCGGTGGCGCGGCCGGCACGGGCGATGCCGCCAATCTGCTGAAGCCCGCCTTGGCCCGCGGCACGCTGCGCACCATCGCGGCGACGACCTGGGCGGAGTATCGGCAATACTTCGAAAAGGATCCGGCGCTGACCCGCCGTTTCCAGCCGATCCAGATCGACGAGCCCGACGTTCAGCGCTGCTGCGACATGCTGCGCGGCATCCTCGCCCCCATGGAGAAGCATCACGGCGTGCGCATCTCGGACGCGGCCATCGTCGCCGCCGTCGAGCTGTCGCATCGCTACATCCCCGCCCGGCAATTGCCGGACAAGGCCGTGAGCCTGCTCGACACGGCCTCGGCCCGCGTCGCCATCAGCCAGACCACGACACCCGCGACGATCGAGGACACGCGCGTTGCCATCGCTGCGCGCGAGAAGGAGAAGGCCGGGCTCGTCGCTGAGCGCGACCTCGGCAGCGCCGATGAGGACCGCATCGCCGCGATTGACACCGAGATCGGCACGCTCACCGAAAAGCTCGCCCGTCTCGAGGAGGAATGGCAGGCAGAACAGGCGATCATCGCCGAAATCCACGCCCTGCGCGACAAGCTCGCCGCGCCGAAGGGAGAGGGGGAAACGGAGGCCGAGACAGAGCCCGAGGCCGAGGCGACGCGCGCGATGCTCAAGGAGAAATTCGCCGCGCTCGATGCGATGGAAGCCGAGGCGCGCAAGATCTACGCCCATGTCGACGAGGCGGCCGTCGCCTCCGTCGTCTCGGACTGGACGGGCATACCCGTCGGCCGCATGGTGCGCGACGAGATCGAGACCGTGCTGGCGCTGCCGGACATCCTCAACCGGCGCGTCATCGGCCAGTCACACGGGCTCGAGATCATCGCCAAGCGCATCGAGACCAGCCGCGCGCGGCTCGACAACCCGAACAAGCCCATCGGCGTCTTCATGCTCTGCGGCCCCTCGGGCGTCGGCAAGACGGAGACGGCGCTGGCGCTCGCCGAGGCGCTCTACGGCGGCGAGCAGAACGTCATCACCATCAACATGTCGGAGTTCCAGGAAGCGCACACGGTCTCGACGCTGAAGGGCGCGCCGCCCGGCTATGTCGGCTATGGCGAGGGCGGGCGGCTGACGGAGGCCGTGCGGCGCAAGCCCTATAGCGTCATCCTGCTCGACGAGGTCGAAAAGGCCCACCCGGACGTGCACGAAATCTTCTTCCAGGTCTTCGACAAGGGCCAGATGGAGGATGGCACCGGCCGGCGCATCGACTTCCGCAACACCCTCATCCTCCTCACCTCCAACGTCGGCACGGATGTCATCATGGAGCTCGGGCAGGACGCGGCCTATGCGGGCGATCCGGAAGCGCTCGCCGCCGCCCTCAGGCCGGAGCTGCTGCGCGTGTTCCCGGCGGCGCTGCTCGGCCGCATCGTTATCATTCCCTACCTGCCGTTGTCGCAGGAGGTGCTCGCCGGCATCGTGCGCCTGCAGCTCGGCCGCATCGCGCGGCGCATCGACGAGGCCCACGGCGCCACCTTCATCTACGACGATGAGGTGGTGGACCATATCGTCGCTTTGTGCCGCGACCCGGAATCCGGCGGGCGCATGATCGACAACGTCATCACCAACACGCTGCTGCCCGCCCTCTCGCGCGAGTTCCTGAAGCGTTCCCTTGGCAAGGGAGCGGTCGCGGAGGCGCGGGTCTTCATCGAAGAAGGCACCTTCGCCTATGCTTGGCGCTGATGAACGAGCAAAAGAAAACCCTCCGCCATGTGCGGCGGAGGGGTGAAAGTCGTGTCTTCTGGTCGAGACAGGCGTAGAATGCCTGACGAAGAGACCGGCAGCGGTGCGCAACAGCACGATGAGGGCTGATGGCACGGGAAGCCGGCGGGAACGGTCGGCGGGCCGGCATGTGCGCCGCCTCACGGCAGCTGGCGAAAGACCCGCCTAACGTCGGACTGCACCGGCAGGCAGGCGCGGCAGCCTGCGCGGCGAAATCGCCCGGAAGAGACGAGGCCGACAGCCTGCCATCCATGATGGATGCCCGGTGCGCGCGCGAGACGCCGTCTCGCAAGCTGAGGAGGGTATTTTCATGACCAGTCCAGCCGTGGTTCCCCGGCCGATGCGGCCGGGCCATCTCGTGAACTGGCTCGCTGCCGCCGTCGTTGCAGTCATCCTCACCCCATGGCCGGCGGAAGCCGCCAAGCGCGTCGCGCTCGTCGTCGGCAACGCGTCCTACGAGGCGATCCCCGCGCTGCCGAACCCGATGCGGGACGCGGCGGCGACGCGCGATGCCTTGACGGAGGCGGGCTTCGAGGTCGTCCACCTCGCTGACGCCACCCTGCCCGCCTTCCAGGCGACACTCGATGCCTTCGCCAAGAAGGTCGAGGCGGCGGGCGAGGATGCGGCAGCCGTCGTTTTCTACGCCGGCCATGCCGTCCAGCTCGCCGGCACGAACTACCTGCTGCCGATCGACGTCAAGCCCCGCACCGATGCCGACGTGCCCGGCCAGTCGGTCTCGCTCACCGACATTTTGAAGCGCCTCGACGCCACGAAAGCGCGCACCAAGATCGTCATCCTCGATTCCTGCCGCGACAATCCCTTCGTCAACCCGGCCGGAGCGCGCGGTCTCGCGTTGACGCTCCTCGACGGTGCCGGCGCCGGCCCCGCGGGCGAGACCGGCCTTGCGCGCATCGAATCGAAGGGCGGCACCCTCGTCGCCTTCTCGACCTCCCCGGGCGCGACGGCGGCCGACGGCACCGGCGAGCACAGCCCCTTCGCCGCCGCCTTCCTCAAGCTGGTACGGGAGCCGGGCCTGCCGGTGGAGCAGCTGTTCCGCCAGGTGCGCCTCGCCGTCTACGAGACCACCGGCGGCCAGCAGACACCATGGGAGACCTCGTCGCTGACGACGCCATTCAGCTTCTTCGAAGGACCGCCGCAGACGGCAGCCGACACGGTTGAGACCACCGGCTCGACGGGGGCCGCCCAGGTCACGACCGCCGCCCTCACCGGACAGACGGCGGCGGAGGCTTTCCGCACCGCCCTCTACTGGGACACGCTGGACGCCTACCGCCTGTTCCTCGCCGCCCATCCCGACGACCTGCTGGCGCTGCGCGTGCACCGCATCCTGACGCTGCGGCAGGAGGAGATGGCCTGGGCCGAGGCCGTGCGCGACGGCACGAAGGACGCTTTCGCCCTCTATCTGCGCCTGTTCCCCGGCTCCTCGCACGCCGAGGCGGCCATGCGCCTCGCCGCCACCGCGCCGGAGCGCGCAAGGCTGCAGCTGGCAGCCGTATGCCCCGCCCCGGCACCCGCGCTCAAGCCCACAAAGACCAAGTTGACGCCCGCGCCGGCACCGAAGAAGACGAAGAAGGCCACGACCAAGCCGCGCCGCGCGCCCGCGCCGGCGGACGACTTTGAAGAGCCTGTGTGGGTCGAGCGGCCCGTGCGCACCTATGACCCCGGCCCAGCCATCGCGGTCGACATCATCGGTGGCGCCATCTTCGGCGGCATGAGCCGGCCACGCCCCCCACGCATGCGCGATGACGGCGGTTATCGCCCGATGCCGCAGCGCCAGCCCATGCCGACCTCGCCGAGTTACGGGTATCGATAGGATCAGGTGACGCCGGGCCCGGCTGTGAGGGCCCGGCGTCAGCAGCCGGCAACGTCTTGTCAGGCGGGCTGGAGCGCCCGCCTATCCCTCAAGGCCGTCATGCCCGCGCTCGTCGCGGGCATCCACGCAGTGGAAGCAGCATGCAGGATCAAGGGCGTGGATGGCCGGGACAAGCCCGGCCATGACGGTAGGGACGTTGCACTTGGCTGGCTGTTACTTCTGCTCGCGGTTGAATCAGTAGCTGCAGCATTCAGCCCTGCCACCCACCGCCACCGCCGTCACGCCCGGGATCTCCGCCGCCGCCTGGACCACCACCGCCCGATCCTCCTCCGCCGGGGCCGCCACCTCCACCTGGTCCTCCTCCGCCGGGGCCGCCGTCATTTCCTCCGTTACCGGAATCGCTTGGTGAGAAGTACCCCGGCGCCCTCGTGGGTGCAGTAGTCCGTATCCGCGAGGTCGTTCCACGCGGTGCCGCCGTCGTCGTGCGGGAGGTGCGGGGCTCCATCGCCGTGTCATAGGGGCGTGGCTGCGTCATGCATCCCTGAAGGGAGGTTGCGCCGAGCAGCAACAACGCCGCCACAGCGACGCTCGTCGTGGCACCGTGGGACATCTGCGTCTTCCTTTCCGTCAGAAGAGATCGACCCGGGGATTGCGTTGCTGCCAGGCGTCGCGAGCGAGCGTGACGAGGGTGTCGTCGAGTTCGCCGCCACCTGCATCGAAACTGCGCCTAAGCTGACGGGCGAATTCGCGGGCGGCGGCCGTCTTGGCCTCGGCGGGAAGCTGCGTGAGGCGCTCCCGCGCCGCCGTATTGCCGTTGGTGCGGTCGAGCGCCACGGCGAGGGCGAAGAACTGTGCTGCGATCTGCCGGTTGCGTGGCGTCGGCTTGGCCAGAACGAGCTCGCCCCGGGCCGATGCGCCCCAGCTGTCGCCGCGCTCGGCCGCCTGCTCGAACCAGCGCGCCGCCGCCGCCGCGTCCCGCTTCACGAAGATGCCGTCGCGGTACATGCGGCCGATGTTGTAGGGCGCGGCCGGGTGCCCGTCCTTCGCGGCAGCGGTGAAGAAATCGTAGGCCCGCTTCGGATCCTTCTCCACGCCCGTGCCGCCGAGATAGGCAAGGCCGAGATTGTTGAAGGAATAGATGTCCTTGCGCGCCGCTCCGGCCCGGTAGAAGGCGACGCCCCGGCCCTCGTCCGGCGACATGTTGCGGCCGTAGAGGAAGATGGCGCCGAGCTCGTTCATCGCATAGGTGTGGCCCATCTCCGCTGCCCTGAGCAGCATCGCCAGGCCACCCGGCACATCCTGCGGTAGGCCGCGACCGTAGAAGAGCGCCCGGCCGTAGTTGTAGACGCCGTAGGGATCCCCCAGGTCGGCGCTGCGTCTATAGTAGTCGTTGGCTCTGGCGCGATCCATCGGCCGGCCGGCATTGACCGTGTACAGATACCCGAGCTGGTTGAGCGCCCGCACATGGCCGCGCGCGGCGCTCTCCTCGAAACTCGCCCAGGCCGCGTCGAGCTCGCGGCTCGCCAATTGGGCGCGACCGAGCTGGTAGAGGAAGCGCGTCACCTGCGGATAGTCGCGGCGCGCCTCGTTGCAGGCGGCGAGTGCCTTCGGCCCGTCGATCTCGTTGGGCAGGACGCCGGCCGTAACGCCGGCAAGGTCGAGCGGCTCGCCGGCCA
Organism: Chelatococcus sp. XZ-Ab1; assembly: GCF_029309855.1. Classification (NCBI taxonomy): domain Bacteria; kingdom Pseudomonadati; phylum Pseudomonadota; class Alphaproteobacteria; order Hyphomicrobiales; family Chelatococcaceae; genus Chelatococcus; species Chelatococcus sp. XZ-Ab1. Next base: position 63,902 of record NZ_JARKII010000011.1, on the reverse strand, counting down.
GCACGTCGCAGGCGTGCAGCACGGGCTCGACGGCGACCTTCGCCACCAGGGGCGCGCGTCCCGCCGCCCTCGGCAGGCCGAGCGTCAGCGAAAAGGCCTGCGCCTGCGTGCCGATCTGCGGCTCGTAGGCGAGGCGGGCGAGGCTCGAAGCGCCGATGCGTGCCCCGGCGAGCACCGTCTTGCCGTCGAGCCGCAACACACCCTTGGGCGGAATGGCATCGACCGAGACGATGGGCTCGCCCGCACCGGCCGGTGCCTCGAAAGCGGGAAGGTCGAGCGGCACGGGGCCGACGCCGATGGGCACGCGCGCCTTGTGCGCCGCGAGGCGCTTGGCGAAGCGCTCCATCACGGCGCCGTCTTCGGCCTCGGCGGAGCGGGTCGGCCCGGTTTTCGTATCGCGCGCTCCGGCCTGCGCGACGGTCGCGTCCGTCACGGTGAGCGCAACGAGCCCGCGGCTCGACTGCTCGAAGCGGTTGGATACCGTGTAGCCCAGAATGCCGACAAAACCGGGCGCGACCCCCTCGCTGCGGTAGACGATCCGCCCGAGAGCCGAGGCCGGATAGGGCTCAGCAGCGGCGACGGGCACGCCGTCGAGCAGGATCCGGCCCTGCTCCGGCAAAAGGTCGAAGGAAACCTTGAGGTCCGCCTCCTGGTAGGTCTGCGGCTCGGGGATGCCCACGCGGATGGTGCTGCCGGCGGCAACCTGGACGTGCTGCATCGGCGCAACCACCGGTGCCACGTCGCGCGAGATGAAATAGAACGGGTCGGTCAGCGAGGAATTCTCCCAAGGCACCTGCCGGCCGCCGGTCGCCTTGATGACATCGCGGCGCACGTCCGTGAGGAGCGAGCGGATTTCCTGGTTGGGCGTCAGAGCCCGGGAGGTGAAGGCCTGCGTGAAGGGGCTGAGCGGCCCCTCGCCATCATAGGAGACGTTGCCGGGCTCAGTGGAGAACGAGATGAGAGTGCCGATGCCCGGGCGAATGTCCGCAAGGCCCTGGCGCTGTTCCACCGGACGCAGCTTCTCCGCTACCCAGTAGCGCTCGGCCCGGAAGGGATTGTTGCGGCAGGCATCCAGAAAGACGATCTGCGTCTTCGCCGTACGCCGCATCTGGTCGAGGATCGCCTCAAGATCGACGGTCTGGATCTCCACGTCATAGGCCGTCGATAGGGTGGCATCGGTCGGTACCACATAGTTGCGGCCCGACAGCTGCACCGCATGGCCCGAATAGTAGAAGAGCCCGACATCCGCCCCGTTGAGAGAGCGGAAGAAGCGCTTGATGCTCTCCTCCAGCGCCAACCGGTCCTGGTCGATACCGGCGATGACATCGAAGCCTGCGCGCCGCAGCGTCGTCGTCACCTCCTCGACCTCGTTGGCCGGGTTCTTCAGCGCCGGCAGGGTGTCATAGCGTGCATTGCCGATGACGAGCGCGACGCGGCGGGTATCGGCCTGCGCCGGAAGGGCTAGAACGCCAGCGGCAAGGACGAAAAGAAAGGCACCGAGGAAAGTCACGAAACGGACCGGCCCGGAGCGACGAGGGCACCATGACGATCCGGCGAAAGGCAACGAGAGAATGCTTGCGATCACCGCAGCCCCCTTCTCATCGTGTGCCAATTCTACTCGCACGGGGTGAAGGAGGAAAGCGCGTTGCCGCACAGACAGGCGCGCCGGTCAGCTTCCGTCGCGGCGTTCCTGGCTCTGCTGCCACTGACGCCAGGCCGCATAGAGGTCCGGACGCCCGTCGAGGCGGATGGGATCGTGGCTGATGGTCATCGACTGCGCGGCGAAGGGCCCGCAAGATCGGCTTCGATCGCCGCAGTCGACAGACCGTGGAGCGCGGCATCCTCGTTCGTATAGGCATAGACGACCGCACCGACGCCGGATGGGCGCATGGTGGCGAGGCACATCGGGCAGGAATGGCCGCCTTCCCTCACGGCGACGGCACCGAAGGGCCATCCGCCTTTGACGACATTCGCATAGGCGAGATCGACCGCCTCGCAGAGGAGCGCCCGGGCGGCATGTCATGCTCCCCGGCCATGGCCAGCGTTTTCCTCGGTCGGCCCCGCCGGGATTCTGGACACCATCGCCGGTGTGCTGAAACCACTACCCACGTCCCAATGTTGCGCCGCATCCGCAAGGATGAGATCCGCCCCCTTCTCGGCGATCATGAAGACCGCCGCCTGGGTGTTGGCGGAGACGATCGTCGGCATGATGGAGGCGTCGACGACGCGCAGCCCCTGGAGACCGCGCACCCTGAGACGCGGATCGACGACCGCCTGCTCGTCCGTGCCCATCCGGCAGGTGCCGCAGGCGTGATAGATCGTCTGGCCGTTGCTGCGCGCGAAATCGAGCCAGTCGTCATAGTTGCGGCAGTCGGGCCCGGGGCTCATCTCGTGGGCGCGGAAGGCGTCCATGGCCGGCTGCTCGACGATGCGGCGCGCGATGCGCATGCCCTCCACCATGCAGTCGCGGTCGACCTGCGCGGCGAGGAAATTCGGCCGGATCACGGGCGGCGCGAGCGGATCCGGCGAGCGGGCGTGGATGCTGCCGCGCGATTCCGGCCGCAGCTGCGTGACGCCGATGGTCATGCCCGGCTCGCGGTCGAGCCTGCGCTCGGCCGCATTGGCATAGCTCGCGTGCATGAAGAAATACTGGATGTCGGGCCCGGCAAGCTCCGGCCGCGTCCTGACGAAGCCGTGCGCAAGGCCGGTGCCGAGCGTCAGGATGCCCTTTCGCGTCAGGAAATATTGCGCGACGGCGAGCGCGAGGCGGTAGCCGCGTGTCGCCTCGTTGAGTGTCACCTTCTGCTTCACGCGCCAGTTCATGCGCGTGCAGAAGTGGTCCATGTAGTTCGCGCCAACCCCGGCGAGCGCGTGCCGCACCGGCAGGCCGAGCCCGGTGAGCACCGTCGGATCGCCGACGCCCGAGAGCTCGAGCAGCTGCGGCGTCTGCACGGCGCCGGCGGCGAGGATGACCTCGCCGCGCGCCTTGACGCTGACGTCACGGCCACCGCTGCGATAGGTGACGCCGGTGGCGCGGCGGCCGTCGAAATCCACGCTGAGCACGTGCGCATGGGTGCGGACGGCAAGGTTCGGCCGGCCGCGGGCCGGGCGTAAATAGGCATCGGCCGCGCTGACCCGGCGGCCATTCCGCTGGTTCACCTGGTAATAGCCGAAGCCCTCCTGGTCACGGCCGTTATAGTCGCGGTTGCGCGGAAAGCCGGCTTCCCCCGCCGCCGCGATGAAGGCCTCGGCCAGCGCTGGACGCTCGGTCACTGTCGTGACGGCGAGCGGGCCATCCCGGCCGCGAGTCTCGTCCGCTGCACCGTCGAAAGCCTCCAGCTTGCGGAAATAGGGCAGGACATCGTCGAAGGCCCAGCCGGTGCAGCCCATCTGCGCCCAGGTGTCGTAGTCCTGCGGCTGGCCGCGCACGTAGATCATGCCGTTGATGAGCGTGGAGCCGCCGAGCCCCTTGCCGCGCGGGATGGCGATGGAGCGGCCCTTGACGCTGTCCTCCGGCTCGGTGGCGAAGCGCCAGTTGTAGACGTCATTGACGAGAAGCTTGCTGAAGCCGGCGGGGATCGGGATCCAGAAGCCGCTGTCACGCCCGCCCGCCTCGAGGAGCAGTACGCTATGCCGCCCTCCGGCACTCAGCCGCTCGGCGAGGACGCAGCCGGCATTGCCGCCGCCGACGATGACGAAATCGAAGCTCTCCATGCTGTCTGCGGCTGTCCTGCCCGCCATCACACCAGCGCCCCCAGCGCCGCCGCATCGAGCGGCCTTCCCTTCTCGGCCATCGTCAGCGCAAGGCCTGCGGCAATCTCGGCCGGCCCGGCGAAGGCGGCACGCTCCAGCACCCTGGAGATGGTCGGCGAGGCCTCGCGCCCGTGCACCCGCTGCACCGGCTGGTCCAGCCAGTCGAGATAGCGGCGCTGAATCTCGTCAGCGAGCATGCCGCCGTAGGACGTGCCGCGCGCACCCTGCTCGACGATGAGAACGTTGTGCGTGCGGCGGATGCTGGCACCGATCGTCTCCCAGTCGAGGCTCAAGCGGTCGAGCGTGCGCAGGTCGATGACCTCCGCGTCGACGCCGAGCGCGTCCACCGTCTCCAGCGTGCGATGCACCATGGCAGAGTAGGTGAGCACCGTCATCTCGGTGCCGGGCCGTACGATGCGTGCCCTGCCGAGCGGGACGAGATAGTCGAGATCGTCCGCCGGCACCGCACCCGTCATCTGGTAGAGATCGACGTGCTCGATGACGAGGACGGGATCGCGGCAGAGAAGCGCCGCGTTCATCAGCCCCACGTAGTCGAAGGGCGTCGCCGGTGCGACGATGCGCCAGCCGGGCGCGGTGGCGAAGACGCCGGCGGGATCGAGCGAATGCTGGGAGCCGTAGCCGGTGCCCATGGCGATCTTGGTGCGCAGGACGAGCGGCACGTCGGTGTCGTCCCCGAACATGTGGCGCGCCTTGCCGATCTGGTTGAACACTTGGTCGGCCGCGACCCACATGAAGTCGGGATACATGAGCTCGACGATCGGCCGGTAGCGCCCGTCGATGGCGAGCCCGCCGGCAAGGCCGGTGAAGGCGCCCTCGCTGATCGGCGTGCCGAGCACGCGGCCGGGGTGGGCATCGGCGAGACCACGCGTCGCCCCGTTGGTGCCGCCCTTGAGGCGATGCACGTCCTCGCCCATGAGAACGAGCGAGGGTTCAGTGGCGAAGCGGCGGTTGAGCAGGTCCGCAATGGCATCGACGAAGCGGCGCTCGGCCATGGGCAGGCCCCGTGCCTCCTCCTCGGTGCGGCGCCCGGGCGGGTGGGCCGGCAAGGGCGCACGGATGCCGACGTCGACGAAGGCCTTGTCCGGCCACAGGCCGGGGCGGATGCGCCGGCGATTGCCCTCCGGCTCGACGAGACGCCCGGCGATGTCGCGCATCAGCGCCTCGCAACGGTCCCTGAAATCGGCGACGGCCGCTTCGTCGATGAGCTTGCAGCGGATCATCTCGTCGGCGGTGCGCTTGAGCGGATCGCGCGCGCGCCACGCCGCCTCCTCCTCCTTCGGCCGATAGCCGAAGGCCGAGCCCGGGAAGGGTCCATTCTGGTGGAAATAGCGGTAGACCTCGACCTCGATGAGCGCTGGGCCGCGTCCCGCGCGCAGCAGCGCCGCTGCCTCCTCGGTGGCGAGGTGGACCGCGAGCGGGTCCATGCCGTCGACGCGCCAGGCGGGAATGCCGAAGCCCGGCGCGCGGCCGGAGAGGCGCGCCTCGCGCGTCACCTCGTCGACACGGGTGGCGACGGCATAGAAATTGTTCTCGACGAAGAAGAGGAGCGGCAGCGACCAGGCGGCGGCGAGATTCATGGTCTCCAGCGTCGCGCCGATGTTCATGGCCCCGTCGCCGAAGCAGGTGACGGCGATGTCGCCGGTCCCGGCGAGCTTGTGGGCCATGGCGGCACCGGCCGCGAGCGGCACCCCGCCGCCGACGATGGCATTGGTGCCAAGGGCCCCGGCCTCGGCCCAGCGCAAGTGCATCGAGCCCCCGCGCCCGTGGCCGAAGCCGGGCTCGAGCCCAAGGATTTCCGCCAGCGTGCGGTAGAGAACCCGGTCGACCGTCTCCGGGAGGGCGCCCGTCGGATCGAGCCCCGGCGCCGCATAAGCGAGCGCCTTGGCGAGGAACTGGTGATGCCCGCGATGCGAGCCATTGATCTGATCGCTCGGCCGCAGGCCGACGATGGAGCCGACTGCCCCGCCCTCTTGGCCGATGGAGGAGTGCGCCGGCCCGTGCACCAGCCCTTCGCCCGCGAGCACCAGCACCTCCTCCTCGAAGGCGCGAATGAGATGCATCTGCGCCAGCATCGTCCCGAGGAGAGCCGGATCGGCCGCATCCCAGTCCTCCGGACCGGTGGCGAGCCTCGTCCAGGGCGCTGCTGCGGACAATGTCGTGCGGGTGACCATGGCAGCCCCTAGATGTACCCGTAGGCGGTCCAGCCGCCGTCGGCGCCTGCGACCTGGCCGGTGATGGCGGAGGCTTCGTCCGATGCCAGGAAGGCGGCGAGTTGGGCGATCTCGTCCGGGCGGATGAGGCGGCCGATGGGCGTACGCACCTCCATGGCCGCGGGGTCGAGCCGGCCCCGCGCGATCAGTTCCTCCAGGAAGGGCGTGCGCACGTAGCCCGGGGCGATGGCGTTGACGCGCACGCCGTGGCGCGCCCACTCGATGGCGAGCGCCTTGGCCATCATGGCAACGCCCGCCTTCGACACGCAGTAGCCAAGGCGCTCGGGCGCCGCGACCACGCCATACATCGAGGAGACGAGAAGGATGACGCCGCGCCCGCGCGGCACCATGCGCCGGCCCGCCTCGTGCGCCGTGACGAAGACGCCGTCGAGATTGACGCTCATCACCCGCCGCCAGCCGGTGAGGTCGAGCTCCAGCGTCGGGCCGTTCTGCGACACGCCCGCATTGGCGATGACGATGTCGAGCGGTCCGAACGCCTGCTCGACCGCATCATAGGCCCGCGCCACGGCGTCCGGATCCTCGACGCTGGCCGTGTGGAGCGTGACGCCCGCGGGCAGGGCCCCGGCCACCTCCGCATCGCGGTCGAGCACCGCCACGCGCGCGCCGCGCGCCGCAAGGAGCCGCACCATGGCGAGCCCGATGCCGGAGCCGCCGCCGGTGACGAGCGCGACGCGGCCGGCAAGATCCTGCGAGCGATCCGTGCTCATGCGCGCATCCCCAGGAAATCGGCCATCAGGTCGAGCTGGCATTCGAGCATCGGCTTGCCGGGATGGACGTGGCAGCCGCGCGCCCGGGCCGCGGCCATGAGCGCCGTCTCCGCCGGCTGCATGATGACCTCCGCCACCGTCTGGCCGCTCGTCAGCCCCGCGATATCGACCGGCAGCGGATCCCCCTCGCTGAGCCCCAGCGAGGTCGCGTTCACGACGAGGGCGTAGCCGCCGACGCCGCCCGGCTCCGTCGTGACGGGCAGCGCGGGGAAGGCCTTGCTGAGGCGTGCGGCCAGATCATCGGACTTCGCCTTGGTGCGATTGGCGATGGCGAGGCGCTTCACGCCCGCCTCGGCAAGCGCGAAGGCGATGGCATTCGCCGCGCCGCCGGCGCCGGCGAGGAGGACGCCCATCCCCTCGGGATCAATGCCCTCGCGCTTGAGGCCGGCGACGAAGCCCTTGCCGTCGAGCATGTCGGCGACGAACCGGCCGTCCGCTTCGCGCCGCACGCAATTGGCCGCCCCGACGCGCCGGACGGTCTCGGAGGCTTCGTCGCACAGCGCGGCGATCGCCGTCTTGTGCGGCACGGTCACGACGAAGCCGCCGAAGTTGCGCACGTGCCGCATGGCGCCGACCACTGCGGCGAGCGCGCCGGCGCCGACATGCATCGGCACCATGACGCCGTCGACGCCGCGCGCCACCATCATGGGGTTGAGCGCCTGCGGCGTCTTCACGTGGTGGATCGGGTCGGCAAGGATGCCCCAGACCCGGGTGGTTCCGGTGATGTTCATCTTGAGTTCCCGCGGCTGTCAGATGCCGAGATAGGCGGTCTTGATGTGCGGATCGGCGAGCAACCCGGCGCCCGTGTTCTCGATGGCGATGCGGCCGTTCTCGATGACATAGGCGCGATGGGCGATCTTGAGCGCGTGGAACGCCTTCTGCTCGACGAGGAGCACGGTCGTGCCCATCTCGCAGATGCGATCGACGATGCCGAACATCTGCTGCACGATGATTGGCGCGAGGCCGAGGGACGGCTCGTCCAGCATCAGCAGCTTGGGATTGGCCATCAGCCCGCGGGCGATGGCGACCATCTGCTGCTCCCCGCCCGACAGGGAGCCGGCGAGCTGGTCGAGCCGCTCGCCGATGCGGGGGAAGAGGTCGAGCACCTCGGCGAAGCGCCTGTCCGCTCCGGCCCGCGCGGCGGGATGGTAGGCGCCCATGAGCACGTTGTCGCGCACGCTCATCACCGGGAACAGCTGGCGCGCCTCCGGCACCTGGATGAGACCGCGGCCCACGATGTCGGCCGGCGCCATGCCGGCGATGTCGGTGCCGTCGAACGTGATGCGGCCGGCGCTCGGCTTCACGAGCCCCGAAATGGCGCGCAGCAGCGTCGTCTTGCCCGCGCCGTTGGCGCCGATGATGGTGACCACCTCGCCGCGCCCGACTTCGATGGACACGTCCTGAAGGATGACGGTGCGCCCGTAGCCGGCGGTGACATTAGAGACCTTGAGCATCGACGAAGTCCTCTCCGAGATAGGCCTCGATAACGCGGCGGTTGCGCACCACCTCCCGGGGATCGCCCTGCGCGATGACCTTGCCGGAATCGATGACGACGATGCGGTCCGACAGGCTCATGATGGCTTGCATGTTGTGCTCGATGGCGATGACCGTGACGCCCGTGTCCCGGATGGTGCGGATGAGCTCCACCATCTTCTGGGTGTCGGTCTGGTTCTGGCCCGCCATGACCTCGTCGAGCAGCAGGATCGACGGCTCGGTGGCGAGGGTGCGGGCAACCTCGAGGCGCTTCAGATCACCGATGGGCAGGTTGCGCGCCTCGACGTCCTTCACGTGGAGGAGGCCGACGAGCCGCGCGATGCGCAGGGCCGCGGCGCGTGCGTCGTCCACCGACGTGTGGCGCATGAAGGCGCCGATCATGATGTTCTCGATCACCGTCAGCTTGCCGAAGGGCTGCACGATCTGGAACGTGCGGCCGACGCCGAGGCGGGCATATTCGTCCGCCCGCGCCGGCGTCACCGGCCGGCCTTCGGCATCATAGATGACCACCGTGCCGGACGTCGGCTTCAGGAAGCCGGAGATCTGGTTGAATACCGTCGTCTTGCCGGCGCCGTTCGGCCCGATGACGCCGAGGATCTCGCCGCGCCTGAGCGTGATCAACACATGGTCGGTCGCCGTGAGGCCGCCGAACTTCATGACGAGGTCGCGCGTCTCCAGCACCGGCTCGCCGGGCGTACCTTCGATGTGGCGCAGGGCCGGCGCCTCCCTGTCGGGCGCCACGCGCCGGCCCGGCAGCCTGTCGATGAGGGCCGTGACACGCGGCCCGAAGGTGCCGGCGAGGCCCCCCGGCAGCGTCAGGGTGATGAGCACGAGCACGACACCGTAGACGAAGCCGTGCAGGCCGTTGGCGGAAGCGCCGAGCCAGCCGCGCGCGAGCTCGGCGATCGGCACGACGAGAACGGTGCCGAGGAGCGGCCCCGCCACCGTGCCAAGCCCGCCGATGAGCGCGAACATGGCGATCGACACGGAGTTCGCCAGCGAGAACATCGTCTCCGGCTCGAGAAAGGTGAGATACATGGCGTGGAAGGAGCCGAAGAGGCTCGTCAGCCCCGCCGAGATCATCACGGCCTTGAGCTTGACGTCCGTATTGGAGATGCCGGCCGCCGAGGCGGCGTCCTCGCGCTCGCGCACGGCGGTGAGATAGTAGCCGAGGCGCGAGGTGCGGATGGCGTAGGAGACGGCGAGCGTTGCCAATAGCAGGCCGAAGGCGATGTAGAGATAGTTGATCTTGTCCTGGAAGATCATCCACGCCCAGCCGAGCTTGAGCGGCACGATGAGCCCGGCCGAGCCGCCGGTGAAGCCGTGGAAATGGATCGCGAGCAGGCGCACCACTTCAAGGAAGGCGATGGTCGCGAGCGCGAAGAACGGGCCGCGCAAGCGAAAGCACGGATAGCCGATGAAAACCGAGACCGCGACGGAGACGGCGGCGCCGACCCACATGCCGAGCCACGGCGTCAGCCCGAAGTGCTGGATGAGCAGCGCCGTCGTATAGGCGCCGATGCCGTAGAACACCATGTGGCCGAGCGACAACTGCCCCGCATACCCGCCGACGATGTTCCAGGCCGTCGACAGGCCGGCGAAGACGCAGATCGTGACGAAGACGTGCACGATGAAGGGCGAATCGACGACGATCGGAATGACGAGGATGAGCGACAGGGCCGCGAGCGACGTGTAGACGCGCGGGTTGCCGAGCCAGGCCATGAGCGCGGCGAGACGGCCGGCAGGGGGAGCTTCGCTCAACGAGACTCTTACGGTCATGGGCTCACTCCGTGCCGCGGCCGAAGCCGAACAGGCCGGTCGGCTTGAAGATGAGGATGAGGATGAAGATCGCGAAATAGACGACCTCCTTGAGGTCGGGCGCGATGTAGTAGCCGGACAGGCTGTCGACGATGCCGATGATCATGGCGCCGAGAAAGGCGCCGTACATGCTGCGCATGCCGCCGAGCACAACGACGACGAAGGCGGTCAGCACGAAATAGGTGCCGATGGTCGGCGTCACCGGGAACAGCGGCGAGATGAGCGCGCTCGCAAGGCCGACGCAGGCGGCCCCGAGGCCGAAGGCGATGACGTAGATGCGGTCGACGCGGACGCCCATGAGCTGGGCCGCGTTGCGGTTCTGAGCCGTGGCGCGGATGGCGCGGCCGAGCGGCGTCCTCTGCATGAAGAGGTGCAGACCGGCGACGAGCACGAGCGCGCTCGCGAGCATCACGACCTGGGCATGGAGCACGGTGTAGCCGCCGATCGACAGCGGCTGGCGCACGCCGGGCGCCTGCACCGAATAGAGATCGGCGCCGAAGACGAGGAGCGCGAGATTGATGAGCGCGGTGGAGAGGCCGACCGTGGCGAAGATCTGGATGTGCTCGTCGGCCCCGAGAAGCGGCTGGATGATGAAGCGCTGCACCAGCGCCCCCACGGCAAACAGCATGAGCACCATCGGCACCGCCGAGACGTAGGGGTGCAGGCCAAGATGCAGCGACAGAAGATAGACCGCATACATCCCGACCATCAGGAATTCGCCATGGGCGAAGTTGACGACCCTGACGATGCCGAAGATCAGCGTCAGCCCGACGCTGATGATGGCGTACATGCTGCCGAGCATGATGCCGTTGAGGATGAGCTGGACAAGCACGTCCATCGCGAGGCCTCCCGACCGCGAAAAATTGTTCTTCGTTGCTGACCGGGGCGCGGCAGGCACGCCCCGGTTCGGGCGGGCACGCTACTCGGCGCCGATGCCGGTCTTTATCTCGGCGACCGCGGCATCGGCCGGGAAGACCGTGACGAGTTCGCCGCCCTGCCACTGCATCAGGAAGGGTGTGGCGCGCTCGTTCTGGCCAGCCTCGTTGAACTTGGCGCCCCAGCCGGTCGCCGTCGTGCCCTCGGTGACATCGACCGCCATCACCGCCTCGCGGATGGCCGGGGCCGTCAGATCCTTGGCGGCGGCCATGGCGTCGAGCAGCACCTTGGCGCCCATGTAGTTGGCGAGGCTGTGGCCGGAGCGCGGCGCCGTGCCGTATTTTGCCTCGTACTTCTTCACGAATTCCTCGATGCCGGGAGCGGCCTTGGGATTGGTACGATATTGGGTGAAGTCGACATTGAGCGCGCCCTCCATATTCTCGGGGCCCACCGCCTGCATGGTGTCACGGAGGGAATAGCCGCCGCCCGCACCCATCACGGCCTTGGGCTTGAAGCCCTGCTCCTTCATCTGGCGGAAGAAGAGCACCGTGTCGTTCTGGTAGGAGGTCTGCAGCACGACGTCGGCCCCGGCCGACTTGAGGCGCAGGATGACCGGCGTCAGGTCGACCGACTTCGCCGAATAGGGCAGCGTCTCGACGAGGTTGAGCCCCACCTCCTTGGCGCGCGCCTGCTGGTAGCCGGCGACCGTCTGGCCATAGAGCGAATCCTCGTGGATGATCGCCACCTTGAGGCTCTTGGCGTCGGTGCCGAGCGCCGGCGCCACCGCCTCGGCCACCGCATCGACCATGCGGTTGGCGAAGATGCGCGCCGTCGGATTGGTGCGGTAGACGTTCTTGAAGCCGCGCTCGGTGATCGGATCGGAAATGGCGCCGAGCTCGAAGTAAGGCACGCCGGCAAGTTCGGCGACCTGGGTCGCGGCAAGCGACAACGACGAGGAATAGGTGCCGAAGATCACCGACACCTTGTCGACGGAGGTGAGGCGCCGCGCCTCGCCCACCGCCTGGTTGGGATCGACGGCGTCGCCCCGCACCATCTCGATCTTGCGGCCGTTGAGGCCGCCGGCGGCGTTGCGCTCCTCGATGGCGAGCTCCAGGCCGCGGAAGCTCTCGTCGCCGAGCAGGGCAAGGCCGCCGGAGAAAGGATAGAGCGCGCCGATCCTGACGGCATCCTGAGCGAAAGACGGCGCTGCGGAAAGCGCCAGGCCGGCGGCCAGCGCCGCCTTGATAAGAACCTTCATCGTTTCCTCCTTCTACCCCGCGGCGGCGCCGCGCGGGCAGCCCCATGGCAGGCGGCCTCTTGGCAGTCCCTGGGCCGGCGGCCGGTCTTATTGTTCCCGGTCCGGCGCGGATAATGGAGATAACCAAGTTGCCTGACAAGTAGCAAATTGCTACGAACGACGACGATGATTAGATGCGACGGTAGCCCGCTCCCGGGCCGGCCAAGTTGCACAGCCGGAGGAAAGTCCATGACCGTTCCCGCTTCCATGCGGCAGGCCCGTTTCGACGGCGCCGGCGGCCCCGAGGTGATCCGCGTCGAAACCGCGCCCGTCCCGACACCCGGCCCCGGACAGGTGCTCATCGAAGTGGCGGCGGCCGGCGTCAACCGGCCGGACTGCCTGCAGCGGGCCGGCAACTACCCCCCACCTCCCGGCGCGAGCAACATCCCGGGGCTCGAGGTCGCCGGCACCGTCGTTGCCGTCGGCGAAGGCGTGACGAGCCCGCAGCTTGGAGAGAAGGTCTGCGCCCTCGTCATCAGCGGCGGCTATGCGGAATATTGCGTGGCCGACGCGCCGCTGTGCCTGCCCGTGCCCGCGCCGCTCTCCCTGACCGAGGCGGCCGGCCTGCCGGAGACCTATTTCACGGTCTACGATAATCTCTTCACCCGCGGGCGGCTCCGGGAGGGCGAGACCCTGCTCGTCCACGGCGGCTCGAGCGGCATCGGCTCCACCGCGATCCAGCTCGCCAAGGCCTTCGGCGCCGCTGTCTACGCCACCGCCGGATCGCAGGAGAAATGCGACTTCTGCCTCGGTCTCGGCGCCGATGCCGCCATCAACTACCGCGAAAAGGATTTCGTCGCCGAGGTCAAGGCGCTCACCGGCGGGCGCGGCGTCGACGTCGTGCTCGACATGGTCGGTGGCCCCTATATCGCGCGCAACCTCAGCGTCCTCGCCGTCGAGGGCCGTCTGGTGCAGATCGCGTTCCTGCAGACGAGCAAGGTCGAGATCGACCTGATGCCGCTGATGCTGAAACGCCAAACCATCACCGGATCGACGCTGCGCGCCCGCTCCGTCGCGCTCAAGAAGGCGATCGCCGACGAATTGCGCGCGAAGGTGTGGCCGCTCCTCGACGCGGGCAAGGTGCGCCCCATCGTGCACGCCACCTTTCCCCTCGCGGAGACGCGCGCCGCGCACGAGCTGATGGAATCGAGCGCCCATCAGGGCAAGATCATTCTGGAGATGCGCCGTGACTGACGCGGGCTCCCATGCCGGTCGAGTGGCGCTGGTGACGGGCGCCGGGCGGGGCATCGGCCGCGCCATTGCCGATGCCCATGCGGCCGCAGGCGCCGGCGTTATCTATCTCGACCACGACAGGGCGCTCGCAGAAGAAGCGGCCAGGGTCGCGATGGCCCGGGGCTGGCGCGCCGTCGCCGTGGCGGCAGACGTCGCGGACGAGGCGTCGGTCGCGGCGGCCGTCAGGCACGGCACCGAGACGCTCGGTCCCGTCACGCTGCTCGTCAACAACGCCGGCATCTCGCCAAAATCGGGCAGCGCCGGCGGCAAGGCCATCGTCTGGGAGATGCAGGCGGCGGAGTGGCGCCGCGTGCTCGACGTGAACCTGACGGGCGCCTTCCTGGTGACGCGCGCGGTCGTGCCGCAGATGCGCGAAGCCGGATACGGGCGCATCGTCAGCATCTCCTCCGTCGCCGGCCGCACCTATTGCGACATCGTCGGCGTGCATTATGCGGCGACCAAGGCGGCGCTCATCGGCTTCACCAAGCATCTGGCCGGCGAACTCGGCCCCTCCGGCATCACGGTCAATGCCGTCGCCCCCGGCCGCATCGACACGCCCCTCATGCGCGGCACGGCCGCGGAGGCCAACGAAGCCGTGCGGCTGGCAACGCCGCTGCAAAGGCTCGGCACGCCCGACGAGGTCGCCGGGATGTGCCTCTTCCTGACCTCCGACAAGGCCGCCTTCGTGACCGGCCAGGTCTGCGACGTCGCCGGCGGTTGGCTGATGACATGAGCGCGCCGATCATCGACTTCACCGGACGGACCCTGCTGCTAACCGGCGCCAATGGCGCCATCGGCCGCGCCATCGCCCGTCTCTTCCATGCCCTCGGCGCCAACTGCGCCCTGACTGACCTCGACGTCGAAGGCCTCGCTGCCTTCGCAGGCGAGCTCGACCCCTCTGGTGCCCGCATCCTCGTGCTGCGCCAGGACGCAGCGTCGCAGGCGGATGCCGAGGCGGCGGCGCAGCGCACGGCCGAACGCTTCGGCCGCATCGATCATGTCGTCACTGCCGCCGGCCTCTACCGGGAGCGGCTTGTGAAGGACATGGACGAGGAGCACTGGCGCCGCTCGCTCGCCGTCAATCTCGACGGCGTTTTCTACACCTGCCGGGCCGCCGTGCCGCATCTCGCCGAGGGCGGCGCCGTCGTCAATATCGCCTCCATGGCCGGTCACCGCGGCAGCCTCGCGCATGCAGACTATGCCGCCGCCAAGGGCGGCGTGCTCACCTTCTCCCGCTCGCTCGCGCGGGAGCTTGCGCCGCGCGTCAGGGTCAACGCCGTCTCGCCAGGGCTCATCGAAGGGCCGATGGTGCAGCATCTCATGGAGGTGCGGGGGCCGGCGCTCCTTGCTGAGACGCCCCTCAAGCGCCTCGGCACGCCGGACGAGGTCGCCCGCGTCGTCGCCTTCCTCTCATCCGACTGGGCCTCCTTCGTCACCGGCGAGACTGTGCATGTCAACGGTGGGCTGTACATTGCGAGCTGAAGGCGCCACAGGGGCGGAGAAGGCCAGTCGATGCCTGGAATGATGCGATGACCCAGTCCCACGATTTCCTCGACCGAGCCCCCTCGCTCGCCGATACGCTGGCGCACAGGCTGCGCCAGGAGATCGCCGCCGGGTGCATGCGGCCGGGCGAACGCCTGCCGACCGAGCAGCAGATCTCCGAACGCTACGGCGTCAGCAGGCCGACGGTCCGCGAGGCCATCGGCCGGCTGAAGCACGACGGCCTCGTCGTCACGCGCCAGGGCGCCGGCGCCTTCATCGCCGAGCCGGGCGCACTTGCTGTTTTCCGCCTCGACGTCGAGGATTTCACCAACCGCGACGAGATCCGCAACATCGTCGAATTGCTCATGGCCGTCGAGGCGACCGCGACGGAGCTGGCCGCCCAGCGCCGCGGCGAGGAGGACCTCGCCGCCATCCAGGCCCAGCTCGACGCCATGCAGGCGGCGATCGACCGCGGCGAGCCCGGCGTCGACGAGGACATGGCCTTCCATCGCGCCATCGTCGACGCGACCGGCAATCCCTTCTTCCGCGACCTGTCCGACTTCCTCGACAGGCGCGTGCGCCACTTCATCCGCACCGCCCGCGCCAACACGGCGCGCATGGGCGGCCTGACCCAGGCAGTCCAGGCCGAGCACCAGGCGATCTTCGACATGATCGCCAAGGCCGACCCGGTCGGCGCGCGGCGCGCGGCGGAAACCCACCTGCGCAATGCCGCCGAGCGCCTGTCGCTCTATTTCGCGAAATAGCGGCACGGATCGGCGTCCCGCGCCCGGCGCCACACCCCGGGAACCATTCGGCCTTCGTGACGTTACCCCACGGACGTAACGGAGGCTGCGAGTGTCCAGCGGGCGCGTCCCTGAGCGATACCTCCTGATATCCTCGACTGGCGACGGCAGGTCCGACCCGCCGGAAGTGGCGGTTGCGCGCAGGGCCATCCGCCCTCCGCGCGTCGAGCCGCGGTTCACGCGGGCGCACGCCGCCTCACCACCGGACCCTGCTGTTGGACGCCCGCGCCATGCCTGGCGTCGCGGCTGCCGGCAACCTGTGGAGGAGGGAGATTGCCATGAGAATGATCGGAGCTATCGCCGCAGCATTGGCCTTCACGGCCGGCGGGGCCCTCGCTCAGGAAGCGGCGACCGCGACGGCGAATTTCGTCGATGCCAAGGGCGAGGCGAACGGCAACGCCCGCTTGACCGCCGTTCCCAGCGGCGGCGTCCTGATCGCCATCGAGATCACGGGCCTGCCTGCCGGCCAGCGGGTCGCCTTCCACGTGCACGAGACGGGCAGCTGCGACCACACCACCGGCCATGATTCCGCCGGCGGCCATTTCAACCCGACCTCGAAGGAACACGGCTACAAGGTGGCGGGCGGGCCCCATGCCGGCGACATGCCGAACCAGTACGTCGGCAGCGACGAAACGCTGCGGGCCGATGTCTTCAATCCCGCCGTCACTCTGGACAAGGGCGAGGCCGGCATCGTCGGGCGCGCGCTCATGATCCACGCCGAGCCCGACGACTACGAGAGCCAGCCCTCCGGCAATGCCGGCAACAGGATCGCCTGCGCCGTCATCGAATAGCCGGCCGTGACACGGCCGCTCGAACGCCGAGGCCCATGATGGACGAGATCTACTGCGGTCCCGCGCCGACGCCAGCGACCCTGCCGGCGAGCTGGAATATCGACGCGCCCGCGGCCGTCCTGTGCCTTCTCCTCATCGCGCTCTACGCCGTGCGGGGCGAGCGCGACCGGCGCGCCGCCTTCGCGCTGGCGGTGCTGCTCGTCGCCGCGCTGTTCATGTCGCCGCTCTGCGCCCTGACGGCGGCGCTGTTTTCGGCCCGCGCTGTCCACCACGTGCTGCTCGTGGCCGTGGCGGCGCCCCTGCTCGCCGCGAGCTTCCCCACCCGCCGCAGCGGCGGCCGGCCAAGGGGCCTCGCGCTCCTCGTCGCCCTTCACGGCCTCGTGTTCTGGGCCTGGCACGCGCCGGCACTCTATGACGCCGCCATCCGCTCGCCGGGGCTCTACTGGCTGATGCAGCTGAGCCTGCTCGGCACGGGCGTCCTCCTGTGGCGGGCGGTGCTGCGCGATACCCGCACCGGCGCGGCGCTCCTCGTGCTGCTCGCGACGGTGGTGCAGATGGGCTTCCTCGGCGCGCTGCTCACCTTCGCCCGGGAACCGCTGTACCAGGCTCATTTCCTGACGACGGCGGCCTTCGGCCTCGACCCGCGGCAGGACCAGCAGCTCGCGGGTCTCGTCATGTGGGTGCCGGCGGCGCTGCCCTATCTCGCCGCCGCGCTCTACCTGGCATTCGTGCGGCTCGGTGCCGGCACGGCGGAGCCGCGGGCGGGATGATCTGGCTCAAGCTCGTGCATATCGCCGCCATCGCGCTGTGGAGCGGCGCCCTCATCAGCCTGCCGGCCCTCTACGTCCAGCGCGCGCATGTAGACAGCACGGCTTCCCTCCACCGCCTGCAGGCGCTCGTGCGGTTTCTCTACGTCAACGTGCTGTCGCCCGCCGCCTTCCTCGCCATCGCCTCCGGAACCGCCCTCATCTTCCTGCGCGAGACCTTCGAGCCCTGGTTTTCGCTGAAGCTCGCCCTCGCCGGGGCAATGACCGCCATCCACATCATGACGGGTCAGGTCATCATCCGGCTCTTTGACGCGGATGAGATCTACCCCCTGTGGCGCTTCACGGCCACAACAGTGCTGACACTCGCCGTGGTCACGTCGATCCTGACCGTCGTGCTGGGCAAGCCCGACCTGCCGGCCCTGCTACCCGATGCCTTTGGCGAGCCGGGAGCGCTGCGCCGCCTGATTCTGCGGCCTCAGTCCCTGTCCGAAATCATGAGGCCTATACCGTGATCGAAAACGAGCTTGCCGCCGTGCCAGCCCGCCATCCCTGTCAGGACCATGGCCAGGACCGAAACGAGCAGCCCGTGTGGCAGTACCTCGATGTCGCCGGAAAGGCGCAGGCCCCAGTTCAAGCCCATGACGGCGATGAGGCTCATCGCGGCCACCGCGTGGCTCCAGCTCGCCACGCGCACCCGGATGCCCGGCACGAGCAGCAGCTCGGCGGTGCCGACAAGGCCCGCGCCGATGCCGGCGGCGAAGGCGCCGCCCGAGGACCACAGGCCCGCCCGCACCCAGAACGGATCCCCGCTCCACCAGTAGAAGACATCGCAGCCCAGGGTCACGACGACGAGCGCGATGGGGAAATGCACGGTCATGGCATGGATGGGATGGCCGGCCACCGCGACGGTGGAACTCGTGTCCTTCCCCGCGACCTCCTCCATGACCGGATTGGGCGCCTCGCTCTTGTCGTTCATCGCAGTCCTCGACCGATCTCGAACAACGTCGGCCCACATCCATGGTTCCACCGCGCCGCCGCCGGTGCCGCGGCCCTTCCCGCCGCCGGCTGCAGCGGCGACTACTCGACGCTCGCCCCCGCGGGCCCCGCGGCCGAGGCCATCGCGCTCATCTGGTGGATCATGCTCGCCGGCGCGACCATCATTTTCCTCGCGACATTGGTGGCGCTCGCGGGCGCCTTCATCCCTTCCATCCGCCCTCTCCTGACGCCGAAGCGGCTCATCCTGTGGGGCGGGCTCGTCGTTCCCTCGCTCGGGCTCACCGCGCTGGTCGCGGGCGCCTTCACGCTCGGCGAGCGCCTGCTGCCGCGCCAGGGCGCCGAGACCCTGCGCATCGAGGTCGTCGCGCGCCAGTTCGCGTGGGAGTTCCGCTATCCCGGCACGCCAGTGGCGACGCGGGACGTGCTGCACATCCCGGTTGGGCGTGACATCGATTTCGCCGTGACCAGCGAGGACGTCATCCATTCCTTCTGGATCCCGCGGCTCGGGGGCAAGATCGACGCCATCCCGGGCCATAAAAACATCGTGCGGCTGAGGGCCGACGCCCCAGGCAACTATGGCGGCATCTGCGCCGAATATTGCGGCAAGGGCCATGCGCCGATGCGCTTCACCGTCATCGCCCACGCGCCGGAGGACTACGAGGCGGCGCTGACCTCGGAGGCCGCGCGATGACGACGGCTCCGCACGAATCGCGCGAGGCCCCGCCGGCCGCGCCTCCCTCCGCCCTCCGCCTGCACCGGGAACTGTCGGCGATCTGGGGCACGCCGCCCGGCTGGGGACGGCTCTCGGCGGTCAACCACACCATTCTCGGCAAGCGCTTCATCATCGCCGCCTTCGTCTTCTTCGTCATCGGCGGCCTGCTCGCCATGCTGATCCGCGTGCAGCTCGCCACCTCGGGCAGCGCCTTCGTCGGACCGGAGATCTACGGCCAGATCTTCACCATGCATGGCACGGTCATGATGTTCCTGTTCGCGATCCCGATGTTCGAGGGCTTCGCGATCTACCTGCTGCCCAAGCTGCTCGGTGCGCGCGACATGGCCTTCCCGCGCCTCACCGCCTACGGCTTCTGGTGCTACGTGCTCGGCGGCTCGATCCTCGTCGGCGCCATGCTCGCCGGCGTCGCGCCTGCGAGCGGCTGGTTCATGTACACGCCGCTCTCCTCCTCCGCCTATACGCCCGGCATCAGCGCCGACGTCTGGCTGCTCGGCATCACCTTCGTCGAGATCTCGGCGCTCGCGGCGGCGGTCGAGATCATCGTCACGGTGCTGAAGCTGCGCGCGCCCGGCATGTCCCTCGACCGCATGCCGATCATGGCGTGGTACCTGCTGATCGTCGCCTTCATGATGCTCTTCGGCTTCCCGCCGCTGATCCTCGGCTCGATCCTCCTCGAGCTCGAGCGCGCCGCGGACCTGCCCTTCTTCGACCCGACGCGGGGCGGCGATCCCCTGCTCTGGCAGCACCTGTTCTGGCTCTTCGCTCATCCCGAGGTCTACATCATCTTCCTGCCGGCGGCCGGGGCGATATCGACCATCCTCCCGACCTTCGCCCGCCATGAGCTCGTCGGCTACCGCATCA
Organism: Chelatococcus sp. XZ-Ab1; assembly: GCF_029309855.1. NCBI lineage: Bacteria > Pseudomonadati > Pseudomonadota > Alphaproteobacteria > Hyphomicrobiales > Chelatococcaceae > Chelatococcus > Chelatococcus sp. XZ-Ab1. The sequence goes on along the minus strand of NZ_JARKII010000011.1, from coordinate 43,979 downwards.
TCGTCGTGGCCGTGATCGCGGTGGCCTTCCTTTCCTTCGGGCTGTGGGTGCACCACATGTTCACCGTTGGCATCCCGCATCTGGCGCTCGCCTTCTTCTCGGCCGCCAGCGGGCTGGTGGCGATCCCCACCGCCGTGCAGATCTTCGCCTGGATCGCCACCCTGGCGCAGGGACGCCTGCGCTGGGACGTGCCGATGCTCTATCTCGCCGGCTTCTTCGTCATCTTCGTCATCGGCGGGCTGACCGGCGTCATGGTCGCCATGGTGCCATTCAATCACCAGGCCCACGACACGCACTTCATCGTCGCGCACCTGCACTATGTGCTGATCGGCGGCTTCGTCTTCCCGATGATGGCGGCCACCTATTACTGGCTCCCGCACTTCACGGGCCGCCTCGCCGACCACCGCCTGTCCGTCCCGGCTTTCTGGCTGATCTTCAGCGGTTTCAACCTCACCTTCTTCCTGATGCATCTGACGGGCCTCCTCGGCATGCCGCGGCGCGTCGCGACCTATGCCGCCGAGGCCGGCTGGGACTGGCTGAACCTCCTGTCCTCCGTCGGCGGCTTCGTGATGACGACCGGCTTCGCCCTCTTCGCGGCCGACGTTCTCGTGCAGATCCGCTTCGGCAAGGGCTTTCGCCGCAATCCCCACCAGGCCCGCACCCTCGAATGGGCGATGCCCACGCCGCCCACGCCCTACGCCTTCGCCTCCCTGCCGGACATCACCGACCGGGCAGACAGGCTGGAGCCGGGGGGCCTCGGCAACCGGCTGGCGCGGGGCGAGGGCTATCTCGGCTTCGCCCGCAACCGCTGGCTCGAGACGCTTGGCGTCGACATGGTGTCCGGCAGGCCCGAGCAGCTGATCGTACTGCCGGGACCGACACGCCTGCCCCTCTGGAGCGGTCTCGCCACCTGCGCCTTCGTGCTCTGCCTGCTGTTCAAGCTCTACCTCCTGTCGCTCCTGCCACTCATCGCGGTGGTGTGGCTCTTTCTCGGCTGGACGGCGGCCACCGCCGCGAAGGCGGACCTCGGCCCCCTGCCGGTGGGCCGCGGAAGGGAGCTGCCGCCACACTGGGAGGCCGAACGACCGCCGTCATGGTGGGCGATGATCTTCACGCTCGCCGGCGACGGGACGCTCTTCCTCTCCCTCGTCTTCGGCGCGCTCTTCCTCTGGCTCGTGGCGCCGGGCTGGCCGCCCGGGGAGGTCGTCCTGCCCGCACCGGTGCCCGTGGCGGGCTGCGTCGCCGTCTCTGTGCTGGCCGCCATCGCGGGCAGGAAGGCCGTCACCGTCCTGAGAGCGGGTGGTTCGCCCGCCCTCTGGCTCGGGCTCGGCGCATTGATGCATGCGGCCACCGTCGCGCTTCTCGCCGCGCTGGCCGCCGCCGTGCCCGGCCCGACGACGCACAGCCTCCATGCCGTGACCTTCACCCTTCTCTTTCATGCCGGGCTGCATGCCGGCATCGGCCTCGTCTATGCGGGCTATTGCCTCTGGCGCCAGGGCGGCGGCTATCTCTCGCGCCGGCGCAGCCTCGACCTGCGGATCGCGGCGCTGTGGCACGACTACACGGCCGTCTCCACCATCGTCGCGCTGGCCCTTGTCGTCGCGCTGCCGCTTCTGGCCGTCGTCCCGGAGACGCGGCCATGATCGATGCAACGTCCGGCCGCAAGATCCTGCTCCTGTCGCTCGCCGCGGGCTTCGGCCTCTGGGCGGTCGCCTTCGTGGCGCTCTATGCGATGCTCTCCATCGGCTGCGCCTTCGGTTGGGACAGGGGAAGCCTCGTGCTCGGCCTGTCGCTGCAGCGCCTGCAGCTCCTTCTGCTGCTCGGGATCTTCCTCGCGCTGCACGTCGCTCTCGTCGTCGGGCTAAGCGCGCGACAGCAGCGCTCTGACACCGCGACGGACCGTTTTCTTCATTCGGCTGCCCGTCTCGCGGCCATCGCCGCCCTGGCCGCAAGTATGTTCACCTATTGCGGCACCGTCCTCCTGACCACCTGCAATCCGTGATGGCACGGTCCGTCTCAGTCGTCGGCACTGGCGACCGCCCGCCGACTTGCGGAACACCCGCCGCACATGACCTTGGACGAGGCGCGGCGGCGAGCCGCACAGCGTGTCAGAGGCGCATGCGCCAGAGATGCAGCCGCTTCGGAACGCCGTCGGAGGCAAGGGCCGCATAGACCGGCGGCACCGACAGGTCGGTGAGCCACCACCCCGGCTGACCGGACGGATCGACGTCAAAGAACGCCCGGAACGGCGCCGCCTCGGGCTCAGTGCCGACGAAGAACGCATGCAGCGGCAAGTGCAGCCCCACACCCATGGCCTTGGTCAGCGCCTCCTTGCGCGTCCAGCAGCGCAGGAAGACGTTTTGCTTCGCGGCAGGGGCACGTTCGCCGGCGATGGCCAGCCATTCATTCACATGGAAATGCTGACGCGCGATCTCGTCGATATCGTCCATGACGCGCGCCACCTCGATGTCGATGCCCACACGCATGCCGGACGCAACGGCGATCAGCGCCATGTCCGCACTGCGCGAGGTATTGAAATCGAGGCCCTGGACACGCGCCCCTTCCCGATCGGCAAGGCACGGCCGCCTGATCCCGGTCTCACCGAAGGCGATGTCGCCGGCCGCACAGCCCAGATAGCGAGCAAGCACGAGGCGGCGCAGGATCCGCGCACGGCTGAAGCGCGCGCCATCGTGCGCGAAGCGGTAACGCGCCGCCTTCGCCACCTCGTCGGAGCCAAGGATTCCCTCCGCCTGCGCCCAGTCGCCCTCGTCGAGAGCTGCACTCCAGACGTGCACTTCGCCGTCCGCGGGCCAGGGCGGCACGCCGGGCCCGATCGGCCAACGGTCAGGTGGTCCCGCATCATGGGTAGCTGGTTGGATCATCGTCACCGCAGGCAACACACCGTTTCGGCACGCCGCCCCGCGAGGAAGAGCTGCACGGGCGAAGTGAGCAGGAACTGCCGATGTTCCTCACCCGTCTCTTCGCAGGGGAGCCTGGAGAAATTCATGATCAGCCGCAGCCCGAGCCTGTTGGCGCAATGGATCACATTTCCTCGGATGCAATCGATAGACCTCCCCGCCATGCCGCCGCTGCCGCCGCTGCCGCCGCCGGTGAGCGGCGCGGGGCTCAGCAGTTCCATCCGGGGAAGCAACGGCAACTCGACGATCTCAGTTGTTATTCTGATAGGTCAGTTTGCATCACTCGTCGACCGACCTCGGGAAATGAGGCGTTAACGATCGTGAACCGCCACCGAATGGTCGCTTGACCTTCCCACCGTGGAAGGGGCGATGCTTTGGCCACAACGCCAAGGCAGAGGACCGGCATGAGACATTCGCACGGTGGTCCTGACGGCCACGCCGACGATCGCGCACCTGGTGCCCACGCGGGGCACCACCATCGTGACGGACCTGCGGGCGAGGCCGGGACGGTGAAGGATCCGGTCTGCGGAATGATGGTGAACCCGCACACCACGCCGCACCGGGCGCAGCATGCCGGCCGCACCTATTATTTCTGCTCATCCGGGTGCCGCTCGAAATTCGAGGCGGAGCCGGCGCGATACGCCGGGCCGGGGGCGGGGCAAAAGGCCCGGGGCGTCCCCGAGGGACAGACGATCTACACCTGCCCGATGCATCCGCAGATCCGCCAGGTGGGGCCGGGATCGTGCCCGATCTGCGGCATGGCCCTGGAGCCGGTCGTGGCCGAAGGGGACGGTGGCCACAGCCACGAACTCGTCGACATGAGCCGCCGGTTCTGGATCGGCCTCGCCCTGTCCCTGCCGATCGTTGCTCTGGAGATGGGCGGCCACCTGACCGGCCTCGGCCACTATCTCAGGCAGCAGCAGTCCAACTGGGTCCAGTTGCTCCTCGCGACGCCGGTCGTGCTGTGGTCCGGCTGGCCGTTCTTCGTGCGCGGCTGGCACTCGCTCGTGAACCGCAGCCTCAACATGTTCACGCTCATCGCCATGGGCACCGGCATCGCCTGGCTCTACAGCCTTATCGCGACGCTCGCCCCCGGCATCTTCCCCACCGCCTTCCGCGGGGGAGACGGGTCGGTCGCCGTCTACTTCGAGGCCGCCGCCGTGATCACCGTCCTCGTCCTCCTCGGACAAGTGCTCGAGCTCAAGGCGCGCGAGAATACCAGCGGGGCGATCCGCGCCCTGCTCGATCTCGCGCCAAGGACGGCCCGCCGGATCGGACCGGACGGAACAGAGGAGGAGGTCCAGCTCGATGCCATCGTGGCGGGCGACCGTCTCCGGGTGCGCCCGGGGGAGAAGGTGCCGGTCGACGGCGAGGTCGTCGAAGGGCGCAGTTCCGTCGACGAGTCCATGGTCACCGGCGAGTCGATGCCCGTGACCAAAGAGGTCGGCACCAAGGTCATCGGCGGCACGATGAACCGGTCCGGCGCGCTCGTCATCGAAGCGCGGAAGGTTGGTCGCGACACCATGTTGTCGCAGATCGTCCAACTCGTGGCCGAGGCGCAGCGCAGCCGCGCGCCCATCCAGCGGCTGGCCGACGAGGTCTCGAGCTATTTCGTGCCGGCGGTGATCGTTGTGGCGCTCCTCGCCTTCGCGGCCTGGGGCGTCTGGGGGCCCGAACCACGCCTCGCCTTCGGCCTCGTCGCCGCCGTTTCGGTGCTCATCATCGCCTGCCCCTGCGCGCTCGGCCTCGCCACCCCCATGTCGATCATGGTCGGCATCGGGCGGGGCGCCCAGGCAGGTGTGTTGATCAAGAACGCCGAAGCCCTGGAGCGCATGGAGAAGGTCGACACGATCGTGGTCGACAAGACGGGCACGCTGACCGAAGGCAAGCCCGCCGTCACGGCGGTCGTGCCGGCACCGGATTTCACCGAGGACGAGGTGCTGCGCCTATCGGCCAGCGTCGAGCGAGCGAGCGAGCATCCGCTCGCCGTGGCCATCGTCGAGGCGGCCGAGCGACGCGGCATCGCGACGGCTCCGGTTGCCGACTTCGACTCGCCGACCGGCAAGGGTGCGCTCGGCACGGCCGACGGCCACCATGTCGTGCTCGGCAACAAGGCCTTCCTCGCCGAGCACGGCATCGATGCCGCGCCGCTCGAGCAGCAGGCGGACGACCTTCGGCAGGACGGCGCCACGGCCATCTTCGTCGGCATCGACGGCCGTATCGCCGGCGCCATCGCCATCGCCGACCCCGTCAAGGCCTCGACGCCGCAGGCGCTCGCCGGCCTCGCCGCCGAGGGCATCCGCGTGGTGATGCTCACGGGCGACAACTGGACGACCGCCCGGGCCGTCGCGCGCCGGCTCGGCATCGAGGAGGTCGAGGCCGAGGTGCTGCCGGACGGGAAGAGTGCCGTGGTGGAGCGCTACAAGAGCGCCGGGCGCACCGTCGCCATGGCCGGCGACGGCGTGAACGATGCCCCGGCGCTTGCGACGGCCGACATCGGCATCGCCATGGGAACCGGCACCGACGTGGCCATGGAGAGCGCCGGCGTGACCCTGCTCAAGGGCGACCTGACCGGGATCGTTGAGGCACGGCGCCTGTCGCGCGCCACCATGGGCAACATCCGGCAGAATCTGTTCTTCGCCTTCATCTACAATGCCCTTGGCGTGCCGGTTGCCGCGGGCGTCCTTTATCCCTTCCTCGGCATCCTGCTCTCGCCGGTCATCGCGGCGGCGGCCATGGCGCTTTCGTCCGTGAGCGTCATCGGCAACGCCATCCGCCTGCGGGCGATGAAGCTCTGACGGCCGGGCGGGGACATCGCCGCAGGCCCGGCGAGCCCTTGCCGGTCGAAGCCGTGGCGCCGATGCTGATGATCGCCTCGCGCGTGCCGCCCTCATCGCACCGGTCGCTATCGGCGCGGGGCGCAAGCTCTCCTTCAAGCAGTTCGGCAACGGCACGGTGCTGATCGGCGGCGGCCATCTCGCAACGCCCTGCCCGCCCGCGCAACCATCGGCATCGCCGACCTCGGCGCCGGAGCGCTCATCGAGGTGGTTGCCGCCGCCGCGAAAGGCCGAGTGCTCATCCGCCCGGCGAGACGCCGCACTCGCAAGCTGATTGTCGTTACGGCTGCTGCCCTTGCTGATACGCGGCCAGTATTTCGTCCACGGCGCCTTCGCGAGCGACGCACCCTCCTTGGAGAAGGATCGCCCGATTGCAGTATTGCCGTATCATTTGCGCGGAATGCGAGGCGAGAACCATGATGCGCGCGTTGTCGATCATGTGCTCGAGGCGCTCCCGCGCCTTGCGGGCAAATGTCTGATCGCCGACGCTAATGAACTCGTCCATCAGCAGTATGTCCGGTACACGGGCCGTGGAGATGGCGAAGGCGAGGCGCAGGCGCATGCCGCTCGAATAGGTGCGCATCGGCAGATGCATGAAGCCGCCAAGTTCGGAAAACTCTTCGACTTCCGGAATCCGACTGCGCGCCTCGGCGATCGACATGCCCAGGAAGACACCGCGCAGCACCACGTTGTCTGCCCCGGTCAGTTCCATATCCATGCCCATCGTCATGTCGAGCAGGGACGATACGCGGCCCTTGATCTCGGCAGCGCCGGTGGACGGCTCGTAAGCGCCCGAGAAGACGCGCAAGAGTGTCGATTTGCCAGCGCCATTGTGGCCGACGAGAGCAAGCCGGTCACCCGGAGCGAGGTCGAGAGTGATGTTCTGCAGCGCGCGCACGGTGACGGCACCATCGTCGTCCGCCTGGACCGTGCCGCCAACACGGGCGAGAAGACTGCTGCGAAGCGACCTGCTGCGCGAGTTGTAGATAGGGAAGGCGACGGAGGCGTCGCGCAGCTTGATGGAGGGCATTGCTGCCTCCTTCACAACCAGTAGACGATGCGCGCGCGAAAGCGTGCAAAAAGCGGGGCCGCGACCAGCGCCATGATGGCGATAATGACGAAGGCCCGGCCATAGAGATCCCAGCTCGGCCATTTGCCGTGAAGCGGCTCTACGACGAGCATCAGGAAAATGGCAAAGGGGTTGTAGCCGACAATGTAATGGGCCTTTTCGCCAAGCTGCTCGACGCGCCACATGATGGGCGTCAGAAAGAAAGCAACCTGCAGAAGACTCTGGATGATCTGTGGCAGATCGCGAAATCGCGTGCACAGGAGACCGATCGTGATCGCAGCGAGGAAGGCCGCAAGCAGCAGGACAACCAGCGCCGGCAGGACGAAGGCGGCGGTGGCGGGAAGCGCCACCCCAAACGCCAGATAGACCAGCACGATGATAACTACGTTGTGCGCCAGCACGAGAAGCTGGCGCACGAGGACACGCATCACAAAGGCGGTTTTCGGAAGAGCCTGCTGTCCGAGATAGTGTCCGGCTTGCGTGAAGACCGTCGTGCTGTCGGTCAGGATACCTGCAACCAACGTCCAGAAGACAATGTTCACAGACAGATAAGGTATGTATTCGTCGACCGGATGATTGAACAGATACGCGTATACGATGCCGATTCCCGCCACGAAGATGCCGGTGCTTAGTGTAATCCAGAACTGTCCGAAACGGGAGCGCTTGTAACGCTGCCTGATGTCATTGAGGCCGAGCAGCAGCCACATCTGCCAGGCACCGAACCCCGCCAGAAGGTCGTCCACGGCACGCCGCCAGTCCGTTCTACTTGGTGTCAGGGCCATTCTGTCGCACGAGGATGGGAAGGTGGGAGAGCTTGGTTGGTCGGATCAACGTCGAGGCCACGGCAGACGGCTTGGCGCTCTTGCCACGGAGGGCTCAAGCGTCTGGCCTTCGCGGCGCCAAGCATGGGCCGTGACGTACGCCGCGCATGCTGGCGCAGGCCGTGGGCTGCGCGCAGGCATGCACCGCCGACGACAGGCAGCGAGGCGATATGGAGAATGGCCGCGCCGATGCGGCGGCGATTGGGCCGCAGATGGGACAGGAGTTCGCGCAGGCCGGCCCGGGCGAGCGCAGCCGCTTCCCGATTGCCGGCCCGATCTGCCATTGCCCAGCGGGCCAGCAGGGTCCAGCAGAAGCGCGGGGCGATTAGGTCGCGTGACGGAAACCGTTGCTCCTCCGGTCGGTCCGGGAAGCCGGCAAGGAGCTTGCGCGCGTAGATCATCAGCGACCGTTCCATCCTGACCGCATGCGAGGCCGCCCCTTCGTGCCTGCGTCGCAGCACCGTGGGCGCGTCCACATGGATGTTGTGGAAACCGGCGCACATCAGACGCAGGAAGAGGTCGTCATCCTCATAGCCGCTGAGACGCTCGTCGAAGCCGCCGACCGCCGTGAAGGCGTGACGGGAGACGAGGGCCGCCGACGGAAGCACGAACATATCCTGCGCAAGGCATTCATCGAGGCTTCGTTTGGGATGCCGTCCCGGCCGGCCACGCAGGAGGGACGGCTCGAGCAGGCGCCCGCCCGCATCGACGACGGCAACGTCGCTGTAGGCCCAGCCGGTCCGGTCCGTGCCGCCGTCCACAGCTGCCTTGAGATTGGCAAGATGCTGCGGGCACCACACGTCATCCTGGTCGAGGAAGGCGATCCAGTCGCTGCGAGCTTCGGCAACGCCGATATTGCGGGCCGCGGATTGCCCGCCGTTCGGCCTGCGCAGGAGACGCAGCGGCAGACGGCCGGCAAAGCGCAGGACCCGGTCCGGGCCGTCGTCGGTCGAGCCGTCATCGACGACGACGACCTCCTGCGGCGGAGCGCTTTGCGCGCAAACGCCCGCCAGAGCCTCCTCTATATGGGCCGCGCCGTTGAACAGTGGGATGACCACGGCGAGCTCAGTCTTATTCTCGCTGTTTGGCATCGTTCTGCGTCCGCGGCAGACTGACGGCGATTGTATCATCCACTTTCGCGCTATCGCGCCCGACTGTGCGCATCAGACGCACGCCGTCTCGAAAGCCACGGCCGATCGCGACAAGGGCATGGCGACGATACCTGCCGTTCATGGCATAGATCATCGTCTGCAGACCGATATAGGGGAGCATCCTGAGCTTCCAGCGAAGCGGTACATGGATCATACCCAGCATGTGCACCTGATTGCGAACATATGTGTACAGCCTCGATGGCGGCTGTTCCAGCACCGAAAGCCTGAGGAGCGGGACGGTCAGCACGCCGCGCCCGAGTCGGTGTTCCATCGGCGCATCGAGAGCAACCCAGCACGAATAGCCCCGGTGCCACGCCCGAAAGCACCATTCAATATCGAGGCCATCGATGAAGAAATCCTCTCGGAAGGGGCCGACCGCATCAAAGGCGTCAAGGGCAACAAGAGAGCCCGAGGAGATGACGAAATCCGCCGCCACTACCCTGGGCGAACCGTCTTCCCTGGACCGTCGAAAAAGGCGCACATCTTTAAATTCGGTGCTCTGTCTGCGTGGGCCGATCGGTCGCGGCCCCACGACGGCCACCTGGTGCCCTGCAGCCGATAGCGCACCGAATTTCTGGGTCAACTGTGACACCGTCTCAGCGTGGGGTACTGAATCCTGATCACAGATGAACACCGCGTCCGCCCCGAGGCTCCGGGCGCGCTCCAACAGGTAATTGTAGGCGCGGCCTAGACCGACATTCTCGTCCGATTGAAAAATCTCGATGCAATCACCATCGCCCAGCGCTGTCAGTTGCCGTCGTTCGCCCATGGCCATGGGGTAATTGGCAAAGATCAGAACCCGATCTGTCGATGTGACGAGAACGTCGACGAGACGCTGCAGGAGCTCCAGGCTCGGCCAATAGGTCACAACACCCGAAACAACCATCGTCTACAAAAGCTCGCACACCATAGAATCGCCTGCAAGAGGGCTCACCGCGGGCGGAAGCGATGTGAACCATGCCCCGGCAGCATCCGAAAATCCTTTTGCATGAGAGATCAGAATAAGGCAATGACTTCGGCGCAGCACGTCCAAAATCGCTTACAAGCCATGCGCAGCTGTCATGCATGATCGAACAGCCTGAGACATTTGTATTGCAATCAAGCCGCATAGCCTCTGAACGGCTTCCCAGGTGGACATCTGCGCTGCGACAGTGAACAGCATCTCTTCGCCAACGGCGATGCTGCGATCAGGCGATTCGCCAAGCATCAGCGCTGATCCAATTCGCCGGTGCAGTTAACTCTTGGAGTTGAACCTTGCTGCTATTTCCTCCACCGTCCGGCCGCTGGCGCCTCATCGACCGGCTGCGCCGGGCGGCCAAATCGTTTCCCCTGGCAGTCAAGGCCAAGCGCCGGCTCGATGCCCTGGTCGCGCGGCGGCGGGGACCGGACGCCCGCTATGCCGCCTGGGTGGCGCGCCAGTACCCGGGGCCGCAGGAGCGGGCGCGCATCGCGGCGGACGTCGCCGCCATGACCAACCCGCCGCTCATTTCCGTGCTGATGCCGGTGTACGAGACGGACCCGTGCTGGCTCGGCGCCGCAATCGGATCGATCCGTGCCCAGCTCTATCCCCATTGGGAGTTGTGCCTGTCCGACGATGCCTCGACGCGCGCCGACGTGCGCGCCATGCTCATGGCGGCGGCCGCGGAGGACGGGCGTATCAAGCTTCATCTGCGCGCCGAACGAGGCCACATCAGCGCCAACACCAACTCGGCTCTTGCCCTGGCGAGCGGCGAGTTCGTCGCGCTCGTCGATGCCGACGACGAACTGCCACCGGACGCGCTCTACTGGATCGCGCGCGAAATCGTCGCACATCCGGACGTCGACATGATCTTCTCCGACGAGGACAAGATCAATGCGAAGGGCCGGCACTTCGATCCCCACTTCAAGGGCGACTGGAACCCGTCCTTGATGCTCGGCCAGAACGCCTTCTCGCATCTCGGCGTCTTCCGCCGCTCGCTTGTCGCTGCGGCGGGCGGGCTGCGGGAGGGCTTCGAAGGCTCCCAGGACCACGACCTCGCGCTGCGCTGCGCCGAGCTGACGGAGCCGGCGCGCATCCGCCACGTGCCGCGCGTGCTCTATCATTGGCGCGCCCTGCCGCAGTCGACCGCGTCGTCGCCCGCGGTCAAGCCCTATGCCTGGCAGGCCGGGCGCCGTGCGATCCTCGAGCACCTCGCTCGACAGGGCATCGCGGCTGAAGTCGAGCCCGGCGTCGGCGGCTTCTACCGCGTGCGCTATGCCCGGCCCGCGGATTGGCCGCTTGTCTCCATCATCGTGCCGAGCCGCCTCGGCGAGGTCGCCCGCCGCTCGCTCGATGCGCTATTCGCCGGCTCCACCTATCCGCATTTCGAGGTGATCCTTGCCGTGGGAACGGGTGATGCCGCCCGGCCCGAGGCTGCGGCCTACCTCGCCGCCCTGGGCGGGCAAAGGCGGCTGCGCGTGGTCACCTACGAGCGGGCACCCTTCAACTATTCCTGGGTCAACAACCACGCTGCGCGCCAAGCGCGGGGGGATTATCTCTGCTTCCTCAACGACGACGTGACACCGATCACGCCCGACTGGCTGGAGGAGATGGTGCTGCGCGCCCGACTGCCGGGGGTAGGGGCGGTCGGGGCGATGCTCTATTACCCCGACGACACCATCCAGCATGCTGGCGTCATCCTCGGCATCGGTGGCGTGGCGGATCATGCCCACCGGCACGTGCGGCGCGGCAGCCCGGGCTATTTCGGCCGGGCGGCGCTCGACCAGGACCTATCCTGCGTCACCGCCGCGGCGATGGTGATGCCGCGGCGCCTCTTCGAGGCGCTCGGCGGCTTCGACGAAGCGCTGCCCTGCGCCTTCAACGACGTCGACCTGTGCCTGCGCATCCGCCGGGCGGGCCAGCGCATCCTGTGGACGCCCCAGGCCGAGCTCTATCACCACGAATCGCTGACCTTCGGCCCGCACGATTCGCCCGAGCGCACGGGCCAGTTCCTCAAGGACGTGGCCGAGATGCGCCGCCGCTGGGCGACAGCGCTCGATGCCGATCCGTTCTACAATCCGAACCTGTCGCGAGATATACGGTGGCAGTGGGGGGTCGATCAGCGATAATGGGCTACTTGTCCAAGATCATGCTATTCACACTCAGGCATCCGTCCTACTCGGAAAACCGTCACCTCTGATTTCGAATCCTTCGCTCTCTATGACAATCCCGAACAGTCGCTCAAAAATATGGGCGGTATTTTTTGAGTCTTTCGTGCGCATATGCCGAGATTCAAAGTCTTTTGGCTGCATATTCAACGCCTTCAAGCGCTCGAACGGATAAGCTCTAGCAAAGAACATAGATCCGCCTATATAATTACTACCCCCTTCCACTCCGCATCTTCTACGCCATTCAGGTAAATTGTAATTTTGCTCCTCGTTATTATCTCTTGTCGAAAAAATAAACCTGCCAGCTCCTATGCAGCCTAGCTTCTTATCATTTATAAAGCTCTGCAAATTTCTCTCGAAAACTGCCTTTGAGCCAATTATAGCCCGTATCAACTCATCTCTCCATCGATAACCTGGCACTCTTATACCATAAACATAATCCTCCCCAGGCCCTCGAGCGTTCTTGGTGTGGATTTTGAGTACGAAATCATAATTTGACAACCGAACCTGCTTAAGGACATGCAAGAATGGAAAAACATCATAGCCGACGTTTTGCACGATAAGTATCTTCGCCTCCTTCCATCTGCACAGGATGCGGCGCTCTGTTAGCTCGTGCCGTTCAGTCATGGTAATATATAAATCATACTTACATTTACAGATATTATTCAATGACTCCATTATAAAGTCGATTTGCTCCCTGTAATATAAATGAACATGTACAAGCACGCGTGGTAGATACTCGTACCACTTGCCATCCGACGCGGCCGACATCGTCCGGGCAACATCGTTATCTCGCGAGAGGACATCCCGCCGAATTTCATCAATGAACGGAGACGCGTAAGCATACTTCCAGAAAAGATCCGAAAGTACCCACCCTGATTTCGTGTGAGGCTTGTCCGCACTAGCGAAGTGAACGATCTTCGGATCGACGCGCCCGCGCGCATAGTCGAAGAATATACTATCCGGCACAGAACCTCTCAAATACGAGTACTGCTGCATGTACCAGACGTGATTCCAGCACGTTGAGAAAAGGTGGACATCACCGTAAAATATCTTGTTAAATACACACTGGTCAAAAAAGATTGGGCGCCGAATGCTCTCCAAGGCCTCAATCGCCCGACTCGGAAGATCCATATCCCGCAGTCTACGCATGTCAAGAACAAGGACTCCCGCCTGAAAATACTTGTTATAATCATATATTCCAAGTTTATTTTGAATGTATTCGTCAAATCTATTTCCTTTAATTTCCTTTTTACAAAATGCAGCATTAATATTTGCGATGTTCGGGCTTGCTCCAATCGAACACCCCCGAAGATCGATATTATGGAGCTCTTGAACATCGGCCAGGACAAGAATATCAGAATCAAGATATAGGCATCTATCATACGCAGATGATAATATATGCGTAATAAAGCATTTGTTGTATGTTTCAATCGGAACGTATCCATCGATATAAAATACATTCTCCGGAAGCGATTGAATCAATTCGGTCGTGTCATATATTCTGATTGAAACATTCTCACGACCATGCGCCAGACGGCATATTTTAGAAAAGGCGGTTTCTGGCAAACCCTTAGCGAGGATGATAATATCGTAGTTGAAGCTTCTGCTCGCATGCTCAATAAGAGAAAATATTGCTACTCCAAGATATGGAATAAACGCCGAATTCGTAGAAAATACTACGGCAACATTATCGCGATTGAATGCCGGCGCAAGTGGGGGTGACTTTGTCACAACGGCGGACGGCGGCAACCTTTCCGGGTGGAATTCCTTCCTATTAGCGCTATGCTTGACCACCCAAAAGTCGCGATAATATACGCGGCAATTGCCAATCATATGCGCGCGCAACGAAATCTTGTTCTTCCAAAAAACATATGACAAAGAAGCCTGATCACGCGACGGACCGCTACTGTAGACATTCCACCAGTCGCTCATTAGCTTAATAACAAGGGCATCATGATGCCTACGGTAAATCAAGTTGTTTTCGCTCAAGCCGAAATCACGCGGAAACCCTTCTTGCTCGAGAAAGTCGCGATGCGAATCCAGCAAAGATCTATCATCCGCTGTTGTTTGCGGACGATTAAGTAGAATATCAATTTCACTATATGCACAGCACCTTGCAAAATGCCAGGGCAAAAGAATATTAGAATTGCGTGTCGAAATTTGATTGAAGATGTATCCGCTTATGATATTTATGTTACCATCAATATATATACTTTCAGCATGCGACGGAAACAAAACGTGGGGATGCATTTTGCACCAGCGATTTTTTCTAACCGAGTCCAACTCGGCAGCTGGCACCGGACGGATTTCCCAGACCCCAACGCTGCCCTTGCGGATCAGCTCGGAATTATCGGTGAAGCAGACGTAATCCCATTCCGGTTGGATATGGTACGGCTGCATAAGCTCATCGTAATTGTCCATGATGCACGTATAAATAACCTTGTCGGAAGATCGACTTGGCCTAGTAGAAACATAAGATCTAATCAATTCTTCCCTGGGAATCCAGATATTCTCGTCGAACTGATACCCTGAAAACCGGAGATGATTGAGAAAATACTCGATCTTGCTGCATCCGACCTGCCGCTGATCGACTTGAATAGGCAGGAAGCGCGATGGTTCGTGGCCGTGTCTCCAGCCTTCCTGCAGGTAGTAGTCGAGAGGGAAGAATGGCTCATTACGCGGCCGATTGATTTTACTGTTGATGTAGCACTCATAGTACCTAGATAAGTACCATTTTTCATCATACAGGCCCGATTCCAACACCTCCTGCCGCAGCGCCCAGTAGCTAGTATCCGAGTGACGAGAAGAGGATTGCTGTGGCGGAAAGTTCGAATTCCGTTGCGGCAAACCAAGCTCACGCGCTTCCGAGCCGGAGGGGTTGGTAATCCCCTGCTTCTGATGACGACGCCCCAGCCTCTGTCCAATCCAAAGATAATGCTCCAGAGGGTCCATCCCCAACGCCTTCACGTCGGGATAGGTCTCTAGATACCACTTGACGTCGAACGCACCAGAAGCGCGAAGCGCCTCCATGTCCTTTTTTGTAAAGCCCCGCACGACAGTCCCCGGTTGCCTCATTCGATAGACAGTGAATGGTGCATAAAGCACAGGCAGGGGGCGCATCAAGCCCCGGCCGCTGCCTGCTGGGGAAATGGGGAGCGCCGCCGGGGCGCCACCGGCAATAGGGAGCGGTCAGGCCGCCGGGGCGCGCCCCTCGATGCGGCCGTGGGCGAGATAGTGCACCAGCGGATTGAGGCCGGCGTCGCGCACATCGGGATTGGCGGTAAGATAGCCGCTGCTGCTGAAGGCCGGCGAAGGGGCGCGTCCCTCCTGGCCGCCGAAGAGGAGGAAATGGTCGAGCGGATCGGCGCCGGCGCCGGCCACGTCCGGGTTCTGGGCAAGATACCATTCGGCATCGAAGAACCCCGACGACTGCACGAGATGGCGCAGCCGGCGGTGCCGGCGCCGCCGCCCGCCGAAGGGCGAGGCCGCGCGGCGCAGGGCGAGGGTTGCCCGCCATGTCCGGCTCGCTTCGAGCCTGGCGAGCTTCTCGGCGAGGGCAGCGGCCCGAGCGCCCGCCGTTTCGGCTTGCGCCTCCTTCTCCGCGAGCAGCCGCGTGAGCGTGGCGATCTCGTCGAAGCGTTCGGCGACATTTGCCCTGAGCTGCGCCACCTCGCTTTCGCGTGCCTTTGCCGCCTCGCCCCGAGTCCGGGCTGCTGCCAATTCCCGATTCGTCTCGGCGAGGCGGGCCTGGAATTGTCCTACTTCCGCCTGCAGCGCCTCGCTCCGATCCGCCGCGCGGGCGGCGGCATCCTGCGCCTCGCGCAACTTTTCCGCCGCCTCCGCCTCGTTGTCGGCCAACCGGCGCGACAATGCTTCGAGATCCCGCACGCGCTCGTCGGCCTCCGCCTCGAGCCGCTTCACCGCGGCCTCGAGCGACTTAACCTGTGCGTCCGCCTGGGCTTCGCGCCCCTCGGCGGAGGCTTTGAGCTCGGCAAGCTGCTTCCTGGCCGCTGCCAGATCAGCGCTGAGCTGCTTCTCGTTGTCGTCCCGGCGCTGGGCCGCGAAGGCATCGGCGCAGCCGCGGCCGAGCCGGGCGAAAACCTCTCGGATGGCCTGTCGCGAGGCCGCGTGCCCGTCCGCCTCGAACAGGCGGCGCAACGGCGCCTTCTGCGTCTTGCCCAAACCGACGACACCCAGCCCGTGGCCATGCACGAATTCGAAGGTGGGGTATTGCGCCTTGAGGTCTTCGAACAGCCGCGCGACGCCGAAGCCGCGCTCGCGCACGTTGGTATCGTGGAAGATCACGACGGCATCGTCGGCAAGCTTGCCACGCCAGCTTTCGAAATCGTGGCTGACCGCCTCGAAGGTGTGCAGCCCGTCGATATGCAGGAGGTCGATGGAGCCGTCGGCGAAATGGTCGAGCGCCTCATCGAAGGTCGACCGAACGAGGCGCGAAAAGCCGGAGTAATGCGCGTCGTTATGCGTGCGCACCGCGGCATGGACCTCCTCGCCGTAGAAGCCGGCGTGCTCGTCCCCCTTCCAGGTGTCAATCGCGTAGCAGCGCGTATCGAGCGCAAGGCGCTCCACCGCCTGGCAGAATGCGAAGTAGGAAGCGCCGTAATGCGTCCCGAGTTCGACAAAGACGCGCGGCCGGTGCGCCTCGGTGAGCCAGAAGGCGAAGGGCAGGTGCTCGAGCCAGGCCGACTTCGCCAGATAGGCCGGACGCCAGAACATCGACCGCTGCAGCACCGGCTGCAATGCATTCAGTGCATCGACGGGAGCGGGCGCGTTGGCGGCGGAATATTGAACGGCCTTGTTCACGTCCGGCTCTCCTGCACTGTAGGCCGCGCCCGGCACCGGGGCCCGAGGCGGCAACTCGCTGGGACCGGACATATAAGCGGCTTGATCGTCCCTCTCAAGCTACCAGGAAAAACTGATCGGAACATTGCAGCGCTGCAATGGTGCCCGTGGCGGGGTTGCATGTGTCCCGCCAAGGTGCCAAAAAACGGCCCCGATGCGGGGGCGCTGCCTGATTTGCGCACCATCCGCTAACTTTATCGTGGCCTCTGCGCCGTCCACTTGTTGTCACGGGCTGCTGCAGGCCGTTCGGGAGGAGCCATGGCACGACGCTTTCTGGTCACCGGCGGCGCAGGGTTCATCGGCTCGGCAGTCGTGCGGCGTCTCATAGCGGAAACCGAGCACGAAGTCCTTGTGCTCGACAAGCTGACGTACGCCGGCAATCCCGATTCGCTCGCGCCCGTGGCGGGCAGCAACCGCTTCCACTTTCTCAAGGCCGACATCTGCGACCGCGCGGCCGTGGGCACGGCGATGGCGGATTTCTCGCCCGATGTGGTCATGCATCTCGCCGCCGAAAGCCATGTCGACCGCTCCATCGACGGGCCGGCTGCCTTCGTGACGACCAACGTCGTCGGCACGACCACCTTGCTGGAGGCGGCGCTCGCCCACTGGCGCACCCTGCCGGAGGGGCGTCGCCGGGATTTCCGTTTCCATCACATCTCGACGGACGAGGTCTTCGGCTCGCTGGGACCGGAGGGCTACTTCACCGAGGCAAGCCCCTACGACCCGCGCTCGCCCTATTCTGCCTCGAAGGCGGCGAGCGACCATTTCGTGCGCGCTTTCCACCACACCTACGGCCTGCCCGTCGTGGTGACGAACTGTTCCAACAACTACGGGCCCTACCATTTCCCCGAAAAGCTCATCCCGTTGATGATCCTCAACGGACTCGAAGGGCGGCCGCTGCCGGTCTACGGCACGGGCGACAATGTACGCGACTGGCTCTATGTCGACGACCACGCGCGGGCCTTGCTCATCGCGGTGCAAGAGGGAGCTGTCGGCGCCACCTATTGCATCGGCGGCCACAACGAGCGCAGCAACATCGAAGTTGTGCGCGCCATCTGCGCGCTGCTCGACGAGATGGCGCCCGATCCGACCATCGGCCCGCGCGAAACGCTGATCACTTTCGTGGCCGACCGGCCGGGCCACGACCGGCGCTATGCCATCGATGCCGGGCGCATCGCTGCCGAACTCGGCTGGCGGCCGGCCGAGAGCTTCGAAAGCGGCCTCGCCAAGACGGTGCGCTGGTATCTCGACAACCGCGACTGGTGGCAGCGCGTGCGCAACGGGATCTATCGCGGCGAGCGGCTGGGCACGGGCGCCTGAGAGCAATAACGGATCGAGGAGCCATGCTGACCATCGAGGACACCGCCATCCCGGCGGTGAAGATCATCACCACCCGGCGCTTCGGCGACGAGCGGGGCTTCTTCACGGAGACCTGGAACCGCCGCCGCTTCGCCGAGGCTGGCATCGATCTCGATTTCGTGCAGGACAACCATTCGCTCTCCGGTCCCGCCGGGACCGTGCGCGGGCTGCATTTCCAGAGCCCGCCCTTCGCCCAGGACAAGCTCGTGCGCGTCGTGCGCGGCCGCATCTTCGACGTCGCGGTCGACATCCGCCGGTCTTCGCCCACCTACGGCCGCCACGTGGCGGTGGAGCTGTCGGCCGAAAACGGGCGCCAGCTCCTCGTGCCGGTCGGCTTCGCGCACGGCTTCTGCACGCTCGAGCCGGACACCGAGGTGATCTACAAGGTCACCGCCTATTACGCGCCCGAGCACGACCACGGCCTCGCCTTCGACGACCCCGATCTCGCGATCGACTGGCCGGTGACACGCGCGGCGGCCATCCTGTCCGGCAAGGACCACACCCATCCGCGCCTCGCCGAGCTGCCGGAGTATTTTTCGTGAGCGCGCAGCCGCTGCGCATCGCCGTCACGGGCCGCGAGGGCCAGGTGGCGCGGGCGCTCGTGGAGCGCGGCCGCGCCCTCGGCGTCGAGGTCGTTCCCCTCGGCCGGCCGGCGCTCGACCTGGTGGCGCCCGCAACGATCCTGCCGGCCCTCGCGGCCGCGGCGCCGCAGGTCATCGTCAATGCGGCCGCCTATACGGCCGTCGACAAGGCCGAGAGCGAGCCGGAGCTCGCCCATGCCGTCAACGAAGCGGGCGCCGGCGCGGTCGCGGCGGCGGCGGCGCGGCTCGGGGTGCCGGTGGTGCATCTGTCGACGGACTACGTCTTCGACGGGCACATCGGCCGGCCGCACCGGGAGGAGGACGCGCCTTCCCCGGTGAACGTCTACGGCCGCTCGAAGCTGGCAGGCGAAGCCGCGGTCGCCGCAGCCGCGCCGGACCATGCGATCTTGCGGGTCGCCTGGGTCTATAGCCCCTTCGGCCGCAATTTCGTCCGCACCATGCTGGCGCTCGCGGCGAGCCGCGAGGTCCTGCACGTCGTCGCGGACCAGCACGGTGCCCCGACCTCCGCCCTCGCCATCGCCGACGGCGTCATCGCGGTGGCGCGCAATCTCGTGGCGCGGCCGGGCGAGGTGGCGCTGCGCGGCCTCTTCCACATGAGCGCGGCGGGTGAGGCGACCTGGGCCGATCTTGCCGAGGCCGTCTTTGCCGAAAGCGCGACGCGCGGCGGCCCCGCCGCCCGCATCGAGCGCATCGGCACGGCCGATTATCCGACGCCCGCGGCCCGCGCGCCGGACACGCGGCTCGACTGTAGCCGGATCGCGGCGGTGCACGGCGTTGCGCTGCCGCCCTGGCGCGTCTCGCTCGCCGGGGTCGTGGCGCGCTGCCTTGCCGCCGAAGAAGGGAAATGGAGAAGGGCATGAAGGGCATCATCCTTGCTGGCGGCAGCGGCACGCGGTTGCATCCGATGACGCATGTCGTCTCCAAGCAGTTGCTGCCGGTCTACGACAAGCCGATGATCTATTACCCGCTGACGACGCTGATGCTCGCCGGCATCCGCGAGATCATGGTCATCTCGACGCCGGCCGACCTGCCGCGTTTCCGACAGCTGCTCGGCACCGGCGAGCAGTGGGGCCTTGCCCTGACCTATGCCGAGCAGCCACGTCCCGAAGGGCTGGCACAGGCCTATCACATCGCGGCCGATTTCGTGGCGGGCGGCCCCTCCGCCCTCATCCTCGGCGACAATCTCTACTTCGGCCATGGCCTGACGGATCTTCTGCAGCAGGCACGACGACAGGCCCTGTCCGGGGGCGCAACGGTCTTCGCCTACCACGTCAAGGATCCGCAGCGGTACGGCATCGTGGAGTTCGACGAGGACGGGCAGGCCCGCACCATTGAGGAGAAGCCGGTGACGCCGCGCTCCAGCTGGGCGGTGACCGGCCTTTATTTCTACGACGCCGATGTGGTTGACATTGCCCGCAATCTCAAGCCCTCGACACGGGGCGAACTCGAGATCACCGATGTCAACCGCGCCTATCTGGAGCGCGGCAAGCTGTCTGTCCTGCCCATGGGGCGCGGCTATGCCTGGCTCGACACCGGCACGCCGGATAGCCTCGTCGAAGCGGCCGAATTCGTGCGGACGCTCGAGAAGCGCCAAGGCTTCCGCATCGCCTGTCCGGAGGAAATCGCCTTTGCCATGGGTCATATAGACCGCGCCCAGCTGCGCGCTCTCGGCGAGGCCCTCGGCAAGAGCGACTATGGTCGCTACGTCCTCGCGCTGGCGGACGACAGCGGCAACGTTCGAGGGCGTCGGACGAAGGTTCGTACCGCTGACGCATAACCCGGGTAAGCTGCGCGCAATAACGCCGGTACAGCGCCGATGAACAGGTCTCGGCCGTGAACATCGGCGCGCGACAGGATAGGGTTGCGATCACGAATCGCGGCCGGCGCTCGCTGCCGGCCCTTATCTGAACCATCTATCAGCGAGGTCATTGATGAGGCCGATCGCGCTTGCCATCCATGGCGGCTGTGGCGTCATGGCGAAGCTCGACCTGAGCGAGGACGAATGGATGGCCGCGCGCGCCGATCTTGCGCGATCGCTGCAGGCGGGCTGGGCGGTCCTGACGGGCGGCGGCAGTGCGCTCGATGCGGTCGAGGCCGCGGTGGTGGTGATGGAAGACTCACCCCACTTCAATGCCGGTCACGGGGCGGCGCTCAACGCGGCGGGCGAGCATGAGCTCGACGCCGCCATCATGGACGGCAGCACGCTCGCCGCCGGGGCGGTGGCCGCCGCCAGGCGCATCCGTAATCCGGTGAAAGCGGCGCGCGCCGTCCTGGAGAGCGGTGAGGCCGTGATGCTAGCCGGCGGAGCCGCCGACGCCTTTGCGCGCGAGTCCGGCCTCGCCGTCGTCGACCCCTCGTATTTCACCACGGAGCGGCGCCTCGAGGCGCTCGCCCGGATGAAGGCCCGCGCCGCGGCCGGTACCACGCGACTGGCGAGCGAGGCGGAGAAGCACGGCACGGTCGGCGCAGTGGCATGCGACGGCGCCGGTCGGCTCGCCGCGGCGACCTCGACCGGCGGCTATACCAACAAGCCCGTCGGGCGCGTCGGCGATTCACCCATCATCGGCGCCGGCACCTATGCGCGCGACGGCATCTGCGCCGTCTCGGGCACGGGCAAGGGGGAGTATTTCATCCGCCACGCGGTCGGCCACGAGGTGGCGAGCCGCATGGCCTATCTCGGCGAAAGCCTCACGGCTGCGGCGGCCAAGGTCATCCACGAGGACCTCGCGCCCTACGGCATCGGCGCCGGCCTCGTCGCGGTCGCGGCCGATGGCTCCGTCACGGCACCCTACAACACGGACGGCATGTTCCGTGGCTGGGTGACGGCGGAGGGACGCTTCCATGTCGCGTCCCATGCAGAGGTGTTCGAGGTGACGGAAGAATTCGCCCGGCCTTGAGGCCGGGCGAGAGCGGGGCCGGTCACCGGCCCTCGAGCGCGGCCTCGATGTAGAGCTGGCGCAGTTCGCGGGTGAGCGGCCCCGGGCTGCCGCCGCCGATCGGCCGGCCGTCGATGGACGTGACCGGCATGACGAGGCTGGAAGCGCTGGTGAAGAACGCCTCCTCAGCCGCGAGCGCCTCCTCCACGGTGAAGGGACGTTCGACGAAGGTCAGGCCCTTTTCTGCGACGAGACGCAGCACGGCACGGCGGGTCACGCCCGGTAGCACGGCGTGGGACAGGGGGCGCGAGACGATCTCACCGGCCTTGGTGACGATGAAGGCGGTGGAGGAGGCCCCCTCCGTGACCGTCCCGTCCTCGACCATCCAGGCCTCGTTGACGCCCGCGGCAGCCGCCGCGCGCTTGGCGAGCACCTGGGCAAGGAGAGAGGTCGACTTGATGTCGCGCCGGGCCCAGCGCAGGTCGGGCACGGTGATGACGGCGGCACCCTTCGCCAGCGCTGCACTGGTGCGCACGGACTTTGCCTGGGTGAACATCACCACCGTCGGCGTGAGGCCGGCGGGAGAGAGGAAGTCACGCTCGGCAACGCCGCGCGTGACCTCGAGATAGATGAGGCCCTCCGAGAGATTGTTGCGGGCGACGAGCGCCTGCTGGATCTCCGTCCACGCCTCGCGCGAATGCGGATTGGGAATGTCGATCTCGCCGAGCGAGCGCTCGAGCCGCGCCAGATGCGGCTCGTTGTCGATCAGGTGCCCATCGAGGACCGCCGTCACCTCATAGATGCCGTCGCCGAAAAGGAAGCCGCGGTCCATGACCGGGATGGAAGCGGTCTCGATGGGGAGGAAGGCCCCGTTGACGTAGACAATGCGCGGCGCGGAAGTCTCTGCCATGGCTGGAATGTCCGATCTGTTGGCGGGCGTGGAGCGGCAAGGGAAGATCTGCGTCCTTGCAAGGGGAATGCGGCGCGTCAGCGCAGCATGGTCGACATCGCCGAGAGCGAATTGACGATACGCACCGCTGCCTCGACGGTTGGCGCCTCGAAGCCGATCTCGTCGCCGGACAGGCGGCTCAGCGTCGGCCACTGACAGAAGAGATCGGCAAGCGCGGGCGTCTGCGTGCGGATGTGCGCCGTGATGGGACCGGGCAAACGGAACGGCGGCGCCGGCGGGCAGACGAGCGCCTCCTTCACGCCGGCGCGGATCGCCGCACGCGCCCGCTCCGGCGAGAGGCTGATGCCGCTGTTGCAGCCGGTGGCGCGCTTTGTCTCGACGAAGACGGTGTGCGGGAACAGCTCGCGGTTCTCGTCGATGAAGACGTCATCGCCGCTCGCCATGACGACGGGCGCGCCATATTCGCCGGCAAGCGCGCCGTAGATGCCGGCCTCGCCGAGTTCCAGCCCGTTGAATGCGATGCGGGCGAAGGCGAAGCTGTTGATGGTGTGGGCGAGGATGCCGCGACCATGGGCCCGCGAGTGATAGCCGATGAGGCAGACGGCATTCACCCCCTCCTCGACGCCCGCAACCATGCTGAGATAGCGCGGCTTGCCCTGCACGACCCGGGCGCGCGCGTCGAGCCGCTCGGCCGGCATGTTGCGAAAACCGCCGTGGGAATCGTTGACGATGACCTCGCGCGCACCGGCCTCGAAGGCCCCGGCCACGGCCGCATTCGCCTCTTCCGCCATCAGCAGGCGGGCCCGCTCGTATTCGCCGTTGCCGGCGCGCGTCTGCTCGGGGTGGTAGACGCCGGCAACGCCCTCGATGTCGACGGAGATGAGAACCTTCATGGGGTGCGCTCCGAAAGGAGGGAGGGGAGATCGGGCATCACCTCGAGCAGCGCCTGCCGCCGGTGGCCGTCACGGCCGGTGACCGTCTCAGCTCGCCAAAGCGCATGGATGATGGCCTGCTCGGTGCTGTCGGCGACAGCCTGGAACAGTGGATCGATGAGCGCGTCATTCAGCATGGCGATGGCCGGCATGGGGCGAGCCGCCTCCTGCGGCAGCGTATAGGCGGTGGAGAAGGCGAGCGCGATGTCGCCGCTGCCGTGGCCGAAGATGGAGCCGGTCCGCGCGAGGCCGGCGGCGCTGCGCAGCGAGAGTCGTCGCAGCTGGCGTGTGTCGAGCGGCGCGTCGGTGGCGATGAGGAGGATGATCGAGCCTTTCTCCTGTGCCTCGCCCTCCCCTCCGGCGGCGTCTTCCCTCGCGGCGGCGAGCCGCTCCGCGAGCACGGGTCCGATGGCCCGGCCAGCGAGTATGAGCTGCGCCGCCCGGCCGAAATTCGCCAACACCAGCGCGCCGACGGTGAAAACGCGGCCGTTCGCCACCTCGGCGCGGCGCGAGGCCGTGCCGATGCCGCCCTTGACGCCGAAGCTCGCCATGCCGCGCCCGGCGCCGACCGCCCCTTCCGCGACATCCGGGCCGGCGGCGGCGCAGGCGCCGCGGTAATGCAGATCTCCGACGGCCATGGCCTGAATGTCGTTGAGGTAGCCGTCGTTGCACTCGAAGACGAGCGGATTGACCGTCGGCAGGCGCCGCCCGCATTGCGGATTGGCCGCGATCGTCTGGCGGATCTGCGCCTCGGCCACGGCGGCGACCGAGAAGGTGTTGGTGAGCGCGATCGGCGTCTCGATGACGCCGAGTTCCTCCACCTGCACGAGGCCGATGCTCTTGCCGAAGCCGTTGATCACGCTCGCCGCCGCCGGCACCCGGTCGCGGTAGAGGTCCCCCGCGTGCGGACGCACCACCGTGACGCCGGTCTGCACGGAACCGTCGGCGAGCGTCGCATGGCCGACGCTGACGCCGGCAACGTCGGTGATCGCGTTGCGCGGGCCGGCTGTGAGCGTGCCGACATGCAGCGGGGTGGCATCCCGGACGGACATGATGCTCATTTGCGGTCAATCTTCGGGTCGAGCGCGTCGCGCAGCCCGTCGCCGAGCAGGTTGAAGGCGAGCACCGTGAAGAAGATGGCAAGGCTCGGGAAGAGCGCCACATGCGGCGCGTTGACCATGTCGGCGCGCGCGTCATTGAGCATCGCGCCCCATTCCGGCGTCGGCGGCTGGGCGCCGAGACCGAGGAAGGAGAGGCTCGCGGCCGTGATGATCGAGGTGCCGAGGCGCATCGTGAAATAGACCACGATGGAGGAGACGGTGCCCGGCAGGATGTGGCGCACGAGGATGGTCCAGTCGGAAGCGCCGATGCTGCGAACCGCCTCGACGTAGGTCATGCGCTTCAGGACCAGCGTATTGCCGCGCACGAGGCGGGCAAAGGCCGGCACGGAGAAGACGGAGACGGCGACGACCACGTTGAAAAGCGAACCGCCGAGAATGGCAACGATGCCGAGGGCGAGAAGAATGCCGGGGAAGGCGAAGAGCACGTCGCAGATGCGCATGACGATGCGATCCCACCAGCCCTCGTAATAGCCGGCGAGGAGGCCGAGCGTCGTGCCGACGAGCCCGCCGAGCGCCACAGAGGCAAGGCCGGTGGCAAGCGAGATGCGGGCCCCCATCACGATGCGGCTGAAGATGTCGCGCCCGAGCGGGTCGACGCCGAGCCAGTGCGACCACGACGGGCCAGCATTGAGCTGGTCGTAATCGAAGTAGTTCTCCGGGTCGAACGGCACGATCCACGGCGCCAGCACGGCCAGTAGCGTGAGCAGCACCACGAAGGTGAGCGCTGCGAGCGCCACCGGTTGGCGGCGAAAACGGCGCCAGAATTCCCTTAGGGGCGTGCGTACGGCCTCGCCCGTGGTGCCGGAGGCGGGAGAGACGAGCTCGGTCGCGGTATCGGTCATGGCCGGCTCAGCTGTAGCGGATGGTGGGGTTGATGACGCCGTAGAGCAGATCCACGACGAGATTGATGAGGATGAATTCGAGCGAGAACATCAGCACCAGCGCCTGAATGACCGGATAGTCGCGCTGCGCCACGGCATCGACGAGGAGACGGCCGACGCCCGGCCAGTTGAACACGGCCTCGACGACGATGGAACCGCCCAACAGGAAGCCGAATTGGAGGCCCATCATGGTCACGACCGGAATGAGCGCGTTGCGCAGGCAGTGCTTCAGGATGACGATACGCTCGTTGAGACCCTTGGCCCGCGCGGTGCGGACGAAATCCTCGTGCAGCACGTCGACGAAGGAGGCTCGCGTGAAGCGCGCCATGACGGCCGCGACCGCTGCGCCGAGCGTCAGCGACGGCAGGATGTAGTGCTTCCAGCTGTCGGCGCCGACGGTGGGCAGCCAGCCGAGCCCGACGGAAAAGATTTGCATGAGCAGCATGCCGAGCGCGAAAGCGGGGAAGGAGATGCCGGAGACCGCCAATGTCATGCCGAGCCGGTCCGGCCAGCGGTTGCGAAAGACGGCCGAGGCGATGCCGATCGCCATGCCGAAGACAACGGCCCAGACCATGCTGGTGAGCGTCAGGAGCAGCGTCGGCATGAAGCGCTCGGCGATCTCGGTGGAGACCGGCCGGCGCGTGCGGATGGAGCGCCCGAAGTCGCCCTCGAAGAGGTGGGTGAAATAGCTGACGAACTGCTGCGGCAGCGGCTTGTCGAGGCCGAGTTCGCTGCGCACGAGGGCGAGCGTCTGCTCGTCCGCATCCTGCCCGGCGACGAGCCGCGCCGGGTCGCCCGGCAGCATGTGCACGAAGAAGAACACGAGCACCGAGACGATCAGGAGGGTGGGGATGAGCCCCAGCAGCCGTTTGAGGAAATAGTGCAGCATGGCTCCGGATCGACCTGGCTGGACAAGCTACGGGACGCGTTGCAAGCGGGCGGCGTCCTTCTCCCCCGCATCGGATCTCGGGTTTTCCCGAGATCCGCAATATTCTTGCGCAAGTTGGGCATGCCCGACTTGCGTGCGGGAAAAGGGTTCCCGCTCTTACTCCGAAACGGCGATCTCGCTTGCCTCGATATTGCCGTCAGGCATGACGTAGACGCCGGAGAGACGCTTGGAGGTGGCGTAGAGGTTTTTTTCCGTCACCAGCGGCGCCCAGGGCGCGTCCTTGAAGATCTGCTCTTGTGCCTTCCTGTAGAGCTCCGCCTTCTCCTCGTCCTTCACCGAGCGCAGGGCCTTGGCGATATAGGCGTCCACTTCCTCGTTGCTGTAATAGGCGGTGTTGTTGAGCTTCGGCGGCCAGGCCTCGGTGGACAGCAGCGGCCTCAGCGCCCAGTCAGCCTCACCCGTCGAGGACGACCAGCCGGCGTAGTACATGCGCACCTTCGCCGTCTTGGGATCGGGCCATGACTGCACCCACTCGGTGCGCTGGCCGGGCTCGAGCGCCTGGATCTGCACCTTGATGCCGACCTGGGCCAGTTGCTGCTGCAGGAACTGGATGGCCTTCTGCGCCGTCGTGGTGGTGTAGGCGCTCCAGAGGATCGACTCGAAGCCGTTGGGATAGCCCGCCTCCTTCAGAAGCTCGCGGGCCTTGGCCGGGTCATAGGGCCAGGGCTTCATCTTGTGGGCATAGAGCACGCCCTCCGGCACGATGCCCTCGGCCGGCGAGGCGAAGCCGTTGAAGGCAACCTTGGCAAGGGCCTCCTTGTTGATGGCGTAATTGATCGCCTGACGCACGCGGATGTCGTCGAAGGGCTTCTGCAGCGTGTTGAAACTGACGTAGCGCTCGATGATCGACGGGCCGATGATCACGTCCAGTTTGTCGTTCGCCTGCAGGGCGGCTGTCTGCTCATAGGGCAGCGGGAAGGCAAAATCGGCCTCGCCCGTCTGCAGCATGGCGGCACGGGTGTTGTTCTCCAGCACCGGCTTCCAGGTGATGGAATCGACCTTGGGGAAATCCTTCTTCCAGTAGCCGTCGAACTTCTTCACCTTGACGTAATCGGTCTGCTTCCAGTCCTCGAAGACGAAGGGGCCAGTGCCGACCGGGTGGAAGGCGATATCCTTGTTCCCGTATTTCGCGAGGGCCGCCGGCGAGATGATGGCCGCCGAAGCGTGGGCGAGCGAGTTGATGAACGGCCCGAAAGCGTCCTTCAGCGTGATCTTGACGACGTAGGGCGAGACGACCTCGACCTTGTCGATGCGGTTGAACTGGTTGTAGCGGGCGAGCTTGTTCTCGGGATTGAGCACCCGCTCAAGCGAAACCTTGACGGCCTCGGCGTTGAAATCCGTGCCATCGTGGAACTTGACGCCCT
Source organism: Chelatococcus sp. XZ-Ab1 (assembly GCF_029309855.1). Lineage (NCBI taxonomy): Bacteria > Pseudomonadati > Pseudomonadota > Alphaproteobacteria > Hyphomicrobiales > Chelatococcaceae > Chelatococcus > Chelatococcus sp. XZ-Ab1. The sequence goes on along the minus strand of NZ_JARKII010000011.1, from coordinate 16,200 downwards.
CACGCAGCTTGAAGGTGTAGACGAGGCCGTCATCCGAGACGGTGTAGCTCTCGGCCAGCACCGGCCGCACCTTGAGGTCCTTATCGAACTCGAACAGGCCTTGGTAGAACGACTTGGTGACGGCGGTGGTCAGAGTCGTGTTGGTGTTGTAGGGGTCGAGTGTCTCCGGCTGGCCACCGATGGCGAGCACGACATCCTTGGCGGCGAGTGCTGGCGCGGTGCCGAGCACGAGGGCCAGAAGGCCGGAAGCGATTGTCAAACCTCGTGGAAGTGAACTTTTCATTGGAACGGCTCCCGTTGCAGTGAAGCGATCAAGAGGGGCAGTCATCGGCCGAAGGCGCCGATCGGGTGACGGGCGACGAAATGGCCGGGGCCGACCTCGACAAGGGGCTCGACCGTCGGCTCGTCGCCCAACGCGCGCACCGGGCTCGGCAATTCGTCCGTCACCAGCTCGCGGCGCAGGTGCCGGCGCGCCGGATCGGCGACGGGGACCGCGGCCATCAGCTTGCGCGTATAGGGATGTTGTGGGTTCTCGAAGATGGCGCGGCGCGGGCCGATCTCGACGATCTGGCCGAGATACATCACCGCCACGCGGTGGCTGACGCGCTCGACGACGGCCATGTCGTGCGAGATGAACAGATAGGCCATACCGAGATCGCGCTGCAGTTCGAGCAGGAGATTGACGATCTGCGCCTGGATCGACACGTCGAGGGCCGAGACCGCCTCGTCCGCGATGACCACCTTGGGGTTGAGAGCGAGCGCGCGGGCGATGGCGATGCGCTGGCGCTGGCCGCCGGAGAACTCGTGTGGATAGCGCTGGGCATGGGCCGGCGTGAGGCCGACCCGCTCGAGCAGCCAGTGCACGCGCTGGCGCGCCGCCTCCCCTTTCGCGACACCGTGCACCAAGAGCGGCTCCATGATGGAATAGCCAACGGTGAGCCGCGGATCGAGCGAGGCGAACGGATCCTGGAAGATGAACTGGATGTTGCGCCGCAAGTCGCGGAAGGCGCTCGGCGGCAATTCACGGATGTTGCGGCCGTCGAACTCGATGGCGCCGCTCTGGCTCTCGACGAGGCGCAGCAGCGAGCGACCGGTGGTGGACTTGCCGCAGCCCGACTCGCCGACGAGCGACAGGGTTTCGCCGGGATAGAGATCGAAGCTCGCCTTCTCGACCGCATGCACACGACGCGTGACGCGGTTGAAGAGGCCGCCGCGGATGTCGAACCGGGTAACGAGATCCCTGACACGCAGGATCGGCGCCGCGTCCGGCTTCACCGTCGCCTGCGGGGCAGCCTCCTTGACGGGCGCCTCGTCGTCCATGCGCAAAAGCGCGAACTCGCGCGGCAGGTCGGTGCCGGCCATGGCGCCAAGCCTCGGCACGGCGGAGAGGAGCGCGCGCGTGTAACGGTGCCGCGGTGCCGCAAACAACCCGGCGGAGGCGCCCTCCTCCACCTTCTCGCCGCGACACATGACGAGCACGCGGTCGGCGACCTCGGCGACCACGCCCATGTCGTGGGTGATGAACACCACGCCCATGTGCATCTCGTCCTGCAGTGCACGGATCAGCTGCAGGATCTGCGCTTGGATGGTGACGTCGAGAGCCGTCGTCGGCTCATCGGCAATGAGGAGGGAAGGCTTGCAGGACAGCGCCATGGCGATCATGACGCGCTGCCGCATGCCGCCCGAGAGCTGGTGCGGGTAGCGGTCGAGCACGCTGCGCGCTTCCGGTATGCGCACGAGATCGAGCATGCGCAGCGCCTCGGCGCGGGCTTCCGCCATGCCCTTGCCCTGATGCACGCGGATCGATTCGGCAATCTGTTCCCCGGCGGTGAAAACCGGGTTGAGCGAGGTCATCGGCTCCTGGAAGATCATGGCGATATCGGCGCCGCGGATGGCGCGCATCGTCCTCGGCCCCGCCGTCGCGAGGTCGAGCACCGCGCCGGAGCGGCGGCGGAAGAGCATGCACCCGGCATCGATGCGCCCGCCGCCATGCTCGACGAGGCGCATCATGGCAAGCGAGGTCACCGACTTGCCCGATCCGGACTCGCCGACGATGGCAAGCGTCTCGCCGCGGTCGACGTGGAAGGAGACATCGCGCACGGCCGAGACCGTCCGCTCGAAGGTCGAGAAGCTCACCGACAGGCCATCGACGGCAAGGACCCGGTTCTCCGAAAGGTGAAGCGTCGGGTCCGGCGCGGGAGCGGTCAGGATCGCGGGGGACGTCATGGCGGGGCGGGTTCGCTCACGAAGTTGATTAGCCGGCAAGGGCCGGAGGAATGGCGAAGGTGGCAAGGGGGCCGCCGCGCACGGTCAGCGGCCCTGGCGTGGTTTCGGGCCCCGCCGGGGCGTAGAGGGCGACGGCGCCTGCCTGTCCCACGCGCTCGATGGCCTCAGCGCCCCCGCATGGTTGCCGTGCAGCCAGGGCAGCACGGCCTCCGCCAGTTCGGCCGCCGCCTCCACGGATCGGCCGGAGGCGTGGGCGACGGCGCTGCTCAGGGCCTCGATCAGAGCCAGCGAACTCGCCTCGCAATTGGCGAAGAACTGGCTCTCGCCGTGGGCGAAAAGCGCGATCGTGGCGAGCGAGGCGAGCGGCGAGCCGGGGCTCTCGGTCAGGGCCAGCACGTCGGCGCCCGCCTCCCGTGCGCGCCGGGTCAGCAGCAAGGTGTCCGACAGATAGCGCGGGAAGGCGATGGCAATGACGAGGTCACCCGGCTTGACCCGGTGCAGGATGCGGGCCGCGTGCGAAGAGCCCTCCATACTGGCGAGCAGTTGTACCTGATCGCAGAAGAGTTCGAGCTTGCGCAGGAGAAGACCGGCGAGCCAGACGCTGCTGCCAAGGCCGAGGATGAAGACGCGCCGGGCGCCAAGAATGGCAGCGACCGCGCGGTTGCAGGCCTCCGTATCCAGGCCCTGCCGCGTCCTGTCGATATTATGGGCCGTCTCCGAGAGCGTTGCCGCCAGGATATCGGCGGCGCTCGCGGGCTTCTCCGGCTTTCCGCGCAGCTTCTCCACAGGCGCCAGCGCCGTCTCGAAGCCGAGCACCAGCGCGGTGCGGAACTGCGCATAGCCGTCGAAGCCGAGAGCGCGGGCGAAGCGGTTGGCGGTGGCCACCGACACGCCAACGATCGACGCCAGTTCATCGATGGGCATGGCCGCGACCCGCAGCGGGTGGTCGAGGACATAGTCGGCGATCCGGCGATGCGACGGCGACAGAACGGCGCGGGCAATGCGCTGCGCGATGGAGGGTTCGTCGAAAGCCGTGGCCATCCGGGATCGTTTCACCTTGCCGGCGCAACCGGCGCGTGATCAGAAATTTTCACGTTCGGATTCGTAGCGATATTTTTTGATCGCGCAAGAGCGTACTGAACGCGACTTGTCAGCGCGTGCGGACGGCGGCGGGTGCGGACCGTTGAAAGCGCCGAGGACCCAGGCGGAGGGTTTCAGCGCCCGCAAGTGCGAATGCTGCGCGGCCATTCGCTACAGCCGCAGCCTATGAAGGCACTGGGCTCGCAAGCTTCGTGGGCTACGGCTTCGGATATTTCATCGACAACCCGTTCGGCACGAGGTTGTCGCCCATGTCTTCGGTATGGTCTGTCTGTTAGCCTGGTGCCCGGGACGGACACCGCAGATGTGGTAGCGGAGGCCCGTCTCGGCCGCTATAGCCGAACGCAAGCCGTTGAAATCATTGACCTCGGATTGTGGCGCGGGTTCGGCGCGCCGAATGAGGTTGCCGAACTGGCCGCTTGATTGATGAAATGGCGGCGAGCCGACGAGGAGCCGCCCATGTGCAACCTCTACAACGTCCGGAGCAACCGCGAGGCGATCCTCGACCTCAGCCGCGGCATGGTCGACCGAAGCTGTAGAGTAGGTGCGCATCGTCCCGCGGCAGCAGCCTGCGCAGGCGCCGCTTCCGAGCCTCGACAGGATCGGGGCGGCAATCGACGCCATCGAGCTCGAGCAGATCGAAGGCGTAGAGCTGCACAGGGTGGCGCCGGCTCCGCAGCCTCTCGAAGACGGGGACGCCCTGCTCATCGCACGAGACGAGTTCGCCGTCGATGATACAGGAGGTGCAGCGGAGCCGATGCACTGCCTCCGCCAGCGCAGGGTAGCGATCCGCCCAGTCGTAGCCGTTCTTGGTGATGAGGAGGACGCGATCCGGCATCCGCTGAGCCATCATGCGGTAGCCGTCGAACTTGATCTCGTGCAGCCATCCCGGCCCCGCCGGCGGGCTGCTAGCCGGGGTTGGCAGGCAAGGAGCAATGGCGCCGCGCACCTTCATGTGACCGATTGTGGGAGCGCAGGCCCGGAAACGCAAAAAGGCCCCGCCACCGGCGAACCGGGGCGGGGCCAAGTCAGGGAGGAAACGCCCGGAGGGCAGCGGCGCCGAAGCGCCGCCTTCACGCGGTCGCCCGCGGGAAGCTCAACATGTTCTTTGCGGTGGGGGCGGAAGGGGAGCGGACGGCGGACCGTCGCGCCAGCGACGCGCCCAGCGGATCACGGCATCGCAGATCGTCATGCCGCACAGCCCGAGCAGGAAGCCCACCGAGCCCTCGACATCGCCGAAGGGGTACCCCCAGAGCTCGAGCCAGCGGCGGACGAAGTGTGCCGTCGCGGGCGTGCCGTAGCCGGCCGTGAGGCCGCCGACCACCGCCGACGAGATCCGGGCCGTCCAGGTGTAGGAGGGATTGATCAGGCCCCGCACGATGCCGCCGGCAACGCCCGATGCGAGGTGGACGATGTTGACGCCGAGGAAAACCATGTTGCCCGAAGGCGGTTGCAATTCCGACATCACTGTCCCCTTGCCCCTTGCATCAGGCGCGCCCTGATGTCCTCTACCCACGCCCGGGCGCCGACGATCCGGCGGTTGGCAATCGTCAGCGCCGCTGTGGTTTCGGCGAGCTTCTGCCGGGCGTCGTCGCCTTCCCGGACAGGTGGATGCGGCACCGGCTGGAATAGGGCGCCGGCGGTCGCGGTCGACGGTATATCTCGCGATGCCGGCGCATTACCGGTTGCCGTGCACGCGGCGGACATCAGCGCCAGTGAGGCGGCAGCGATCATCCGGCCTCTTCGCCAGATCGGCGGCATAGGCATCGTTCTTCCCCTTGAGATCGGCATGCAGCCGGTCGAGATCGGCCGTCTCGGCCGCGACGATCTCGGCCGCCCCCTTGGCAATGGCGAGGTCGATCCGCAGCGTGGCGACCTCCGACCGGAGATCGCGGACAGTGGCGCCGCGGCCGGCGACGTGGTGACCGTAGAGAAAGCCGGCGACGAGCCCGATCGCCGCCAGGCCGGCACGGGACGTCGCCGCCGACACGACCGCGGAGATCATGACCATTCCCCGGCGCGGTAGCTCTCGACCTCGTCCCGGAAGATGTGACGGCCGACGAGGAAGAGGATGGCGCCTCCGATCAGGAGCAGCAGGGGCCAATTGCCGGCGAGCGACGCGAACAGATCGCGGAACGGCGAGAGCGCATCGGAGACCGTCCGCGCCGTCTCGCCGGCCCCGGACAGCCATCCCAGGGCGCCAGAGATACCGCCGGCCGGCTCAAGCGCGGCGTCGGCCGCACCGGCGACCGCGGCCGTGCCCCCGATCACCTTCGTGGCCTGCGCCGCCTTCGCGGCTGCGCTCGGCGCTGTCTTGGCCTCAGCTCGCGCCGTCGAGACCTCCCGCGGCGCGGCACGTGCCAGCGCGGCCCACGTCGCCTCGTCGAGATCGGTCGAGACCGGCAGCCCGTTGTCGGCCTTGAAGGCGAGCAGCGCGCCCCGTGTGCGGCTGCCCCACTTGCCGTCGACCATGCCGACCTCGGCATAGCCGAGATCGCGCAGCATCCCCTGCAGGCGCATGAGATCCGCCTTCGACGCCCGGGAAGCATCCTTGCCCCCCGACACCTTCGCCGGGGCGGCCATCACGCCGAACGCCGACTTGGCGCGCGCCAGATAGGTGCGGCGCGCAGCAAGGTTCGTCAGGGCGCCGTTGAGCGCCCGCGTCGTTCCCTCGATATCGTCCCGGTCCGCCGCGGCGGCCATCCGGGCGGCGAAGTACCGCGCCGCCACCTCGACGGCCGTTTCCGGATCTCGCGCCAGCTCGGGGTTGCCCTCGAGATCGATGCCGGCCGCGGCACCGAAGCGCCGGTAGTTGTCGCGGCCGGTGAGCATGTACGCTCCGCCGCCGCGATAGCGCCAGGCATCGCCGGGTTGCGTATTGCCGAGCCGGCGACCGTAGACTTTCTCGGCCAGCGCCTCCGGCTTGCGCACGAACGGCTTGGCGGCGGCGTCCGTTTTGAACCGGGACGGCCACACCTGGCGGATCCGCGCGGCCGATGTGTAGTTGAGGTTCTCGACGAGGGCGCGGAACCCGTCGGTCTCTTCGGCCATGTGCGCCAGGAAGTGCGCCATGCGCAGCGGCGTCGTGATGCCCTGCGATGCGGCATGCGTGTTGATGGGCCCGACCAGCTTCGAGGCGAGCGGAGCCGGCCCGCCTGCGATGGCCCGCAGGTCGGCGACGGTGACGGTGCGCATAAGGTCTCCTTCAGAAGGTCATCATCTCGCGCCCGAAGTGCGCCGGGCCGAGCGGATCATCCCCGGGGATAGGACGGTGGGCGCAGGCGACGAGTGCCGCCGCGAGCACGGCGGCGAGAATGAGCCGGGCCATCGATCACGCCAGCGCGACGGCGAGGCCGCCCCACAGGGCGCCCGTCAGCAGCTCGGCGACGATGATCGGATTGGACGGCCGCAGCCGCCATGCGATCTCATAGGCGCCGGCCGCGAGCGCCGAAAAGGCGAGCGCCGCTGCGACGCCGAGCAGAAGCTCCCCGGCGATGGTAGCCGCGAGCATCAGCCCCGGCAGAGCGAAGAGGTGCCGCAGGCCGAGCGCGACATGCACATTCCCAGCCGCCATCTCGATGAGCACCATCTCGAGGCTCGACGCCGGGCGATCCGGCGCGAAGCGACCGAGCCCGATGAGGTGCCCCCACGGACCGACCGCCCAAACGAAAAAGGCGGCTCCCAAGGCCGCCCCGAAGGAGATGCCGCCCAAGATGGCGGCGATGGCGCCGATCAGCGGCGCCGCGTAGTAGAGCGCCCGACCGGGGAGCCATATGGGCATCCAACGGTCATCGCCGCGCGCGCGATTGAGCCCAGCACAGGCAATCATAACTAGGACGACCACACCCATTGGAAGGACTCCTCGGGTTCAAGTGCACACGTTTGGGGTCAATTCGTCCCGGCGGCCCGGTTGTCCGTGCCGGCCTCGCCCTGCGGCTGCTTGACGTCGATCCGTGTCGTCCAGCCCGGGCCGCGGGAGAAATCGTGATTGACGCTGTCGATGCGATAGGTGCCGTCGATTCCTGGGCGGGCGCCGACAAGGACGACCGTGCCCTCGGGCTCGGCATCCGCATCGCCGTCAATAGTGATCGATCCGCCGCCCTTGCCGCGCTCGCTGTCCGTCTTGCGGCTTTCCGCTGTACGCCTGGCCTCGCCCTGATCGGCCGCGGAATAGCGGCCGGTGAATTCGGCCTGCGCCTTTTCGTCCTCGACCTCGACGTCTTCGACCTTCCATTCGGCGGTCTTTGGGTCGTAGTGGCGCACGCGCATCTTGCGGTAGCGGGGACGGCCGAGGATCGGCGCGATATCCCATGCGAGCAGGTTGTCGCCATAGACAGCCCGGATTGATGGAAGGGCACCGCCGCCTGGTGCCTGCCCACCGTTGCGTAGCGCGAGGACCGCGACGTCATCCGAGATCTTGAACGTCCCGCCAACCTCGCGCGCGATCCTCTCGGCCCAATGGAGGAAGCTCTCGCCCTGCATCGCCCAATAGGGGCGGACAAGGCCGGCAAGGGAAGGATCGATGCGGACGCTGCCGATCCCAGCCGCCTGGGCGGCGTCGCGGAAGACGTCGCCCAGGCTCTTGTTGTCCCAATGCCGGGACTGCGGCTGCTTTGCCTTGCCCTTGGTGTCGACGCCCTTCCCTGAGATCGATAACGTCCGACCGCTGTTGCGAGAGCCAGATGAGCGAACCTCGTCGACGACGCCGCGGAAGACCGTCGCGACGCCGCGCCGGTCATCCCCGAGCTGGATTTCGATCGGGACGCCATCCTCGGGCAAAAGGATGACGCCGTCCGCGTCGTCGAATTCGAGGCTCGTCGCGTCGCTGACCGTGCCGGCCTTGTTTGTGATCGTCAGGCTCGTCAGGAGCGGAAGAACAGACGAGGAGACGTCCTGCCCGTTGATACGGACGATGCAGATGGTCCGACGCGCCACGGTTCATCCCCAAAGACGGACGACGGGGCGTTGCGCCGGCGCCTTGTCGGGCGCGTCGATCGGGATCATGACGGCGGTCCCGACCGGGATGAGAAGGCCCTTGTCAGCGAGGTCGACATTGAGCGCAAGCGCGCGCTCGACTAGGCCGGGCGTGCGCGTTTGGAATCGCCGCCAGATCAGGAGGTCAAGCGGCGTGTCCTCGGTCTCGACCACGATTGTCTCGATCTTGGTGCTGTCCGTCGTCATTGGAGAATTCCCGAGATGGCCGCAAAGAAGTTGGCCGCGTTCGGCGCATCGGCCCGCTTGAGAGTGATGTCGACGTCGATGACCTGCCCCACTCCTTTCGCGTCGAGGTAGGAGTTGCGCTCGTTCACCCGCTCTACGACCATCCAGCCGAGAGGAACCCCGTCCCCTCGCATCAGGTATTGCGGGACACCGCTCTGCCGCATCGCGTTGATCTGGCTGAGGCTTCCGAGGCCGCCGAGCTTCGCTGGGAAAAGGCGGGCCGTGATAGAGAAGGTCTCCGATGCCTCACCGACGAATTCGAGCGGCGGTCGCCGACCCATCACCGGCTTTTCGACGAAGTCCCCACCACTTTCCCGGCTGGTCTCGGTGGGGTTGAACGGCCATACCTCCATCAGGAGCGGCCCGAGCATCATCAGCATCAGTCAACTCCCGTGTCGGCGTGGACGCCGCGCAGCGTTGCGCCGTCGACACGCGGCCGGATTGTCGGTTGCGCAGTGAACTCGAGCGCGCTCTTTATCCTCGCTGCCGTCGCTTCGGCCTCCTTGAGGGCCGCTTGCATTTCGGCGTTGAGCCCTTGCCGGAAAGCCGCGCCGGATTGCTGGCCGGCTGCTCCCATCGATGCCGCTTCGTTGGCGAGGCCGGCCCGTTCCATGCGCAGGCGGTCAAGCTCGGGGTTCGGTGCATCGCGCATCGCAGGATGCGTCCGCGCCTCGATCGCGCCGATCTTGCGATCGATCTCTTCGAGCCGCGAGTGTAGCTCGGCGCGCGCCTCGCCCTGAGATTCACCCGGCATCGTCGATACGCCCCCGCCAAGCTTCGAGGGATTGAAGCCGAGGTTGCGCAGGAACCATGCGTCGATCCCGCTCGTCGCGCCCCACAGGTTGCCCTCGGGATCGATGGCGCCCAGCAGCTCGTTGAGGCCCCAAGCCGTCCCGAGAATTCCGCCCCACTTCAAGGCACGGCCGAGAACGCCCCTCTTGCCTGCGGCGCCGGCTACTGTGCCCGCCGCGCCGGCCGCCCCAGCAGCGCCGCCCGTAGCCGCCCCCAGGCCGGCAGCGGCCCGGAAAACGGCAACTGTGCCGGCAGCACTGGCTGCAATGATCTTCATCGACCCGGCGATCAATCCGAGCATCGCGGCAAAACCGCCGAGAAGAAGCGTCAGCGGGCCGAGGGCGGCCACTGCCATGAGGGCATAGGTGCCCCACTTCAGAAGCTCGGGGTTCGACTGCGCCATCTTCTCGAGCGCGCCAGTGAGCGTCGTCAGGACGTTGGTCACAGCCTCGAGGACCCCGGACCTCGCGATGGCGATGAAAAGGTTCTCCCAGGCGGCGACATGCGCCGCGACGACGCCGACGATCCCTTCCATCCGGGTCTTCGCCATGCGATCCGTCGAGCCCGATGCGTTTTTTTCGATCTCCTCAAGCGCGGCAGTCAACTCAGGCGTTCCGAATAGGTCGCGCAGAAGATTTGTCAGCCTCGCACCCTGCCGCTGATCGAAGATGCGAGCCATTTGTCCTGGCGTTACGCCCTTCTCGACGAGCGCTTCGAAGAGGCCGATCATGTCCAGCTCGTTGGCCTGGCTGGAAATGAAGCGCGACACCGATTTAGCGACCTTGCGCTGATCGACCTGCTTGTCGATCTTGAGCCCGCCGATCAGCGTCTCAAGGATGATCTCGTAGATCTCGCCGCGGTTCTCTTCGAGCGTCTTGCCTTCGAGGCGCTGGCGAAGCTGCCCCATGACCGGACTGATATCGAAGCCGACGTTCTTCATGCCGGCCGCAAGCTCGCCGATGGAGAAGGCGCGGAACGACGTCGCGAAGTCCTCGAAGGAAAGCCCCAGCTCGGCCATCGCCTGCCGCGCATCGAGCGACGGCTTGACCATGCGCGTCAGGGCCGAGCGCATCGCGACGCCGGCCTCAGCGCCGCGGATGCCACCTTTGGCGAGCACCATGCTCGCAGCGCCAAGCTCCTCAAGCGAGACACCTGCAACTGCGGCGATCGGCGCGACATACTTGAGCGTATCGCCCATCAACCCCACGTCGGTGTTACTCGACGCTGCAACGTGGGCGATGACGTCGTTGACGCGTTGAAGCGAGGACGCCGCCTCCTCAGCCGTCTGAGCCGGGAGGCGCATCGCGGTTAGGATGTTGGTCGCGATGTCAGCGCTTCGCTGCAACTCGATGTCGCCGGCAAGTGCGAGGTTGAGCGTCCCGCGCAGCGAGCCCATGACCTGGTCGAACTTGAAGCCGGCGCGGCCGAGCTCGAAGGCGGCCGACATAATGTCCCGGTTCGTGAACGGGAAGAGCTTGTTGAGCTCTTGCGCGTAGCTCTGAAGGGACCTCTTCTGCTCGTCCGTGATGTTCGTAACCGCCTTGACGGCGTTCGACATCTTTTCGAATTCGTAGACCGACTTTGCGCCGAAGCCGCCGACGAGTGTCATAGGGATCGACATGCTCGACGTCAGCGTGTCGACGTTGCGCTTGATGTCGCGCGCGGCGCGGCCGACGTTCTTCTTGAAATCGGTTACGGCGGCGCCGATCAGGAGGCGCCGCGAATTGGTCTGGTCGACCGCCGACCCGATGCCATGGATCGCGCGGGCGGCGGCCCGCGCCGGCCCGGTGACGGCATCGATCAGGCGCACCGTCAGGGTGCTGGTTTTGCTCGCCATCAGGTCAACCTCGGGGATCGCACAGCGGTCTCAAGCCAGTCGATCAGCTCGCCGACCGGCAGATCGAGAAAGAAGGAAACGGGCGTGTTGAGCTGCTTGGCGGCGAATGCGATGCTTCGCCGCCATTGCGCGCTGCCCCACGCCCCTATGCTTCCCCCGGATTTAGCGACCTCGTTGCGATCTCCTGAAGATCGACAAGGTCCAGTTCGCCGGCCGCTTCGCCCAAGTCGGCGATGCGATCGGCGATCGCGACCATCGCGCGGTACACCGCGGCATCCGGCGGCGTCAGCTCGGCCGCATCGATCTCGTCGAGATCATCAACGGGCGGCGCCGAGGCGCCATCCTCAGCCGCCTTGAGCCCCGCGGCGACGGCCTTCTCGAGCGAGCCCTTCATCGCCTTCGCATTGGAGGTGTAGAAGCGGGCCAAGGCGGCGACATGGTCGCCGATGACGACCATGTCCTTGCCCTTCGGCCGGCGGATTGTGACCGTAGAGATCGTCTTGCCGTCGACCTCGATCGGATACTTCAGGTCATACTTCGCCATGGATCAGCCCGCGTTCCCGATGCGAAGGATGTTATTGAATTCGGGGTCGGGGTCGACACCACCGAGGCGAAACGTGTTGGTGAAGAAGTCCCAATACATCTCCTCGGCGCCGTCGAAGTGCACCTCGTAGTGCAGCACCTCGTTGATCGAATATTCGTGGCTCATGGCCTCGCCGCGCTGGAAGGCGGCCGGCGCGATGCGGGACAGGCGCCCCTCCATCACGGCCTTTGCCTCGATTGCCCGGCCCGACCGCTTGTCGCGGACGACGCCATAGGCCGTGAAGACGCGGCGCTCGCGCGAGCCCAGCCCGAACTGCCGAAGAAGGACCGGGTCCCATCCTTTCAGGTTGAAGGTGGGCTCAAGCTTCTCGACGCCGACCGCGAACTCGACGCCGACCTTGCCGCCGCCGGGCTGATGATCGACGAGGACTTCCTGAAGGTCCGGCAGCTTCAGCTCTTCGAGCGTGAGGTGCTTCGAATTCGCCGGATCGTGGTCGCCGCAGTAGAGGTTTGCGGCCTCCATGATGTAGATCGTGCTCGCCATTTGAAGAGCCTCCGATAGGGGATGGACAGGCGCGCCGGGTTATCCCGGCGCGATAAGGCCGATGGCGGCCGATCAGGCGTTGACGTCGAGCTGCGCGAGCAGGTCGTTGAGCAGCGTGTCGAGCGCCGGCCGATAGCGGGCCGACTGGATGCCGAGGTAGCGCAGCACCGGAGGCTCTTCCGCCTGGAAGGACACGGTAAAGCGGCCAAGGCGAAGCTGCTCAGGGCTGTTGGCGTCGCGCGAGAAGCTGACGCGGAAGCCGAGGAGATCGCCCGTCGCCTGAATGTCGCGAAGCGCGAACGTCATGGTGCTGACGACGTCCTCGATCGTGCCCCGATCGATATTTCGGCGCCCGAGGAAATAGCGCAGGGTCTTGATGAACATCAGGTGGATGTAATCGCGACCGCGGACCTGATTGTAGAAGGTCCACAGCGTATCCTCGGAGCACGTATCGGTGCCGACGTAGATATAGCCGCCATCGGCAACCGACCCGTCCGTGTTCTCGCCCCGGACGATAATGCCGAGGTTGTTCGCAAGGAGCGTCTGCCCCTCGGTCGCCCCGTCGAGGATCGAGAACTCGATCGGCCGCGCGGGGCCGACGATGCCGCGCACGGGCTGGTTGGCCCAGCTATGGAAGGGGCGGCCCTGGAACTCGTGATCGCGGCGGACGGCGATGCCGAGGACCGCCGGCGAGGCCGGGACCGTGATGACATCGCCATCAGCATCGAGCACCTTGACCGCCGTCTCGACCGGAACGATCCGCTTCGAGCTGATGCTATCGCGCCAGTTGATCGCTGCGGTCTGGTCGCTCGACGGCCCATCGACGACGGCGACCGCGAGAAGGCGATCGAGGAGCGTCGGCAGGCCGGCGACGATCGCGTTGCTGTAGAGATCGACCGTCGCCGTCAGGGCTGCGCCGGTGCCAGCGCTCGACGTGACGCTAAGGGTCGGGGCCGAGGTGTAGCCGTTGCCGGGGTCGGTGATCGTGACTGCCGTGATGGCGCCCGAGCCATCAACCGCGGTGACTTCCGCGGCAAAGCCGCTGCCGCCCCCGCCCGTGCCCGTGACGGCATCGCCGACTTCGTAATCGGCGCCGCCCGATCCGACCGTGACGGCGCTGATGAGCCCGGCCGGCTGCGCGGTATAGCCGGGGACGCCGATCAGGCGCGGCGTGATGCCGAGCAGCGATCCGGCGTCGAGAAGGGCATACATGCCCGTCCGGCTGTTGAGGCTCCCGCGCAGGTTCGCGATCGTCGCCGTGGTATCGGCGCCTTCCTCGACGCGGACGCCGACGATGCTCGCCGCGACCTGAAATTCGCCGAGCTGCTGGTTGATCAGCTCGATCGCCCAAGGCGCGGTCCCCATCGATCCGAGCGCGGCGACCTTGGCCGTGTCGTCGCTATAGAACGGAACAGGCGTGTTGAGCGGGAAGACGCTCGGGTCGGCATCGGGCGCCGTGAAGACGAGCCCGATCACCGACATATCGGCCGTGATAGCCGGCCTCGGCTCGTTGTCGATCTGAGTGATCGAAATACCGAAGGTTGGGTCGCTCATCTTGAGCCTCCTTTAAGGGGCGGGGAGCGCCCGCCGTTCTGCCGTCAAACGAAAGCGGCCCGCCGAAGCGGGCCGCGATCAGAGAAATTCGAGGACGGCCCGTGGGTCGCCCGGTGATCGTAGAGGCCGCAGCCTTGGTGACAGTCGGTGCTTATTGAGCGGCCAAGTTACAGCGACTGCGCTCCCTGCCACATCGTGTCGATTTGCGCCGGCGTCAGGCCGAGCGCGGCCCCGATCTGGTCGATCAGCGGATGATGGCGCACGAACTCAGAGGCATACTCCCACTCGACCTGCGCAGCGGCCCGCTCGGTCTCATCCTCGACGCCGCCAATCGCGGCCTCGACATCCGAGAGCGCGATGCCGTTGGTGATGAGGCCAAGACGGAGTTGCCGCGCCGTCAACGGGCGCAGCGGCTCATCCTCAAGCGCATAGACCTCGCGTGGCGCGCCGCCATCATCGACCAAGCTCGATTGACCGACCGGCACCTTGCCGGGCGGTATCAAGGCCGGCTGGATGACGGCGAGCCCTGCGTCTTCCAGCTCGGCCGGCGACCAGCAGCGCTCAACGTCGAGCGTGTTGTGGCGGGCCTCGCCGAGCCAGCCGTCCCAGCGTTCCCATTGTCCATTCATTTGGATCGCAAGCGCCATTGCATCAGCTCCAATCCGTCAGCACGCGGCCGTGTCCGCCCTGGCCGGATTGTTCCCAGCCATCGGAGATCGGTGCGCCGCCTGTGCCGACGACAACCGTCAGGGTTTCTCCGGGCACCGGCGCCCCCGGCGCTCCGGCCGTGAATGTGACATCCGAATAGCCGCCCGCACCGCCGCCGCCACCGGCCGGCGCACCATAGCCCACGACGCCACCTGATCCGCCGCCCGGATAGCCGCCATTGGCCGACCACACGCCCTGGCCGGAGGTGCCCGGCGTGCCCGCACCACCGCTGGGAGCATGGCCGCCATGGCCGCCCGTATAGGCATAGCCGGCGCTGCCAGCGCCGCCGTTCGCGGTCGTGCCCGCACCGCCAGTGCCGCCCGCGCCGTAGCCGCCGGCATAGCGCCGCCCACCTTGGCCGCCGCCGGCGGAGACGGTGCCGCACGACGACGGGCCACCATTGGCGCCGTCGTAGCTGGTGCCCGCCCAGGTCGCGCTGCCGGATCCGCCGGCGCCCCACACGCGGATGCGCAGGATGTTGTAGGGCGGGCACACCCATTGAGAGGTGCCCGGAGACGTGAAAGCCGCCGAGCCCGGCACGACGCTGCCGCCGACGAGAAGGGCATTGGCGAGACCGGGGATCATTACACCAGCCCCGCGATGCTGGAGCCGATCACGAATCCGCTGTGCAGCACCTGATAGGCGACGACGTTGGTCCGGCTGGCGCCTGTGTTCATGCTTGGGGCATTCCCGTTGGCGAAGCGCCATGCCGATCCGAACGCCACCGTCCTGCCGCCTGTCGCGTCCTGCTGAAGGACGATCAGGCCGGTCTGGCCTGCCTTGGCATTCGTCGGGTTGCCGATCGTAACGTTGCCGCCGAGCACGTTGTGGAAGTTGAGGCCTGCGCCGAAGTTCGGCGCGTAGGTGCCCGCCGCGAGGGTCGAGCCCGCGGCACCGGACAGGCCGACGTAGCCGGCCGCCGCCCAGACGTTATCCGAGGTCAGGATCGTGTTCGCCGTGCCCGCGCGGAACTGGGCCGCGGTCGCCTTGTGGCCGGCGTGCCAGATGGTGTTGCCGTTGAAGTCGACCGTGCCGTTGGCGCGAAGCGAAATCGTGCCCGCAGGGACTGCGGTCCCGTTGCCATCGTCGACATAGACCCGTAGGTGCGCATCGCCGGTGTTACGGTCCCAATAGAACAGCGCACGGTTGTTGCCGGCAGGATCCTGCAGCCAGACATGCGCGTTGCCGTTGGCCGCCGCCCGGGCGGTCAGCCGGTCGATCGCGAGCAGCGTCCCGGTCAGATTGCCGCCGGACATATTGAGCTTGGACGCAGGGTCGAAGGTCTGGGCGTCCCACATCTGCCGCCACGGCTGCCAGGCGCCGTTGACGCAAAGGCGCTTCCAGCTCGCTCCGTTGCTGTGGTTGAGGGCGGTCGCGATCTGCTCGACGTAGAGGCCCGAATTGCTGTGCCGCTGAACCTGTACGTAGTACCAGGTGCTGCTGCCTGCGCCGGTTGGCCCATTTGCGAGATTGCTGCCGTCGTAGAAGCCGGGCGTCGTCAGAGCATCGAGGTCGGTGCCCGAGATCGCCTTGGCCTTGCCGTAGGTGAACTCTCCCCCGACCGCCAGATTGCCGGCGATCGCGCCGCCGGCGACGTCGAGCTTGCCCGCCAGCCCGGCGATGATGGCCTGGACATTCGCCGCCTGCAGGTGGGACGGGAACCGCGCGTCCTCGATGG